>JABFRT010000031.1 GCA_013141015.1 Hyphomicrobium sp. | reverse complement strand
GATCGGTCGCCGTCGCGGAGTTCGGATCGTCAATCGTGATTAGAAGGTCATTGCCCACCAGCGAGAAGCTCACCTGTGACCGCAGGATGCCTGCATCTAGGAACGCCAACTTGTCGTTGCCCGCCTCATCGACGATCACGTCCGCGTTGCTGACCGCGCCATCGACGCGCGCATGACCGCGATAGAAGTTGTAGGTGTCGTCGCCAGTGCCGGCATCGAGCAGGTTTCCTGTATTGCTTCCGGTCAGTATATCAGCAGCATTGGTTCCGATAGCGTTTTCAATGCCTATCAAGACATCCTGACGTGCTCCCGGCTTTGTAACCAATCCCGTAACGAGACTAAGTGAAATGCCGCCCGCAACAGCCGAATAATCGACCGTGTCGATGCCCGCACTGCCATCGATTGTCGTGTTGAATGCGCGCGCTGCCAGGATATCCCCACCGTCACTTCCGAGAAGGTAAGATTTGGCCGCGGCATTGTCCGGACTTTGAGCAACCGCAGCCATGAACTCCGCACGCGACAGAGTTGCCGTCAGGGCGGTACTCCAATATTGCGATTCGGCTGCTGTCGGTGCTCTGCCGAGGGCATTGGCATAGATTTGCGTAACAAATGCCGTGTTTGTTAGAGTGCCGTACTTGGTGGCAAATTCTGGCAATGCCAGAACACCAATTGCAAGCTGCGCCTCCGTCGCGGTACCGGTCAGGATTCGTTGGGACTGCGTTGCAAGTTCAGCGGCTGTCGCAGCGCGGCCAAGCGCTGATAAATAGAGGCGCTGAACAATGTCACGTGCCACGACGCGATCAACAGTGTGATCCAGAGCGATCGGGCTTGCTGAATCGGTATTGTTCGTCACGGCATGGATGTTGTCAATGATCACATGCTCTGTGCGCTCGGACAGCTCGAAAGCAATGCCCGCGCGCGTGGCAGCGCCCGTTCCGATCGCCACCAAGTACGTCTTGAGTTCGTCCAGTGACGCGGCGCGACCGACGGCGTTTTGGAAAATTCTCTCGACAAACTGAGCGTTGGTCAGGGCACCGTATTTGGTAGAAAATTCCGTGGAAGCAATTACGGCCGTTGCCAGGGCATTCGTGTCAAGGACGCCGCCCGCGATGTATTTAGCAAGCAATTGCACTTCGCTTTGTGCCATCGTGCGGTCAAGGAGTGTGTCATAGACCCTGCGGGCGGTCTCAATTGCTTTGTTTTCAGCCGCTAGGTCGATTCTCGTCGTGTGGAGAATTGCTCCGCCAGAATTGTAGGAAGCTATGCTCTGATCCATCCAGACCCAGTTATCGACTCCGCTTTCATCAATCGTGTGCGTCGCGGACCGGTAATCTGTCGCCGTATCTTTTTGCCAGAGATAACTGCCATTTGCATTCGGGATAAAATAGAACTGCTCGTCTGGTTCCGTCTGCGGATTCAGTATCCCGCCAGAATAAATGTAATTCGAAAGCCCATCCGGGCTTACTTGACTATCGTGCTTTGCCCTCTGCGTGCCATCTGCATTTAAGTATGTACTGAAATTACTGCGGAAACCATCCTGATCAACGATTTCCTCGTGCGTTCGATCGACGATTTCATCACCATTGGTGTCGAAGTTCGTCAACTCAGCAGAGTTGTAAGTCCCGATACTGATGGATCTTGCTGCGCTGTCCTTCAAGGTTGCGTCGGCATACCGGGTGATAATGTTCTGCGTCCGCGACCCATCTCCATTTAGGACGGTAACATCGGTGAGGGTTTCGTCCGCGACGCCGTCGCCCGTCAAATCAAATTGCCTGGTGATCGTAAGACCGTCTGCGCTCGTCGTCGTCGTTGTGCTGTTTCGAACGAAACCGTCGCCATATGAGTTCGTTACGGTATTGATGCGGCTTCCATCGAGTGAGAGAACCGTACGATCGATTTGGCGGAAATCGGCAATGCCGTCGCCATTGACATCGATCGCCGAAGTTTTTGTGAGCCCATCATCGGATGTGGTCGTGGTCACCGTCTCGACAACCAATCCGCTGGCAGTCGTATTTTGAATTGTTCCGGTGACACTCCCGTCCGCGTTCGTGACGGTTGTCTCGAAGTGATCTGCTATCGTGTCGCCATTGGAATCCCGTTGCAGAGATTGCGTGCGTCCATCAAAGCTCGTCGTCAGCACGTCGCTCTGCAGCAATGCTCCGGTGGCATAGTTCCGAGCCGTTATGGTCTCTGTTCGACTCCCATCCAGCGCAACGACATTCATCGTGGCGCGCTCAAAGGTTCCGTTTCCGTCGATATCCAACTGAACCGTCTTTGAGAGCCCATCATCGCTCCTCGTCGCGATGGTCTTGTCTGTAGATCCTGCCGAGTTGGACGTAGACTGGGTGATGGTGTTGGTGATTGTTTGCGTTCTTGACCCATCTACATTTAAAACCGTCGCATCTGTTGTGAAACGTGTCAGCAGCGGATCGGACACGTTGACCGCTCCCGTCAATGTACTCGACTTTACGAGTCCGTTGGCGCTTGTTGTCGAATTAACGTCATACCCCCAAATATCATTATTGACGTAAGATTCTGTGCGGCTGCCATTGTTGTTTAGCGTCGAAGTCGAAACCACGTTAATAAATTCGAGAAGGCCCCACTGTATATGCGTGGAACTGGCCAAGCCGTTTGCACTAATTGTCCTCTGGTCGGTTTCGTCCGAAAAGGATGAATTGGGATATGTCACGAGAATATTGTGGCTACCATCGGCGGCCATGGTGTCGTTTTTTACAAAGTCGACAACGCCCGTTCCATAGACATCGGCCTCAAACAAAATTGTCCGGCCATCGGAACTCGTGGTCGTGACACTCTGATCCCACAGTACATTGCCCGCCACGGTCTTCGTGATGGTCTCAACTCTGCTACCGTTTGCATTGAATACCGTGACGTCAGCCGTCGTCATGTCGGTGGTGCCGTCGCCGTTATCGTCGGTCACCGTCGTCACGGTTCGCCCTGACGCATTCGTCGTGACGGACTCAGACTTCGTCACGGTGGAGCCGTCGTACCACGTCGAAACATCGACGGTGCTGCCGTCGGCATTCAGTGTTCTGACATGCGCCGTTCTCTGGTCAGCGATGCCATTGCCATCGATGTCGACGTAGTCATTGCGGACTAAGCCGTTCGCACTGGTCGTCGTCCATTCACTATTCTTGACGCTGCCATTGGCATTGAAATTCGTGATCGTTCGGGTCACAAGCCCATTTGACGCCGTCGAGACAACGTCAGACTGGTCGATATGGCCATCGCCATTGGTGTCGCGCGTGATGCTGGCGGTCTGGAGGTCGGCACTGATTGTCTTGACCGTGCTGGCGCGCAATGAGCCACCGTTGCCGTTCTGCTCGGTCACCGTTTGAACTGTGCTACCGTTGGCGTTCATCACCGTGACATCGTTCGTGGTCCGGTCATATGTTCCGTCGCCATTGAAGTCGGTCTTGCGCGTGGTGGTCAGTCCATTGGCGCTGGTCGTTGTCTCGACCTTGTTGCGCAGCGTCGCATTCGCATTTAGGACGCTCACCGTTTCGGTCCGGCTGCCATCGGCATTGACAACCGTGACATCGGTCTGGGTGGTTTCAAATCCGCCGATGCCGTCGAGATCCGTTCGCGTCGTGACCGACAGTTCGTTGCCGCTGGTCGTGACTTCCGTCTGACCACGAATGCTGTTGTCGTAATTTTTATCGACAATCGTTTCAGTACGGCTGCCATTAGCGTTCAGGACAATCACATCTGTCCGTGTCAGATCGTAGAGCCCGTCGGCGTTGTAGTCCGACTGGGTCGTCGTCGATAGTCCTGTCGCGTCGGTCGTCGTGACCGTCTGGTTGAGTTTAGTTCCGTTGGGGTTCCAATTTGATAGCGTATCGACGATCGTCCCATTCGTCTGCGTGGCAATGGTTTGCCGATGGTCGATGAAGCTATCACCGTTGCTGTCTTGCTCGATTGACGTCAGCGTGCGGCTGGCGTTGATCGCGATCGTGGTCTGGCTGCGCAGCGAATTATCTGTATTGCGTTCCGTGATTGTTTCTGTCTTGCTCTGACCGGCCCCGATCACAGTGACATCGGTTGCCGTCACCTCGTAGACGGCATTGCCATCGGTATCCGTTTGAGTGGTTTTTGAAAGGCCGTTGGCACTCGTTGTCGTCAAGACACGGCTCAGCACCGCGCCGTTCTGGGCAAAATTGATTTGGGATTTAACTGTGTTTTGGCCAGGATTGGCTGTCGTGATGGCTACCGTCTTGAGGTCCGTCAAGTTATCGCCGTTGAGGTCATAGAACGTTGAAACCCAGAAGCCATCGGCGCTTGTGACTGTCGTCGTCTTGTCGATCAGCGTATGGCCGGTTGTGTAGTTCGAGGCCGTCGCGATGCTGACACCGGTACCATCAACCGTAACGGTTTCAATGCGCTCATAGATACCGTCTCCGGTCGTCGATCGAAGTCGAGCGATTGCGGTCGTCGGCATTCATGACGATCAGTGTCGACCCATCGACCGATCCGTTCGTATTGGTCGTCGTCAGGGTGCGCGTGCGATTCTGATTGGCATCGACGACCGTGATATCGGTGGTTGTCGACTCGAACACACCATCGCCCGTCAAATCAACTTGGGATGTCCGCGACAACCCGTCAGAACTCAGGCTGACGACCGTCTTGCCAAAGACCGTTCCGTTGTTGCTTGAATCGATTTCCGTTGAAACCGAACTGCCGTCCGCTGCAACGGCAATCGCCAGTGACCGGATGATATCATCGCTCCCGTTGCCATTGACGTCGGTCCGCGTCGTCGTGCTCTGACCGTTTGCGCTGGTGGTCGTGGTTTCCTTGTCCCGGACTGTGTTATCCCGGTTGGTTTCCGTCACGGTCTTGGTGCGGCTGCCATCGGCGTTGATGACTGTGGCGTTGGTGACCGTCAGATCAAGCAGCGTATTGCCGTCGAGGTCGTATTGAACGGTACTTGTCAGTCCATTGGCGCTCTTGGTCGTCGTAGACTTGGCCTTGAGCGTGCCGTCAAGTTTCAGATCGGAAACCGTGATCGTCGAAACGCCCGTTGCGGCCGTTGAGCGGACTTCACTTTGATCGTTGATCCCATCGCCGGTCGCGTCGCGCAGGATGGTGATCGTCTTGCCGTCGGTGCTGGTCGTCGTCACCGTCTTGTCGATCAGAACACCGGCTCCGGTCGTGTCTGTCTGGGTACGGACCCGCGCGGCGCCTGTGCCGGGTACGGTCACGTCCGTCTGAATGCGGTCAACAATGCCGTCGCCGTTGTTGTCGAACGTGGTTGTTCTGCTGAGACCCGTCGCATTGGTGGTCGTCGTCGTAACGCTCGCGACGTCCCCGTTAGGGTCACGCGCCGTATTCTTGATGACGGTCGAGACGCCAGGCGTATTGGTGATGGTTTGAGTGACCGCGTGGCCCTCCGCCTCGCTCATCAGCGAAACCGTTGCGGCTGTTCCGGTCGTTCCGTCCGTTCGCGTGAACAGCGTTGTCCCGTCGATGCTGGACCCGTCCGGCAGGAGAACCTTGGTTGCGTCGGGCGTCAAACCGATAGACGTCACGCCAGCCTGCGCAAACGTCTTCAGCGTTTTTGTGCCATCGGCGTTGCTGACCATCAGCTTGAACGCCGAGAACTGCGCATCGCCCGCGTCCAGAAGATTGTTGTGGTTGGTATCGAAGACATTGGAGAGCGCTTGCATATCGCTTGAGGCCGTCGGGTCCCAATCGGTGAAGACGATCTGATTGCGCTCAGTGATCTGGCCGGTGCCGGCTAGGTCGAGCACCAGCATGGCGTCACCGGTTCCGGCCCAGGCCGTGCGGTGCTGGCGCCCGTCGCCCGCCATGTCGAAATAGGTATTGGAGTCCGAGAGCTGCGTGATATCGATGCCGCCGCCGCCGAGGTCGAGAATGACCGGAAAATCGCTGTACCCGCCGCCGCCATAATAGCTGGCGTCGCTGAAGCTCGTATCGCTCCAGCTGGTATCGCTGTAGCTCGACGTGTCGTAGCCGCCGCCGTAGTAGTCGGCAGGGTCGGCAAAGATCGTGTTGGTCGTCTCGTAGGGCGTGTAGGACTGCGTCGCGTCGGAGGTGTAGCCGCCGCTATAGTCGTTGGAGCCGCTGTCAAAGCCGACGCCCGCGACGTCCGTTGCCGTCCAGTCGAAGCCCGCGCCCATGACGGGATCGTTGCTCCAATCCGAGGCGGAAGCCCATGCGTCCGACGGGTCGGTGCCAAACGTGGTCAGCTGGTCGATTGAGCCGGTATCGTAGGCGCCTTGCGCGCCGAACACGTCGAAGGCGCTGTAATTTGGCGCGCTGCCGCCGGAACCAGAGCCGAACGACAGCGAGGTGCCGGGAACATCCCAGGCATCGCCAGACCAGCCATTGCCGGACCAGACATTGTCAGCGCCTGGATAGACGGTTGCCGAATTGAAGGGATTGGTATCGAAGCCGGTGTAGTCGCCCATCGGGTTTACGCCGTTGAAATAGTCAACCGGCGACGGCGCGTTTGGATCTTGCAGGGAATAGAGCGGGCCTTGTTCATAGTACCCATTCGGAGCGGAAGGATTGCTCAACGCATCGACGGCATTCAGGTTTGTCTGCGGTCCGACATCTCTAAGAATAGTCAATGGCAATTCAGTGGCCGTCAATGAGTTGAGCGGACCCAAATCGGGGATAACTGAGGGCAGCGGCGACTGCATCACTGTTGAAATGGGTATATAATTCCAATCCGTGTCAAACGGACCAACAACAGTAGTATTTGAAATCGTCGCCGTAAACCCGAGGTTTAATCCAAAAGTTCCATTTGATGAATTGTTACCTGAAAGCCCACCACTGTCTTTCAGACCCAGGTGCAAACGTCCTCCAACAATCATGTCCAGGCCGAGGTCAAGGGAATAACCGGAAAGCTGAGTAGCGCTCGCGCTTGACCCGCCGAAAATCGCTTGTTCTAGTAAGGGAAATGTAACTTTAGGAAACCCAACTGTTTCGGTAGAATATAGATAGTTGATGCCTGTTCTAGTGCCCGTTCCATAGAACGCCCCCTCTTCAGTGCTGTACACGCCAAAAACACCAGTGCTTGTGCCACGAATCTTCGTTCCCATGCCACGCTCCTATATTCCAAAGCTGATGATTAATCGCCACAATACCTACTGATTGAGAAGGAGCCCTTTGCAAAAGGACGTGGTAAGGAATCGCAACATGAAGACACTCCCATATGCGATATTAACAATAGCAACCACCCCATACCTTTTGATTGAAAACGGGTTTAATTGCGCCCGCATATAGTCTGCGAGAATTCGATCATCGTAGACAACAGCTACTGCAACGCAAAAAAGATACAGAATAAATTGCTTAGGTGATGACATCTGCAACGCATCACAGATACAATTTGCGCTGGCCATAAACGCGTAATTCATTGCGCTCCACCGATGATAATATTCTTCAATAAGCCCGCCTTGACCGCACAGAACGAACGCGTGTAGCGTGTAATTGACACGCCCGGCAGCCCTATCAGTTTGCCGCCTTCGTGACGGGCTGGTCGCTTTGCACCGCTGCTTTGCGCCCGTGCGCGGCGCGACGATAGCGCGATCATCTCTGCTCCCATCACATCACCGCCCTCAACGTTTGAACCGCACGCGCGCCGGTGGCAGAGACCGTTCTCATCTTCGCGTCCCGGCCTTTGAAGGCGGTCTGCTGGAGCGACGCCAGCAATTGCGGCAATGCGCGAGCGTCGCCGATCGCATCGACCAGCCACAGCGTATCGCCCGACCGCCATTCATGTGGCGCAAGCCGGATGGGAGCATCGAGGTTTTGCGACAGCCGCTGATCGACGTCGGGCGACACGAAGGCCCACAGCGCGACGGCGACCGTCTTCTGCCGCCCCTCTTGACGTTGCGCGTCTTGATGGTGCGTGTCTTGACGCTGTGCGTCGTTATGCTGTGCGTCGCTAGTCCGCCCGTCTCTATTCTGCGCGTGCGGCGCCCACGCCTCCATGACGGCGAACTGCCCCAGCATCACCGGGGCCGCGACCAGCCATTCAAGATCGGCGATGGTGTTGTAACGGTAGTGCGGCGTGCGCGACATCACCGACAAAATGCGGGCAAACGAAACCGCGAACTGGATTTCCTGCGGCGAGACGTGTGGTGTGGATGGGGGTGAGGATGGCTGCGAGACTGGCGGTATGCCGCCGCCTGCTTCTGTGGCGGCGAGAGGCCCGGTTGCTGGGGTCGCGGTGGTGGTGGGTGCTTCGGGCTCCACTGAGCCGGGCTCTGCTGGGTGCCCGGAAATAGTGCCGCGCGCCGCCTCGGACGAACCCTGTGCCGTTCCAACTGCAAACATTTTCAACCGCCCCTACGCAACACCAAACAACAACGTCCCGTCTTCGCGCTTAGTCCCCACCGCGCCTGCTAACAGACCGGCGTTGCCCTCGCAACTCAATTCGTCCGTTTCCTTCCTAATTTGACATGGCGCAGGTAATTCGGGAAACAATTTCCATGACGTTTGTGACGGCGGGAGGAGTTGGGAAACCGGAATAAGAGTGTGCGTCCGCCTACAGGAGCTCTAACGCGCAACTGAGATTGACCGGCATAAATGCGGGCCAGCGTCTGTTCGCCTGCCGTGGCAACGGCCCGCGTGAGCAAAACACAAGTCGGCATGCGCGGCTAGCCCAAGTATGGGTGCCAAGTATCGGGTTCTACCTCTGCATTGAAGTCGAGGATGCAATCGAAATTGCCGGGACATCTCAAGCTCCAACGCAATACCTTCATTTGCGGACATGATCAGCTGCAACCACTACATTGCCGATCGGGTGTTATCCCGACGGCCGCTACTGCAAAGTCATAACAATCATGCACGATGCCTCTGGCGGCTGAGTGGAAGCATTGGAATTATGCCCACCCAAACGCCCGCAAACCAAGCCAGGCGGCGTGGGTGAGGTAGAGCAATGAGACCAGCGGGTTGAGCACCAGCCAGACGGGTTTGGGTGGGTCGAAGAACGGCAGAAATATCACCGTCAGAAGTGCGAACATGCCCGCCATCCACAGAGGGGCATCGCTGATTGCTGTGTGCCAGGTGATGATCGATCCAAACGCGATCATAAAAGCGCGCACGAGGGTGTAAAATGAGAGCCGATTGTCGGCCATGGCCACGAGCGACAGGCCAGCGGCCATCACATCAACAGTAAGCATCCGGCCAAGACCGCAGGTGTGATGGGTTCAAGCCGCCTGTGCAGGAGCGGAGCGCGCGGCCTTCCAGTTCCAGGGCAGCAGCTCGGCGATACGTTTGGCCGGATGATCGGCGATGCGGACGAGAACGTCGGCGAGCCAGGCACGGGCGTCAACGTCATTCAGTTTGCAGGTCTCGATCAGGGTGTAGATCGAGGCCGCACGCCGTCCGCCGGAATCTGATCCGCAGAAGGTCCAGTTTTTGCGGCCGACGGCGACGCCACGCACCGCGCGCTCGGCGGCGTTGTTACTCATGCAGATGCGGCCATCATCGAGGAAGCGTGTGAAGGCCGGCCATCGTTTCAGGCCGTAGTCGATCGCTTTCGCGACCGGCGCCTTGGACGAAAGCTTTTTGCGTTCGCCTCTGAGCCAGATTTCGAGAGCTTCAACGAGTGGTTTTGATCGTTCCTGGCGGATGGCAAGACGCGCGTCCGGTGGCTTGCCGTTGATCTCGCGCTCGATGGCGAATAGTTCGTCGATGCGCTTGACGGCCTCGATCGCAACCGGTGCTTTTTGTAGCTCGGCCAGTTCGAAGAACTTGCGGCGGCCATGGGCCCAGCAGGCCGCTTCGACGATCTCGCCGGGCATGCGGCCCTTGGTGTAGAGGCCATTATATCCTGAGTAGGCGTCGGCCTGCATGAGGCCGCAGTAGGTGGCGAGATGCTTTTCAGGGTGTTCCCCGCCGCGCGTCGGTGCGTAATGGAAGAGCGCAGCAGGTGCCGCTTGGCCACCGAAGGGCGCATCGTCACGCACGTAGGCCCACAAGCGGCCCGTCGTGCATCTTCCTTTGGCCAGGACTGGAACCGTCGTGTCGTCGGCATGAATGCGTTCGGCTGCAAATACGTGCTTTTCGATTTCCCTGACGAGCGGAGCAAGCGTTGCAGCGCAGGCACCAACCCAATCTGCCATCGTCGATACGTCGAGATCGATGCCCTGGGCCGCATAAAGAGCGCTCTGGCGGTTCAAGGGAAGATGCGCCCGGTACTTGTTGTGCAGGACCTCGGCCAGCAACTGGGGCCCAGCCCGTCCGCGCGCAATCGGATGCGATGGGGCGGGTGTTTCCGTGATCTTTTCGCACACCCGGCAGGTGAACTTCTCGCGCACGTGGCTCAGAACTTTCCACTGTTCAGGCACGTGTTCGAGCGTTTCCGTGATCGTTTCGCCGAGCTTGCGCAGGCGATCCGAACCACAATGGCCGCAGATGCAGGGCGCTTCGTGCACGATCCGCTCGCGCGGGAGTTTCGGGTCCAATGCCCGGCGTGCCGGTTTATGAAGTTCTTCTTCGCCAACCGGCGCCGGACGTTCGATGGCCGTCGCAGCCTTGCCCTCGCTTGCGGTCGCAACCAGCTCACCAAGCTGCATCTCGAGTTGATCGATGAGCCGCGCGCCCTTTTCAGAACTCGCGCCGAATTCGTCTCGCTTCATCTTGGCGATCGTCAGTTTCAGATGCGCGATCTCGGCATCAAGGCCGTCCGATCGAGCTTCGCTCGCAATCAACATTGCCTTCAAAACTGAGATATCGTCAGGCAATGTCGCGGGATCGAGCGCCATGGCGCATTTCTACACTGCTTCGCGTTATCCCGCGATCTCCGGACGGTACGTTTTTTGTGGGGCACGCCAATCGATCCCCTCCAACATGTATCCCAATTGCGCTGGCGAGATCGTCACCGCGCCTTCGCTGGCGTCGGCCAGATGAACCGGCCACGTTCAAGCCGCTTCGAGAACAGGCAGGCGCCTTGACCATCGTGCCAGATGATCTTCACGAGATCGCCGCGCTTGCCTCGGAAGACGAAGAGGTGCCCGGCATGCGGATCAGCCTTCAGCGTTTCCTGCACCATGAGCGCCAGCCCCGGAAAGCCGCGCCGCATGTCCGTGTGACCGGTTGCGAGCCACACACGCACGCCCGCTGGAACCGGGATCATCAAACCGTCTCCAGCGCCGCCACGATCCTTTTGAGCGCGCCGATATCGATATCCGCACCAACCCGCAATATGCGACCGCCTGCCGTCTCGATCTCGATCCTTCCGACCGGCTTCGTTGCAGCACCTGAAAATGCCGGCGACGGCAATGCCACCGTGATAGGCATGAATGCTGGAGGCGAAGGCGGGCAAGCGCCCAGCGCTCAATCAGTTCATGGCGCGGCTGATCTTCTGCTTCTTCGCGGAAGATACCGACATCTTCCTCGGCGACAATCTGTTCTCCGCATGCCTCCGTCAGATGACCGATCCGCAGTCCACCAACACGCATGAAGTGATCAAGGAGCTGTTCCGGGCGATGAACCTGCCGCCGGCTGCGCGGAAAGCTGCCAAAGTCAAAAGCTGGGCGGACGCTTTCCCCTATGTCAACGGCGGGCTGTTCTCAAACGACACGGAGGTGCCCGATCTTTTCCGTAATCGCGCGCAGCTACCTGTTGCATATTGGCGATCTGAACTGGAAACGCATCAATCCCGACATTTTCGGCTCAATGATCCAGGCCGTGGCCGACGACGAAGAGCGCGGCGCACTGGGCATGCACTACACCAGCGTACCCAACATCCTCAAAGTGTTGAACCCCCTGTTCCTCGACGACCTGCGCGCGCAACTCGAAGCGGCTGGCGACAACAAGGCCAAGCTGCTCAACCTGCGCAAACGCATCGCCGCCATCCGCGTGTTCGACCCGGCGTGCGGCAGCGGCAATTTTCTGGTCATCGCCTATATCAAGCTGCGCGAGATCGAAGCCGAGATCATCCGCCGCCGCAAGGACGACGACAAGAAAACCTGGATCAAGCTGACCAACTTCTACGGCATTGAGATCAAGAGCTTTCCAGCCGAGATCGCGCGGCTGGCGTTGTTGATCGCAGAGTTTCAATGCAACGTCCGCTTCATCGGACAGATCGAAGCACGCCTTGACGTACTGCCGCTGCATGACACGGGCCGGATCGTGAACGGCAATGCGTTGCGGCTTGATTGGTTGGAGGTGTGCCCACCGCCGAAGTCAGGTGAAGCTATCGAACATGATCTCGCGGGCCCGATCGGCAAACTCGCGCTTGAAAACGAAGCTGAGGCAGAAACTTTCATTTGCGGAAACCCGCCTTATCTTGGAAGCCAGTGGAGAAATTCTTCGCAGCAAGCGGATATGGATCTCGTATTCTCGAAAGAGACAAAGTCGTACAAGGACCTTGACTACGTGGCCGCTTGGTATCTGAAAGCAGCACACTACTGCGAACGCGGCGATTCCGAATTTGCACTCGTTGCAACAAAGACGATCTGTCAAGGCATTCAGGTGGCCATGTTGTGGCCCCTAATCTTCGCACGCGCCTTGTCAATTTCGTTTTGCACATCGACCGTTCACATGGGAAACCTTGCGAAGGCGAAAACGCTGGCGTTACTTGCGTCGTTGTTGGGCGTTAGACGAACCTCGAAGAAACAAGCTCATCTTTATGAAAAACGGCCAATCAAAAGTCGCAACGAACATCGGGCCGTATTTAATTGATATGCCTAACATCATTGTCGAAAAGGCCGCTAAGTCCGCGTGTGGGCTACCTATCATGGACTATGGGAACAAACCGTCCGACGGCGGCAATTTGATTTTGAGCGACGGCGACGCGTCTGCAATCCTTGCTGCGCACCCGACGTCTGCACGGTTTCTACGGCGCTACGTGGGTCCTGCTGAATTCGTAAGATGCACATTTCGACATTGCATTTGGGTTGACGATGCTGACTTTGACGCCGCCTCAGCAATACCGCCGCTTAGCGAGCGGTTTGAGAAAGTCCGCCAAGTCCGTATTGTGAGCAAGGGTAAGCAATCTAACGACAACGCAAAAACGCCTCATCGCTTCGTCTATTGCCCTCATCGCCTAGGAATTGCGTTGATCGTGCCGCGTGTCACTTCAGAAAATCGGCCTTATTTACCTGTCGGCCTGGTCGATGATCGTACCGTTGTCGCCGACACTGCGGCCGCAGCTTACGATGCACCGTTATGGCTTCTTGCTATTGTTGCAAGTCGCCTCCACCAACAGTGGATCGCGACCGTATGCGTCAGGCTTCGGACAGATTTCCGCTACTCCAACACTCTCGGCTGGAACACGTTCCCGGTTCCGCCGATGACCGAAAACCAAAAAGCTGAGCTGACGCGCTGCGCCGAAGATATCCTGCTCGGGCGCGAAGCGCATTTTCCGGCCACCATCGCCGATCTCTATGCCCCAGAGTCCATGCCGGCCGATCTGCGCGCCGCCCACGACCGCAACGACGAAACGCTGGAGCGGATCTACATCGGCCGCCGCTTCAAGAACGACACCGAACGCCTCGAAAAGCTGTTCGACATGTACACTAAAATGATCAAGGACGAAGAAGCCAAGGCGCCCTCCAAAGCCAGCCGCAAGCCTAAGGCCGCACCTGAAGAAGGAAGCGCGGCATGATCACGAAAGAGCCCGCCGCCGATACTCCGATATGGCTGATCGACGGCCCGTCCTTCTTCGCGCCCATGCAAGAGCTGTTGGCTTGGCAGCAAGAGTGCGAAGATATGCTCCGCCAATATCCGGCGCACCCGCAATGGCAATCCGAACTCGATGACGTGACCAAGACGATTGCCGCCTGCAAGGAAATCAAGCGATGACCGCTAAAGTATCCGTTCCGTCCGTCTCGATGCGCTATCAACAAACCGGCGCGTCCACCAAGCCTAACGAACTCGGCATGCGCATGATGCAGGAGCGCGCCTACGCCAAGCGCGGCGAGCAGTACCTGCTGATCAAATCCCCGCCCGCCTCCGGCAAGTCACGCGCGCTCATGTTCATCGCGCTTCATAAGTTGCGCGAACAAGACATCAATCAGGCGATCATCGTGGTGCCAGAGAAATCTATCGGCAGCAGCTTTGCCGATGAACCGCTATCTAAGTTCGGTTTTTGGGCCGATTGGACGGTCAAGCCGCAATGGAACCTGTGCAACGCGCCGGGCGCCGATGATCCGCGCGTCGCCAAATCAAAGGTCAAGGCGGTCGCTGAGTTTCTGGCGAGCGGCGATCCCGTGCTTGTGTGCACGCACGCCACCTTCCGCTTCGCAGTTGAAGAATTGAGCGTCGCCGCATTTGATGATCGCCTAATAGCCGTTGACGAATTCCACCACGTCAGTGTGAGCGAAGACAACAAGCTCGGCTCACAACTGAAAGAATTTTTGGCACGCGACAAAGCCCACCTCGTCGCCATGACCGGCTCTTATTTCCGTGGCGACACGGACGCCGTGCTCTCACCCGAAGACGAAGAGAAATTCGAGACGGTCACCTACACCTACTACGAACAGCTCAACGGCTATACCTATCTGAAATCACTCGACATCGGATACTTCTTCTATTCCGGCAATTATCTCGACTCGATTGCCAAGGTGCTGGACCCGGACAAGAAAACCATCGTCCACATCCCAAACGTCAACGCGCGCGAAAGCGCCGGCGACAAGTACACCCAAGTCAGCGACATCATGGGCGCCCTTGGCGAATGGAAGGGCAAGGACGCCGCAACCGGCTTCGAACTGATCAAGCTTACATCCGGGCGGATTATCAAAGTTGCCGATCTTGTCGATGACGGCCCGAACCGCGACCGCGTGATGAGCGCACTCAAAGATCCAGCACAGAAAAACAACCGCGATCACGTCGATATCATCATCGCACTCGGCATGGCCAAAGAAGGCTTTGACTGGATTTGGTGCGAACACGCCTTGACGGTTGGCTATCGCAACAGCTTGACCGAGATTGTGCAGATCATCGGCCGCGCCACCCGCGACGCGAAGGGCAAAACCACCGCGCGCTTCACCAATCTGATTGCCGAACCGGACGCATCCGAGGAAGCCGTCGTCGGAGCCGTCAACGATACCCTCAAAGCCATTGCCGCCAGCCTATTGATGGAACAGGTGCTCGCGCCACGCTTCAACTTTACGCCCAAGAACGCCGGCCCGATTGAGGGCTATGACTATGGCACGGACGGTTACTCCGAACGCGGCAACAATGTCGGATATAATGCCGATACCGGCCAGATCCACATGGAACTAAAGGGACTGATCAATCCCGAAACCCCCGAAGCCGCCAATGTCTGCAAGAACGACATAAATGACCTGATCGCGACGTTTGTGCAGGACGCCCGCACGGTAGAGGCCGGCACTTTCAATCCAGAGACCGTACCTGAAGAATTGACGCAGTTGCGCATGGGCAAGATCGTCCGCGACAAGTACCCCGGCTTCAGCGATCACGATCAGGAAGCCATTCGCCAACACGCCATCGCGGCAATGAACGTGATCCAACGCGGCGGCGCAATGGCATTGGGCATTGACGACGGCGCCGACGGCGTGCGCGCCAACACCGCGTTGATAGACGGCGTGCGCAAATTCGCGATGGACGTGCGCGACCTCAGCATCGATCTTATTGACAGCATCAACCCGTTCGAGACGGCCTATTCCGTTCTCGCCAAGTCGATGAACGAGAATACGCTCAAGCAAGTTGCCGCCGCCATTGCAGCTAAGCGCGTCCGCATTGGTCCGATTTTGTTGCAGAACTGGCTTGAGAGGCCCGGCGAACCGTGATTCCCTTCGTTGAGATGGCGGCATCGACGGAGCAGTTCGATGATGGGGCGGCGCAAGTTCGAGCAGGGCCAACTATTCTATGCGTTTGATCTTGAGGCGGTCGTGCCGGGCGATCATCTGGTGCGTCGGATCGCGGCGGTTCTCGACCTCTCCTGGCTGCACAAGGAACTCGCGCCGCACTATTCACATACCGGCCGGCCCTCGATCGATCCGGAACTCATGCTCCGGATGCTGGTTATCGGTTATGTCTTTGCCATTCGCTCGGAACGCGCGCTCTGCCGCGAAGTTCAGCTCAACCTTGCCTACCGTTGGTTCTGTGGTCTCGGTATCGAAGACAAGATCCCCGATCACTCCGCCTTCACGCGCCCGCAATGAGCGTTTCCGCGAGCACGACATTTTCCGCCAGGTGTTCGAGCGCGTCGTTGCTGCCTGCATCAAAGCTGATCTCGTCGGCGGCATCGGTTTCGCGGTCGATGCGAGCCTGATGATCGCAGCCGACGCCAACAAGTGCGGATCAACACCCGGCGACGAGTGGAGCCACGACATTGATCCGGCGACCGTCGAGCGCGCCGTGCAGGACTATCTCGCCAATCTCGACGACCCAGCCTGGGGCGCCGCCAGCGACGTGGTACCGAAGTTCGTGGCGCGGCCGGATCGGCCGCGCAATGGACGGGTGCGCTCAGGAACGCTGCGTTCTTCGCCTACGCGGACAACTATCTCATCGACGTCAAGTTCGGCATCATCATGGACGTCGAAGCCTCGCGCGCCATACGCCAAGCAGAAGTTGGTGCGTCGCAGACGATGATCGAACGTACGCAAGAAACGTTCGGCATCAAGCCCGATTTGATCCTCCCCCACTGAAGTGGTCCGACTCGAAGTATTGGTTTTTGCCCGAGGAGGACATGGATGCCTAGGATGAAACACAAGGCAGAAGAGATCGTATCGAAGCTTCGCCAAGTCGATGTTTTGGTGGCGCAAGGGAACAAGGTTGCCGACGCAGTTCGCTCGATCGGCGTTTCGCAGCTGACGTACTACCGCTGGCGGCGTGAGTTCGGCGGCTTGCAGCTTGATCAGGTCAAGCGTTTGAAGGAGCTGGAGCTTGAGAACCAGCGGCTTCGCAAGGCGGTTTCCGATCTGACGCTCGACAAGTTGATCTTGGCGGAGGCCGCCAAGGGAAACTTCTAAGCCCCGCGCGCCGAAGACTTTGTATCGAGCATGTTCGACGTGAGCTTCACGTCTCCGAGCGCCGCGCCTGTGTGGCGCTCGGACAGCATCGCTCGACACAAAGGAAGGTGCCGGCGGGGCGCGACGACGAAGAACGCCTGACCGCTGACATTATCGAGCTGGCTCGCCAATACGGCCGCTACGGCTATCGCAAGATCGCCGCGCTGCTGCGCCATTCTGGCTGGCTGGTGAACGACAAGCGGGTCGAGCGCATCTGGCGGCGCGAGGGGCTCAAGGTTCCGTACAAGCAGCCGAAACGCGGCCGACTATGGCTGACGGACGGCTCTTGCATCCGGCTGCGTCCCGAGCATCGCAATCATGTGTGGTCCTACGACTTCGTTGAGGATCGAACGCATGACGGGAGGAAGTACCGAATGCTCAACGTGGTCGATGAGTTTACGCACGAGAGCCTAGCAATCAGGGTTCGGCGCAAACTAAAGTCGATCGACGTGATCGATGTCCTGTCGGAATTGTTCGTGCTGCGCGGCGTACCTGGGCACATTCGTTCCGACAATGGCCCAGAGTTTATAGCTGAGGCGGTTCAGACCTGGATTGCCGCTGTTGGCTCGAAGACGGCCTACATTGCGCCGGGCAGCCCATGGGAGAACGGCTATGTCGAGAGCTTCAACGCCCGCCTCAGAGACGAGTTGCTGAACGGTGAAATCTTCTATTCGCTCCGCGAGGCTCAGATCGTGATCGAGAGTTGGCGTCGGCATTACAATACGGTGCGGCCACACGCTTCGCTCGGCTACAAACCACCGGCGCCAGAGGTCTTCATTCCAGCGCTTGCTGCATGGCCGCCTGCGCGGGCTACGCCCGCACCGTCGTCCATGCAGCATCTAGCCGAAGGAGGCGCCATGAACTAACATTGCAACTGGACTACTCGGTGGGGGCTGATCACCACGAAGCCGCCGTCGGCGAGCGCGGTCACCGACGAATAGGACTGGTCGTTGGCCGTCGCGGTGTTGACGCGGAACTCGGTCCCGCTCGCCGCCCCGGCCGCCGTGTAGCGCTGACCGTAGATGCCCCAGCCGCTGCCATCGAACGACGTCCAGGTGACCACGAAGCCGCCGTCGGCGAGCGCCGTCACGGAGGAATAGAGCTGGTCGCTGGCGGTCGCGGTGTTGACCTGAAATTCGGGCCCGCTCGCCGCGCCTGCCGCCGTATAGCGCTGACCGTAGATGCCCCAGCCGCTGCCATCCTGGCCGAGCGACGTCCAGGTCACCACGAAGCCGCCGTCGGCGAGCGCCGTCACGGAGGAATAGAGCTGGTCGTTGGCGGTCGTCGTGTTGACCTGAATGTCGTTGCCGATGGGTGTGGGTGTGAGATCGGTTGCCATATGAATACGCATCCTCCCGCAAAGATAACTTTGATGACCGGTGGCGCGTGATGTGCGGCGACCGGCGAATCTGGGCCTCAACTGCCCTGGACTGAAATGGCCAGGTCTCAAATCTGATCCCGCTGCCGGATGGCATGCGGGCCGTGTATTCGTTGGTTAATTCACGCCAATTTCTGTGCAATGACAATTTCCATAACGATGTTCAGTAGTGTTTTTTGGTGTCATAGCCGCCGCGTCTGGTGCGCTGAACGGATGCCGCGCGCCTTAACCACTTTGGCAAGCGGCCGCGCGGCTCGCCATACCCTAAATGGGTGCAAATCGAAATTTCATACGGGGTCATCTAAATCTTTTCGCTGATCGCAGAACTAATCGCGCAGACGCAAAACACAAAAGGCGTCGCGTGAAATCTAGCATGCGATGCACTTTTGATCGCCAGCCCTTCCATTAGGCGATTGCCTTTCGATCATGATCAAGCACCACAACCTCCGCCTCAGCCTGCACACCCAGCGCGGTTGTTTTCGCTACGACAAGGCGAAGAGCAGCGCGGCTGTCCACGCCCTACCTTCCAACCTTTCGTGCCCTATTCAGCGATATAACTTCTCCACTCGGCTGCATCCCCATGGCAGCGGCAATGCTGGCCCCGATTGCACCCGTCGCCCGACGAAGCGGATCGTTATCTAAATGGGCGTAGCGTTGCGTGGTCGCCGCCTGCTTGTGCCCTAAAAGTTTGCCGATCATTGGAAGCCCAAACCCGCCACCGGCACCAAACGATGCAAAGGTGTGGCGAAGATCGTGAATTCGTACCTCTCCCAGACCCGCGCGCGTGGCAACGGCCTTCCAAGGCCGGTGAAGATCAGCGCGCGGCTTCGACGGATCATTGCCCGCGATCACGTAAGCACCCAGCTTGGGCAGCCCCGCGATGATATCCAAGGCGGGTGCATTCAAAATGATCGGCTTGCGCCCAGTCTTGCTGTCAGGAAGAAAGATCATGCCGCGCTCAAAATCGACTTCCTCCCAACGCAAATGCAGGATTTCACGAAGCCGCGCGCCAG
The DNA here is from genome assembly GCA_013141015.1 of Hyphomicrobium sp. Lineage (GTDB taxonomy): Bacteria > Pseudomonadota > Alphaproteobacteria > Rhizobiales > Hyphomicrobiaceae > Hyphomicrobium_B. The sequence continues at coordinate 65,103 of JABFRT010000031.1, read as the reverse complement.
TTAGCAAGTAGAGCCGCAGCGCAGCAGCCGCGTGAGGACCGATGCGTGTCATTCGATCCATTTTACATGGGACATGTTTTGCCGTCGGGCTTGCTTCATCAATTTCCCAGGCAATGCCATCCGCTTCTGCTTCACGGATCGCGGCACCAAGGCGGTCGAGCTCCTCAACGGTCAAAAATCGTTCGCGGCTTTTTTCCGGAAACTTTTCGACACCGCGAGCGGGATTGAAGCCTTCAGGAACCACGCCACGTTTAGCCGCGAATGTGTAGACCGAACTGATGACCGCCAGCATTCGATTGGCCTGATAGAGCTTTGCCGAATGCTTTGCATGCAGGCGCGCGACATCGGCACGTTTCACGTCTTTAGCTTTCAGCCGGCCCAACGCCGGAACCGCCATATGTTCAAGGAGAAACCGGTACCCCTCCAAGGTTCTTGGCTTGCGCTTCAACGCGACATGGGCGGACAAAAAATCCTTTGTCAGATCTTCGAAGGACATGGCCCGCCGTGCCGCACTTTTTTCGTCCGCAGGATCGCTGCCAAGTCGAGCCTTTGAAAGAGTTTCGTGGGCAGCCTTGCGTGCCTGATCTGGAGTGAGCTTACTAAGCGGTCCAAGCGTGAGCTTTCGCTTACTAATGCGCCGCCCACCTTCACCCGGCCGGTACTCGACGACCCAGCTCTTAAACCCTGACGGCGAAACCCGCAGCCCCAAGCCATGCACCTCGCAATCCCAAAGCGTGTAACGAGCGCCCCTCGGCTTCGCCGCATCCACGACACGCTTGGTGAGTTTCAGCTTGTCCATACGTGTCTCCCTGATAATGTCCGGGGGCGCCACCGGGGCGCCACCGAAAGCGAAATCACTGAAGACAAAAGGAAGCATACGGAAACACAAACGTCTACGAATCAATTAGTTAAGTAAGCCACGGCAAGCCTACGAACCTCCCGGAGTGCTTTGAAGCACCATTTGTAATCAGGGGGTCGTAGGTTCAAATCCTACAGTCGGCACCATTTTTCCCAATTCTCGCAAGGGCGCCTTGCCAAAAACACCCTCAGAGGCACGCAGTCATCGCGCTCCGCCGATCCTCGCGGCGGCTGGCGAACTGCTGAACCGCTACGACGTGCTGTTCTGCGACGTCTGGGGCGTGGTCCATAACGGGTTGGTGGCATTTGACGGCGCCTGCGCCGCCTTGAAACGCTTTCGTGCCGAAGGCGGCACCGTCATTCTCGTTTCAAACGCGCCGGTTCCCAAAAAGCGCGTCGCCGACATGCTGGCCTCGCGCCATGTGCCACGCGATGCCTGGGACGACATTGTCTCGTCGGGCGATATCGCATTGACCCATGTAGCCGAGCGCGGATTTTCGGCACTCCATTGCATCGGCCCGCAGGACCGGGATCAAGCACTGTTCAAGGCGCTGAACGCCCGCTCTGTGGCGCTTGAGGATGCCGAAGCGATCATCTGCACCGGCCTCAACGATGACCGGAACGAACGGCCCGAGGATTACCGTCCGCTGCTTGACCGTTCATTGGCGATGAACCTGCCGTTCGTCTGCGCCAACCCGGATCTAATTGTCGATGTCGGCGGCACGATTCTCTATTGCGCGGGCGCGATTGCCGACATCTATCAGCATATGGGCGGGGCGGTATTCTGGGCCGGCAAGCCCCATCTCTCGGCTTATGAGACCGCTCACCACAAGGCAGAAGCACTACGTGATACCAACGTGCCGCGCCGCAAGGCGCTGGTCATCGGCGACGCGATCCGCACCGATTTGAAGGGCGCTGAAAACTTTGGTTGCGACGCGCTGTTTGTCGCGAGCGGAATTCATAAGCACGAAGCCATGGACGGCGAATTCTTGTCCGCCCTGAAACTTGCAGCACTCTTCCCGCCCGGCACACCCACCGCCATCGGCGCGATGGTTGAGCTGGTCTGGTAGCTATCTCCCTCGCCCCCGCCCGGCTGTACGGGCGAAGGAGACGCCTATTGTTTACTTCTTCGGTTCAATCGTTGGCGGTGGTTCGCTCTTTGGGCGCTTCGGATATGGGCCATCCGAGAAGCTATTGAACACGACGTCCGGCGCCGACGTGTTGTGCTGCGACGGCGACAGGCGCCCCATCCAGATGTCGGTCGCCTTGGCGTGATCGAACTTCATGATGTTGTCTTCGCGCCAGCTCTTGGCACCCTTCTCGCGCACCGCGATGCGGGCCATGTCGTTGTTGAACTCGGTCACGTACATCGAGCGCAACATTGCAAACGGTCCGCCCTCTATGCCCTTCTCAAACGCCACGTCGAGCGCGAGCTTGTTGGAATCGACACTCGCCATTTTCAGCGTTGCCGAGCCGCCCTTCTCAAACGTCATCGTGAACGTTCGGTTTTTCGGATCGAACGCCACTTCCTTGAACTTGACCAGCGGACGGCCATCAACTTCAACTGGGCCGACCAGGAAAGACGAGCCGTAACCTGTGTTGCGCATGTTGGGCGGTGTCATCGGGCGCGGGCGCCAATAGCCGTCTTGCGGGTACAGCACCAGCACTTCCTCGGCGCCATCGGTGCGCAATACCCAGACCTGCAACAGATGCAAGCCCTTCTCGACGCGGTCACCGATCCGCACGGTGGCCGTTGACGGACGCCAGAAGGCGGGAAATGCATAGCCGACAACCCACAGCTCGGTCTCTTCGTAGAGCGTGACTTTGCGCGGCTGGCCGGGTGCTGCGTACGACGGATCGGCGCTCATATCGCACGCGGTCCAGTCAGCCTCGAAATTGTCGCGCATACCGGCAGACAGATACACGGGATGCGCGGCCTCGATACGGAACGAGCGTACATCCTTGTTGGCGAACGAGACTGCGACGTTGTCCTTTTCGGCGCACAACACCGGCTCGCTCTCGTTCTTGACATCGACCGCCAAGCCATCGAGGGAGGCTGCGCGCGCGCTCGAGAGTGAGGCACTCGACAGCAAACCAACGGCGAGTGCCGCGACTAGGGTAGGAAGCGTGCGCATAGACTTCTCCAGACGTGGTGTTGATGGCATGAGTTTACGCATCCTCTGCAAGCACGGCATAGACGTCGCCGGAGTTTGCAGCGTGCGGCAAATGCTCCAAGTGTTGAGACATTTCTGTGACGGAGACCCAGCGCCCGAAGGTGAAAGTTTGGCTTTCCCCCAAAGCGATGTCAAAGCGATAGGGACCGAGTGCTGCGAGCATCGTCAGGCAGCGCTGCGCCACGTCGCGGGCGATGGTCGTAAACTCGAACGACAACGTGGGAACCGCTTGCGTCAAGCCGCGGAGCACTTCGTCCTCGAACCCCTCGACGTCGATCTTAATGAAGGTCGGCGGGCCAAACGCACCGATCAACCGGTCGAGCGTTACCGCGGGCACTGTGATCGCCGCATCCCAGGCTTGCCCTCGCCATCCATCGGCGTCCAACGCTTCGACCATGAATGCGTCCGACAGGGTCGATACGGTCGGGTTGCGCGTGTTGACATGCAGCGTCATGGCGCCGGATTGGGCAGCAGCCACCGCCGGCATCAGGAACACGTGGCGGTCGCGGCCATGGATCAAACGCAGCGCCCGCTGCAACAACGGTTGCGGCTCCAGCGCGACGACACGGGCGTCCAGCCGCCGGAAAGATGAGATGCGGTCGCCAACGTGCGCGCCGATATCGAAAACCAGATCACCCGGCTGAACAAAGTGCGCGTAGAGCGCATCCATCTCATCTTTGGGCGCCTGTGCCCCGTGATAAACCCGCAATGAGCGGAACACGCCCTTCAAAGCATCCGACACCATGTCAGCCGGCCTCCGGCGCTTGAATGCTGGCAATCTCCGGCGGCGGCACGAAGTCTTCAGGGATACCAGCAAGCCCGTGGCGCAGCATGAAGCGGCCAAGCGCGGGTTTGGCCGTCAGCACCGTAAAAGGAATGGCCAGCAGATATCCAGCGGTCAGCGGCAGGCTCCACAGCAGTACGGTTGGTGAGATCAGATACAGCGCCCCGCAGACCGCGAGGCCGAACACGAGTTGCGGCCAGAGAGCCGCGACGGCTGCCGTCCACGTCACACCATCGCCGTCGCGCTTTTGGCCGCTCCAGACAATCGATTTGCCAAACAGCAAGCCGATCATGAACAGCGACGTGCGGATGGTGGTGACCGCTCCTTGCAGGAACGAGAACACGATTTCAATTGCCGCGCTCAATCCGAAGCGCAACCCGCCGCCGAAGCGCTGCACTTCACCCTTCGTCGTCACTGCATCAACAAGCCCTGCAAGTTTAGGACTCAAATACATCAGCAGGAACACAACATAAAGCGACTTCGCCGATGCCACAGGAAAATCTGCCAACCCTTGCGCTTCAATCGCCGCGACGGGAAGCAGCGCGATCATCAGCGTCCAAGCCGGAATTCCAACGAACATCAAAATAGCCCAGACCAATTGAAACCGGCTGACAGGTTTCAGCCCCGGTAATCCGAGCAACTTCAGATACTGCATATTACCCTGGCACCAGCGCACATCGCGGCCGATGAAGGCGAGTGCATCGGGAGGGTTTTCTTCGTACGATCCGCCTTCGACCGGCATCACGCGCACCTCGAACCCTGCGCGCCGCATCAGCGTTGCTTCGACCTGATCGTGCGACAACACATGGCCGCCCAGCGGCGGCTTGCCCGGGAGAATAGGAAGATCACACTGTTCCGGCGAACGGCTTGATGCGGACAAGAGCGTTGTGCCCCCAATATGGCCCGCATTCACCAACCCACCACGCCTGCCCCATCGTGTAGGCGCGCATGCCGTGGCGCATGCCGAATTGGAAAATCCGCGCGAACGCAGAGCGTGACGGCATGCCAACGACGAGACTTTGCAGTATGCCGATTTTGGGATGCGCCTGCATAATGCGTACAAGGGCGCGGATTGCGCCGCCGGTCATCAGGCTGTCGGCGTCGAGCGGCAGCATGAGTTCATAGTCCGCGCCCCAGCGCTCGCAGAAATCCCGTACGTTACCGGCTTTGAAGCCGGTGTTGTCCGTGCGCCGCCGGTAGACGATGCGGTTGCGATCCGCGTCCACCGCGCGCCAAGTGTCAACCAGGCGCTCCTCGGCTGCGGCCACATCCGCCCGGTCCGTATCGCTCAAAATGAAATAGCTGAATGCTGATCCCTCACCGGTCGCGTCCAGGCTCGTCTTGACGGTCTTCAAACGCAGCAACGCCCGCGACGGGTCTTCGTTGCGCAAAGTCATCAGAACAGCCGTGCGGGTAGCAAGCGGCGCCAGCCCGTCAGCTGCGGCTAGAAACGGCGCGACATCGGCCAGCCCCGCCCGGCCCCGCGACAACTGCCACAACCCGATCACAGCGTTCCAAAAGCCGAGCACCGACCAGGGCGTTCCGAGCACGAAGCACGTGAATATAACCCAATCGGCAGCCGTCCACCCGCCAGTGGCCAGGATCGACGCCATCCAAAAAAGCAGCAGCCCCCAGGTCAAAAGGTTGATGGCCAGCACCACCGCGCGCCGCCCGTTAAGCGTGGCGTTTGCCTGTAACCCCGCCGGTGAGCTAAGGCTTGGGGCGTCAATGCCCGGCAGCGGGCTGTCAAAGCTATCCGTCGGAACGCCCATCGTCCTGGTCAATACCTGTTATGCACCAAAAGCCCGTCAGCGCCTCTGATCCGGCAGCCACCGCCCCGCGGCGCAGCCAAGGCCAGATCGTCGTGGCGAAGAGCCTGTGGTACGTCAAGCCCGGCGTCGCGGAATTGCGCACCGAACGCTTGGCCGCACCCCGCCCGGGAGAAGCTCGCGTCGCCACCCGTTATAGCGCCATAAGCCGCGGCACCGAGCGTCTCGTTGCCAACGGTGAGGTGCCCGAAAGCGAGTGGGCCCGGATGCGCGCGCCATTCCAGGCCGGGGCGTTTCCCTACCCCGTCAAATACGGCTATTCAGCGACGGGCGTCGTGACGGCGGGATCCGACGCGCTACTCGGCAAAACCGTGTTCTGCTTGCATCCACACCAAGACGCCTTTCAAGTGGCCGAGGATATGCTGGCCATTATTCCGGACCACATCCCGGCAAAACGTGCGACGCTCGCCGCCAACATGGAAACCGCATTGAACGCCCATTGGGACGCTGGCACGCTGCCCGGCGATAAAGTCGCCGTCGTTGGCGCTGGCATCGTCGGGCTGCTGGTTGCCTATCTGGCGCGGCGGATCGCCGGGACCGAAGTTGTCGTCACCGACATCGACGGCGCGCGCGCGGACTTCGCGGCAGAACTCGGGCTAAAGTTTGCTATACTGGACAGCCTGCCGGCTGATAACCGCATCGTCTTTCACACCTCGGCGACAGGTGCGGGCCTTGACACAGCCATCAACGCCTCTGCGTTTGAAGGGCGGATTATCGAGATGAGCTGGTATGGCGCGCGGGCAGCAACGGTGCGCCTTGGCGGGGCCTTCCATAGCCGCCGGTTGCAGATCATCTCATCGCAAGTCGGCCATATCGCGCCGGCGCTGCGGGCCACAATCACCCATCGCCAGCGGCTCGCCAAGGCCATCGCGCTTCTCGACGACGCGCGCCTTGATGCACTGGTGCGAGACGAGATTGCTTTCGAAGACGCGCCCGCCGCGATGCCGCAAATATTGGCAGGCGGCGCATCCGCCCCCTGCCCGATCCTGCGTTACGCCAATAACTAGGAACCGCCCGCACCATGTACTCCGTCGAAGTCCGCGACCGCATCATGATCGCCCATTCCCTGCCAGATACGTTTTTCGGTCCGGCGCAGAACATGCACGGCGCAACATTTTGTGGTTGACGTCGCGTTTTACCGCGAACATCTGACCGCGCAGAATGTGGTGGTTGATATCGGCGCGGCGCTTGACGTGCTCTCCAAAACCTTGAAGCCTTTGTCTTATCAGAATCTCGACGCGCTGCCGCAATTCAAAGGCGTCCTGACCACCACCGAATTTCTCTGCCGCTACATCTTCAATGCCATAGCCGCCGCAGCCCGCGAGGGTGCGCTTGGTGACGACGGCCAAACGCTGTCGCGGATACGCGTCACGCTATCGGAAACGGATCTGGCGCGGGCAACATTCGAGGGATCCTTGCGTGCCTGAAGCCATTTTTGCAGTACCCGGCGATTTGAGAAGCCCCACCGGCGGCTATGCCTATGACCGGCGCGTGATGGAGCGCTTGGCGGATTTCGGCGTCAGCGTCACCCATTTGGCCTTGCCGGGAAGCTTCCCCAATCCCACAGACGCGGACATCGCGGAGACGCTGCGCGTCCTGGCTGACCGCGTCACGCCATCTGTTTTGGTAGTCGACGGGCTTGCCTATGGTGCGTTCACCAAGCCCATGCTCGACGCCTTGGATGGCCGCGTGATCGCTCTGGTCCATCATCCGCTGTTTCTTGAAACGGGATTGCCGCACGCCCGCAAACTCGAATTGCGCGGCAGCGAGACGGCTGCCCTGCAACGGGCTGACCACATCATTGTCACCAGCCGCGCGACCAAACGCATCCTGACCGAACACTTGAACCTGTCACCGCATAAAATGACGGTTGCCGAGCCGGGCACCGATCCAGCCGGCCGCGCCACAGGCACGGGCATGCCGCTGCAAATTCTGTCGGTTGGTGCGGTGCTGCCGCGCAAGGGCTATGACGTTCTGGTCGAAGCTCTCGCCAAAATCACCGACCTCGATTGGCGCATGACGATAGCCGGCGCACTCGACCGCCACCCGGCCGCGGTAGAAGCGCTGCGCGCGGCCATTGAAACCCACAACCTTGGAGATCGCGTCAAGCTTGCCGGTAAAGTCGTTCCCGCAACGCTGGAGCGGATTTACGAAAGCGCCGATCTGTTTGTCTCAGCATCGCTATTTGAAGGCTACGGCATGGTGCTTGCCGAAGCGATGGCGCGCGGACTTCCGATTGTCACGGCAACGGGTGGAGCAGCTGGCGATACAGCCGGCCAAGCCGTCGCGCTGCACGTGGAAGCCGGCAACGTCAATGAACTCGCAGCCGCCTTGCGCCAAGCCTTGACCGATAAAAAATTGCGCGACCGGCTGGCGGATGCCGCCTGGGACGCCGGCCGCACGCTGCCGACATGGCACGAAACCGCGCGCCGCGTCGCCGCCGTTATTCTCGGGATGCGGCCATGAAAAACGCGCCCACGAAAGACACGCCAGCGGCCAGCGTGGCACCGGCCTCTTTTTCCCGCGAGTGGCTTCAATTGCGCGAAGGCGCCGACAATGCCGCGCGCAATTATGATATCGCCAATGCGGTCTCTGCACGTTTTGCCTTACGCGACCAAGTCAGCGTCGTCGATCTTGGCTGCGGCACCGGCGCTAACCTGCGGGCGACGGCCTCCCTACTTCCCAACACCCAATCTTGGCTGCTGGTTGATTCCGATGCATCGCTGCTGGATGCTGCCCGCGACATGCTGAGCCGCTGGGCCGATAGCGCCGATGCAAGCAAAGATGGCCTTGTGCTGACCAAAGGTCACACCACGATCAACGTGGAATTCGCCAATATCAATCTGGCATCAGATCTTGACCGCGCGCTCGCCGGCCGGCCAGGGCTTATTACAGCGTCGGCACTGTTCGATCTCGTGTCTGAAGATTTCATCCGCAAACTGGCGCGCGCATGTGCGGCGATCAACGCCGCCTTTTATGCAGTGCTCACCTACAACGGCGTACAGCGCTGGAGCCCGCACCGGCCAGCCGACAATCAAATTGCCAGTGCGTTCCATCGCCACCAAATGGGCGATAAGGGTTTTGGGCCCGCAGCGGGTCCTATGGCTGCCACCCACCTCGCAGACCAATTCCGGCTCAACGGCTTTTCAGTCCTTGAAGGTGAAAGCCCGTGGGTGCTCGGGCGCAATGATCGCATGCTGATTGAGGAACTGGTGCGCGGCCACGCGATGGCGGCTGGCGAAACCGGCCTCGTTGATGCCAAGTCGATCGAGACCTGGATCAAGGTGCAGCGCAACGGCGCCCAGATTGGCCATACCGACATGTTCGCGGTGCCAGGGGCCTCATCACCGCTTTGACCACGCGCCAAGTTTAAGCAACCCTGTTTTTCTTCGGCAGCATCCGCTCGACCACGCGGTCTTTGCGGATCACTTTGTGAAACAGTGCTCCGCCGATATGCATCGCGGCCAGCAGGCCTAGAAGGGCGGCGCCGATGCCGTGGTATTCCAACATCGCTTTCGACATATCTTTGTTCTCAGCCGTCAACGCCGGCAGATTGATGCCGAACACGTCGAGATAGTTGCCATAAGAAATTCCAAGATAGCCGCCAACCGGTACAGCCAGCAGCAGCAGATACAGGCTCCAATGGACCGCGTGGCCGATGCCGGTCAAAGCGGCAGGTACTGTTGGGTCCGAGCGTGGCGCGCCATTCATTAAGCGATAGGCTAGTCGCGCTACGATGAGAGCAAATATTACAAGCCCGAGGATTTTGTGTGAACTGAACAGAGTGTCCGTCAGCCCGCCATCGGCGATGCCGTTCCAAACGCCTTTGACCGCCTCGCCTTTGTCGTTGACACCGGGCATCTCCTCGGCGCGGTACATCATGTAAAAGCCAAGCGGCAATTGCAGCAGCACAAGTGCCGCCGCCCACCAATGGTAACGACGCGCTGCCGGTGCATAAACTGGAATATCGTAATCAAGGGTAGGTTTGTTGGGGCTGGCCATGGCGTCCGCTCCTCAAATATCTTTCTGCAAATCGCAGTCAAAAAGCACGTCACCGTCGTCCAAAACATGGACAGAAGTGCGGGGGCGGCGCGCTTCATCCAATCCTTGAATGGCCCGCAATGACAACCCTGTTGTACCAGACCCCAGAATGACCGGCGCCACAAGTACGTGCAGCCTATCGACCACTCCGGCATCCATGAACGCAGAAATGGTGCTTGCACCGCCCTCAATCAAGATTTTCTTCAAGCCCAATTTGAACAGCGCCGAAACGATTTCTGCGGGATCAAGCAGAAAACCGCGGCGGCCGACGACCACCGTTTCCGACCCTTGAGGGCATACGTGTGTTTCCCCGCATACGATCAGCCGCCGGATACCATCGGCCGCGAGCACGTGTGCCGACGGCGGCAGCCGGTGATTGGGGTCAATCACCACGCGGGCCGGGTGGCGGCCTGCTACGCGGCGCACAGTCAAATAGGGGTCGTCCGCGACAACCGTGCCGATGCCCACGACCACTGCGTCAACGTTGGCCCGCAGCCGGTGCACATGGTCAAGCGCACAATTGCCGTTGATCCAGCGCGAGTCACCTGTGGGCGTCGCAATCCTGCCATCAAGTGACTGTCCGAGCTGGGCAATGACAAAAGGGCGGTCGGAGCGGGCGTTAACCAAGGGCTCCACAAAGCCGGGCGAAGTGGACAAACTGGCAGCGGTCAGATGAACACGGGACTGGGCCGTCATGAGCTCGTCTGCTTTCTGTAAACTCTCGCCCAAATGAAGTGCTATAGAGCCGCCAGGATGGGGACTTCCACCCAACTTGCGGGACCTTCATGACGGATTTCCATAGTCGTTTCGTGGGGCGCGAACAAGGCTCACGCGCGCTGGCGCTGGTCTTCCTGGCGGCCGCCTGGACGGTTCTCGCCTGGCCGTGGCTGTCGGGCGCCGTCACTATTCCGTGGGACGCGAAAGCGCAGTTCCTGCCGCAACTGCAGTTCCTTGCCGCAAGTTTCGCAAAAGGTGAAAGCCCGTTCTGGGTGCCGTATGCGTTTTCAGGCATGCCGCAAATTGCCGATCCGCAGTCGTTGATTTTTTCGCCGCCGTTTCTGGTTCTTGCAGCGCTTAATCCCGCGCCGACCGCCTGGGCCGCCGACGTAACGCTCTACGTGGTGTTGCTGATCAGTGCGGCCGCGATGTTCCTGTGGCTCGCGGACAAGGGCTGGCATTCGGCGGCAGCCCTTCTCTCGGCCCTCGCCTTTGCATTTGGCGCGGCGATGGCTTGGCGTATTCAGCATATCGGCCAAGTGATGAGCCTCGCCTATCTACCAGTCACGCTGCTGTTTCTGGATCGCGCGCTGTCTCGCGCCTCATGGGGCTATGGCGTCGCGGCGGGCTTGGCTGCGGCCCTGTTGGTTCTCGGCCGCGATCAGATCGCGTTGCTGTCGGTGTATTTTCTCATCTCTTACGTGCTCGCCTACTGGATCACGGCCCAGTCGCCGGGCGACGCCGTTCGCCGCTCAATTAAGCCGCTCTCAGCCGCGGCGATCACCGGGTGCCTCATGATCGCCGTGCCCGTTATTCTGACACTGCTTGTCGCGGCAGATTCAAACAGACCGTCGATTGATTTGGAAGGAGCCGGCCGCGGCTCGCTGCACCCTGCCCACTTGCTGTCGTTGCTGGCCCCTGATGTATTTGGCGCAAGCGGCCGCGGTGCTGAGTATTGGGGGCCACCCAGCGGACGCTGGAAGGACACCGGCCTCTATCTGGCGCAGAACATGGGCCAGATGTATTTGGGCGCAATGACTGCGGTTCTGCTGCTTTGGGGCGCGGTGACCGGGCTCTATTGGCGCAAAGGCGCGCGGCTCTATGCGGCAGCGCTGGTGTTTAGCTTGACCTACGCGCTCGGCTGGTACACGCCGGTATTTCAAGTATTCCATAGCCTCATTCCCGGAGTCGATCTTTATCGCCGCCCGGCGGACGCGGTGTTCGTGATCGGATTTTTTGTCAGCGTTCTCGCCGGTATTGCGTTGAACGAAATTCTGTCTGAGCCAGCTCCACGCTTGAACTGGGCGCAATTTTCGCTGCTGCTTGCCGTGCCATTGCTGGCGTATGCGGGCATGACGGCTCTTGCCGCAGAGACCGGCATGCTTGATCAGGCTTGGATTGCAATCCTCGTTCCGGCAGTGACGTTCGCAGCGGCAGCAGCGTTGCTCTATGCGATGTCTGGCCGTCCCATGCCGCCAATGACGGCGGTTCTGGGGATTGCCGCCTTCATGGCTCTGGATCTTGGGTATTCGAATACGCCGGGCGGCGCCACTGGCCTGCCGCCTCAGACCTACGATGTGCTAGAGCCAACAACTCAGAACCCCACAATCGCACTGTTGAAACAGAAGACCAAAGCGGGCCAAAGCGACACGCGGCGCGACCGCGTCGAACTCGTGGGCTTTGGGTTTCATTGGCCGAATGCATCGCTGACCCACAGTCTTGAGAATACACTCGGCTATAATCCTCTGCGGCTTGGCGCCCACACGCGCGCGACCGGTGCTGGCGATACTGTTGGTTTGCCCGAACAGAAAGGCTTTGCGCCGCTGCTCCCGTCCTACCGCTCGCGGCTCGCAGACATGCTCGGGCTTCGCTACATCGCAACCAGCGTGCCGATTGATCAAATCGACAAAAACTTAAAACCGGGTGACGTGATGCTGGTCGCCAAAACCGCCGACGGCTTCGTTTATGAAAATCCGCGCGCGCTTCCGCGTGTGATGTTTGTGCCTGAAAGTGTGCGTGGCGATTTCAATGCGATTTCGGCGTCGGGCCAATGGCCGAATGCCAATCCCGAGGAGACCATCGTGCTTGAAGCCGAGCCGTCGGGCAGTGGCCGAAAGCCTGGCGAAGTGCGCATCACCGCCTATCACAACACCCGCATCACGCTTGAAGCGGATAGTCCAGATGGCGGTTTCGTCGTCTTGAACGACATCTGGCAGCCGTGGTGGTTTGCGGCCATCGACGGCGCTGACGTGCCAATGCTGCGCGCCAACGTGCTATTCCGCGCGGTCGAAGTTCCCGCTGGCCGCCACACAATCACCTTCACATTCGATGCTCTCAAAGGCGCCACGCACCAACTTGCGTCGAAGTGGGGCAAATAACCGCTTGCGCGGCCACGCGACGCCTCTAAACACCGCTCGACCCTTCAGCAGCGCGAATGTTTTTATGACCAGCCAAACAATGTCTTCTGCGCCTCTCCCCGCAGTCCCCTTGACCCTTGTGCAAATCTACAAGCGGGCACTTGGGCTGCTTGCGCCGGAAAAATATCTGGCAATGGCGCTCGCCTTCGCGGGCGTGGTTATCGCGGCTATTCAGCTTGCCGAACCCGTTCTGTTTGGCCGCGTCGTTGATGCTTTGAGCAAGGGCGATGATGCTTTCGGGTTTATCGGTCTTTGGGCAGCACTCGGCCTGTTCAGCATTCTGGCGGGTGTAGTCGTTGCGACCTACGCTGACCGGCTGGCGCATCGCCAAAAGCTTGTGCAATTGTCCGACGTATTCGAGCGCGCCATCGCGCTGCCGCAGAACTATCACGCCGAGCGTGGCTCGGGTGCTGTTATCCGTATGATCCTGTCGGGAACAAGCTCGCTGTTCTGGCTGTGGCTCGGTGCAATGCGCGATCAGCTGACAGCGCTGTTCGGTATTATTCTGCTGATCCCAACGGCGCTGAGCATGGATTACCGGATGGCGCTAATCCTGCTGGCCGCCGCCGTTGCCTACACGTTGATGAACGTGTTTGTGATGCGCAAAACGTCCGAGGGGCAAGCCGCCGTCGAGACCTATGAGACGCAACTTTCAAGCCGCGTGGTCGATGTGATCGGCAATGTGATGGTGGTGCAGAGCTACGCACGCATGCAAGCCGAAGCTGGCGCGCTGCGCAAAATCATGCACGATCTGTTGCGCGCTCAGTATCCGGTGTTGTCGTGGTGGGGTATTCTGGCCGTGCTGCAACGCGCCGCCGCCACGCTGACAATGGTGACGGTATTCATTGTCGGCGCCATCCTTTCAAAGCGCGGTGAATTAAGCGTTGGCGAGATCGTCAGCTTCGTCGCGTTCGCATCTCTGCTGATCGGCAAACTCGACCAGCTGTCTGGCTTTGTCGTGCGCGTGCATCAGCAAGCGCCAACCTTGCGGCTGCTGTTCGGATTGATGGATGAATCTGTCGCCAGTGCCGATCCGCCCGGCGCTAAGCCGTTGCCGCCCGTCCAAGGCGAAGTCCGCTTCGACAACGTCAGCTTCGCCTATGGCAGAGGCCCCCAAGGCATCTATGACGTCAGCTTCACCGCCAAAGCCGGGCAAACAATCGCGCTGGTCGGCCCAACGGGTGCCGGCAAATCGACGGCGATTGCCCTGTTGCAGCGCTTCCGGACACCACAGAACGGTGTGATCGCGATTGACGGCACACCGATCGCGGGTGTCACGCTGCAATCGCTCCGTCAATCGATTGCCGTGGTATTCCAGGACGCCGGCCTGTTCAATCGCTCGATTGGCGAGAATATCCGCATCGGCAAGCCGGACGCAACGGACGCTGAGGTTGAGCGCGCCGCACGCCTTGCCGAGGCACACGAGTTCATTTCGCAAAAGCCGGGCGGATACGATTTCATGATCGGCGAACGTGGCGCGTCCTTGTCGGGCGGCGAGCGCCAGCGCATCTCAATTGCGCGCGCCATCCTCAAAGATGCCCCCATCCTGATCCTGGATGAAGCCACAAGCGCCCTCGACGCCGAGACCGAAGCCAAGATCAAACGGGCGCTCGACACACTGCGCGAGGGCCGCACTACGTTCGTGATCGCCCACCGCCTCTCAACCGTTGCCAATGCCGATGAAATCCTGGTGCTCGATCATGGCCGCATCGTCGAACGCGGCACGTTCCAAGGCTTGGCTGATGGCACGGGGCTGTTCGCGCGCCTTGTGGCCGAGGGCGGGTTCACCGTGCCGAAAACCACAGGCGACGCGGAAGCCCCGCAAATGGAAACCCCGGCTTGAGGGCCGGGGCGACACCAGGTCGATAATGCCGTTTCTAAATCTTGTGCGACATCCGCGAGCGCTTGGTTTCGAGATACCGCTTGTTGAACTTGTTCGGCGGCACAACGATTGAAACGCGCTCTGCAATGCGAATGCCTTTGGCTTTCAAAGCCGCTTCCTTCGCCGGGTTGTTCGACAACAGTTTTATCTCGCCCATGCCAAGGTCAATCAGCGCGCGGGCCGACAAATCATAGTCGCGGCTATCGACGGGCGCGCCAACGGAAATATTGGCCTCAATGGTGTCTTGCCCCTGATCCTGCAAAGCATAGGCCTGAATTTTTTTAAATAAGCCGATGCCGCGGCCTTCATGATACGGCACATAGACAATGGCGCCGAACGCAGACGCGGTGATCACCTTTAACGCGGCCTGGAGTTGCTGATAGCAATCGCAGCGCAACGAATGAAAAATATCGCCCGTCACGCAGCCGGAATGAATGCGCACAACCGGCAGAGTGCCCTTCGCCATATCCGGCGCGCGGTGGATCAGAACCAGCACCTGCTCCTCGGCCGTGTCGCCCTGGAATGCGTGCGCCTCAAGCGTCAGTTCGCGGCCCTCGAACGCGATGGGCAGAACCGTCTCAACCGACCAATCCGCTGGCATTTTCACTGATTTCAAAGCACCCACGTGGCGTCACTCCTGCACGATAACCGCATATGCCTCATCCGCTGTGCGAAAGCAAAGGTGATAGCTATGCGTCTGGTTACCGCTATGTAGTCGTTAATTGCGGCGTTGGATCACTTAAGGCCCTGAAATAGGACGCCTTCAAGGCTTCGTGATGATCAGGCTCAGATGGGCATGACCCGGCCCATCCGCAAGATGAGGACCCTCTAGCGGCGCGACTTGCGGGCTAATTCAATGCGCGGGCAGCGGTCCATGACGGCTGCAAGACCGGCGGCAGACGCTTCCTCAGCGGCCCCGGCGTTGATGACCCCGAGCTGCATCCAAACAACAGTTATTCCAAGCGTGTTCCGCAACGCAATCGCCTCGCGCACCACGCCCAGCGCGTCGTTTGAATTGCGGAAGATATCGACCACATCGACGGGTGCCGGAACATCCGCCAAGGACGCATAGACGCGCCGCCCGTGGATCTCTTGCCCAGCGAGGCCCGGATTGACCGGATGCAAGGTATAGCCGTGCTCGATCAGAGCCTTCATCACGCCATAGCTTGGCCGGTACGGCTTGTTGCTGGCGCCAACAACGGCGAACACGCGCGCTGTGCTGAGTATTGCGTCGATCGCCTCATCACTGTTGCGGTCAGCGGTCATGTGGCGGGTCCCGGCAGGATCACGCGCCCTGCGTCGTCGAACGGCCAGAAAGGATTGTACGCGATTTCCCAGAGGTGGCCGTCCGGATCGGCAAAGTATCCGGAGTATCCGCCCCAAAAGGTTTTAGCGGCTGGCTTGGTCAGCTGAGCACCCGCCGCGACGGCTTCTAACATCACAGCATCGACCTCGGCCTCGCTCGCAACATTGTGGGCAAGCGTCACGCCAGAAAACCCTGGCTCGGAATTCTCTATGCTCGCATCGTGCGCAAGTGCGGCGCGGCCAAAGAGCGCGAGCGCAACGCCGCCGGCATCAAAGAACGTCACGTTCGGATTGCTGTCAGACGACGCCTTGAACCCGAGCCGCTCATAAAACGCCCGCGATGCCGCGACATCCGCAACGCCAAGCGTGACGAGGCTCAATCGCGGCTGCATCGGCTTAGCTGTCCTTCCACAATGGCGCACGTTTCTCGATGAACGCGCAGATGCCTTCGTTGGCGTCGGCGTGCATCATGTTTTCAACCATCACCTTGGCCGCATAGTCGTATGCCTCGCCTACCGGCATGTCGATCTGCCGGTAAAACGCCTGCTTGCCGATGGCGACGGTGGCTTTTGATTTTGCAGCAATCCGTCCCGCCATATCTAACGCTAGATCCATAACCTGCCCAGCTGGTACAGCACGATTGATTAGGCCAAAGCGTTCAGCGTCCGTCGCACTCATTGTCTCGCCAAGCAGCAGCATTTCCATGGCCTGCTTGCGCGGCACGTTGCGGGCGAGCGCCACCATCGGTGTCGAACAAAATAGTCCGATATTGACGCCTGGCGTGCCGAATTCTGCCGTCTCGGCTGCAACCGCCAGATCGCAGGTCGCAACCAATTGGCACCCTGCGGCGGTTGCTGTTCCTTGCACGGCCGCGATTACCGGCTTGGGGCACGCGACAATCGCCTGCATTAGCGCCGCGCAGGCCTGCATCGTGGTCTCGAAAAACGCCCGCCCGCCACCTGCGTCGCCACGGTGCGCGGTCAGTTCTTTCAAGTCGTGGCCAGCGGAAAATACCGGGCCGTTGGCCGCGATCACAATGGCAGCAACGCCCGTATCCTGGCCGCTGGACGCAATCGCTTCGTGCAGCAAACGAATGAGCCCAAGCGACAGCGCATTGCGCGCTTTGGGCCGGTTGAGCGTCAACACAGCAACGCCCGGCTCCGGATTCGTGATCACGAGTTCGGGGCCGGGCGTTGCTGCGCTATCGTACATCGTGCGGGTCAGTCCTTGAACTTACTGCAGCGCCTTTTCAATCTCGGCGCGATGCGTTTTGACGACGTCGATGTTTTCTTTGTTCTGGAGCGGCGGCGTGGTCTTGATGGCTTCCGTCAACTCATCGACCAGCTGCTTCTTGTCGGCTTCAGGAATGCTTTCGTCCTTTTTGACGTCTTCCAGTTCCTTCTGCAGCGCTTCGACCGGATCGGTGAAGTTGCCAGACTGCGTATCGAGACCAGCCATCACAATCGAGATGTTGGCTGCCACATCGTCCAGCTCAGCAAAATCTGTAAAGCCATGCTTCTTGGCGATGCCTTCAAGTTCAGTCTGCAGAGCAGGATCAGGCTTTTCGCCCGCCGCTTGAATTTTCGAGGCAATCGACGCGAGATCGGCCTGCGCCTTGATGAAGTTGGTGACCTGCGCGTCAGTGAGCTTGATCTGCTTGACGTCTTGGGCGCTAACGCCTGCAAGCCCGAGCCAGAGCGCCGCGACCACAAGACCAAAGACCTTAGCGATACGATCGAAATAGACCGTCATGAGTATTTCTCCTCGAACAGTTCGGCGCGAATCGCCAAGCATCTGTAGCAACCGGACCAGACACGTGGACTGAGACGATATTAAGAAACGCGCGCCCCGGATTTCCGCCGCCCGAGCAAATCATGATTTGTCCGGCAATGCACGAAGCGTGTTGCCGGCCATCCCGCCGGAACCCAACCCGCGCCGGTAGCCTGATACCTCATTACGGTATTAAATTACCACAATTAGCAACCTGCTGTATTTGCTATACTTTTTAACTGCCTGCATTTTTTGATTGTGTGAGGATCGCGATCTGTGTATTCACAGGCCAGCTCACGCCGGCCTCCGGCGGACGCATATCTCAAGATACGACACACGCCTCATATCCGGCAGCCGGCAGGAGCCTAAACTCGCAATGTCAACTTATGTCGCCAAGCCGGCAACCGTGGAAAAGAAGTGGATCCTGATCGACGCCCAAGGGCTTGTCGTCGGCCGCCTCGCGACCATCGTTGCCATGCGCCTCAAAGGCAAACACAAAGCCATCTACACGCCGCACGTCGATTGCGGTGACAACGTGGTCATCATCAACGCCGAGAAGATCGTCTTCACGGGCGCCAAGCGCGATGACAAGGTCTACTACCGCCACACCGGTTACCCGGGCGGCATCAAGGAGCGCTCACCCCGCCAAATCCTGGATGGCAAGCATCCGGAACGCATCGTTGAAAAGGCCGTTGAGCGCATGCTGGCCCGCGGCCCGCTGCAGCGCCAGCTGATGCGCAACCTGCGCATCTATAAGGGTGCTGAGCATCCGCACGTCGCGCAGAACCCGGTGACGCTCGATGTCGCCAAAATGAACCGTAAGAACGTGAGGGTCTAAAGTAATGGCTACCGAAACAAAGACCCTCGCCGACCTGGGCGGCGTGAAAACCGTTGCTGCCGCGCCTGAAGCAGCACCTGTCCGCGTGCAGAAGCTCGACAAGCTCGGCCGCGCCTATGCCACCGGCAAGCGTAAGGACGCGGTCGCTCGCGTCTGGCTGAAGCCGGGCAAGGGCATGATCACGGTCAACACCAAAGACTTCAAAGCTTATTTCGCCCGTCCGGTTCTGCAGATGATGCTGCAGCAACCGTTGAACCTCGCCAACCGCGCTACGCAGTACGACATTCGTATTACGGTCGCCGGCGGCGGTCTCTCGGGTCAAGCAGGTGCCGTCCGTCATGGCATCTCGAAGGCGCTGACCTATTACGAACCCGAACTGCGCGGCGTTCTCAAGAAGCAGGGCTTCCTGACGCGCGACAGCCGCACCGTCGAGCGTAAGAAGTACGGTAAGGTCAAGGCCCGTAAATCGTTCCAGTTCTCGAAGCGCTAGTCGCTTTTTGGACATTTCAAACTGCAGACAGCCTGCCCTCACCGGCGGGCTGTTCTGTTTTTCAGCGGCCAAGGGTTGCCGCGCATCGCAACTGATGCCACATACCCCTCAGCCCGGCGCCTCAACGCCGCCCGCCACAAACACCCGCCCGCTTCCGGAGATACTTCATGGATTGGCTGTTCACGATCATCAGCACATCGCTGTCATCGTTCGTCGTTGAGCTCGGCCACCTGATGTCGCCCGAGTGGTGGCGTGCTCACGCTGTTCCACTGTTCAACATTCTAATGATCGACCTGACGCTGGCCGGCGACAACGCCATCGTGGTCGGTATGGCCGCGTCCCGCGTTCCAAAGGACATGCGCGCCAAGGTGATCTTCTGGGGCATCGCGGGCGCGGTTGTGCTGCGCATTCTGTTCTCGGCGGTCGCTCAGCAGATGCTGCAGGTGATTGGTCTGACGCTCGCCGGCGGTATTCTGCTGCTGTTCGTGTGCTGGAAGATGTACCGCCAGATCATGGATGGCGACGGACATTCGATCGAAGATATCGAAAAGAACCTGCACTCAGATTCCGTCACCGGAACAGAGGCCGGGTTCTGGGCGGCGCTGTGGACCATCATCATCGCCGACTTGTCGATGTCGCTCGACAACGTGCTGGCCGTCGCCGGTGCGGCTGGTGAATCGACACTCGTGCTGGTGATTGGCCTCGCGGTCGCAATCATCTTGATGGCGCTCGCCTCGAACGTCATCGCCAAACTGCTGCAGCGCTACCCGTGGATTGCCTGGCTCGGCCTGATCATCATCGTCTACGTCGCGCTCGACATGATCTATCGTGGCAGCCACCAGGTTGTTTGCGCCGCCTATGGCATGGGCTGCTCGGAGACCATTTGGATGGGCATCAAACACCGGCTTGGGTTCGGCGGTTGAAATGGCGAAATCGAAAAAGGTCTTTATCGATGGCGAAGCCGGCACCACCGGCTTGCAGATCGCCGACCGGCTGGCGGGCGTCACAGGTCTTAGCGTCATAAGCATCGACCCGACGCTGCGCAAAGATGCGGCCGCCCGGCTTGCGATGATGCGCGACGCCGATGCGGTTGTGCTGTGCCTGCCGGATGATGCGGCCAAGGAAGCCGTCGCTCTAGCGGATAGCCTCGGCCGCGACGCGCCGAAAATCGTCGACGCCTCGACCGCGCATCGCGTGGCCAAAGGCTGGGTGTATGGGTTCGCTGAGCTCGATGGCAAGCAGGCTGACGCCATACGTAAAGCAACGCGCGTCGCCAATCCCGGCTGTTATCCCACCGGCGCGATTGCACTGCTGCGGCCACTGGTTGACGCGGGCATCGTGCCGAAGGACTTTCCAATCTCGGTCAACGCGGTCTCCGGATATTCCGGCGGCGGCAAGCAGATGATTGAATCTTACGAGGTTTCCAAAACCGCGCCCGCGTTCGAGTTGTACGCGCTTGGGCTGGAGCACAAGCACGTACCCGAACTGATGGCCTATACGGGCCTGACGTACCGGCCCATCTTCGTGCCGAGCGTCGGCAACTTCAAGCAGGGCATGCTGGTCTCGATCCCGCTGCATCTCGATGCGCAGCCGGGCAAGCCGAAACTTGCAGATCTCGAGGCGGCGCTTGTGAAGCACTACGCCGGCTCAGGCGTGCGCGTGGTGCCGAATGCAGCGTCGATGACGCGCCTCGAACCCGAAGCATTGAACAATAGCGATAAGCTCGAACTCTATGTGTTCGGCAACGACACGCAGCATCACGCGCTGCTCGTCGCGCGGCTGGATAATCTCGGTAAGGGCGCCGCCGGTGCCGCCGTGCAGAACCTTAAGCTGATGCTGGGATTGGCATAGACACTTCTACGCTGGCGGCAGTCTCGACGAAGGAGATCCCCCAGCGCACGCGAATACATGCCACACGGCAATCGCCAGCACGATGGCAGCCCCGCCCTGATGCAGCAGCCCCAGCGCCAGCGGCACGTGCAGCAAAAGCGTAAAAATGCCGAGCATCGCCTGCACCAGCACCGCACCCGCCAGCACAACAGCTGAGGCCAGAGCCTGGCCCGTCGCGCCGCCATTGAGGGCGCGGATTGCTTGATAGATTGCGGCTGCAAAGACCAGAAACGCGGCAATGCGGTGATTGAACTGAACGGCCGCATGACTATCGAACAAGCTCAATAGGCCATGCTCTGCAATCCAATAGTCTGACGGGATCATCTGACCGTTCATCAACGGCCACGTGTTATAAACGAGCCCTGCCTTGAGCCCGGCTACGAATGCGCCAAGAACTATCTGCACGCCAATCAACGCCAATAGCGGGCTCGCGAAACGGCGGACAGACGCCACTGCATTTGGCGCCGCACTGCCCATGCGCGCGGCACGTTCATCAAGCGCCAACCACACCACGAGTGCGAGGATCGTCATCGCCACCGACAAATGCAGCGCGAGCCGGTATTGGCTGACGTCAACCCGGTCAGCCAGCCCAGACGACACCATGTACCAGCCGATGCCGCCTTGAAGCCCGCCAAGCGCCAACACACCGAGAAACTTCAACCCACTCCCCGGACGCAACCGCTTCAACATCCAAAATGCCAACAGCGGCAAGGCGAACGCGACGCCGATCATGCGGCCGAGAAAGCGATGGCTCCATTCCCACCAGAAGATGAACTTGAAACCGGCGAGTGACATACCCTTGTTGACGAGTTGATATTCCGGGATCTGCTTGTACTTCTCAAACGCCACCAGCCAGTCGGCTTCGCTCAATGGCGGAATCGCGCCGAGGATTGGCTTCCACTCGGTGATCGACAGCCCGCTATCGGTCAGCCGCGTTGCGCCACCGACCACGATCATTGCCAACACCAGAGCCGCCACGAGCCACAGCCACACCTCGACCGCCGCGGATGCGTCCTGCGAGCTTTTACCGGCGCGCCGTGCCGCCTGCGCTTTGGGTGAGAGACCTGGCATTTCCAAATTATCCTTGCGCCGCGCCATGCCGCCTGGAATACCGGGGCCAATGCCGCTGCGGAATGCGCCCATCCGGCGCGGCTGTCCTAGCGTCTCTCCGTACGGCTCATCAAGGTCGATTGATCACTCATGAAGCAAAGACAGCGAAAATTGGCCGGCACGGTCGCACTTCTTGCGATGATTACGATCTACGCGTTCATAGCGCTCGCTGTGGCCGTAGCGCTGCAAGTTCACAACGCCAACAAGCTGGCCGAGCTGATCTACTACGTGGTTGCCGGCCTGCTGTGGGTACTACCGGCCGGACTGATCATCAGCTGGATGCAAAAGCCCGACTAGCCGCTGGACTTCAATGGCCCTGCGTGGCGGGTCTATCTAGTAGGATTGAGATGGACCTTCGCGATGCGGGCCAAAGCGCTGCACGGCATTCCAAAACGCGAACGGCGCACCCGACAGCAGCACTTTGACGTAGCGCGCATCCTGGAAATCGCCGTTCAACGACAGCCGCGGTAATGACCACAATTCAGAAGCCTGCGACGCGTGTAGCATGCCCTTGCGCGTGGTGACGGCGGTCGTGACGCCGAGTTCGCGGGCGATAGCGAATTCGCGTTCACCGGCGCTCTTGTCGCAACCATAAGGATAACTGAAGTGGCGGCAGGGCCGGCCGAGTTCGGCTTCGATACGCTGGATCGAGTCTGAAATTTCGCGGCGTACTTCGGCTTCACTGAGCTTGGCGAGAGCCAAATGCGTGCATGTGTGGGAGCCAATCGTCACAAGCGGGTCTTCGGCGAGCGCCTTGATCTCCTGCCAATCCATCACCAAGTTACGGCAGAAGGCATTGGGATCGAATTCCGCCTCGCGGGCCAAGCGATGCGTTACGGCGCGGGCAATATTCTCCGGCAGCGTGCGCAGCCACCAGTAAATGACCTCGAACGCTGCATCTTTTTGTTCGACGGTCGTCAGGTCGAAATGGCGGCGGACGCTATCCATTTCCAGCGTGACGGCCGGTAGCCGGCGAATAGCCTCCTCAATCGACAGCCACCACAGATCGCCAATCCCGTCGGCAAAGTCGGACGCGACATAAATGGTAAATGGAACGCCTTGCCGTTTGAAGACGGGATAGGCGTGCTCGCGGTTATCCTTGTAGCCGTCGTCGAGAGTGAAGACCGCAAACGGTTTGCCAGATTGTGACCCTTTGATCCGTTCTGGCACATCGTCCATGCTGATGATGTCGAAGCCGGCGGCCCGCACCTGAACAATAACACTATCCAAAAAGTCCGGCGTCACCTTCAAAATCCGGTTCGGCTCGAAGTCCTGCGGCGCATCCGGCGTCACCTGATGAAGCATCAGAATAACGCCATTTCCGGCGGTAAATGGCGCAATAAGGCCATCCGCACCCGAATAGTGGAGCGCCGACAGTGCGGCTTTGAACAGCTTTGTAGAGCGGCGTGTCATGCTATCTCATCGGTCTCAAGGCGTTGCACAGATCGGCGCGCATTGAAGATCGCGCCAAGCATACACCTTTCCATGTGCAAGGAGCGTGCTTGCTGCAAGACCGCGATGAAAGTTGGTAAATCCGCTATTGCACTTTGGGACCGGGAAGGCCGCCGGTTAGGCCGGCCGCGCCTCACCGCCGTTCTTCGGTGCCGCCCTTAAAATGCGCTGACTGATCGCCTGGGGCGTGGCCGCCCTTTCAAAGCGGATGACATCGATATCCGAGACTTCAAAGCCCAGAAACGATCCGGCAGGATCATCGAGCACCGTTTGCCGCTTCTTGCCGTCGGCCACCAGAATACCAGCGTCGAAGCGGCCTTGGATCGCTTCAAACAAGAAGCGGGCGTCTTCATGCTGACCGCTGACAATGATGTGATCGTAGGCCTCATCCAAAGCGTCGAGGACGAGGTTCAGCTGATCAGGTTCGATGTCGCTGTCGGTTTCGTCCAGAGATCCACCGCAACCGATGAAATGCACGGTACTAGACGGAAGTCTGTTGACCGCTTCATCGAAGCTGATGTCGCCTGACAGCAATTCGGTCAATCCACGCTTGGCCACAATGCCAGCTTGCCCAGCAATTCCTTTGCCCGATGGGCTCCAATCGATGAGCACAACCGTTACTCCGGTATCGGCAATCGCCTTGGAAAGTTCGATCGCTTCGGCTCCCGGCTCAATCGAATTGCTATCGCCGGTGATGAGCGTGCGGTGACCGCCTTCTTCGGGACGCTTGGCAACAAGCCGGCGGACGAGGTTCGCGATATTGGATTCAGCTGCCGTCGAAGCACTGGCGACCGTAGGAGCACTGACTGGCGCTTTCGGCGTAGATTCCGTTGCAGGCACACTCGCCAGAACCGGCTCAGCCCGCTGAGCCGCTGAAGCCTTGCCCTTCGATTTTGCCGGAAGTGCTGTCACGCCACCGCTGCGCGCACCGCTGAACAATGCCCGCAGCACCGTCCAAGCCACGCCAAAAATCAGAGAGGCGACCGCGACAAGCGCGGAGAGCGGAATCTTCTTCGGGAAAACCGGAACGCTTGCAGCCTGCGCTTCAGAAATCACTTTGACTTCCACAGGCGCCGCGCGGGTATCCTGCTTCTTGCGATTGCCTTCTAGCTGGGTCTGCAAATTCTCAAGTTCCGTCCGCTTGGCCTTGGCGTTGGCTTCCAGCTGCCGCAGCTTGGCTTCTTCCGGCGCATTGGTCACAACCTTCGACTTGATGTCGTCGAGGCTCTTTTTAATGCTGTCTTCGCGACCCTGCGCAACCTTGGCTTCCTTCTCCAAGCTATCGACCAGCTTGTTAACTTCGCCCGTCAACTGCTTTTTGAGACCGGCAAGGTCGGCATTCAATTGCTGCATGCGCGGATGACCCGGCAACAGAGACGCCGACAATTCGGAGATCTGCCGTTCGATGCGCACGCGCTGCTGCACGAGGTTCTGAATGAGCGGCGACTTTTGCACGTCCGGCAGTGCGTCGGCCGAGCCGAGTTTCATCATTTCCTTAGCCGACTTGGCGCGGGCTTCGGCTTCGCCGCGTGTGCCCTTGGCTCTGACCAGTTCGGCGGTTAACTCCGACATCTGCTGTTCATTCAAGCCGATGTTCTGCGAGCCACCCTTATAGCTGTCGATTTCGCGGCGATAGCGGTCGACGTCCGTTTCAACGGCAGCCACTTCCGGCATCAGCTTTTCGATCTTGCCCTGAATAACCTTTTGCTGATCGTCGATTTCGACAACACTGTCGCTGGCCAGCGTGCTGCGGTATGTTTCAGCAACGCCGTTGGCAATCTTTGCGGCAAGCGCCGGATCGATTGATGTCATGCGCACGCCGATAAAGCGGCTTTCCTTAGCCGAATAGACTTCAAGCTGATTGCGCAACGCATTGAGCACGCGGTCGCGTTCGCTTTCGCCGGCGCGCGGCCCGCCAAGGCCGATCAACCGCATGATGCTGTCGGCCTTATCGACCGGCCCAACCGCTGCGTTGAATTCCGGCTTGTCCTTCAACGCCATCTGTTCGGCGATTTTGGCCAGAAGATCTGTCGAGCGCAGCGCCCGGACGTGGGTGTTGATGGCTTCCTTGTCCATCTTTGTCGTCACAGAATCTGGCCCGGCGGCGCCCTTGGCGTCGGGAAAGCTGTTAGACGAACTGCGCGCGACAATCGCCAGCTCAGCCTCGCTTTGATATTTCGGCGCGATTTGGGTCAGAGCCAGAAACGTCAGTCCGCCAAGCACTGCGCTGGTCAGCAGCAGCTTGGAAGCGTTCCGTTTCAATGCCCCGAAAATCGATGACATTTCGATATCGTCGGGCGAAGCGGTCGGGTGTGCGGGCATGTGTGCGCTCGAGTCTGAATGTTGACTTCTGATTCGAAAGTAAAGGGGCTGCGCGGTTAGCAAGTCGTTAAACGTTCCAAAAAAATGCACGTGCTCAGATTTTTTTAACTTTGCGGGCGTACCGTCTCGATTATCGGGTTCTTTTAGTTGGGATGAGTACGTCCATGTCAGTTCGCTTAACGCTTATGTCCACCGCAGCTGCTGCCGCACTTCTCTGCGGATGCGCGCATGACAACAATCCCTTCACGGTTGCCGATGCGCAGATCGTGGCGGAGGAAAATGCAGGATCGGTGAAAGACGGTGCGGTCACCGTTGCCGATCTACCGGCCGATAACGGTTACCCGGTCCCAGTTGCAGCGCCACCCATCGATGCCCGCGCGGCAATGGCAGATGCACATATCTCAGCCCAGCACGTCGCCTACGGCGAGCCGCAGATGATGCCAAGCGAAGTCATAGGCCCCCGCGCGGTTGCTGAAACCGATGGCCCTTATCTGCTTGATACCGGCGACAGGTTGCGCATTTTCGTATATGGCCAGCCGAACCTGTCGCGTCAGTACATCGTCGATCACGACGGCAAGATTTCGGTGCCGCTGATCGGTGAAGTTACGGCCCGTGCCAAGACCACCAGCGAACTGCAAGGGATCATCCGCTCGCGCCTGGGCTCGCAGTTTGTCAAGGACCCGCAGGTGACCGTTGATGTCCAGCAAAACCGCCCGTTCTTTATTTACGGTGAGGTCAAGACCGCCGGCCAATATCCTTATGTCTCCGGCATGACGATTGAAACCGCGATTGCCATTGCTGGCGGATACACCGACCGCGCCAGCGAACGCAAATACCGCCTCACACGCCGCGTTAACGGTTTTGTCGAACAAATCGAGGCCCCTGGCGACTATGTGGTCAAGCCAGGCGACACGGTTTACGTGTTCGAAAGGTTCTTCTGAGACCCAAGGAGGCTCTGTTTAAGTCCGTTTGCGGGGCCTCCTGATGCGTATTCTTCATTGCCTTCGCGCACCCGTCGGCGGGTTGTTCCGGCACGTGCTTGATCTCGCGGCTGAGCAGGCGCGGCTTGGCCACGACGTCGGCATACTGGCCGACAGCAATGCCGAAGACCGCCTAACCTCATCGAAGTTTGATGCGGTTGCGCCTCTCCTGACACTTGGCATCTTGCGCACACCGATGAGCCGGAATCCGGGCCTCGGTGACGTGCAAGCCTACCGCACCGTGTTGGCACACGCCCGCACCCTCAATCTCGACGTGTTGCATGGCCATGGTGCCAAAGGCGGTGCTTATGCACGATTAGCCGTTCGCGCGCTCAAGCACAAAAATCCGCAAATCAAATCATTCTACACGCCGCACGGCGGAAGCCTGCATTTCAAGCCCGGCACGGCTGAAGCCAAAATCTTCCTCGGCCTTGAGCGGATTTTGGAGCGCTATTCAACCGGTGTTATTTTCGAAAGTGCCTACGCAGCCCGCGTCTACGCCGAACGCGTGCGGGTTCCAAGCGTTCCCATCCGCGTTATTCCAAACGGTTTGCAGCCAGCTGACTTTGAATTGGCGCAGCCGGGCAATGACGCCAAAGATCTGCTGTTCGTCGGTGAACTTCGCCACCTCAAAGGCATCGACGTTTTGATCGACGCGATTGCGGCGTTGCAGGGCGAGCGCAAAGTGACTGCCGCAATTGTCGGCTCCGGGCCGGATGGTGATGCTCTGAAAGCCAAGGCCGAAGCGCTTGGGCTGCCGGATTTGATCACCTTTACCGGCGCATTGCCCGCACGCCTTGCTTTTAATCTTGGCCGCGTCATGGTTGTGCCTTCGCTCGCTGAAAGCTTTCCTTATGTCGTGCTCGAAGCGGCCGCGGCCGGGCTGCCATTGATCTCGACCAACGTCGGCGGCATTCCGGAAATTGTCGCGGGCACTGATACGGGGCTGATTGCACCGGGCAACGTGCCCGCATTGAGTACGGCGCTGCGCGAGACGTTATCCATTCCCGCGGCGGCGGCCGCAAAGGCCAAGCGCCTCAGAGACAACGTTGCCGCGAAATTCACGGTGTCGGGTATGACCAGCGCCGTACTCGACTTCTACGCGTCCGCCAATCGCTAACCGTGTTTGTAAATCATTGCGGCTGTTAACGTCGGTTAACCGCTCATGGCACGGACAATGCTTGCTCACAGTCATCACACGCCAAATGATGACCTGCGAGTCCAAGTCCTATGGTTTTTTCTCTGAAGTCCCCAACATCGAACGCAACGGCGCTGAACCGGGGGTTTGGCGCGGCTGAGCCGATCCCGCTGCACGGCGCCCGCCTCGCCGATACACGGACCGCCGACAAATCGAGTGTGATTTCACCTGTCGTAGTGCGCGGACTTGTGCGCCTCACAGACTTCTTGCTCGTGACCGCGCTCGGGCTTTTCATCGCCCACATGTACATCAATGAAACCGGCGTTCTCGGAAATTCGCGCTATATCACGGCTGCCATTCTGACCGGCGCAGCGGCGGTCGCAACCCTAGAATTGCTCGGCCTTTATACGCTGCGCGTGCTGTCCTCGTTTGTTGAGAAGATGCCAGCCATCGTGCTTGGCTGGACAATCGCGTTTGCCGGACTTGTGGCGACCATCTTCTTCCTCAAAATCGGCGCAGACGTTTCGCGTTTCTGGCTTGGCGCGTGGTATCTTGCGGGCGCCGTCGCCTTGGTCGCTGGCCGCATTTTTGTCGCTTGGACCATGCGCGGATGGGCCAAGAGCGGACGGCTCTATCAGCGCGCCGTCATCTATGGCGCAGGGTCGGTGACCGAAGACCTGATCGGCCAACTCGAAGCCGACACCGACTCCATCGTCCGCATTGCCGGCATCTTCGATGACCGCGACGACGACCGCGCACCGCGCCAAGTGTCGGGGTATCCGCGCCTCGGCGGGCTCGACGACTTGATCGCCATGAGCCGCGCCACGCGTCTCGATCTGGTCATAGTTGCACTACCGTTGGCCGCCGAAGACCGGCTCGCGAGCGTAGTGCGGCAGATCTCCGTATTGCCGGCCGACATCAAAATGCCGGCGCGAGCAACGTCGCTGCGCTTCTCGCCGCGCACCTATTCGCATGTCGGCACGGTCGCCATGATCGACCTCTATGACAAGCCAATTGCAGACTGGGGCACCATTTCCAAATGGCTGTTCGACAAGTTCGTCGGCGCGGCGGCTCTCGTGTTCCTGGCGCCCGTCATGGCGCTGGTCGCGCTGGCCGTGAAACTCGACAGCAAAGGCCCGGTGCTGTTCCGCCAGAAGCGCTACGGCTTCAACAACGAGATGATCGAAGTCTTCAAATTCCGCTCCATGTACACCGACCGCTGCGACGCGGCTGCAACGCAACTCGTCACCAAGGGCGATCCGCGCGTGACCCGCGTCGGCCGCTTCATTCGCAAGTCAAGCCTGGATGAATTGCCACAGCTATTTAACGTCCTTCTTGGCGATCTGTCACTCGTCGGGCCGCGTCCGCACGCTGTTCAAGCAAAAGCCGGCACGCAACTCTATGACGAAGTCGTCGATGGATATTTCGCACGCCATAAGGTCAAGCCCGGTATCACCGGGTGGGCGCAAATCAACGGCTGGCGCGGCGAGACCGACACTGAGGAAAAGATCCTCAAACGCGTAGAACACGACCTCTATTACATCGAAAATTGGAGCGTGTTTTTCGACATCTACATTCTGCTGAAAACGCCGGTGTCACTGCTCAAATCCGAGAACGCTTATTGACCGGATTTGGGCCGCTTCACTCAAGCCTGCAAAGTGCTGTCGAGGATTTTATGACGGACGTCCCTCCAAATACCCGCCATCACTTCCGGCAAACGTAAGTCACAGCCATGTCCAATGCACTGACGCTTGATCCGGCGCCCGCAATTCTGATCCCAAAGCGCCCGCGCACCGGACGTACCAAAAGCGCTGTCCATAGACTGGCACTCGCCGTAGTCTGGCTGACGGTAGCGCTGAGCTTTCTGGTGTTTTCCGAGCCTGCGCCGTCCGACGCATTGACGATGGGGCTATTTGTACTTCTGCCGGTGATCGGGCTGTTTGATGGCAAACGCGGCCTTACCGCTGGCTTCGCACTCTGGCTGGTGGTCGCTGCGTGCCTTGCGATCAGCTGCTTTTTGGCGCGCGATGCAGCGGAAGCGACACTGCATTCGACCGTCACGTTCTATCTCTATGGCGCATGTCTGCTGTTCGCGGGCTTCATCGCCCGCAATCCGCTGGCGCACACCCGCCTCGTTCTTAACGCCTATTTCACGGCGACGGTTTTGGCGGCGGCTCTCGGTGTTGTTGGCTATCTTGACCTGTTTCCGGGTGCCTTTGATTTGCTGACCCGCTACGGCCGCGCAACAGGGACATTCAAAGACCCCAACGTTTTCGGCCCCTTCTTGATCCCCGGCCTGTTGATGGCCTTGCATCTTTGGCTGGTCCGCCCCCTCGCCCGAGGCATCCTGCCTTTGGCGGCGGCCGCGTTGATCACACTGGCCATTCTGTTCAGCTTCTCGCGCGGCGCGTGGGCAGCGACCGCGATCGCTCTCGCCATCTACGGCTATGTTTACCTGTATTCCGCCGAACGCAATATCCAGCGTTTGAAACTCGGTGGTTTGGTGCTGCTGGGCGCAGGCATCCTCGGCCTGCTGCTGGCGGTGGCTTTACAAAGCGATGGCGTCGCGCAGTTGCTGGAAGAACGCGCCGCACTGACACAGCCCTATGATGAAGGTCCCGAGGGAAGGTTTGGCGGCCAACAGAAGGCCTTTGCGCTGATACTTGAAAATCCGCTCGGAATCGGCGGCCAGACATTCACGCACTTCTACCATCATGAAGAAGCCCATAACGTCTATCTGAGCATGTTCATGAATGCCGGGTGGCTCGGAGGGATGGTCTATCTGATCGTCTGTCTCGGCACGCTGGTGCTCGGTTTCCGGCACGCCTTGAGACCGACCCAAACTCAGCTGCTGTTTGTCATCGCCTATGCGGCCCTGGCCGGCAATATCATTGAAGGGTATCTGATCGACACCGATCATTGGCGCCACTTCTACTTGCTGATGGGCGTCTGCTGGGGACTGATGGCCAGCGATACCCGGGTCAAACGCAAGGCGCGGATCGT
This sequence comes from Hyphomicrobium sp., assembly GCA_013141015.1. Taxonomy (GTDB): domain Bacteria; phylum Pseudomonadota; class Alphaproteobacteria; order Rhizobiales; family Hyphomicrobiaceae; genus Hyphomicrobium_B. Next base: position 34,103 of record JABFRT010000031.1, on the reverse strand, counting down.
GCGCGACGTGCGGCCGGTCCTGATGCGGGCGATATTGATTGTTCCGCCGTCAAAGCGCGGCGTTCGCATAACCGGGCGCATACCGAAGCGGCTGCCAATACCGCTCGGCCGCTTAGCGCATCCGCGGCGCCGTCCCGGCCCCCGGCGCCAGAACCGCATCGTTGGCGGAAGCATATAGCACCGCGCACATTAAGACGTGGCGCCGAATTGAATTGGCGCCGAAAAAAAACCGCCGCGCGGATATGGCGTGGCGGTTGAGTTTCGAGGGGGCCGATACGAAGCGTATTAGCCGTTTGTGCCATTCATGGACGGCTGGGGCGCTGCGATGCCATCATAACTATAACAGCGGCCCGTCAACGGCTGAAACACCAACGACGGTTTGGCGCGGTCAATGCGCGCTTGCATCGCATAAAAATCAATCATTTCCGAAAGCCGGACACGATTGAGATTTCCGAGATAAACTTGAAAGTGAGATGGCATTGGCGGCTGCCTCCTTGGAACACGCAATGGTGAATGCAGGAAGTTTGCCAAACCAGACGATTACCCAGCTTTCGGGAAAAATTCCCGCCGCTTGGTGCCTTGCGCCCAGGCATTTCAAATAGTTATAGTATTACAGATTTATTCGAGACCCCAATATGTCGCTGCGGCGCCGTCTGCTCGCCCTCATTGCTCTGCTTCTCGCTGCCAGCCTGTTGGCCGGCGGTTTGCTGACTTATTGGCATGGCACGCGCAAAATTGAACTTGAGATGTCTTCGGCGATTGCGGTTGGAGACAATGCACTGCGCGACGCGGTGCTGCCGTTCCTGCCAGGACCGATTTCCGACGGCCAGATTGAACGCGTTGTTTCGACATTCGACGGCGACCGGCATCTCCGCGCAACCCTGGTCACCAGCGACAGCAAAACCAAGTTTCAATCGCGCGTGCGCCCTCCGGCAGACCCAGCGCCCGGCTGGTTGCAACGCCTGCTGACCGGCACACCGCATAGCGCTGAACTGCTGCTGCCTGACGAGCGCGGCAAAATCGTTTTGCAAGCAGACCCGCTGAATGAAGTCACCGAAGTCTGGGAGGATGCCAAGCTTAAACTGGCAATCGTCGCTGGGTTCTGCACGCTTGTGCTGGCGATGATATCGGTCACGTTGGGCCGGGCTTTACGGCCACTTGAATCCTTGTCGCTTGCACTCCAGCAGGTGGGCGGCGGAGACTATCAAGCCCATGTCTCGGAAAGCGGCCCAGAAGAGTTGGCTGCGATCTACAAGGGCTTCAACACAATGGCCGCCAAATTAGCGGATGCCGAAGTGCAGAACCGCAGCCTGAATGCCCAGCTCAATTCCATTCAAGACGAAGAGCGCGCGGAAATCGCCCGCGATTTGCATGACGAGGTTGGGCCTTTTTTGTTTGCAGTCGACGTCGATGCGCAAACCATTCCCGTTCTGCTCGACCGCGGCGCAACCGCTGATGTGAGCGCACGCTCGCAGGCGATCCGCCAATCGGTGGCGCACATGCAGTCGCATCTGCGTTCGGTGTTAAGCCGGCTGCGTCCCGGGATGCTTTTGGACCTTGGCGTTTCGCACGCAGCAGAACAGCTGGCAGCGTTTTGGCGTGCCCGCTATCCCGCGATCCAATTCGACATTGATTGCTCCGACGAGAGTTTTGGCGGCGCGCTCGATGAGACCGCATTCCGCATCTTGCAGGAAGGCACCAGCAACGCCGTGCGCCACGGCAAACCGGCACATATCTCACTTGCAACGCGCAAACTCGATACCGGAATGCTTGTCGTTTCCGTCACGGACGACGGCGGCGGGCTTAAAGCCAGCGAGCGCAAAGGTTTTGGCCTGTCCGGCATGCGCGACCGGCTTGCCCGCATGGGCGGCACGCTCACTATTCAATCGGGGACTAATGGCCAAGGCGTGTGCTTGAGGGCGGAGATGCCCTACATGCAACCGGCACGGCGGCCTTCCGCCGAACACAGGGACACTGCGAACAACTCATGAAGATCCTAATCGTCGACGATCACGGCGTGGTACGGGAAGGCTTGAGCCGCCTGCTCTCGGCCCATTTCGATGTCGAGTTATCGGAAGCCCCCTCCGTCGACAGCGCGCTTGAGACCTACAAGCGCGAGCGCCCCAACGTCGTCATTCTCGACCTCAACCTGGAAGGTCCGGGCGGGCTTGAAATGCTGCGCCGCCTGCACATTTCCGACAACCAAGCCAAAGTTATCATTTTCAGCATGCATCACGAGCCGGTGTACGCTGTGCGGGCTCTGCGCGCGGGCGCACGCGGCTATGTCAGCAAGAGTGCACCGGTTGAAGAATTGCTGATGGCGGTGCGCACTGTTGCAAGCGGTGGCCAGTACGTTGATCGTGACCTCGCATCGCGCATCGCCACAAGTCATGCGAGCAACGAAGATCCCCTTCAGGTCCTGTCGCTCAGGGAAGTCGAAATTCTGCGGCTGCTCGGTCAAGGCAAAAGCATGACGGCAATTTCTGAGGGCCTTGGCATTGCCTATAAAACGGTGGCCAACATCTGCACGCAAATGAAGGTCAAGCTTGGCGTCGATCGCACCGCCGATCTCATTCGCTTGGCCGTCGAGACGCTTAAACCTTAGCCAATTGCCTGGCCTGCTCTGGCCGCCAAATGCTCGTCAATTTGCTCGATCAGCTCTTGAGCACCGCGGGCATGGGGATCCAGCCGGAGCCCCACCCCATCACGGAAGCTGACGACGACACCGCCGAACGGTGTGCTCTGCAGCCCGGTGACGTCTGCGAATGAGCGCGTCTGCTCAGCGCCCCTCAGGGTGAATGCAATCTTTTCCCCGCGCCATCGCGCAGCGCTGCGGCGAATGACCCGGACGCTGACAGCGCTTGCTATGGTTGCCAACCCGAACACAACAATCAACCAGAATAGAATCTGCATCTGCTGTGCGGCATCGGCTCGAGCTGAGCCGACGAACAGAAAAATAAAGGACATGAAGCCCGTCAGCGCGGCGCTCAGCCAAAGGCCGGTCCAATGCATCCCGCCCGGTTTGATTGACCGCCACCCGTGCCGGTCCGCAATAGTCTTGGCCGCCGTGGCAGTGAGGGCGGCGACCGCAGCGAATGCCAGACAAATCACCAATACTCGTGCCGCCATGCCGCTCTTGATGCCTCCGCCCAAGGTGAGCTCAGAACTCGCCTCCTGCCAAAACGCTAGATGTCAAACGGTTGATGCAGCGTTTACACGCGCAGCTCGATTGCAGAAAATCAGACATGATGGGTCAGGAGAACGCCAATAACGTCAATAGAGCGTCCCCTATTCGGCACTCACCCGCGTTTCGCCATGGCCCGGTTCGCGGCCGCATGCGCGTTTGCCAGAAATTGCGGGAACATGGCCGCCATCATATCGCGAACCGGAGCGGGTGCGGTCTTGGGCGTACCAGCGTTGAAAGGTGGTTCAGGCGCGTATTCGGCGAGCAGTTGCAGCGATTGCGCATAGGTGTCGTCGCGCAGCTTGGCAACCAACGCCAAACCAAAATCCAGGCCGGCTGTCACGCCGGCACCTGTTATGCGATTTCGGTCGATGACGACGCGCGCGTCAACTGGTTCGGCACCGAAGTCTTTCAGAACCTCGCGCGCAACCCAGTGCGACGTGGCCTTGTAACCGGTCAACAATCCCGCCGCTCCGAGGACGAGGGACCCCGTGCAGACGCTGGTGATATATTTTGCCCGCGCGCCACGGTCTTTGAGAAACGCCATCGTCGCCTCGTCTTCCATCGCGGCAAGCGTTCCCTCCGTGCCGCCCGGAACGCAAATGATATCGAGATCGGTGGGGCATTCGTCGAAAGAATGCGTCGGCACAATCGCCAAACCCATGTCGCTGACGACTGGAACTTTGTTCTTGGCAACGATGTAGGTTGTCGCCCCCATCAAATTGCCGAGCATGTAGTGCGGTCCGGCCATGTCGAGGGCGGTAAACTTCGGATAGATGAGGAAGGCGATCTTTTCATTGCCGTGCCAGTTGGGCGGCATGCCTGACATATCGTGGCCCGGCTCTTGTGACGGCTTTGCTTCGTCAGCGCTGGCCGGGGATGCGGCGCCTACTCCGGCAACCGCAATGCCGGACGCCATCGCCAACAGCAGATCACGCTTTGAAATTGTCATTCATGTTCTCCGCATGGCCGGTGGGGCACTGAGGTGTATGCCTTATCTAACCCATCGTCGTGCCGATGACGATGGCGCCGACAAGTGCAACCAATGTCAAGGCAATCGTGATGAGAGCCGGGTAGCCCCACGTGACGACGGCCAATACGGCGGCAAGCAGGACAACGCCAACAAGAATAAGGAGTTCTTTGACGCGCTCCTCCTCGACGCAGCGCGCGGCATAGCCGATGACCGGGATGGCGCGAAGTGCGCGCTCGATAAACGAGGGTCGTGAATCGTCAGACATAGAAATTTCCCAGTTTTCTGATTGTGCGGATGATGAGAAAATGGGTGTGCGTCAGAGTTGCAGACTCTGACGCACATTCTGGCGGCGCGGACGACGGGGGATCAAAACGCGCAGCCCGAACCCGTTCAATACTTGTAGACAAGCGTACCGTAGAATGCGCGGTCGGCACCTGGCGCGACCTGCCCGCCAAACCAAGCGTAGGGCACAAAGTATTCCTCGCCTGTCAGGTTCTTGACGTTGAAGCTGGCGGCGAATTTTTCGTTCTCGTAGCCGATTTTGGCATCGACGGTGAAATAGCTGTCAGTCTTGTAGACGTTGGCGCTATCGACGAATTGGCTCGATGCCGCGTAGACGCCTGCGCCGGCACTCCAACCCTTGAGAACGTCAGGATCAAACGCGTAATTGACCCAGACGCGGCCCGAATGCTTCGGAACTTCGGCCAGTGCATTTCCGGATGAGGCACCTGACGTGATTTCAGCGTCCGTGTAACCGTAGTTAGCAAGGATCTGCCAATTGCGATTCGGCTGATAGACGATATCCGTCTCAAATCCTTTGGCACGCTGATCGGTGAGGCCGGCAACAAAGCCCGAAGCAATGACCGGAATGTTGCTGCGGTCGATATCGAAGACCGCGACTGTACCGCTCAACTGATGATTGATGTTGAATTTCACACCGGCTTCGCGCTGCTCGGAAAATTCCGGCTTGACGTCGCGTGCTTGGTTGAAGCCTGCCCAGCGCATACCCTCGCTGTAACTTGCGTAAACCGAGAAGCCCTTGGCGAGATCGACGACGATACCGGCACGCGGCAGAAGCTTGCTCTCGTCTACTGCAAACGTCTTTGAGATGAGCGTAAACGTGGCGGGGTCGAAGTACGCCTTTTCGAGATATTCAACGTCGATGTTGGCATAGCGCAAGCCACCTAAGAGGTGGACGCTGTCGAATATCGTCGTCTGCATTTGCCCATACACGCCCTTCGTCTTGTAGACGGTATCGAAATCGAACATCGGGAAAAAGAGCGGCGAGAGACGTGGATCGATATACGGCGTTGTGAAAACAGGATTGAGCGGGTTCCACTCTGGAAGAAGACCCATGCCGTACCCAAAGAAATTGGTATTCATGAACCCGCTGTCAGTTGAACGCGAATAGTCGGCGCCAACCAGCATTACGTTTTTCGTGGGGCCAGCGCTAAACTTGGCCTGCACGTTCGGATTTATAGTGAATTCACGCTGTTCCTGGAACATATCGACATCGATAAGCTGCCAGTTGTTCGGTCCAAGGAAGCCATCCGGCGCAGCCGTGTACGGCCCTTGCGATATCTGGTCGAAACCAGACTGACTCCACCGGCCCTTGACGTTGAACGACCAGACATCATCGAGTTTGTGGTCAAGCGTTACTGTAACGCCCTCAACTTTGGAATAGCTGCGCGGAATTGTAGGATCGCCTGCGTAGAGATGCGGATCAATCCGGAAATTTCCAGCAACCGTGCCGACGGCTGGCAAACCAGGATAGGCCTGTTGTTCGAAGCGCGATGTTCGTGCTTGGATCGTGAGTGTCGTATCAGTCTTGTTGGTCAGCGTGAGCGTCGGATTGAAAGAGTACCGGTCTTGCTCAAGCACATCGACGAAGCTGTCTGCCGCGGTGTATTCGCCGGTGACACGGAACAGCACAGAGCCGTCGGCAGAAACCGGCTGATTGATGTCGAAGTACGGACGAGCGTAGCTGTTAGACCCGAATGTTATGCCAAACGCCCCGCCAGCTTTATCGGTCGGAAGTTTTGAGATGACGTTGATCGCGCCGCCCGCCGGTGCGCCGGAACCGCCACCATAGAGAATGGCTGCTGGTCCTTTGAGAACTTCAATGCGCTCGACGTTTGCAAACGCATCGCGATTGCCTGTATTGTAATTGACGACCAACCCATCGAGCCACTGTTCGGCCTTGAGACCTCGGATCTTCGATCCCGCCATATCGGTGTTGCCGATATTCAGATCGTTGAATGACTGCACGTTGCTGACGTTGTGCACGGTCTCGTCAACGCTGAGGCTGGTTTGATCTTTGATGACGTCCTGCGGCACAACCTGGATCGATTGCGGAATGCGCTCGAGCGGCGTCGCGGTCTTGGTCGACGACATGGCCGAAATCGCGCGGTAGCCATCGACGGGGCCCGCGGTCGTAATCGTGGTGCCGGGCGGAAGATCGACCCCGTCCAGGTCGAGCGCGGGATTGTATGTACCGGTTGCATTGACGAGTGCGGGCTCTGGCGCGGCTTCGACAGGGGCCGCCGGCTCGGGAGCGGGCGCTGCTTGTTGGACAGGTTTCGGCTTAGGCGCTGACGTCTTTGCAGCCGCCTTCTTCTTCGGCTTGGGAGCAGGCTCCTCGACTTCGACAACCGGCGCCGGTTTGGGTTTTGGTTTGGGCGCGGCCTCCTGAACAGGTGCAGGCTTCGGCTTCTCCTGGATAATTTTGACTTCGGGAAGAGCCGGATCCTTGGCAGCTGGTGCCTGTGGTGCTGGCGGCGCCGGCGCTGCAGTTACCGCGGCCGGAGCGGCGGCAGGTGGTACAGCGGTGCCCCCTGTGCCGGCCGCCGGTTTTGCAGCATCTTGCGCTTGCGCACCATAGATCATGTAGGCAACTGCAGCCGTCGAGATCGCAAGCGCAGCGGCAATCGGAAGCGCGCGGCGGCGGCGCACGAAAATAGACATGGGATTCTCCTGAAACCAAGAATGCGGGCGTGGCTTAGCCACTCCCGTCAACGCGTTTGGGTTAGGAGAATTTTGGGGGTGCGCGGGCACCATGCGCTGGCCCGGCACGAACCGGCGGCAGGTGAACTGCCAGCGGATAAGTTAGTGTTATGGCCGCAAACTCAAGGGTTTCGACCGGCGCGCTGAGGAGATCTGGGAGTGCGAGCGCAGCGATCCCGGAAAATGCGCAAATGTCGGTTGCGTGACTGCCCGGCTTACCGGTTTGGATTCCGTCGAGCAGGTCGATTGAAACCGGCGCTGTCATCGACGACGAGCAGATGACGACCTTAAAGGTGCCCTGAGCAACGGCCGCAAAATCCGGCATATAGCCAACGGGGACAGTAGCGCGCAAAGCGAACGCAAAAAGCAGCAGGTGAGCCACCCACCGCCGCAACGCCGCAAAACTGATGCCATCCCCCCGGATGCCCATCGTGTCCCCGATACCTAGCCGTGCCACTGTCTGCAGCACTCAATTGACGAGTTCCACTCTTAGTTTCAGATTTCACATCTTGCAAACAGTTCGCGCATGGGCGCGCACGCGACCCGTTGGCTTTGTCACAGAAGTACAACAATATCCGTCGCTTTGCTGCGCTGCATGAGACTTCAATGCTATTTCACTGCCGAGCTCGGGAATTTTTCCCCTGCGCCTCGCCTGATACCGGCGCCGTGAAGCCAACAAATGTCCCGGCGTGCGGGTCAACCAGCGCATCGTGATGCGGCGCACGTCATCACGCCGTCTCACCAGGGCGCACGAGTTTAATATCGCGCTCGGCGGCCCAAGCCCAGATGTCCTGGCGCTTCAGCGCTGCCGCCATCAACTCTGGGAACAGGTGCGGCGTGCACGCAAATACGGGACAGCCGAGCGAGGCGAGAATGGCGGCGTGATTGGCGTCATACGCCGGGCGGCCATCATCGTTGAGCGCCAGAAGTACAATGAGGTTGACGCCAGCCATCACCATAGACTTTGCCCGCGCCAGCATCTGCTCGGCAATGCCGCCCTCAATCAGGTCGCTAATCAGCACCAGATGTGTGCGTCCGGGCTCCGCGACCAGCCGTTCGCAATAGGCCAGCGCCTGATTGATGTCGGTGCCGCCGCCGAGTTGTACCGAGAAGAGCACTTCAATGGGATCGGCTAACTCGTCGGTCAGATCGACAATGTTGGTATCAAACACCACGAGCTTGGTGGCGACCGCAGGGATCGATGCCATCACTGCGGCAAAGATCGACGAGTACACGACTGAGGTTCCCATCGAGCCCGACTGGTCAACGCACAGGATCACCTCCTCGAGGTTCGTCCGCTTCGACATACGGCCATAGCCGATCAAACTCTCCGGCATGACTGTGCGGAGTTCAGGCTGCCAGTGGCGCAGATTTCGCGTGATGGTGCGCGGCCAGTCGATGTCGCTGTGGCGCGGCCGGCGCGTGCGGCGGCGCTTATCGATGGCACCGCGGATCGTCTCAGCCGTGCGCTGCTCAAGCTTGTCCATCAAATCCGCGACGACCTTCGCCACGACTTGGCGCGCGGTATCCTTGGTCTTCTCGGGCATAACCGAACGCAGTGCGATCAGGTCAGCGACGAGATGCACATCAGCCTCGAGCGCGGCGAGGAACTCCGGTTCGAGCAGCATCTGCTTGAGACCAAGCCTTTCGAAGGCGTCCTTCTGGATCACCTGGACCACGGGTGCTGGAAAAAACTCGCGGATATCACCGAGCCAACTCGCGACGCGCGGAGCTGAACCCTCGAGCCCGCCGCGCCTCTTCTTACCCTCCTTGCCGCCCGTCTTGTCGTCTCGGCCGTTATAGAGGCCGGACAGCGCCGCATCGAGACGCAGGTCGCGCTCGGACAGCCCGTGCGCATCGCCGCCGCCGAGCGCCAACCGCCAGCGCCGCAGACTTTGCTCGCCAACCAAACGCGTTTCATCGCTCATGGTCCGTCTCCCTGGCTCGCGTCCGGGCTGGCACCGAGAATGGTCAGAAGCAACGGCAAGGCTGCAGCGAAGCCCGGCGCTGCCTTTGCATCGGCCCAGACATCGCCAGCCGTGCCCGGCAGCGGTGGCGCAACCGGCGTCGCGGCAGCAGCCGCATCCCGCAGCTTGGCGATCTCGTCGAGCATGCGGCGGCGCTCGGAGCGGTCGAAGCTGGAAAAACCGCGGCGTAACACCGGCAGAAGATTGGTGAACTCCTCTTCGCCAAGCGAGAGCAGCCAAGCGTCGATGATGGTGCGCAGCGTCATGTCGTGCAGCAGAATCTGACCGCTGGTGCCGAGAAAACCATCGATCCAGTCGCCGGCGGCAAGCGGCGGCACGCTCGGTGACAGCGCGCGCGAGAGATGGCTCGCAGTCACGTCCTGGCTGAGCGCACCCTGATCATAGAGCGCACGCACCGCAAAGCCGGCCAGCAGCGGATGCACACTCTGGTCGCCCGCCACGCATGAGAGTGCATGCAGCCAATCGCTGCTGAGTTTATCATCGTCAATCAGCCCCATCGCCACGTTGAGGTCGGTGAGCCGCAAGCGCATGTCGCCTGCTTCTCCGGCCTGCAGGCTACGGCAGGCATAAACGAGGCCCGCACACACGGCCTCAACCAGACTGGTGACAAGCAGGCGCAGGGGCGCGACCGGCATTTCGCGCGCCGTACCATAGCGCAGGATGCCAGCGAGCGGCGGAATGGCCCCGCCAAGCGCCGCCACGTCACTCGATTGCGACGCTTGCCGCTGTAGTGTGGCGATGGTGGCCTCAGCCGCCTTCTCAAGCCCTGCATCGAGGCAGCCCCGTACCAGCGCGGAAATGCCGGCCAGCGATGGCTCCTTGACGGCCGCAGCAATAGCGGCGTTGCCGGCCGCTTGCTCAACCGTCGTGCCAAAGACCAGCGCCTCAGCGAGACATACCGAATATTCAGGCTCCCAGCGCATGCGCCAGTTCTCGCGGAATGTGCCACGGCTGGAGCCGCTGCCCTGCATCTTACCCCAACGCACATTGATGAGGCTGAGACGATGCAGCAGCTGCGACTTGGCGAGCCCCGCATCGCTGCGCAGATCGAGCGAGATGTCGCTGTCGAGCGCCTCTGGCTTGAGCTTCAGCTTCTTCTGCCAGCGGGCGAGATCGGCGGCGAGTGGCATCTGCGGAACGCCGCCGTCGATTTCGCCGACACCTCGGCCGGTGATCAGCTCCTGCTCGATCAGCTTCAACGGCGCCGCCTCGCCATCGCACAGCGTGGCAAGAGACGCTTCGCGCATTTCTTCGATGCCCGGCAGTGCCAGATCGCGCAACGCGGCGAGCGACAGGGCGAGCCGCGCGGCCTCGATGATTGACGCTGTCGATGCCGGCCGGCCGCTCTTCCTCAGTAATGCCGCGACCCGGCCCTGCCAGCGCGACGTGAAAGCATTGGCAGCAAGCGTATCGCCCCCGCTTCTGTGGCGCTGAAGCTCGTCCCACAGATGCGCGTACCAGCCGGGCGACGCAACACCAGCGCCGTAGCCAGATCCGGTGGCAAGCCGCGTTTCGGTCCACGGCACCCAGGTAGCGGTCACCTTGATCTTGGCGAGCCCCTTTAGCACTGCGCGGTCGTCTTTGGCCGGAACCTTCTGGCGCAAAGCGGGCACGTGCCATGCGCCGCACACGACGGCGACCTGCCCTCCGGTTGCTGTCAGCGCGTCGGCGATTGCGAGCCGCATGTGCGCCTCGCGGCTGGATTCGATCCTGATCTCTTCAGCGCACCACAGCGACGTTGGATCAATCGCCGCGCGCAGTTCAGTGATCGCAGATTCAAGAGATGAAAAGATCTCTGGACCATGCGCGCCCTGCTCGACGAGTGCGTTCCACCACGCTTCACTATCGTCGTAGCCGGCGATTCCGGCGAGGTACGCCAGCGGATCGCGGTGAATGCGGGAAAGCTCGACAGGGTTTGACGCCGCCACACCGGGCGGGGCCGCGTCATCAGCGGACGCTTGGCCGTCACCTCCGGCGCGCGCCGCAGCGCCGGCGGCAAGGCGCGCACGTTCGCCAAGACGGATCGCCGACGGCAGGTCGATGAAGCGAACCGGCCGGCCGCGCGACAGAGCCCAACGCATTGCCTGCCACTCAGGCGAAAACTCCGCCAATGGGTAGAAGCTGGCGTTTGACGGATCCTCATCGGCATGCACCAGAAGCGCCACAGGCGGGCGCATCGCCGGAGAGGCCGCGAACGGAATCATGTTGTCGGCGTCAGGCGGCCCCTCGATTAGCACCACCTCCGGATCGGCCACTTCCAGCGCCGCCAACACGCCGCGCGCTGACCCCGGCCCATGATGCCGGATGCCGAACAGATGCAGACGATCCGTATGCTTCAGCACAGCCAATCTGACGGCTCCCAGTGTCTCGTCGCGTTAGTTACTGCAATGCGTTTATCCGGACCTACATGACTTCGCGGATCGCCCCATAGAGATCGGCCCAAGGCTTGCGGTCGCGTACCACAGTCTCCAAATATTCGGCGAGCACCACCTTGTCCTGCACCGGGTCCTTGACGATGGCACCGACAAGATTTGCGGCCATCGCCTGGGCGTCAATTTCGCCGGTGCCGAAGTGTCCCGCCTCGGCCCAGGCGCCGATGGTCACTGCGATGGCCTCCGCAGTCGAAAGTGAACCCGACGGGGACTTGAGCTTCAGGCGGCCGTCCAGCGTCTGTCCGTCGCGCAGTTCGCGGAATACCGTGACGATGCGCATGATCTCCTGATCGGCCGCCGCGATCTTCGGCAACTCAAGCCCGCCACCAATCTCGCCGACGCGCTTCACCACAATGCGCACCTCTTCGTCGAGTGTGGCCGGCAGCGGCAGCACCACGACATTAAATCGCCGCTTCAATGCCGACGATAGGTCATTGACGCCTTTGTCGCGGTTGTTCGCTGTGGCGATCATGTTGAAACCGCGTTTGGCATGCACCGCGTCGTTCAACTCGGGTATCGGCAGCATCTTCTCTGACAAAACGGTGATCAGCGTGTCCTGCACGTCGGACGGCATGCGTGTCAGCTCCTCGAAGCGGACGAGCGTGCCCTGCTCCATTGCACGTATCAGCGGCGTGGCAACGAGGGCCTCACGCGAGGGCCCCTTGGCAAGAAGCTGTGCGTAGTTCCATCCATAGCGGATCTGGTTTTCGTCGGTGCCAGCGGTACACTGCACGATCAACTGAGACGACCCGCTGACAGCCGCGGCCAGATGCTCCGACACCCACGACTTTGCTGTGCCCGGCACACCGAGGATCAATAACGCGCGGTCGGTGGCCAGCGTCGCGACGGCCGTCTCAACAAGCCGGCGATTGCCGATATACTTCGGCGTAATCTCCACACCAGACTTCGTCGTTCCGCCCATGATGTACGTGACGACAGCCTGTGGCGAGAGCCGCCACTCGGCTGGCCGCGCGCGCTCGTCGTCCTTGGCGATCGCCGCGAGTTCATGCGCAAACAGCTGCTCGGCCGTGCGGCGCAAATTGGTGTCTGTCGTGTGACTTGTGCCGGCCTTGGTCATGAATTCGAACTCCGGTTCAAAGTGGGGTCAGGCGGCGCGTTGCTCGCGGGCAGTGCCAATACAAAACCGGCAAAATCGCGAGCGGCACGCGTCACACCCGGTCCGAGCGGTTCGAGGGTGGCCACAAACGATTGCATGGCCTCGCGCGGCATAAGTGCGGCCGTGAATATGAGACGGCCGCCGTCATTCAATGCGCCCGGCGAAGAGGGCTCGCTGGCGGCGCGAACCACATCGGCCCAGGCAGAAGATGCGAGGAACTGGCCCGCGTGACCAGCCGTCATTGCAAGACGCGCCGTGCCGGAAAACTGCAGAAGTGCGTGCGACGTCAGCCCTGCCCGGCCCAACGCCAGTAGCCCCATGCCGAGAATGCGCCGGGCGCACTCCGTCTGGCCGGCATCGAGCGCCGTGGTCAGGAACAGCATGGCGTAGAAGGGGTCTGCGGGCAAAGCGGCGAGGATCTCCAGGGGTGCCGCACCGGCCGCTGACGCCAGCGCATCAAGCGGCACCCCCGAGAACAGTCTGTCCCGCGCGGCCAGTGCCTCGGCGGGCGTCTTAATAGAATCTGGCAGCGCAAACGTCAGCGAACCGCCGGTCCCAGCGCCAATTGCGGCAATGACGCGGGCAAGCCCGTGCGGGCGGGTGAAGCAGCGCGCGGCCTCAGCGAGACGCGCTTCAAATCCTTCCGTTGCCGGCATGCTCGAAAGCAATTGCGAAGCCTTCTGCTTGACGCTGTCGGCGCGATCGGTGGCGGCCCTTTCAAGAAATGGCTTATCGTCCAGCGAAAGGCCAGCGGCGAGGCTTTCGATCAGCGCCACGCGCATCGGTGCCTGCTCGGTCTTCCATACGCTTTCAACGAGTGCGCGGGCGCCGGCTGCATCTGTGCGGCGCATACCGGCAACGAACGTGCGGCGGTCGCTACGCGGAAAGGTGGTCCAGTTAGCGGGCGTAATGCGGTCAAATATTGGCCCCTGGCTTGCCTCATCCTCTTCGCTGCCGGTATCGACCAGCGATAGGTAGGCGCGCTCGGCGAGGCCGGGATTTGCAGCGTCGGTTTTAATGTGGCGCGCGAGACCGGGAAGATCGAAAGGGTGCAGGCGGCAGCCGGCTTCGCCAGCGCGGCGCACGGCGATGGCCAGCACACTTCCCGCATGCTCCTTCTCGACGCTTGCCGCCAGCCGGAGCATGGCACGGCGCGCAACCGGCGGCATCACAGGGCGCGTGTCGTCGTGCATGCGCCGTGCCGTCTCAGAGACGGGATCGAGCGCTGGCAGTAGCGGCGGCACGAAGCGTTGCCTCTGTCCGGCAAGTGCCAGCAGCGCCAGAGCCGGCGCACGCTCCTCCGGCAAACCCGACAATAGCGGTTGTAGCGCAAGCGGCACGGTGAGCGGCTGCCGGGTGAGCCCAAGCATCATCGCTTGCCGGATGCGCGCATGAACCTCACTGGTGATCGGATCTTCCATATCGCAGCTCATGTCACGCATCCTCATGCCAGCTGCCGATTGGACTTTCGACGGCGAGCACGCGTGCCTGCCGGCCGTTCCACAACAACAGCACGGCAAGACCGCCAAGGCCAAGCATCGGCGTCAGTGCGTTGACTTGTGCGCCATCGACCGGGATCGCCGCGCCGGTTGCGTCCGCGAGCGCAAACAGACCTTTCCCGGCCGTGCGGAACTCGACGCCCGAGACCAGCAATGGCCATTGCTCAAGCCACGGCAACGAGCCAAGCCGCGTCGCGAACTCATCCATCGCGGACGGCAATCCCGCATGCATCTGCGGCCAAGGCGCCGAAGCCGCCGCTGCCTTGCGCGTCGCGAGCAACCCCCGCAGCGGCGCCATCGAGGGATAGAACACAATCTCGCCGTTGAGAGTTTCGCCCAGCTCGAAGGCAAAGCCGTAGGCGCCGCCCGACACTGGAACAAAATCGACCAGCAGGCCGACGCGCGGCGCCCCCTCAACCGGCGCGGCATTGATGAGCCAAGTCTCGAGCCGCCGGATTTTGCCGGGCTGCACTTCGGATATGTTGGCCGCGACAATCCACGTCGACTCGACGCGTGGCGCGGTAGCGTCGGCAAGCAGATCCTCCCGCTTCTGCACCCATCCGGCAGCCCGGCGCACATCCTCGCGCAACAGCGGCGGCAAGTGATCCTGGCGCCGGTACGCGGAGGCAATCAGGGTCACTATGGCAAGCCGCTCGATGGCCGTATCGGCGCGCTCAGCCTCGGCGACGCGGAACAACTCGGCCGATAACCGGTCGAGGTAAGCGGCGAGCCCTCCGGCCTTGGCATCGACAAGCCGCTGCGATACCGCGCGCACGGCCTGCGGCGCACGTCCGGCAAAGGACGCCATGCCCTGTCCGAGTTGATCAAAGATCCACAGATCAAGTTCATCGACGCCAGCAAGCACCGACACCTCGCGTTCGTCACGCACGCGTTTGCGCAGCGCATCAGCGCGCGCCGCAGCCTTGGCGTCCAGCGGTTTTTCGACCGCCGGCCCGGCGTTCAGCGCCGCATCAAGCGACGGCGCCGGCTTTGGCGTGTTGTCCTCCGGCTGTGGCCGCCCCTGCGGCCGAGCGGTGCCGGGACGCCGCCGTGCACTCCATTCCTCGACCCATTGCGGTGGCGTCGAACTTTGAAAACGCTCGGGCTTGTCCACACACATCCAAAGCACCGCGAGCACGTGCTTGCAGGGGAACTTGCGGCTCGGGCACGTGCACTTGTAGCCGGTGTCACCCGGCGTCACGACGACGCGATAGGGCGTTGCGCCCGAACCCTGGCATTCGCCCCACAGAATCGAGGCGCCGGCGTTGGCCGCCAGCACCGGCCAAGCCGCCGGCTTAATGAGCTTCAAGGCCGCAGACAGCGAAGCCTGATCCGGCGCAAGCCCCTCGATTTTCTCGCGCGATAGGGACATCGGATATCGATCACTACTCAGTATGCGTGCGAATCGCCGTGCAGATCTTGAAAATGCTCCAGAACCTCGCCGCTAGGCAAGTGCACGTTGAACGGAAAGCGCTCAACGATCCGGCGAGACCTAGAGTGCTACCGGAAAAGGGGAAACCGGCGTTTCGACAACACGCACAACAAGACAAAGAATTAGGGACCGGCTTTGATTTCATCAAAACCAGACGGACCCCAGGTGCCTTAGGACCGGCCCGCTGCGGCGGCTGCGACACATCAAACCGCCAAGTGTGCCTATTGCCCCCACAAGAGATCGCATTTTTTTTCGCGCTAAGCGGGCTCAGTTTTGCTTGGCGAGCTTGGCAACGGCCGCCTTGACGTCGCTCGCGATTTTCGCGCCAACAGCCGGATCATCGGTTGCGCGCGCCAGCGTGACGCCACCCGACAGCATCGAGAGGATTGCCCACGCGGTTGTGCGGCGGGCCGCAAGTGTGCCGCCAGTCAATCCCTCCGCCATCGCCTCGACGGCCTTCAGCAGCTCCGCTTCATAGGCTGCCTTCGTTTCGCTGCCGGCGCGCCCGACCTCCGGCGTCAGGCTTTGTAACGCGCAGGCGTCGCTGAGATCGCAAGTCCGTTTGGCATTCATGTAGAAGTCTGCGAACTTCGAAAGCCACGACGCGCCCTGGCTGGCGCGCGTTTGCTCAATCGCCAAGCGCACGTCAATCATGCCGGCAACTGCGGCCGCACGGAATGCATCAGCTTTCGACGGGAAGTGGCCATAAAACGCGCCGGACGTCACGCCAGCTTCCTTGGCAAGGCCATCGACGCCAATGCCGCCAAAGCCGAGGCGGCGAAACCCACGCCCAACCGCGCCGAGAATTTTAGCTTTTGCTTCTTCTTTGTGTCCCGGTCCGTACCGCATCCTGAGCCTCAATGCATAGCGATCGTTATTTATCTCTTGACTCAATAACGATCGCTATTCTATCAATGAATAACGGTCGTTATATCACATGCGCAGCGCACTCCGCAAGAGTGCGGACGGCTGTCTGCGCCCTGAATTCCGCACCCTCAATTTGGAGAACCCTATGCCACTCACGCTCACGTTGACCGAGGGCGTTTTGCCCAACGGTCAGGAAAAAATCGCGTTCGCGCGGCTGTCGGAAGCCATGCTCAAGTGGCACGGCCTTGCCGGCAATAAAGTCATGACCGCAAACGTGGTCGGATCGCTGCACGTCCTGCCCAAGGGCAGCACGTTCACAGGCATGCAGGAAACGCCTGTCGCCTTTGTCGAATGGAAAGTGCCGTCGTTCGCGTTCGCCAGCCGCGACGTTCAAACCGGCTACTTTGCTGAGGCAACCGATATCATTCACGAGATGTCGGGCGGCACGCTGCCCAGGGACAAGATTTTCATCAACGTCGTGCACGCGGCCGATGGCGCTTGGAACTTTGACGGCCACGCCATGACGAATGCCGAAATCGCCGCGGCAATTTCAAATGGCTGAGGCCAACCCCAAGGATCACTTTCATGCAGCAATCCATTCACAACGCAAGTGCCGCGAAGCACTCCAAGAACTATTCGACATTCGACAGCGGCGCGCTTGCCGCCTGGGTGAACAACTCCGTCGTTCTTCCGGGGCTCGGCAAAGTTCCGGGCAAACTGTTCCTCAAAGACCTGCTCGGCTTCACGTCTTGCGAAATGTCCATCAACGCAATGATGCCGGGTGGTGGAATGCCGTTCCATCACACGCATGTAGAGAATGAGGAAATCTACATTTTCATTCATGGCCGCGGCCAGGTGCAGATCGACGGCGAAACGTTGGATGTGCGCGAGGGGTCAATCGTGCGCGTATCACCCGATGGCGTGCGGACCTGGCGCAATAACGGACGCGACACACTGGTCTACATCGTGATCCAGATGCGCGATAAATCTTTGCGTCAGTATGGTTTGACTGACGGCGTTGTGGTGCCCGACAAGCCGGTCGTCTGGCCGGGTTAAGTCACCAAAAGGGTCATGCCCAATTCGGCGGGCATGACCTCTCTGGTGAAAACTTACTTCCCAGCCTCAATATCCGTGACAGCCTTGGCGAGCGCTTCGCCCATAACCTTGCGGATGTCGGCGTCGGAGACGGCAACACCCTTGGCGGCGAAATCGGCTTTGACTTTGCCGAACACGTCGTCATCGCCCTTCTCAGCGAGGTCCGCTTTGCGCACGGCCTTGACGTAGACGAGGTTGGGTCAAGCGTTCGCGCAGACCCAACACAAAGCGGCGATAACGGATCGTTGGGTCTGCCCCCGGCTCGATGGCCGGGGTTGACGCCAACCTACAAGTGAATTTTTTTGACCCGTCCTACTTACTTGTCCGCAACAGCAGCCACGATATTTGCTAAAAGCGTTGGGAACACCGTTTCATCATTCGATGGGCCATTGCTCCCTGTTCGAACGACGACAAGGTCGAGAGACGGGATCACGACTATAAACTGCCCCGTTCCACCAAAGGCCCAATAAGCGTCCCACGGAACGCCATTGAGCTTCCGGCACATCCAACCTAGTCCGTATTCAATTGGCGGAGACGTTATGGCTGTTGGCGTTGCTCCGGCCCAGATGTTGGCATATTGGCGGCTGGCCGACTGGCTCGGGAACGTGACATTGGCGACCCAATCGCGCGGAAGCAATCGATCTCCATTCCACATGCCATCATTGAGCATTAAATAGCCAATCTTGGCCATGTCGCGTGATGTTAGAAGGGCGCCGCCGTTCCCGTCCGTGTAGCCGGATGGATCTTGACCCCAAGCAAAGTCCGCAAGTCCCAGCGCCCGTCCAATCGTGTTTTGAAAGTAGGTCCGGGCGTTCACGCCAGCGACCGCTGAAATTACCGCCGAAGAAATCATTGGATCTGATTTGTAGTGCCACACAGTCCCTGGCGGGTGCGTTCCTGGAAGTCCGCGGATGTATGCTGGCCAATCGCTGGTTGCGATCATGTCTGCATAGATACTTTCAATTCCAGTCGTCATGTTAAGAGCGTGACGCACAGTGACGGACTGCCACGAAGCGTTCTGACGGCTATCGCCGAGGATCTTATGAACGGGCGTTTCAATCGACGGTAACAGGCCTTCATGCACGGCCCGCCCGATTGCAATGCTGATCAGTGATTTGGCGACCGATTTGCCGTCGAAAGCCGTCAATGCCGTGAATGGTGGATAGTATTTTTCGAAAATCAGGCGGACGTGCCGGATAACGAGCAGTGAATGGGTTTTGTTCGCGGCGGCGTAGCTTTCGGCCCGCGCCAGACCTGACGACGATACGCCGTGAGAGCTCGGATTGTCTGTTTGCCAAGCGGCCGATGGCCAGTCGCGCCGCGCGTCGCTTTGTGATGCAAAAAAAATGAGTAGTGCCGCACTAAGCGGCAGCAGAATTCCAATGGCTAGAAAATGACGACGTATGCGAAACCGCATCGGTGCCAATTGTTTTCTGTCCTTTGACAAAATTTATATGAACACGTGCCATTGCGAATGCCCCGTCCAGCAGCTCACACGCTGAGCGCAATAGCCGTCGTCTGAGCAGCCGCACAATGGAGCCCTGGTATCCCGGCCCACGAAGGCCAGGATTGGCGAGGCCCAGGATGACACTTGTTATCCGCGCCTTCCGACTCCCGTTCCGGGAGCCGGCCGGAAGACGCAAAACAAACACCTTACTTCCCGCTTTCGATATCCGTGACAGCCTTGGCGAGGGCTTCGCCCATGACCTTGCGGATGTCGGCGTCGGAGACGGCAACACCCTTGGCGGCGAAGTCGGCTTTGACTTTGCCGAACACGTCGTCGTCGCCTTTCTCAGCGAGGTCAGCTTTACGCACGGCCTTGATGTAATCTTCGAGTGCGGCACCCGTCAGACCCAGCTTGCCGCCGGCCCATTCGGCGAGCGCCTTGTTGCGGCGGCTCTCAGCTTTGAATTTCAGATCGGCGTCGTGGGCGAACTTCTTCTCGTAGCCCTTTTCGCGATCATCGAACGTGGTCATGTTTTCTCTCCCAGAACCGGCACCCCAGCTGTTGGCCAGCCGGTGAAACCGTGTTAACCTATGGTTGCATAGACAATTAGCACCCTCTCAACGCGAGTTGCAGGGCGGCCAATGCGGCGCGTTAACATGACCGATACCGCGCTCGCTGAGGCAAATCAACGGGTTGGCATAAGCCCTCAACCAACACCCCATGCGGCTCATGGTCTTGATTGTTTTGGAGGGGCTCATCGGCTAGTCTGGCCAAACCAGAATTGAGCGCGCCAGGTGGCCCGTCCCCTTCCCCGACATGCAAAAACACGTTGGAAAATCAAAGGGACAGTGTCTTTGGGCGTGCGTTACCCGTCGCAGCCGCGTAAATGAGTGAGAACGAAAAGTTGATCCTCAGAGGACCCGGAATGACCAAGCGTCGCCGCATCTATGAAGGCAAAGCAAAAGTGCTTTATGAGGGCCCTGAACCGGGCACGCTCATCCAGCATTTCAAAGACGACGCAACTGCGTTCAACGCAAAGAAGCATGCGGTGATCGAAGGCAAGGGCGTGCTCAACAACCGGATCTCGGAATATATTTTCCAGAAGCTCGGTGAAATTGGCGTGCCGACGCACTTCATGAAGCGCATCAACATGCGCGAGCAGCTGATCCGCGAAGTCGAGATCATTCCGCTGGAAGTCGTGATCCGCAACGTCGCGGCCGGCTCGCTGTCGACCCGGCTTGGCCTGGAAGAAGGCGCCCAGCTGCCGCGCTCGATCATCGAGTTCTATTACAAGAACGACGCGCTGAACGACCCGATGGTCTCGGAAGAGCACATCACGGCGTTTGGCTGGGCAACGCCGCAGGAAATCGACGAAGTGATGCAGCTGGCGCTGCGCATTAACGACTTCCTCGTTGGCCTGTTCCTTGGCATTGGCATCCGCCTCGTCGACTTCAAGGTCGAGTTCGGCCGCCACTTCGAAAACGACACGATGCGCATCATTCTGGCCGATGAGATCAGCCCGGACTGCTGCCGCCTGTGGGATATGCAGACCGGCGACAAGCTCGACAAGGACCGGTTCCGCCGCGACCTTGGCGGCATGCTGGAAGCCTATCAGGAAGTCGCCAAGCGTCTGGGCGTTTTGACCGAGAACCCGCGCCCGCGCGGCTCAGGCCCCGTGCTGGTGGCATCCAACCCGACGGGTAAGCCGAATTAAACAACTTCCCCCTCGCCCCATGACACTGCGCTTGCCATGGGGAGAGGGACACGACGGAGACCCCATGAAAGCCCGTATCAAAATTACCTTGAAGAACGGCGTGCTCGACCCGCAGGGCAAGGCCATTGAAGGCGCCGTCAAGGGCCTTGGCATCTCAGGCGTCGGCGACGTCCGCCAGGGCAAGTACATCGAGGTCGATTTGGTCGAGAACGACCCGGCCAAAGCCAAGGTCATCGTCGAGCAGATGTGCAAGGACCTGCTGGCCAATACGGTGATCGAGAATTACGCTTACGAAATCGGCTGATTGCCGATGCGCCCCGGGGACAGCATGGCTCGCCTTGCCGTATTCGCATTGACGTTGGGCGCGCTCGCTCAACGTGCCGCCGCCGAGCCGCTAAAGCTTGAAGCCGGCAAGCCGGTGACGCTGACCTGCCAGACCCAGGCGATTGTTGTCAAAGATAACGGCCCCGCGCCGACACGGGGATCCGTGACGCTGCGGGTTGAATTGAAAGACCCGGCCACGGCCAGCACTTGGAGCCCCGTCTCCGCTGATGAGGCCCACAAGGGGGCGTTCGCCAACACCCTCAAAACCGCGTGCGCCGCCGGTTGCCCGATGTCATTGTCAGCGGGTGGCGACGC
Organism: Hyphomicrobium sp.; assembly: GCA_013141015.1. GTDB lineage: Bacteria > Pseudomonadota > Alphaproteobacteria > Rhizobiales > Hyphomicrobiaceae > Hyphomicrobium_B. Next base: position 12,713 of record JABFRT010000031.1, on the reverse strand, counting down.
GCAACTGTGGGCGCCCGCTCCCAAAGCGCTCGACAAGCTCGCGGCGGAGGAAGCCTTGCTGCTCGCCGTCATCAAAGCCGATACGCTGTCACTGAAGGCATCGTCCTTCCGCGGCCAAGCAATCGAAGCGCTGGAAAGCGGGACCTGTGTGGTGAGCCCATGACCGAACCTCAGGACAAGAAAAAGCGCACCGATGCCGAGGAAGCGCTTCGCTTCATGGCCATCAAAGCCGCGATCTTCATACTCATCCCGGCGGTAGCAGCGGGAGTAGCCGCGTATTGGGTGTTGAAGTAACGCCGTCGCGGCCGAACACCCTAAGAACCTAACGCAAATTGGTCCGTTAGCGTCATTTTAACGGCTGATGCAGCACATTGCCAATCTCGTTCCAACCGGGTTTCGATGCATGTTGCCGATCAACCGCCGGAATTTACTTTTATCGGCCGCCAGCATCTCTGCAGCGTCACTTGGCGCGTGTAGCAAGAAACAACCGCAGAACACGAAGCAGTCGATCACGTCACCCCAGGGAAATTTCAAGATCGATCTGTCGGATACCTGGGCGTACGACGGCTATACAGAAACTTTTTCCCGTCATTGGATGCGGATCTGGGTGAAATCCAATCCAACAAAAGCCGACTTCTCCGCACGTGCCCGGCTGATTGGTGGCGTCCTGCCACCGGGCGCGCGCGTCAGAAGTCTTGCCGATGCTGAAGATACAGTGCCACGCGAAAATCTCCGGACGTTCAGTGAGGACGCCATGGGCCACGCTATGAGCATTATGGCTCACGACTACCGCACCACGATGTTTGAGAACGGCTTCGTTGGATATTCGGCGCGTCAGTGGTTTGGCACCGAACCGCATGCACTTGATATACGCCTATTGATGCGAGGCAGCGAGTACCTGTTCGTCTACATGATGATCGCGGCCGACTACGTGCCCCAATCAGCGTCGATCCTGAAGGATTTCGAATCGCACTTGCACGCGCAGGTCGAGGTAAAATAAAGGCTGAGGCTACCCCATGAAACTTCAGACGATTGCGGCCGCTGTCATCGCCTGTGCCTTGCTGGCAGTGGTGCTGTCTTCTTCCAACCTCATCCCATCATTGAAATCTGGCTTGCCGTCAGCTCAATCCGGGATTGCAATTGCCAATTCCGACCAATTGGACGGCTTGACGATACGCCTGCACGAGCGCTGGCAGCCGATGAAGGCAGATCACAGCGGATGGGCACACAGGCACATGATGGATATTGGTCCGAGAACGGCAACTGACAGAGCCGTCGAAGGGTTTGTATGCCCGGCCAACTCCGGTTGCAATGGGCAAGCAAAACTTGTTCTGATGACGGGAAAACTCAAGTCAGATGGCCGGGATTTGCGGGACCTCGACAACGAACAAATGACCGGTGCCGTCGTCGATCTCGCGGCCCACCACTGCAAATCCAATGCGACACTTAAAAGCAGGCTGATCACGACAAAGTCTGATGTCCGCACTGTGCGTACCATGTGCCAGGGCCGCAACGAGCAACAGAAAATGGTTTTTTGGGCGACCGACTGGGTGTTGTGGAAAGATCGCTTCCTGATGATCCACGTTGTGACCGGCGCACCTCTTGAAGATATCGTTGATTTTACACTCGACCGGCTGGTCGGAGAATTGGTGATTATGTGATGCGAAGACTGACATCCGCAATCGCGCTCGCCATCACCATTGCGGCAGTCTGCACGACACCGGTTGTGTGCTGGGCTCAAGCTGCCCCAACGAAAAGTCCCCAAGGAAATTTTGAACTGGCGCTTGATCCGGATTGGCGCCCGCGATCAATGGTACCGCCATTGTCCGACCATTTTTACTTTGCGGCAATCACGTGTGCACCACAGCACTGCCGCACGCCCGCCGAGGGTCATGTCGCCGGATGGACCTTGCCGCGCCGCACTGAAATCACATCCGTCCAGGATGTTAAGAACCGCTTGCCGATCCGCGAGGCCTTCCGCGTGTTGGGGCTGGCACTTTCGTCAAGTCTGTTCATCAAGCCCGAAAATTTCGAAGCGGTAGCCTTTGACAATGGAAGCTTCGGCTGGCGCGCGCGCTTCAACCAGTTCCACGGCGGCGCGGGCAGCGTGCATTATGTCGCTCTAATGATTTCCGGCAACGAGGCCATCGCCCTCGATTTATGGGTTCCAGAAGCCTACAAGGACGCCTCCAACGCTACGATCCGAGAATTGGAAAGCCGCGTCTCGACGACAAAACCCAAGACCTGAATTCGGACGGCGCGGCAACGGGCCGGGTGGACTTTGCGGCAGAGTCCCATTAGTTGCAGAGGCTCAATTTTCGCCCGCCCGTCGTGGGGAGGGAGATTGACGCGCCTTCCGGCCGGCTCGACGAAGGCGTGCCGGAAGGCGCAACCAAAGAGGTCCACCTATGCTGCGCGCATCCGTCATCGTTTTCCCCGGCTCCAACTGCGACCGCGATGTTAAAACCGCGATTGAGCGGGTGACCGGTTTTGCGCCGAAAATGGTCTGGCATGGCGACGCATCAGTCCCCTCGTCCGACGTGATTGTGCTGCCGGGCGGGTTCTCGTACGGCGACTACTTGCGCTGCGGCGCGATGGCGGCCCATTCGCCGATCATGAAAGACGTGATCGCCAAGGCCCGCGCCGGCACGCCGGTGATCGGCATTTGCAACGGTTTCCAGATCTTGTGCGAAAGCGGCCTGCTGCCGGGCGCGCTGTTGCGCAATGCGTCCCTGCACTTCATCTGCCGCGACGTGTTTTTGAAAGTCGAGAACGACACGTCATTCTTCACCAAGTGCTACCGCAAGGGCGAAGTCATCAAAGTGCCGATCGCGCATGGCGAGGGCAATTACTTCGCAGATCAGGACACGCTCGACCGGCTTGAGGGCGATGGCCGCGTGGCGTTCCGCTATTGCGACGCCGATGGCCACGTCACACAGGCCGCCAATCCAAACGGCGCGTTGGCCAACATCGCCGGCATTACAAACGAGAGCGGCCGCGTGCTCGGCATGATGCCTCACCCGGAGCGCCTCTACGAAACTGCACTCGGTGGCACTGATGGCCGCCGCGTGTTCGAATCGGCGCTGCTGTCGACTTTGGAAGCGGCTTAAACTCATTGGTCACGCGAAGGGCTGGCACGGGATTTCGTGCCCCGCGTCGCGCGACCGCAGCATCTGCCACTCCCAAATCGCCTGCCCGCTCCCCATCTCTATGATGACCGCCGTTCCCTGGCCGGTCAGGAGCAGCATCATGAGCTATTATTTCGCCCGCAAGATTACAGGATCGTTTGATGATGTCACCGAGCGCATCACGGCGTCATTGAAGGCCGAAGGCTTCGGCGTGCTGACCAACATCGACATTGCGCAAACGTTGAAGACCAAGATCGGCGTCGATTTTCAAAGCTACCGCATTCTCGGCGCGTGCAACCCGCCGCTCGCCCACAAAGCGCTAACCGCCGAAGACAAAATCGGCGTGATGCTGCCGTGCAATGTGATTGTGCAGGATGTGGGTGGCGGCGCCATAGAAATCGCCGCCATCAATCCGTCAGCCGCGATGGGCGCGATCAATAACCCGGCGCTGACAGCCATCGCCAGCGATGTCGCCAGCAAATTGCAGAAGGCTATATCAGCGGCTTAGCTGGTCCTTGGACGGGGCCGCGTTTCGCAACCTCGAACGCCGCCGCCTATCGCACGGCGACCCGATGCAAACGCGTCGCGGCGGATGGGGGTGCGGAAGCAAAGAGACGGAGCGTAACTGCGTAACGGTCATGCTCCCTCTCATCTCATCAACCGCCGGTGCGTGAGGCTCCGCGGAATACGCTTCGCACAAGTGCAGGGTGCGAAGCTATTCGCGCCCTACATTTCTTCGCCTTGATTGATCCGTGCTACGCGGGCTGCGCGATCTGTAGCAACCGTCTTGATGACTAGGTCAAGCGCCACATTTCATTGGCCTTCAACATGGCATTGAGAATGGTGAGCAGCTTTCGCATGGCAGCAACGATGATCACTTTGTAGGGCTTGGATTTGGCCGCCAGGCGTTCTGCGAAGACTTTTAGTTTTGGATTGAAACGAATTCCGACTCTTGCGGCATTAAAGAGTGCGGTCCTAACTTCGGCCCTGCCGCCGCGGATGGCGCGATAGCCTTTGCGTTGGCCGCTTTCTCGCGGGAATGGCGCGAGGCCGGCGAGGCTTGCGATTTGGCGGCGGTTCAAAGATCCCAGTTCCGGCAGCTCGCAAATCAGGGTCGCAGCCACGATGAGACCGGCGCCTGGAACAGATGTCACAATGCGATAGGCCGTTTCGCAGTCTGCATCGGCCTTGATCAGCGCTTCGATTTCAGCGTCGAGAGATTTTCTATCGGCCTTAAGGCTTGTAATGGCAGCGGTTGCGCGCTCAACGATGTCTTGGCTTTCGAAGTGGCGCAACTGCGCCGTCCGCGCGGTAATCTCGGCGACGATTTGAGCACGATAAGCCAGGATTTCCTTGAGTTTTGCGCGCGCTGTCGATGCCAGCGGTGTTGGCGCGGGCTTCTTGAATGCGGCGTAGTGAACGAGAATTTGCGCGTCGATCTTATCGGTTTTGGCGAGTTGTCCGGTGCCGGTAGCGAACGCCCTGACGCGCGCCGGGTTTACAATGGAGGCATTGATGCCGTGGAACATCAGCGCTTGATGTGCCGCTTGTTCGTATCCGCCCGTTGCTTCCATAACAACGCCAGCGACAGTGATCTTTGCGAGTTTTGCAATCAAAGTGTCGAGACCTTGCGCCGAATTGGCGACGCGGAAGGCGCCGAGATTTTGAGAAAAGACATCGAGCATTTTCTTTGAAACGTCGATGCCAATCCATTGAGGTGCAGCCGTCATCGGGTCCCTGCCTTGTCTGCGGCGTCTTGCGCCGTGCAACCGTTCGGGTTCACAATGGCGCGGGGCGGGATTGAGCTACGCTGCGGGCTCGTGCCCGAGGTTGGGTTCGATCTCCGACCCCGCGAGACGGTCTCCTTGGAGGCCGTCTCATCACACTATGCCAGAAAGCCAAGAGACAAGGTTGGGTCAAGCGTTCGCGCAGACCCAACACAAAGCCGCATCGAAGGATTGTTGGGTCTGCGCTCCGCTTGACGCCAACCTACAAGTGAATAGTTTTTTTGACCCGTCCTACTTACTGGCGCTCGTCAGCCGTTTAGTATGCGATCAAGTATTTGCCGCGCTGTAGAATTCTTTGCTCTTGCGCACATTTGGTAAGCATCCCACCCGCTTTCGCTTGCCAGTCTAGCATCGGCGCCAGATCGAAGTAGAGGTTCAATGAATGAATTGGCGTGCTCTTGAACGGCATAGTGGAGCATCGGAAGCGTACCACCACCTAAAGCAATTGCATTTGGATTTGCGCCGAAACTCAAAAAGAGTTTGAAGAGTCCTTCGCTCCCTACACCATGCGGATTGTGGTCATTCATTATTCGGGCAAGAATATAATCAACACCGCCAACGCGGAAATCGGCGGCGAGTCCATTGGAGAGCATTGTAGTGAACAACTCAAGCTCACTGTCATCGAATCTCGTTAGGTAGATAATTTCTGAATTCGGAATTGCCAACGAAACTAATTCCCTTAGTTCGTCCGCATAACACTCTTCATATTGCTGCAGAACAGCCAGCGCATCGAACGCTCTGCCTGACGATAAGTAGGCTGAAAGCTTCGCTGCATCGGCAATTAGGCTCTGGTTCGGCTCGGGTGGCATCGGACTATTCATCGCCCAATAGGCTCATTGGAATATCGAAATCAGGAAGCGATGGCGGGCCGCCATTATCTCCGGGCTCAGGTCGACAGACGCGTTCGCATTGTTCCTTCTTTTTTCTGTATATTTCTATCTGTTGATCATGCCCGGCGTCTGGCTTGTTACCATAGCAGACTTCTTTGACAATCACGCGCAGGTGATAACACATGGAAGCGGCACCGAGCTTCATTTGCGCAGTATTCGGCGATTCGTTTCCTGTGCATCCTGGCACGCGATCACAAAAACGATGATATATAGCCGAAGCAGTTCCTCGACAATACTTTTTACACCGTTCGGGATTTCTTATGCAGCTATATATCTCTTTGCACACCCGAGGGAAGCGCAGGCAAAATAGAGGCACGAATCGACCATCTGGGTCTACGTATTCACCCGGATGGTTTTTCGCATACGCATAGACACTCGGCCCATCGACAAACCCCAGCGGGTCGGGCTGGGTGTAGCGGCCGAGGCTCGGATCGTAGTGGCGGTGCCAGTTGTAGTGCAAGGCCGATTCGAGCTGGAACCACTGGCCGGGGAAGCGGGTGTTCAGCGTCTGCGCGCCTGTCGCGGAGTGGAATGATCCCCAGGGGGTGAATGTCACCTCCCAGACCGAAGCTTTGGCGCTGTTCGTCATCCGCACCGGTCGGTTGAGATGATCGACATGCACCATCAAGGTCGCGGGCGTCGCGGTGTTGACCGCATCGACGACCGCGATCGGGCGATCGACCTGCGCACGCGCCTGCCGCGTTGGCGCAATTTCACTTTCCGGCAGATAGATATATTCCCGCACCGTCGCGCCGGCCGTGGTCAGCTCGGCAATCACATTGTCCCACAGATCGTGGACGAAGTACCGGCGCGGATGCGGGTGGGCATCCGAAGCGCCAATGCAAAAAGTGCCGTTGGCGGTGCCGGAGTTGGTGATCACGCGCGAGATCAACTGCTCGAAGCCGTTGTAGGTGTAGGTGCCGCGCACGGTCGCCGCCACCGTCACCGTCTTCAAACGGTTGGCCTTGTTGTAGCCGTAGAGCCTGCCCCGGACCCGCTCATGCAATGAGCGGAAGCGATCCGGGGTGTACGGCCCGCCCGAGCGCGAGTCGGTCAGGATGTTGCCGGCGTTGTCGTAGAGGTTGCCCCGGCCCCGGTTGCGCAGCGACCGGCACCGATCCGGGGTCCAGGGAAAACGCGAACAGCGCCGGCTGGAACAGCGAGCGCGGGAGACGCTAATCCTCGAACCACGCCGCCTCTCGCACGGCGACGCGATGCAATCGCGTCGCGGTGGATGGGGAGCGGGAATTGATGGCGGGATGTGACGGAGCGCAATCGTTGAACAGTCATGCTCCCTCTCACCTCATCAACCGCCGGTGCGTAAGGCCGACGGATTACGCTTCGCCCAAGTGCAGAGGTCCAAACCTAACCCAACCTACGGATCTTCGCTTTGCTCATTACGGGCTGCACGAGCATTGTGGGCTTGGCTCGAGACTGTCCAACTGGCTCTCTGTTACGTGCATAAACGTAACCTCAAAACCGGATGGTATTGCGTCGTTAGGAACATCATTTCCTTGCGACACGTTACATTGATCGCCTTCCTCGACCACCCATATATTCTTGCGAATGCAATTGCCGAAGAGCGCTTCATGGTCTGACAAACCAAGCCGCAGGTGAATTTCAAAATTCTCCGACGGATCAGATGCGGAAATCCGCTGCAATTCAGTCGCAATAGCCTGCAAAGCGGCACGGTTTCCGTAGCACTTGGTTTCTGTGGCCGAGACCTGAATGCACATTCGAATTTTGGCACCTATTTCAGAATCGCTCATTTCAAATGCTCCCAAGCTGTCATTGGGTCAACGCGGCGGCGCCAGCTGCGGGCAAGCAAAACTGTGGAGCGAGTATACATGCCGCAACACAGGCGCCTCCAATGATCCAAGGAGTGTAGTTTCGCGCACTAGTATCCGGAGTTGGAATACGCTTGCGATTCTCAAGACACTGTTTTACTTCCGGTGGTGGAGGCTTGGAACCGTCGCACAATGTGCCATCCTTTTTGATGCACCCCTGCGGTTCTCCCGGGCAGTTCCAGTGAGTATGCGCTCCTTTGAACTGATCGGAGTCGTAGGTGAGCGTGCAACGGCCGCATGGCACCGTGTATCTCCCCATCAAACCTTCTGGATCACTTCCTTGTACTGGCGCGTTGCCAACATACGCATAGACACTCGGGCCGTCCACAAACCCCAGCGGGTCGGGCTGGGTGTAGCGGCCCAAGCTTGGATCGTAGTGGCGGTGCCAGTTGTAATGCAAGCCACTTTCGAGCTGGAACCACTGGCCGGGGAAGCGGGTGTTCAAGGTCTGCCCCGCAAGGGGACTTCCAAGTGGTCGCGCGCCGGTCGCGGAGTGGAATGCGCCCCAGGGGGTGAATGTCACGTCCCACACCGACGCTTTCGCGCTGTTGGTCATCCGGACTTGATTGCGCTTCCGGCAGGCTCCCCGCAGGGGAGTCGGAAGCGCGAAAAATGCGCGGTTGAGATGATCGACATGCACCATCAGCGTCGCGGGCGTTGCGGTGTTGACGGCATCGACGACCGCGACCGGGCGATCGACTTGCGTGCGGGATTGCCGCGTCGGCGCAATCTCGGCCTCGGGCAGGTAGATGTATTCGCGCGTCCTGCCGGAGGCGGGCAAGTAGGATGGCGCGCCGGCCGTGGTCAGCTCGGCAATCACATTGTCCCACAGATCGTGGACGAAGTACCGGCGCGGATGCGGGTGGGCATCCGAAGCGCCAACGCAAAGAGGGCCGTTGGCGGTGCCGGAGTTGGTGATCACGCGGCTGATCAACTGCTCGAAGCCGTTGTAGACATAAGTGCCGCGCACGGTCGCCGAGGCCGCCACGGTCTTCAAGCGGTTGGCCTTGTTGTAGGTGTAAACCCACGGCCCGCCCGAGCGGCTGTCGGTTAGGATGTTGCCAGCGTTGTCGTAGAGCCTGCCCCGGACCCGGTTGCGCAGCGACCGGCACCGATCCGGGGTCCAGGGAAAACGCGAACAGCGCCGGTTGGAAAATGGACTCCTGGGGGCCGCAGTTCGCGACCCATGCACCCTCGAACGCTGCCGCCTATCGCACGGCGACGCGATGGAAACGCGTCGCGGGGGATGGGGGTGCGGGAGTGAAGTTGCGGAGCGCAACGGCGTGGCGGTCATGCTCCCTCTCATCTCGTCGTCCGCCGGTGCGTGAGGTTGTTGGGTTACGGTTCGTCCAAGTGCAGAGGACGAACCTAACCCAACCTACATTTCCTCGCTTTGCTCATTCCGGGCTACGAGGGCTACATGTCTTCGCTTTGCCTATTCCGGGCTGCGCGGATCTCATCAAATCGTATTGCTCCGCGTGGTCCGACACAACGCGCAACGAAGCAGCACATCTATTGCAGCCTCGAATTCGTATACACCTGCCAACTCCGCTTGCTCAAAGGCAATATCATTTTTGTCTATTCCGCAGCGATGATTTTCAATTTCCCTGAAGACATATAGCTCCCCTTCAATCGCCAGAAGCTTCTTCTTTTTCGCAATCTGATCGATACTAGATTGGCCAAGATATATGATCGTCTCCATTTTCGGAATGGTCATATCTTCATCAAAAAATACAACTGTAAAATACGCCTCACCAACCACCAATCGTTCTTTATCGACGGATGTCGCAAAGGTATTCAGCTGTCGACCAGGAAAATGCAATGAATCTGCCATCTTCAGAATGCCAACCCGCAAACAACAACTGTGGTTAAGATAAGAAGTCCAGTGGCCGCATCTCTTACCCATTTTCGGACCGAGCGACAGTTTTTGCCGCATTGGCTATATGACCGGTTTGTTTCGTCGGCCTGTTCGGGTTCCATGCAATTGCAGCTCAGCTCGCCATCCTTAGGCCCATACTGCGGTTTGCCATCTTCACCGGGCCCCAGGTATCGATGCACACGTGCGACACGGCAAGTTTTCAATCCCTTGCCAATCTTCGCACACTTCTGGAAGCACTGTACTTGTTCCGTCGAGTTGCACATTCGATAAGGATATTGGGGTCTTTTCATTTCTCCAGTAGTGTCGGTCGCATCTAACGGACTATTCCCAGCATAAGCATACACGCTCGGCCCGTCCACAAACCCGAGCGGGTCGGGCTGGGTGTAGCGGCCCAAGCTTGGATCGTAGTGGCGGTGCCAGTTGTAGTGCAAGGCCGATTCAAGCTGGAACCACTGGCCGGGGAACCTCGAATTTAAGGTTTGCGCGCCGGTCGCGGAGTGGAATGATCCCCACGGCGTGTAGATCACATCCCAGACGCTGGCTTTCGCGCTGTTGGTCATCCGCACCGGGCGGTTGAGATGATCGGCATGCACCATCAGCGTCACCGGCGTCGCGGTGTTGACGGCATCGACGACCGCGATGGGGCGATCGACCTGGGCGCGCGCCTGCCGCGTTGGCGCAATTTCACTTTCCGGCAGATAGATGTATTCCCGCACCGTCGCGCCGGCCGTGGTCAGCTCGGCGATCACATTGCCCCAGAGGTCATGGACAAAGTACGTCGTGCCGTTGGCGGTGCCGGAGTTGGTGATCACTCGGCCGATCAACTGCTCGAAGCCGTTGTAGAGCTTGCCCCGGACCCGGTTGCGCAGCGACCGGCAGCGATCCGGGGTCCAGGGTAGATTTGAAAAGCGCCGGCTGGAACAGCGAGCGCGGGAGACGCTAATCCTCGAACCACGCCGCCTCGCGCACGACGACGCGATGGGAACGCGTCGCGGGGAATGGGGGTGCGGGAGTGAAGTTGCGGAGCGCAATGGCGTGGCGGTCATGGTCTCCTCCCTTAAACAACCGCCGGTGCGTGAGGTTGTTGGGTTACGGTTCGGTCCCGCGACCGCAGGGAGCAAAACTGGGAAGTGTGCAGTGGACGAACCTAACCCAACATTTCTTCGCTTTGCTTATTCTGGGCGATGCGGGCTAAATCACCCCGAGTTCATATCTATGATCAGATTTATTTTGTGCGTTGCGAGAAATGCGCTTTGGGCAGGCGTCAAGATCAAATAGGGTCGAGAATTGTGGCAGTCAATGCGATCGATAACAATGAAAATATTCCTTTCGACTCTGTCATCATCCAGCTCGGTTGCAATTCTGAGTGACGAAGAGGCGATCGCCAGTTTTTGCATCAAATTGGTAATGTGGTCGCCTATTTCCAATGAATGCCCCTCAGCTCCTTGGATTTCCCAGTAACTCATTCCGCTACGGTCCGGATGGCCTCCAGACGACTTATCCGGAACAATTCCAATTATATTGGTGAGCTGCTCTGGCGGACAAGCGAACCCGCTGATCGCGAAGTACGAGCGCACTCTGGTCGTGGATTTGTTCATGGACACATTACACCCGTACGCAGCGTCGGCCCTTTGCAGCCAATTAATCTAACAGCAACTTCGCTGTTACGGCATTTGCATAATTCGTATCGTGCAATTCTCGCGCGTCGCCCGAGAGTGTCGATTTTCAATTGATGAGCATTTACGAGACATTGCTCAATTTGATATTCGCTCATTCGATCTTTGCAGTCATTGTCGTCGTCTGCAATGGGTGGGGGAGGTGCTGTATCGGATTGCTCGGACGAACCACTGTCCGACGGTGTGCAATAGTATGTAATACCGGCTCCAATCACTGTGCCCAGTATCCTACCCGCTGCGGCTCCGCCAGGGATTGGAGTTAAGGCCCCTATAGTCTGACCAATTGTACCACCGGCCGATGCGTTTCGACCGTCTTTATCGGCATATTTTAGTGGCCCGCTTCGCGCATACGCATACACACTCGGCCCATCGACGAAGCCCAGCGGATCGGGCTGGGTGTAGCGGCCGAGGCTCGGATCGTAGTGGCGGTGCCAGTTGTAGTGCAAGGCCGATTCGAGCTGGAACCACTGGCCGGGGAAGCGGGTGTTCAAGGTCTGCCCCGCAAGGGGACTTCCAAGTGGTCGCGCGCCTGTCGCGGAGTGGAATGATCCCCACGGCGTGTAGATCACATCCCATACCGACGCTTTCGCGCTGTTCGTCATCCGCACCGGGGAGACGCTTCTCGTAAAACCGCGCCGCCTCGCGCACGGCGACGCGAAGGCTTCGCGTCGCGGGGGATGGGGGTGCGGGAATTTTTGGAAGGAAGTGTCGGAGCGCAACGGCGTGGCGGTCATGCTCCCTCTCATCTCGTCGTCCGCCGGTGCGTGAGGTTGTTGGGTTACGGTTCGCCCAAGTGCAGAGGTCGAACCTAACCCAGCCGTTTCTTCGCTTTGATTATTCCGAACTAAGTGGCTACGGGTTTTTCCGATCCTTCGCGAGTTCTTTGGCAATCCTATCGTCCCATTCCCGCATCACATTATGGTCTATCGTAACGGGTGGAATTCCCGTTTGATAGTAAACGGACAAGCGGCTCATCGCATGCACCCTGCCTTCTTCAGCATTCCTGAGCAGCATTGGAAAAGCAGTCTTGAAAAGGTCCTCACACTCGCCGCTAAATTGCAAAAAATATTGTCTCACCTCGTCGGTCCCGGCCATAAAACCTGGACAAACAAACATGGCGAGCTCGTAAGCAGCAACGCCGCTACCTTCACCTATTGCATTCCTCAGTGTCTTGACCACTTGCTCCGCCTCAACAACAGTGCTTAGCCTCGCGTGAACGATATCTAGGACCGCTTCTAGGATCTCATCGTCAGATATCGACATTATTGAGTTCCCGTAGTTGGAAGTTCATCGTCGGGCCCATCGAATGATTCACATTCTGCAGGCTCAATAAAGCCAGGAACAGCTTGGTCTGTGAAGGAACTTGGACAACCATTTGGCCTGTAGCGAATGATCGGGGCACTGCCACTGGACACACTTGGGCCGGTGCAAATGTATTTGCAGAGATGACAGGATGACTTGTTCAAGTAGGAGCGAGGCTTCTCCGCTCTCCTGAAGCTGGCACTG
>JABFRT010000054.1 GCA_013141015.1 Hyphomicrobium sp. | reverse complement strand
TTTTGAGCGATCCCAAAAAAGCTGCAACGCGGCGTGACGGACCGCGTCGAAAGACTAAGCCTACTTCACTCCCATTGGCCATCAGGACGTGAAGACGGGCCGGAAATTGTTTGCCACCAATGGCCATTTGAAAGCGGGATTGCTCCAATACGGTTTAGACAGATACAGCTTATCAGCATATTTTAACGTAACGTTTAACGCCCGCTCGGGGTCGATTTTGTTGCAGAAGTCGGCGGGGTCGCCGCTCTCAGCCGGGGCTGATTTTTGAAAGATTGGGCTCGCGCTCTCTTGCCGCTTGCCCTGCCCGGGCTACGGCGACGCATCCGAACTGACGCCTGACGCGACCAACGCAACGGGACGCTACACACAGCGCGGCATGGCATTGTCCGGCGGATGCGCAGTGAGCTTGGCAAGACGGCGAAGGTTCTGGGCGATTGCGGCAAGCGTGAACTCGAATTGCGCGCCGGCTGGTCCGCGCAATCGCAGGCGGCCAAGGCGCAGAATGCGCTTCAGATGCGCAAATAGCATTTCGACCTTCTTGCGATCGCGGCGTGTCTGCTCATAGGCGGCCGTCTTGGCGATGGCGCGGGCGACGTCGCGTGCCGCCTCGTACTCATGACGCGTGATCTTCCGGCTCGGCGAGTTCGGGCAGCATCTCGGTTTGAGCGGACAATCGCGGCAATCGGCGACGCGCGAGAAATAAGAGACCATGTTGTCGCCACGTGATCCGCGTGACCCGCTCGAGCGCGGCAGTATCTTACCGTTGAGGCAGATGTAGCAATCGTGTGCATCGTCGTAGATGAAGTCCTCGCGGCTGAACGTGCCGTCGTCGCGCCTCGACTTGTCGATCACCGGGATGTGCGGCGCGATGTTCTTCTCATCGACCAGAAAGTGCAGGTTGGGCGCCGAACCATAGGCAGTATCGGCGGCGAGCCAATCGGGCTTGATGCCGAACGTTTCTTGCGTACGTTCGATCATCGTCTGCGACGCACCAACTTCTGCTTGGCGTATGGCGCGCGAGGCTTCGACGTCCATGATGATGCCGAACTTGACGTCGATGAGATAGTTGTCCGCGTAGGCGAAGAACGCAGCGTTCCTGAGCGCACCCGTCCATTGCGCGGCCGGATCGGCCGGCGCCACGAACTTCGGTACCACGTCGCTGGCGGCGCCCCAGGCTGGGTCGTCGAGATTGGCGAGATAGTCCTGCACGGCGCGCTCGACGGTCGCCGGATCAATGTCGTGGCTCCACTCGTCGCCGGGTGTTGATCCGCACTTGTTGGCGTCGGCTGCGATCAGGCTCGCATCGACCGCGAAACCGATGCCGCCGACGAGATCAGCTTTGATGCAGGCAGCAACGACGCGCTCGAACACCTGGCGGAAAATGTCGTGCTCGCGGAAACGCTCATTGCGGGCGCGCGTGAAGGCGGAGTGATCGGGGATCTTGTCTTCGATACCGAGACCACAGAACCAACGGTAGGCAAGGTTGAGCTGAACTTCGCGGCAGAGCGCGCGTTCCGAGCGAATGGCAAAGACATAACCGATAACCAGCATCCGGAGCATGAGTTCCGGATCGATCGAGGGCCGGCCGGTATGTGAATAGTGCGGCGCGAGTTCCTTGTGCAGCCAGGAGAGGTCGAGAACCGCCGCGATCCGACGCACCAGATGATCGCCCGGCACGACCGCCTCAATGTGCTTGAAACTGAAACCGTTCTTGATCGCCGCCGCTTGCGCCGGTCTGTCTCGTTCTGGCGCGCGGCCGGCATTGCGGGCCTTGCGCTGGCGATCGGCGCGTTGAGCTTTGGCGGCGATAAACTCGACGCGCTGTCGGGCAAGAAGCAGATCGCCCGCATCGCTATTGACGGCATGATCAGCGAAGACCGCGATCAGCTGAAAATGCTGAAAGAGATCGCAGACGCCGAAAACGTGTCCGGCGTACTGCTGTACATTAACAGCCCCGGCGGCACGACCACGGGCGGCGAAGCGCTGTACGAAGGTCTGCGCGAACTCTCGAAAAAGAAGCCGCTGGTCGCCCAGTTTGGCACGGTTGCGGCGTCAGCCGGGTATATCGTCGGCCTCGCCACCGATCATATCGTGGCGCGCGGCAATACCATTACGGGTTCGGTCGGCGTGATCGTGCAGTGGCCGGAATTCGTGCAACTGCTCGACAAGTTCGGCGTCAAGGTGAACGAGGTCAAAAGCGGCCCGTTGAAAGCCTCGCCGTCGCCATTCGAGCCGTTGACCGAGGGCGGCCGCAAGGTCACCGAAGGCATGGTGGCGGACGGCTTCAAGTGGTTCCTTGGCCTGGTTGAGACGCGGCGCGGAATCAAGCCAGCCGAGGTTCAGGGCCTTGTCGACGGGCGCATTTTCTCAGGCCGTGAGGCGCTGGCCGCCAAACTGGTCGATCAGATCGGCGGCGAGGACGAAGCGGTTGCATGGTTGAAGGACGTCAAGAAAATCGACAAGGACGCCAAAGTCGTCGATTGGAAGCCAAAGTCCTCCGAGAGCCGGTTCGGCCTGGGCCTGGGGTCGCTGACCTCGCGCGCCATAGGCGCTGTATTCGGGGCCGACGCCGGGCAACTGGCCAACCGGCTGTTCAACAGCGGCTCATTTTCCACTCTTGGCCTTGACGGTCTGCTTTCCGTTTGGCATCCTTCTGAAAAATAAAGAAAATTGATCGCTAAGCTGGGGAGCGAAACGTGATCAAGTCAGAGCTGGTACAGAAGATCGCCACGACCCATCCGCATCTCTATCATCGCGATGTCGAGCGGATCGTGAACGTTATCTTTGACGAAATCGTCGATGCGCTGGCGCGCGGAGACCGGGTTGAGCTGCGCGGTTTCGGCGCGTTCACCGTGAAGCATCGCGCCGCGCGTCAGGGCCGCAATCCGCGGACTGGAACCACGGTGTCGGTGGCGGAAAAGTTCGTGCCGTTTTTCAAAACCGGCAAGGAACTGCGCGACCGCTTGAATAAAGGCAAGAGCCAGCATTGAAGGGATTCCTTCTCCCATAGGGAGAAGGTGCCCCGCTCGGCGCGGCAGCGCCAAAGCAAGCGGGGCGGATGAGGGGCTTGCCGCTGCACCACCATTGCAGCAGACCCCTCACCTGTCCCTTCGGGACATCCTCTCCCCAAGGGAGAGGTGAAGTGCATCCGTTTCCGCGTGACCATTTTTCTGGTCTCGTATCGGTAGGCGAACATGAGGTGTCGGTCGTGTTGAGGCGTATCATATCGTTGCTGATCGCATTTCCGCTTGGCGCGGCGCTTGTGGCGATTGCGGTGTCGAACCGACATCCGGTGCAGTTGATCCTTGATCCATTCCGGCCGGAAACGCCGGCGCTGTCCGTGCAGCTGCCGTTCTATGCCTATCTGCTCGGCAGCCTCGTGCTTGGTGTGATCCTTGGTGGCATGGCGACGTGGATGGGCCAGAGCCGCTGGCGCCGCACAGCCCGCACGCAGGGCCAGCGCGCCCAGCGTTTCCAGGCCGAAGCGGATCGTTTGGCGCGGGAACGCGATGCCAACATCAGTTCGGGCGTCGCTGCGAACGCCTCTGCACCAAAGGCATTGGCGATTGCCGGGCGATGAGTGCGCCGCTTGTAGAAGGGATGGCGGCACCATGGATGCGCTGACGCTATTTGGGCTTGCGTCCGTCACTGCGATGCTGGTGTTCTATGCGTTCGAAGACGTGAGTGCGTGGTGCATTCTGGGCTTTGCAATCTGTTGCGCGCTGTCGTCAGTTTACGGCTTTCTGGTGCCGGGTGCGTGGCCGTTCGGTGTGGTTGAGGCGGTCTGGACGTTGATCGCGCTCAAACGTTGGCAAAAACGCCGCCTTGCCGGCAAACCAACGGCGTGAAACGCTTGGCCCCTGGATTAGACTTGGTCCCTGGATTAGACGGGGCCCCTGGATTAGGTGAGCGCTGATGACAGCTGGCGCAAAAATTTGCGGTATCAAAACCGACGCGGCCTTAGATGCGGCGCTTGAAGGTGGTGCGCGTTATATCGGGCTCGTGTTCTTTGGCAAGAGTCCGCGCAACGTTGATATCGCGACGGCGGCCCGGTTGGCCGCGCGTGCGCGGGGCCACGCCAAGGTTGTCGCGCTGGTGGTTGATGCCGATGACGAAGAGCTTGGCGAAATTATCGACGCAGTTTCGCCCGATATGATCCAGCTGCACGGCCATGAGACGCCGGAGCGGGTGGCCGGGATTGCCAAGCTGTTTCAGCTACCGCTGATCAAGGCGATTGCGGTCGGCACGCGCGACGACACGGTGCGCGCCCTCGATTATGTCAGCGCCGCGCGTCTCATTTTGTTTGATGCCAAGCCGCCGAAAGAGCCGGATGCGCTGCCGGGCGGCAACGGTTTGGTGTTTGATTGGAATATGATCGCCGAGGTGTCGGACCGCGTACCCTTCATGTTGTCGGGCGGATTGACGCCAGACAATGTCGCGGCAGCGATCCGCCAGACCGGGGCGCACGCGGTCGATGTGTCGTCGGGGGTCGAAAGCGCGCCGGGCGTCAAAGACCCCGAGTTGATCCGCCGCTTCCTTCACGCTGTAAAGACCGCTAAGCAATTTCCATAGCATTTCCTCTCCACATCGCTGAATGAAGTGCGACGGGGCGAGGGGGCTCACTCCGAGGACACGAGAAGATGGCGACGAAGACGCAGAAATCGGGCGAAGCCAAACTCAACAGCTATAGGAGCGGCCCCGACGACAAAGGCTTTTTCGGCCTGTTCGGCGGACGCTTTGTTGCTGAAACCTTGATGCCGCTGATCCTGGATCTTGAGCGCGCCTATGATGCGGCGAAGGCCGATCCTACATTCCAGGCCGAGATCGATCATCTCAATCTGCATTACGCTGGTCGGCCGAGCCCGCTCTATTTCGCCGAGCGGATGACCAAGGAATTGGGCGGCGCGAAGATCTACTTCAAGCGCGATGAGCTCAACCACACCGGCTCGCACAAGATCAACAATTGCCTGGGCCAAATCCTGCTGGCCATGCGCATGGGCAAGACGCGCATCATCGCTGAGACAGGTGCTGGCCAGCACGGCGTCGCGGTTGCGACCGTATGCGCGAAGTATGGTCTGCCGTGTGAAATCTACATGGGCGCGCTCGATATCGAGCGTCAGGCGCCAAACGTTGCGCGCATGAAGCTGTTGGGCGCCAAGCTTAATCCGGTGACGGCGGGGGCTGGCACGCTCAAAGACGCAATGAACGAAGCGCTGCGCGATTGGGTGACCAACGTGCATGACACTTATTATCTGATCGGCACGGCGGCAGGACCGCACCCCTATCCGGCGATGGTCCGCGATTTCCAGTCGATCATCGGCAAGGAAACCCGCGAACAGATGATGGCTGCTGAAGGCCGCTTGCCAGATACGCTGGTTGCCTGCATCGGCGGTGGATCGAACGCGATTGGATTGTTCCATCCGTTCCTCGACGACAAGGATGTGGCGATCTACGGCGTTGAAGCCGGTGGTCACGGTCTTGATGTCGAGAACGGCCACGCCGCGTCGATGACCGGCGGCACGCCCGGCGTGCTGCACGGCAACCGCACCTATTTGCTGCAGGATTCAGACGGGCAGATTCTCGAGGGTCATTCGATTTCGGCGGGTCTCGATTATCCGGGCGTCGGGCCGGAGCATGCCTGGCTAAAGACAAACGGCCGGGTGAATTACGTGGCGATCACCGACAAGGAGGCGCTTGGCGCGTTGCAGCTGTGTACGCGGCTCGAAGGGATTATCCCGGCACTCGAGCCAAGCCACGCGCTGGCTCATGTGATCAAGCTGGCGCCGGCGCTGCCGAAGGACAATCTGCTGGTCATGAACTTGTGCGGCCGCGGCGACAAGGATTTGTTCACGGTCGCCAAGGCTCTGGGAATGAAGATCTAGGTTTCCGGCTTACCCGAAGGTTGGCCGCGATACCATCAGCCAGAGAATGGCGAGCACGGCGGCGAAGGCTGGAAAACCGCAAAAGAACCAGATGCGAAACAGTCTGTCGTAGCGCGCGGGCAGCGCCGTGCCGTCGCGATCTGCGGCGGCTGCGAGGTTGCGCAATTGCATTTGTATCCAAACAACCGGCAGCCAGAACAGCCCCGTGACAACGTAGAGCGCCAGCGACAGCGCAATCCACGGCTCGTTCAATTTCCAGCCCATAGCGTTGGCGAGCAGCGCGCCGGTAAATGGTTGTGCGATGACAGCGGCTGCCGTGAAAATGAAGTCGGCGATGACCACGGTCTGGGCTGTGTGAGCGATAATTTTCGGATCGCGCGTGCGGTTGGCCATGACCATGAAAAACGCGATGCCGGCGCCCGTGCCAAGCAGGACCGTGGCGCCGAGAATGTGTAGCACTCGCAGTATGTGCAGCCAATCGGCTTGCAAGACGGCCATCAGCGGTCCTCCGCGTGGGCTGCGAGCGCTATCGCAAGGCCGATGACGGCCAAGACCTTCACAAATGGGCCAAGCGGATCAGCCCATAGGTGCGGTGTCAGAACGGTGCCCGATACCAAGTATATAAGTGAGAGCGCGATTGCTGCGAGGCATGCACGGCGGAACACGGGGCGGACCAGCAAGGCGATGCCGATGGCGATGTCGAGAAGTGCGCCGCCTATGACGGCGAGTTTCGAAAGCCCATCACCAAGGACCGGCGCAACAACGGCGACAGCCGCCGGCCATTGGGCGATGCCGGTCACGCCCGACAAAATCCAGAACACGGCAAACAGAACCACAAGCAGCGGAAACGCCAACTCCATGCGTGCGAAGGTGCGCTCCTGGCGGGTTGAGGGCAGGCGGGCCAAGGTTGCGTCAAGGCTGCGCAGCGTTTGCCCGGTCGCGCGTTGCCAAGGTCCCGCATCCGCGACCACGTCAGCTGCAAGAACGGTGAGGGCTGTTGTGCGCATCGGCGAACGTCAGCCGAGCTGGCCGGCGGCGTCGGCAAGTTTGGCGACAAGGTGCGCGACTGGTTTGGGAAGCGCGATCATCCGCAGCGGCGCTTTGAAACCCAGCCAGCGGCGGAATTTGAGGACGATATCCTGCAGGGATGCAGGTGTTGGCTCGACCAGATCAAACGTCTGGCGCGACAATGCAGCGTCAGTCAATGCGCGCGCCGTGGCGCTCGCAACATCTGCAACGTCGACCGTTTGAATGCGGGCATGCGGCAACACCACAGGCTGCACCAGCGGGAACGCTGCCAGCGCGCGCAGCAAACTGGTGCCGCCATAAGCTGCTGGTGCGATGACGAGGCCCGGTTTCAAAATCACCCAATCGAGCGGGCTCAAGCGGAGCGCATCGTCGGCGGCACCTTTGCTTGCCATGAATTCGGTTGCGGCCTCGGGTGCGGCGCCGGGCGCGGAGATTTGCACAAATTTCGAGATGCCGGATTGGGTGCAGGCCGGGATCAGCGCCATAATCGCGTGGCGTTGTACGGCGGTGACGTTGTCCCTCCCGCTGCTCTGCAGGGCGCCTGCCGCGTTGATGACCGCATCGATGCCAGCCAGATGCGGCGTCCAGGCGGCAGGCGTGGTGAGCCGCGCGATATCAGTCCCGATCCAGGTCACGCCCGGCAGTAAGGCCCTGCCGTGCGCCGCATCCCGGGCAAGCGCCGTCACGGCATGGCCCTGGCGATACAGCAGCGCGGTGATTTCCAGCCCGATCAAGCCATAGCCGCCGAGCACAAGCACGTTCATGGCGCTTTCCGTATCTCCGTGGAGCGCGTGAGCCGCGCCCCGAAGCCAGGGGTCGCACTACCGCTTGCCCGGAACGAGTGATAAGGGTGCCCGTGATCTCATTCAATATTCAAGGTTTCCGGCATCCCCACAATGACCCAACCGACCCGCATCGACGCGCGCTTTGCGCAGCTCAAAAAAGAAAACCGGCCCGCGCTGGTGACGTTCATTTCAGCGGGCGACCCGGATCTTGAGACGAGCGCCAAAATTCTGGCAGGGTTGCCGGCCGCGGGCGCTGACATCATCGAGCTTGGCATGCCGTTCTCCGACCCTATGGCCGATGGACCAGCGATCCAGGCGTCATCGCTGCGGGCGTTGAAGGCCGGACAGAATATGCACAAGACGCTGGCCATGGTCCGCGATTTCCGCGCCAGTGATAAGACCACGCCAATCGTGTTGATGGGCTACTACAACCCGGTCTACGTTTACGGCAACGACCGCTTTCTGGCTGACGCCAAGGCCGCTGGCGTCGATGGCTTGATTGTTGTCGATGTACCGCCCGAAGCCGACGAAGAGCTGTGCCTTCCGGCCGTCAAAGCGGGCCTCAATTTCATCCGCCTCGCCACGCCGACGACCGACGACAAGCGCTTGCCGGCCGTTCTGCAAAATACCTCGGGCTTCGTTTATTACGTGTCGATTACCGGCATTACCGGGGCAGCAGCCCCGGTCGTCAGCGACGCATCGGCTCAGGTGGCCCGCATCAAAAGCCAGACGCCGCTGCCCGTCGTTGTCGGGTTCGGCGTTCGTTCCGGGCCCCAGGCCAAGGCCATCGCCAAGGGCGCCGACGGTGTCGTGGTCGGCTCGGCGTTGATCGCCAGGATAGAGAAGTCCTTGGGATCTAAGGGAGAAGCCACCGCGACCACGGTGCCAGACGTGCTCGGATTGGTTAAGGAGTTGAGTGCGGCACTGCGCGCGCCTTGACCAAGGCCAACGATATCCACGAAAAGGGCTTCCCCCGCGCCCCAATGCTCCCATATGTCATGAAGGCAAGCCTAGCGTGGAGCGGCACGAGGGGCTAAAATACGAGGCCTAGATGGCGTGCCAGCAGGCCGCTGTCATGAGATAAGGGCAGCGCCCGGATAACCCATGCGCCGCAATTTGGTCTGAGGCAGACGCCCCGACCCACGAGGAGCCATTCGCAGTGAACTGGATCAACAACGTCGTCCGCCCCAAGATTAGCGGACTGTTGGGACCCGCGAAACGCGACGTGCCGGACAACCTTTGGGTGAAATGCCCGGAGAGTGGCCAGATGGTCTTCTACAAAGACCTGGAAGCCAACCAATTCGTCGTGCCGGGATCGAACTATCATATGCGCATGGCCGCTGATCAGCGCCTCGCCCATCTGTTCGACGGCGGTGAGTACCGCATAGTGCCGGTGCCGGCCGTGGCCCAAGACCCGCTCAAATTCCGCGACGGCCGCAAATACACGGACCGTTTGAAAGATGCCAAAGCCGACACCAAGCTCGACGATGCGGTGCTGGTTGGCGAAGGCATGCTGGAAGGCCGCCAAGTCGTCTCCGCCGTGCAAGATTTCCGCTTTATGGCCGGATCGCTGGGGATGGCGGCCGGTGAAGCGTTGATCACCGGCATGTTGCGCGCGGTCGATTTGAAAGCTCCATTCATCCTGTTCGCAGCGTCGGGCGGCGCGCGCATGCAGGAGGGCATCTTGTCCCTCATGCAAATGCCGCGCGTGACGATTGCCGTGCAGCGCCTGCGCGAAAACCGCTTGCCATATATCGTCGTCCTGACCGACCCAACGACGGGCGGCGTGACCGCGTCCTATGCCATGCTTGGCGATATTCACATCGCGGAGCCGGGCGCTCTCATTTGTTTTGCGGGCCCCCGCGTTATTCAACAAACAATCCGCGAGCAATTGCCCGACGGGTTCCAGCGCTCGGAATACCTGCTGTCGCACGGCATGGTCGATATGGTCGTGCATCGCCACCAGATGCGTGAAACGCTGGCCCGCCTATGCGCCATCCTGATGACCGGCGCGGGCCGGGCCAAGGGCAAGGATAGCGGCAAGGTCAACGGCAAAGCCTACGTCAACGGCGCGCCTGTCGATGGTAAGCTGATCGAAACGGCGGCCCGGGAAACGGGCGGCGTGACGGAGGCCGAGGCGGTGCCGCCCAGTCAGCGGTTTGACGCGTCGAAGACCAAGCGCGATGGCGAACCGGCCGCCAGTCCGGCCACCGGCAAAGATGCCGGGCGTGGCGTTTAGCCGGGCCATTTGATATGAGAGCCTCTGAACCTCTGAGTTAGCGCTCTCATGCCCACAAAAACCAAACGGCCAACCAGCGACACGCTCCTTGCTGAGATGATGTTGTTGCACCCGAAATTGATCGACCTGTCGCTTGGCCGCGTCGAGCGGTTGCTTGGCAAGCTCGGCCATCCGGAAAAGAAACTGCCGCCTGTCGTGCATATTGCCGGGACCAACGGCAAGGGATCGGTGACCGCGTATCTGCGGGCGATGATTGAGGCTGCTGGAAAGCGTGTGCATGTCTACACGTCGCCCCATCTGGTCCGGTTCCATGAACGTATTT
The DNA here is from genome assembly GCA_013141015.1 of Hyphomicrobium sp. Classification (GTDB taxonomy): domain Bacteria; phylum Pseudomonadota; class Alphaproteobacteria; order Rhizobiales; family Hyphomicrobiaceae; genus Hyphomicrobium_B. The sequence goes on along the minus strand of JABFRT010000054.1, from coordinate 45,874 downwards.
CGCTGGCGGGCAGCGATGGCATTTCCCGCTCCATCAATGAGGATGCGCTGGTCGATGTGCTGATGCGCGTGCGCGCCGTCAACGATGGCGATGACATCACGCAATTTGAAATCACGACCGCCGCAGCGTTTCTGGCGTTCAGCGAAACGCCAGCCGACGTCGTGCTGCTGGAAGTTGGTCTGGGCGGCCGGCTCGACGCAACCAACGTGATCAAAGTTCCAGCGCTGACCGTGGTCACGCCGATCTCGATGGACCACGCTGAAAAACTCGGGCCGACGCTTGGCAAGATTGCCGCCGAAAAGGCAGGCATTTTAAAGCGCGGCACAACGGGGATCATATCGCAGCAGCCCGATGAGGTGCTCGATGTCATTCAAGCTAAGGCTCAGAAGGCCGGTGCGCCGTTGGTGATCTGGGGCCAGGATTTCGACGCCTACGAGCAGAGCGGGCGGCTGGTCGTACAGCTGAACGAAGAGCTGCTGGATCTGCCGCTGCCGGCGCTGGCCGGCCGCCACCAGATTATCAAACGCCGGGACCGCGGTTGCAGCCGCCGTCAAGCTATCGCGTAAGTTGCCGGTCCTCGGGCTGGATGAAGGTGCTATCGAACGCGGCCTGCGCGCGGTTGAATGGCCAGCGCGCATGCAGCGGCTGACCACCGGGCCGCTGCCGGAACTACTCGGGCCGGATGCCGAATTGTGGCTCGATGGCGGGCATAACCCGGCAGCTGGCGATATGCTGGCGGATACACTCGCGGCCTTCGATGAGAAGGCGCCGAAGCCCGTTTACCTTGTGGTCGGCATGATGGGCCAAAAGGATGCGCTGGGCTTTCTGGCCCCCTTCAGGGGGCTTGTACGCGGCGTCTATACGGTGCCGATTCCTGGGGCTCATGAGGCCCCGCACAGCCAGGAAAAGCTGGCCGAAGTGGCACACAGCGCCGGACTGCAAGCGATTGACCGGGCCGGCATCGCCGAGGCATTGCGAACTATTGCTGCACTGCCGAAGGGGCCGAAGCGCGTGTTGATTTGCGGCTCGCTTTATCTGGCTGGACACGTGCTCACCTTGCAGGAGCAAGGGCTTTAAAGGGGCTGCCACGCTTGGGGCGTGCGCATGGTAAGCAGGGTAGTCATATTCGGCCGTCACGTCCTGGCCATGAATTGAGGTCAATATAAATTGACCGCAGCCGCTAGGTCAGGCGAAGTCCGTTAAATAAGCGCCTGTGACCGCGACCCCAACTAAGGAATGAGCGGCCCGGCGCTGGCCAACACGGTGGGGCGCCGCTATGCTTTAAATAAGCAGACCGAAAAACAAAAACCGATTTGAATAATGGAGGAGACAACCCGATGCAGCACGTCGCTATGGAAAAGTTGACAGGTAAGCAGGTTATTAAGCAGCGCTATGACAACTATATCGGCGGTAAATGGGTTGCGCCCGTTCGCGGCCAGTACTTCAAGAATATCACGCCGATTACCGGCCAGGAAATTTGCGAGATCGCCCGCTCGACGGCGGAAGATATCGAACTCGCGCTCGATGCCGCCCACAAGGCGCGCGTTGCTTGGGGCCGCACGTCGCCGGCTGAACGCTCCAAAATTATGCTCAAGATCGCTGACCGTATGGAAGCGAACCTTGATGTGATCGCGCTCGTCGAATCCATCGACAATGGCAAGCCGATCCGCGAAACAACGTTCGCGGACGTGCCGCTGGGCATCGACCACTGGCGCTACTACGCCGGCTGCATCCGCGCCCAGGAAGGCACGATCTCTGAAATCGACCACGATACCATCGCCTATCATTTCCATGAACCGATCGGCGTGGTTGGCCAGATCATTCCGTGGAACTTCCCGTTGCTGATGGCTGTGTGGAAGCTCGCGCCAGCAATTGCCGCTGGCAACTGCGTCGTGCTGAAGCCCGCTGAACAGACCCCGATGTCGATCATGGTGCTGATGGAAATCATCGGCGACTTGATCCCGGAAGGCGTTATCAACGTCGTCAACGGTTTCGGTGTCGAAGCCGGCAAGCCGCTCGCTCAGAACAAGCGTATCGGCAAGGTTGCTTTCACCGGTGAAACATCGACCGGCCGTTTGATCATGCAGTACGCATCGGAAAACATCATTCCGTCGACCGTCGAACTCGGCGGCAAGTCGCCGAACATCTTCTTCGCCGACGTGATGGACGCCGACGACGAATACTTCGACAAGTGCCTCGAAGGTTTCACACTGTTCGCGTTGAACCAGGGCGAAGTCTGCACCTGCCCAAGCCGCGCTCTGATCCAGCGTTCGATCTATGAAAAGTTCATGGACCGCGCTCTGGCCCGCGTCGCCAAGATCAAGCAGGGTCACCCGCTTGACATGACGACGATGATCGGCGCTCAGGCGTCCAACGATCAGCTTGAAAAGATCCTGAGCTACGTCGATATCGGCCGCGGCGAAGGTGCTCGCGTTCTGACCGGCGGCAAGCGTGCCAACCTTGGCGGCGAAATCGCCAACGGCTACTACGTCGAGCCGACGGTTCTGGAAGGCCACAACAAGATGCGCGTGTTCCAGGAAGAAATCTTTGGACCGGTTCTGGCTGTGACAACCTTTGAAGACGAAGCGGAGGCGCTCGCTATCGCCAACGACACATTGTACGGCCTCGGCTCGGGCGTGTGGACGCGTAACGGAACGCGCGCTTATCGCTTCGGCCGCGAAATCCAGGCTGGCCGCGTGTGGACCAACTGCTACCACTTGTATCCGGCACACGCCGCATTCGGTGGCTACAAGCAGTCGGGCATCGGCCGCGAAACGCACAAGATGATGCTCGACCATTATCAGCAGACCAAGAACATGCTGGTCAGCTACAGCCCGAAGGCGCTCGGCTTCTTCTAAGGCGCTTGGGTCTTGCCAAATGAGGGGGTGCGGAGCCGAAGGGTTCCGCACCCCTTTTTGTGATCAAACCGGGTTTTGTGATTACGGACAGCGTTTGAATAAGCAGACTGCGTCACCACTTAACGGCGGCGAACTCAAGCGTTCCCAGACCTTGTCGAGGTGAGCATATGGCGAGCAGCATACAGACGTGCGCAATCACCGCGACGCCCGAAGCGCGCGATGCGTTGCGGCGTATGGTCGAGCAGCACGGTGATATCATTCTCCATTTGGCTGGCGCCAACAGCGGGTCGCACAAACCGGTGTGCCTGCCGGCCGGCGAGTTGCGGCTTGGCGCCCGCGACCATCTGATCGGAGAAGTCGAAGGTGTGGCTGTCTATCAAATGGAAAGCCGCCCAGGTGATGAATGTGCCTGCGGCGACTACATTCTCGATATGGCCGACGGGCTGCCGGTCGGATTTTCACTCGATGCTGGCAACCGGCGGCGCTTCACGCTGCTCAGGCGGCGTCCGCAACGCGATGTAGCATTGAACCCCCAGGACCCCGGAGAAACCAATGACAATCGTTGAAGCAATCGCGGCGGTGCCCAACGTCTCGCGCGTGTCGGCAACACCCGCGGCCATTGACTTGATGCAGAAGCTGATAGTGATGCATGGTCCGCTGATGTTTCATCAGTCAGGCGGATGCTGCGATGGCAGCGCGCCGATGTGCTACCCGCGGAAGGAATTCAAAGTCGGCGCACAGGATGTGTTCATGGGCGAGATCGGCGGACAGCCGCTGTACATGGGTAAATCGCAATTCGAATACTGGCAGCACACCCACATCATCATAGATGTGGTGCCAGGGCGCGGCTCTGGCTTCTCGCTCGAAGCGCCCGAGGGCGTGCGCTTTCTGACGCGGTCGCGCATTTATACGGATGCTGAAAACGAAGCCATCGAGGCCATAGGCCCGCCGCCAAATGGTGTCGAACGGCCTGCCTACTAAAATGGGCTGTTGACGCGTTGAACTGAGACTTCGCCGCCAAGGTCTAAACGGCCAACTCCAGGAGAGATCAAACGATGGGCGCTTCCAAAACACTGCGCGAACTGACAGGTATGGGCTACACGCCAACCACGATCAGCAATTCAGCGCTTATTCTGATTGATTGCCAAAACACCTATCGCGAGGGCGTGATGCAGCTCGACGGCGTGGAACCGGCGCTGGTTGAATGCCAGGCGCTGCTGAACCGCTACCGCAATGCCGGCCGGCCAGTCATTCACATTCAACACGATGCAGGTCCTGGGTCACCTTATGACGTGCGCGCCGCCATCGGCGCGATTGCCGACGTTGTGGCGCCCCACAGCGGCGAGACGATTATCGTCAAGGCCTATCCGAGCTCGTTCGAGAAGACCAATCTCGACGACGTTCTGAAGGGCCTCGGTGTCGAAGAGTTGGTGCTCGCCGGTTTCATGACCCACGTATGCGTGAATTCGACAGCGCGCGCGGCCTTCAATCACGGCTACCGGCCAACCGTCGTCGCGTCCGCCGCGGCCACGCGCGCGCTGCCAAACCCAACCGGCGGCGTGATTGAAGCGCGCGCCTTGCATGATGCAAGCCTTGCAGCACTGCACGACATTTTTGCCGTCGTCGTTCCAGGCACAGCCGGCATCAAGGCTTGATCCTCAGTCATACGCGCTATGCGTCACAAAAAAAGGCCCGTCACGCGACGGGCCTTTTCCGATTGAAAAATGATCGCAGAGCTTACGCCGTCATGCTGGAGTTGATCCACTCTTCCAGCTTCTTCTTCTGCACAATCGCGCCGGTGTACTGGGCCGCAACCTTGCCGCCCTTGAACATCAACAGGGTCGGCATGGCGCGAATGCCGTATGTGCCGGTCACCTTTGGGTTCTGGTCGACATCGACCTTCACGACCTTGACCTTGCCGTCCATTTCCTTGGCAACCTGTTCCAGCGCCGGCGCCATGGCCTTGCACGGACCGCACCAGACGGCGTGGAAGTCCACCAGCACGGGCACGCTGGACTTCAGCACTTCAGCATCGAAATTCGCGTCGGTTACGTCGGCCATATTGTCTTTTCTCCTGGAAAGATCAGGCGGGGGCACCTGATCCGGGCAACTCGAGCCGTCCTGCCCGGGCTCACGTGTTCGAAGCGGGAACGTAGGTATCGCCCCCGCCGGCGTCAAGGCTTGCAATATCCAGTTTCCAGAGCCGTTCGCCATAATCGCGGAGGATAATCTCAGGAATTTCCATCAATCGCGGCCCATCTGTCCACAGTAACGCCGCGCGCAGCCGCCGGCCCGGATAAATCTCAGCCAGCGCCAGCGCGTAGGCAGCCAGCTGGAACAAATAGGCGGGTGCGACACCTTGGATCTCGAGCGGCGGCGGACGGTTGGTCTTGAAGTCGATGATCAGAACCTCGTGATCCGTCACCGCGAGGCGGTCGATCTGGCCGCTTAACCGTAGCGCCGGACCTTTGCCGCCTGGGCGCGGAATTTCAGCTGAGACCGGTACTTCGGCGCGGCTTTGGCTTGAGAACAGTGCTGCGAAATCCGGCGTGTTCAAAATCGCCAGCGCTTCGCGAACGATCGATAGCCGCACCTTTGAGGCAAGGTCCGCGCCGCGCAAGCCGACGAAAGCGGTGGCGGCGGCCTTGCGTTCACCCTCGGCAATCTCCGGCAGGTATTGCAGCAGCGCATGGGTCAGCGTGCCGCGCAGGAAGCGGTTGTTGTTGGCCATCACCGCTGGCGACGGTTGGTTGCGGTCGGCCGCCGGGTCGTTTGTGGCGCGTGGCGTGATAAGCGGCTCGCCTTCGCTATCGGGCGCATACGGCTCAAGCCGCGACGGCGCGAGTGGGATCGAAAGTTGCGGCTCAAGCATGACGCGTCTGGCCGCGAATGGCGGCAGAGCCTGATAGGCCTCGGCTGTGGCCACTGACGACTTTGGCGTCTCGTGAGCCGCCGCTTGCGGGGTCTCAAGACGCCAGAGCGATGTGCCGCCGGCGGCTGAGACTTTTTCGAGACGTTCAGACAAGCCGTCGAACATAGCGTCATACCAGCAGTTCGCCGCGCGCCCGTTCTTGCCTTCAAAGCCGCCGATGTACAGCCGGTCGCGCGCCCGCGTCATTGCAACATAGAGCAGGCGGTTGCGCTCTTGCGTCTCACGCGCGTCCTTGGCGAGGGTCGCGGCGCGTACAGCGGCCACTTTCGATGTGCCTTTAACCTGCCAGATAACCGGCGGCGGCAGCGTTGACGGCCGCGGCGCATCCGGCATTTTCAAGAGCCGCGTTCCGGCGCCGTCGCCGGACATCGTGGTGCAGGTGTCGGGAAGGAAAACAATTGGCGCTTCGAGGCCCTTGGCGCCATGCACGGTCATCACGCGCACTTCGTTGCGGATGTGGTCCATGTCGCGTTTCACCTCGCGCTCAGCGGCGCGCAGGTTGGCGAGGAAGCCGGTCAGCGACGGCGGATTGGCGTCATCGTAGGCAAGCGCCAGATCGAGGAACTCATCAATCGCATCGGCGGCTTCAGGCCCAAGGCGATGCAGCATCTTGGTGCGCGCGCCGTCGCGGTCGAGCACGCTTGAAAAGAATTCAAACGGCGGTGTAAAATCGGCCTTCGAGCGCCAGCGCTTTAGCGTTTCAGCGGCGGGCTTGAACTCTGGCATCGTCTCAGCGGCAGCCAGCAAGGCGCGCCATAGCGTGCCCTTGCGGCCATGGGCGATTGCCAACAGATCGTTGTCGTCGAGGTTGAACAGCGGGCCCTTGAGCACGGTCGCGAGCGCCAAATCGTCTTCCGGCAGCGTCAGAAAATCACCAAGTGCGAGCAGATCCTGGACGGCGATTTGCGCAGTCAACGCAATGCGGTCTGAGCCTGCCACCGCAATGCCGCGTGCCTTCAAGGCGGCGACCATCGGTACGGCGAACGGATTGCGTTTGCGCACCAAAATTAGAATGTCGCCGGCGCGGATCGGGCGGTCTTCGGAGACGAGCTTCACACCCCGCGTCAGCCAATCGCCGATTGTTGCGGCGATCCGCTCGGCAAGCCGGTTTGCTGGCGCCTTTTCAGTAGCGTTTTCGTCCAGCGGCAACCATGGGTCGATGTCTTCGGCCGGGCCAGGCTTCTCCGTTTCCCAGATTTCGAGGGTGCCGGATTGACCGAAGCGGCTGGCGATATGCTCGATTGTTTTGTCGCCGGCGGTCAGGCCGGGAGTCTTGCCGGCATCGGCGAACACGTGATCGACGGCGTCAAGCACCGGTTGCACGGTGCGGAACGACAAGTTGAGCGGCACGCGCCGCCATAGCGCGGAGGCTTGCTTGGTCATCGCTTCAACACGGCGGCCGACTTCGGCGAATTTTTCAGGCGCCGCACCTTGGAACGAATAGATCGATTGCTTTTCGTCACCGACGGCAAACACCGTGCGAACGGTGTCGCGCGCGCCGGTGCCTGAGAAAAATTCAGATCCGAGTGCTTCAATGATGGCCCATTGCTCGGGGCTGGTGTCTTGGGCTTCATCTACCAGAATATGGTCCAAGCCGCCATCGAGTTTATAGAGCACCCACTCGGCTTGATCGGAGGTGTTCAACAGCGACGTGGTTTTTTGAATAAGGTCGTCGAAGTCGAGGGCGCCGGACGAGGCTTTGGCATTGGTGTAACGCTGCAGAACGGCCCCCGCCAGCCGGTAGAGCGCGACGGAGGCTTCAACAAGCGCGAGGGCTTTGAGTTCAGCAGTCAGATCGAAGCATCTGTCTTGGGCGGTTTGCGCGGCCGACAACAGATCAACGCGGTCCTCTGCCAATTTCTTGCTCATAAGGCTGGCGCGCTTGCCCTCACCGCCGCCGGTCAGCAGATAATCGGATAGCGCCGCACCGCGTTGGCTGGCATCCGTCTGTGATATTACTTCACCGATTTTGGCGCTGTGCGAGATGTCGGTCTTGCCGCCGCCTGAGAGGTGGCTGCGAAGTGCGGTCAGATCGGCGTTGGACAGAAGTCCGGCGCGTTCTTGCTCAATCTGAGCCGCGGTAATTGCGGCGCGCACGCCAAGTGATTTACGCAACAGCGCTTCCGCGCCCGCGAAATCGCCGTGCCCGGTGCTGCCCGGCAGGCGGCTGGCGGCAATCAACCACGCGCGCTCATAAATAGCTTTCGAGAGCAATTCGTCGAAGTTGGAATCCGACGCATAGCGGATCGCGGTCGACAGCGCTTGTCCAAGCGCGCCGCCGCGGTTGCCGGTCGCTTCCAGCAAGGTTGCTTCAATGGCGCGGGATTTGAGTTCGCGGCCCTTCTCATCGTCAAGAATTTTGAAACCCGGCGGCACGCCAGCTTCCAGCGGAAAGCGTTGCAGCAGGCGTTCTGAAAACGCGTGGATGGTTTGGATTTTCAATCCGCCCGGCGTCTCGATGGCGCGGGTAAACAATGTGCGTGCAAAATCGAGTTCGGCTTGGTTGGGGTCGTGGCCAATGATGCCGTGCAGCGTTTTGTGCAAAACGTCGTCCGTTGCCATCACCCATTCGCTGAGCTTGTCGAATATGCGCGTCGACATTTCGGCGGCGGCGGCCTTGGTGTAGGTCAGGCACAGAATGCGTTCGGGCGACGTGCCGGCCAGCAGAATCCGCAACACGCGCAAGGTCAGCACGTGCGTCTTGCCGGTTCCTGCGTTAGCGTTGACCCAGACGGAAGCTTGTGGATCGGCCGCGTCGGCTTGCGACTGATTAGTGTTGCGGCGGACGGCGTCGATATCGCGGGCCTGTGAATTGCCGGTCATGCGCCACCTTCATCTTCTGCATGGGCCGACCATTCGGCAACGCGCGCCAGATGCGCATAATCGTCGTAGTCATAGCGGAACCCCGGGCGGCGGATCGCGCGGTAGGGTGTTGCTTCGTCATCGTAGAGTGCAATCAACTTGGCCAATCCATGGCGCGCCGCTTCAGCGAGCGCTGCCACGTCATCGCACTTGATGCGCTTTTCTTCGCCGGGCGGCTCGCCGCCCGAAGCCCGGATGTAGCGCAGTTCGTGCACGCCACGCCCTGCAAGCTCAGGGAAGCCGATGCTGCCTAACGCTATGGCGGCCTCAAGCGGCAGCTGCGGTGCGCGGCCATTAAGCACCGAGCTCTCGGCCGGTATTGCGCCGGTTTTGTAGTCGGTGATCGACAGGCCGTTGGCGCCGTCGTCGAGGCGGTCAGCGCGCGCGGTGAGTGTGAATGGCCCGCCGGGCGCGGCGATCACAAGGCTGCCGGAAATCTCAGAGACAACACGCGTGACGCCGTCGCGGCGGCTGGGTTCTGTTGCGGCAAACCATGCGAGAAATCGTTCGAGGCGCGGCATCCAAAACGCAGCGACGCGCGGGTGGCCGGTCAAATCCGCCAGCAACTGCTCGGCGATTGACGTTAACGTTGCCCGCGTGTCCTGCGGAAGAGCGGCCGGATGGGCGATCGCAAAGCGCGACAGCACGTCATGGACCAGCGCGCCGCGCAGGCTTTGATCGGGCGCTTGGCCAAGCGGTGGGAGGGGTTCGAGTTTCAAAATCTGGCGGGCGAAGACGGTGTAGGGATTGCGGATCCAATCTTCAACGCGCGTCACGCTCATGCGGCGCGGACGCAACGCCAACGCTGGGCGCGGCGCGGGGGCTGATATTTTGATGCGCTTTGTCTCATCAACCGCGTCGCGGGCACGCGCCCACGCAAGCCATGGTTGGTCCGACAGCAATGCGTTCTCAACACCAACGCCGTCAAGCAGCGCCGACAAGCGCATCAGCCAGCGCGACGGCACGGTTGGCACACCTTTGATTTTTTGGGCGCGCGTAAGGTAGACGCGTTCCGAACCAAGCAGTGAAATGAAATCGTGGGCGGCGCGGCCGGTTTCTTCTTCTGGCGATGGAAGCCCCATGTCGTGGCGCATTGGGCGGTTGAGCCACGCACCGGTTTCAGCGGATTTCGGCCACGTGCCCTCGTTGAGTGAGCCGAGAACAATCACGTCGGGCTGCTGTAAGCGCGCTTCAGAAGCGCCCCAAATCGTCACGCGCGGGTGGACAGGGTTACGTTCGCGGACATTTTCGGTGGCCCGCAAACTGGAATACAGATCGAAGTAATCGCCAGCCAAAATCGAAACGCCGGGTGTCGCAGGATCGAGCATATCAACGAAGAATTTGCTGGCGGTGGCGCCGGCTTCGCCCTGCCAGAGCGGGTTGGCGTCAGGGTTGGCTTCCGGATCATCGGCGGGCAGAAGCGCTAACGCTTCGGCAGCGGCGCTGTGCGCCTGAGCGAAGGCTTGCAGGGGTTGTTCGCCGCGGTTGGTGTAGAGCGCGGTCAACGGTTGATAAGCGGCGGCCATACGCTGCACGAGATCGGCGGCGCCTGCGCGGTCTTCGGCCCACAACCGTTCGGCGGCCATATGACGGCGCTTTTTGCCGGCAACATCGCTTTCGAATTTGGCGAGTGCGGCTGTGATGCCTTCAAGACCGCGACCAAGATAGGGTGCGCGGAAGGCTGCGATTTCGAGGGCGCGGCCATAGCGGCGGACATCGAACGCCTTGAGCCCCAAGCGGGCAAGCGGATGTTTGAGCAGCGCCATCACATCGGCGGGTGCGAAGCCGCTGACAACCGCACCCGCAACGAGATTGAGGAAGGTGCCGGGCACGGTTTTAGCGAACGGACGCCCGGCGCTGTCGTCAACGCGAATACCCCAGGCTTCCAAGCGAATGGCAACGCGGCGCGCCAACAAGCGATCTGGTGAGACGAGTGCTGCCGTGCGCCCTGGCGTTTCGACGGCTTCGCGCAAGATCAACGCGACGGCTTCGGCTTCGTCCTGCGCGCTTGGCGCTTCGATCAGCGACACGCCATGGAGCGCGGCTTTTATGGTTGCAGCGGGCGTGTGGGCTGTGAAGTCATGCCATTTCTCAGTGGTCTGTGACGGCCGCATGGCTTCGCTGATCAACGCATTTCGCGCATCGCGCGGCGCTGATGCGGCGATGTCCGGCAAGATTTGCACATCGGCGCGCGTCAGGCCGAGCTGGTCGAGCAACCTCTTCAGGCCGAACTGCGGATGCTCAGGATGGCCGGGAACGATTTTATCCCAGCTTGCGTCATCGAGTGTTTGATCAAGGGCCGGCAGAACAATCGCGCCGTTTGGCAAGGCCAGTACAGCGCGCATCAAGGCAACGGTTGCGGGGATCGAGCCGGTGACGCCAGCGACGATCACCGGCGCGGACGGCGGATGCGTTTCAAGACGGCGCGCCTCAGCCAGGATCAGCGCGTTGCGGTTTTCAACGCCCGACGTGAAGCCGAGCGCTTTATAGTTCGAGACTATCTGCAAGAATTCGACGGTCTTTTGCCAGTGTGCCGAATAGGTATCGGGCACCAGGGTGTGGATTTTGTCGAACGGCACGTTCTCGCGCTCGATCTCGTCCATCAGGTTGGCGAGTTCAGTTGCAAGACCTGCCGCCTGAGCCGGCGTGTTATTGGCGGCCGCGCCGTCGCTTGCAGCAAGCTTCTCGCGCCATTTGAGCACCAGCTGCATCAACTGGAGTGTGCGCTCCATCGGCGCAATCGACGGCGGTAATTCAAGCGCAGCGGCGCCAAGAGCTGCAGGTGCCGCAAGATTGGTGAGCAGCGTCAAATCATCTTCGCCCTCTGAGATTGGGCGGATGCGCGGCATCAGAAGTGCTTTGGCGCCGGACGCTTTGAGGAAGGCATCCTGCGCCACGCGCGCGGCGCGCCGCGTTGGCAGCAGCAGCGTGATATCAGGCAAGTTCAGCGGATCGGGCTTTGGCCCACCAGGATTTGGCAGATTTCCATTGAGCAGCGCGCGGGCGAGCGCCAGCAGAAACGGTTCGCCCGGCGGGACAGTATAGATGCGGGCGGTCATGATTTTTGTTTCTCTAAAATAGCGGCTTCGGCGTCAGTCAGCGCTTGGGGGTCGCCCGCGTGCATCCAAAGTCCGTCGAGCACAATGCCGTATAACCGGCCGGCGCCAATGGCGCGGTCCCAAACACGGTTGAGCGAAAACGGACGTTCGGCCTCGCCTTTGAACATGCACGGGTGAATGACCGAGACACCGGCGAACACGTAAGGCGCGGCTTCGTTTTGCGTGCGGCGCACCAAACGGCCATCCGTTCCGAGGTGGAAATCGCCGCGTCCGTCATAGCCAAGGCTGGTGGACGTGCGGGCCAGCAGCATGATGCTGTCCATGCGGACTTCGTTCCAGGCATCGAGAAGACGCGAAAGGTTCGATACGCCATCTTCGATCCACACGGAATCCGAGTTGTGGATCAGGAACGGCGCGCTGCCAAGCAGCGGCAATGCGCGCACCACGCCGCCACCGGTTTCAAGCAAGCTGCCGCGCTCGTCGGAAATGACAATTTGCGGAGAGGTGCGCGACGTGAGGTGGCTTTCAATTTGGTCCGCGAGATAGTGAACGTTGACGACGGCTTTGCTGATGCCGGCTGCCGCCAAGCGATCTAAGACACGATCGATCAATGCCCGGCCGGCGAGCGGAACGAGTGGCTTTGGCATCGCGTCCGTCAGCGGGCGCATGCGCGTGCCCAGGCCAGCTGCGAGCACGAATGCGGTGGTTGGCTTTGGATGTGTGGTCATGTGTCTAAATGCTCAGCGCTTTGCCACGCAGCGCTGGCGGCAGATGGGTGTCGTACCATGCCTTCAGTGCGCTCAAGCCCGGGTGTTCGAGATCGCGCGCGAGGTATCCCCAGATGCGTGGAATGTGGGCTAGATATTGGCGCTTGCCGTCGCGCATAGCGAGGCGCGCGAAAATGCCGAGGATCTTGGTGTTGCGTTCGGCGCCAAGCGCCGCGTAAGCGAATCTGAACTGCGCATCATCGAAGCCGGGCTCCGCGCGCGCAACGTCTGCCGTGTAGCGATTGAGCAGCTGCGTTTCGATTTCAACCGGCACATCAAGGCGTGCGTCTTGCAGCACCGACACCAGATCGTAGGCCTCTGGCCCAAGAAGAGCGTCTTGGAAATCGATAATGCCGACGTCACGCGGTGGCACGCGATCATCAAGTGCGATCAGGTTGGGGGAATGATAGTCCCGTAGCACCCAGCCTTTCGGTCCGTCCAAGAGCCGCGAGAAAGCGTCGTTCCACAATGCCAGGAAAGAGTGGCGCGCATCAGCGGATGCTGGCGGCCCGAGCAGCGCTGGCCAATACCAGTCGAGCAGCAATTCGGTTTCGATTTGCAGGGTGCCGTGATCGAGTAGCGGCAATGTGTGGTGCGATCCGTCAGCGAGCGGCAGTTGTGCAGCCGGGCGGTGCTGACGCAACGCGACGAGCGTATCGGTGGCGCGTGTCCATAGCGCGAGCTGATCCGTGCCACGGGCAAGTTCAGCGCCGAACACCGCGTCACCGAGATCTTCAATCAGCAGCAGGCCGCTCGCCAAATCCTGGCCGTAAATCTGCGGTGTGGAAAAGCCGCTTGAGCGCAAAGTGTCCGCAATGGCGACGAACGGCCGGACGTCTTCGGCGAGGTGCGCGATGCGGCTGTAGGGCAGACCATCGCGGATCGCCGGCCCATCCGGCTGGCGCGGTGAATCCATTAAGATCGCGCGTTGTCCATCAGGTTTGACAAGCCGGGCATAGCGGCGCGCGGAGGCATCTCCCTGCAAATAGGAGAAGCGTGATTCAGCGCCGCCCCAACCGTTGGCTGCAGTGAAAGCGCGGATCGCAGCAAGCCGGGCGATACGCGCCACAGCCGGTCCTTCCGCCTCAAGCGTGGCGGTACGAAGATCCGCCGCGCCGTCGTCAGACAACGTCAGCGTGATACGCTCGCGCGGCAACAGGTCCGCGGCCCGCGACGGCCACTCGATGACGGCGATGCCGCGTTGCAGCGCCGGGTCGAGGCCGAGTTCGGTCACTTCTTCCGGATCGGTCAGGCGGTAAAGATCGAAATGGGCAACGTCGAAGCGCTGCGTCTGGTAAGATTGAACCAGCGTGAACGTTGGGCTTGGCACTTCAAGCTCGGTGCCGCCCGATAACGCGCGGATCAGCGCGCGCGCAAACGTGGTTTTGCCGGCACCCAGATCGCCTTCGAGCGCGACAACGTCGCCAAGCAAAAGCGCGAACGCAATCTCCTCCGCGAGGCGGTTGAGATCGGCTTCGGTCAGGTTGGGAAAAACATAAGGCTTGGACATCGCCCGGCAGTCTACGCCGCGCGATTGTGACGTGCCACTAGGATTGTGCCGCCATCCTCAACCGGTAACGGCCGTTCGGGGATACGGACCGTGACCGTTGTGCCACGGCTTTCCTCTGATGTGATCTCGATCACGCCGCCATGCAGTTCAACCAGGCTCTTGACGATCGAGAGGCCAAGCCCGGCGCCGCGATGTTTGGAGCCCTGGCTGCGGCTTTCAAAGCGCTGGAACACGCGGTCGATCTGATCTTGCGGAATTCCGACGCCGTGGTCTTCAACCGAGAACACGACGTTGCCCTGTTCGCGCCAGCAGGTCAGGCTGACGGTTTCCCCGGCCTTTGAGAAGCCGACGGCATTCGACAAAAGGTTGTAAAGCACTTGGCGCATACGCGCTTCGTCGGCCATGAATTCGGACACGTCATCGGCGACCGCAATTTCGATTGTCAGACGCGAGCGGATCGCGCGTTCGCGGATGCCGAGAATAGCGCTGTCGATGACCGTGCGCACGCCAACCGGCGTGAGGCGCAACTCCATGCTTCCGGCATCGATGGTTGCGAGATCGAGAATATCATCGATGATCGCCAGCAGCGTCTTCGACGAGGTCATGATATCGGCGACGTATTCGCGCTGCTTGTCGTTGAGTTCGCCCATGTAGGGGCTGGCGAGCAACTCGGTGAAACCGATGATGTTGGTCAGCGGCGTGCGCAACTCATATGATATGTGGCCGATGAATTGCGTCTTCAAGCGGTCAGCGGCAATCAGCGCGTCGTTGCGTTCAACGAGTGCGCGTTCGGCGCGCCGCGCATCTGTCACATCAGCGAAGGTCAAAAGCGTCGCGCCGTCGGGCAGCGGCATCAGTGCGTAGTCAACCACGCTGGCATCGGCGCGCGTCATGCGGCCATCAAAGGTCTCTCGTTCGTCGATGAATGCGGTGACGGCGCGGCTGATGCGCGACCAGGTGCCGGTGTCGGTATGCAGGGCGGACGCAAGACTAATGACTTCATCGACGTGCGGGAACTCAGCAAGGCGGCGGGCTGGGATTTTCCAGATGTTTGAAAAAGCGGCGTTATACAGCTTCAAGCGGCCATCGGTGCCGAACACGGCCACGCCTTCGCTAAGGCTGTCGAGCGTTTCTCGCTGTACGTCGATGAAGGCATTGTAGCGGCTTTCAAGCGATAAGCGCTCGGTTTCATCGGCAAACAAATAGGTGACGCCGCCGTCGGGGCGCTGTTCGGCCATGACGTGCAGAACGCGGCCGTCGGACAAGTGCCAGCCGTCTTCGAGTTCGGTGCCAGTCTGATAGCAGGCGAGCACGCGGGCTTTCCAATCGCGGTAATTGACGACGGACGGCAGCTTGCCCTGCTCACGTAACCGGTCAAGCACGGCGCTATCGCTTGGCTGCGTGCGCAGCCACTCGGCGTCGAGCTGCCACAGATTGCGGTAGGCATCGTTGAAGAAAACCAGCTGCTGTTCGCGGTTGAAAATCGCGACCGCCGTTTCGACGCGATGCAGGGTCCTGTCATATGCCGCGATCTGGCGTTCAAGTTCGCCTTGCACCGTCTCAATCGCCGTTACGTCGATGGCGGCACCCGCCATCACCCCGTCTACGGGCAGCACGACGATGTCATGAGGACGGCGTTCGCCGCCGGTGACCAGATGCACGCGGGCCTTATAGCTTTCGCCTTGCGCCATCGATTTGGCGACGGATTTGCGCTGACGGCTCTCAAGCAGCTCGATCTGGCGTTCCAGAACTTCCGCTTCGCTTTGCGCTTCGACGGCTGTGATGTAGGCCGTATTCACCCAGATCAACCGGCCGTCAGTTGCGCGCAGCCAAACCGGCATCGGCAACGTGTTGAGCAGCGCGCGGCTGGAGCGGATATCGCGCGAGAGTGCTGCGTGCTGGTTATGGATGGTGGCCAGTTCGAGTTTGTATCCGGCGATATCTTTGAGGCGCAGCACGGCGCGCCCGCCTGCAGCCCTGCCTTCGGCTTCGACGTTACCGCCGGCAAGCGTTTTCAGAATGATATTGAAAGCGCGGCCCTGGGCGAAAAGCTGGTCCAGCGCCGACTTGAGCGATTGAGCGCCCTTGGCCTCGAGCCAATGGCCAAAGCGCAGAATTTCGGTGTTGTTATCCGGCAGGCCGGGAACGCCCGACAGTGTGTGGGCGACGATGCGGACGGCTTGGCCTTGTTCCCAGAAAATCAGCACCTGCGGTTCGGCGCGGATAATCGCGTCGGCGGCTGCAAGATTGCGGCGTAATTGCAGGCTTTCCGCTTTGGCGTAGCGGGCCTCGCGACGGGCTGACGAGGTCATGTGCCAGACGATCAAACCGGCGACGAACCCGGCGCCCGCCACAACCGCGATCAGCGTGACGTGGCGCAGGTCCAATTGCTCCGGGCGCACGCCGTGGCCGGAGATAAACGTCGACAGCAACGCCGTGACGCAAGCACCCGCCGCCAACAGCAGCAGCGCCAGCTGCCGGCGGGTCGTGGTCTTCTGCGTTCTTTTGGTTTTGCCGCGCATTCAATTCCGGATCGTCGTTTGAGACCGGCAGGACTTGCGGACGCGACAAAGCAAGCCAACAACCAGCGCGGGCAGCGAAGTGGCCCGAATCACTATTTTGATTATGCGGGGGTTGGGCGCCTGCCGCCAGCGCGGTGATGTCTCGACGCGGCATCAATATGACTACGGCGCCTGAGGTGTTCCCCAGGCGCCGTTTTTTTCCGGAACGGGGCTCGCGAGGTGAGCCTTCCAGAGCTTTTCACAAAGTCCTAGTAACGGTAGTGGTCCGACTTGAACGGGCCTTCCGGCTTGACGCCGATGTACGACGACTGGTCGGGGCGCAGCTTGGTCAAGTTGGCGCCGATTTTCTTCAAGTGCAGCATCGCAACCTTTTCATCGAGGTGCTTCGGCAACACGTGGACTTTGGTTTCGTACTTGCCAGGGTTGGACCACAGTTCGATCTGGGCCAGCGTCTGGTTGGTGAACGATGCCGACATCACGAACGACGGGTGGCCCATGGCATTGCCAAGGTTCACAAGGCGGCCTTCCGACAAAAGGATGATGCGCTTGCCGTCCGGGAAAGTGATTTCGTCAACCTGCGGCTTGATGTTCGACCACTTGTAGTTCTTCAACGCGGCGACCTGGATTTCGTTATCGAAGTGGCCGATGTTGCAGACAATCGCCCGGTCCTTCATGGCCCGCATATTATCGGCGGTGATCACGTCCTTGTTGCCGGTCGCGGTCACGAAGATGTCGGCGCGCGGGGCCGCTTCTTCCATGGTCACGACTTCATAGCCTTCCATCGCCGCCTGGAGGGCGCAGATCGGATCGATTTCCGAGACAAGAACGCGGCATCCAGCCTGGCGCAACGAGGCGGCCGAACCCTTGCCGACATCGCCGAAGCCAGCGACGAAGGCGATCTTGCCGGCCATCATTACGTCGGTGCCGCGGCGGATGCCGTCGACCAGCGATTCACGGCAGCCATAGAGGTTGTCGAACTTCGACTTGGTTACCGAATCATTGACGTTGATTGCCGGGAACAGCAGTTCGCCTTTCTTGTGCATTTCATAGAGGCGATGCACGCCCGTGGTGGTTTCTTCCGAAACGCCCTTGATGCTCTTGGCAAGTCCGGCGAACCAGCCCTTCGGCTTTTCGGCCAGAGTCTTCTTAAGAAGTGCGAAGAAGATCTCTTCTTCTTCCGAGCCCGGCTTGTCGAGGAACGCTGTGTCACCCTTTTCCGCGCGCAGTCCGAGGTGGACGAACATTGTCGCGTCGCCGCCGTCGTCGAGGATCATGTTCGGCATACCGCCGTCAGCCCACTCAAACAGCTTCTTGGTGTAGTCCCAGTAGTCGACCAGGCTTTCGCCCTTCCAGGCGAACACCGGAATGCCGGCCGCAGCGATGGCGGCTGCTGCGTGGTCCTGGGTCGAATAGATGTTGCACGACACCCAACGGATGTCGGCGCCAAGCGCTGCCAGCGTTTCAATCAGCACGGCCGTCTGGATCGTCATATGCAACGAACCGGCGATGCGGGCGCCCTTCAGGGGCTGCTTGGAGCCATATTCCTCGCGGGTCGCCATCAGGCCCGGCATTTCGGTTTCGGCGATCGAGATCTCTTTACGGCCCCATTCGGCCAGGCTCAGATCCTTGACGATGTAGTCCTGCTTTCCGCTCATCTTGGCTCCTTTGAGGGGTATTTAGCTGTCGTTGAAGTGCCGGTGCGCCGCCCTGCGGTTGATCCACCAGCCGGGCCTGGCCACCGGCCTGGCCGCAAATATTTATCGTCTCAGGGCCGCGTCTTGACCGCTGTATAGCGAAGGGACCAGACACACGCAACAAGATATAAACAACTCTTTATGTCCTGAGTGACGTCGTGGGTTGTGGGCGTGTGCTACGTTTCATTGATTGTGCATCACAAAAACGCGTTCTTGCTGCTGTATTGCTTGAGTAAATATGTTTTACATAAAGTAAAAACAAACAATACAATTTGAATAAAATGCTTTTTAACTTGCATTCGAAATATGTTTATTGCTTTCAATGCGAGTTCTCGACTTAATCTGTCTTAAATAGTGCGTCGCCTAATCTGCAAAAGCCAATAAAGGTGCAGGAGGCGTACTATGTCTATTATCCAGGTGAAGCGGCAGGTCCCCGCTTCAGCTCCCAAGCGGGGGGGCTCGCCAGGCTCTGGGCAGCTCATGCGTGTCCGGGAGCGGATCGCGGGCTTTGCTCAGGATAAGTCTGGCGACGTGGCGGTGATCTTCGGACTGATGGCTATGACAATGTTCATGCTCATCGGTGCTGCCGTCGATTTCGGCCGCTGGCTTAATGCCCGCGATCACACCATTGCTGCAATCGACGCGGCCGTGCTGGCCGGTGGCCGGGCACTGCAGAGCCCAGATCCATCACTGAACATGACGGCTGAAGCTCAAGCCAAAGCGATGGCCAAACGCTATTACGATGAGGCTGTGAAGAACCGCCTTGAAGTCAGCGATACGATTCAGTTCAAGGTTGAGTCGAGCGGCACCGTCGTGACCGTCGACGGCAACGTCAAAATCAAGACGCCGTTTATGGGTCTTGCCGGCATCAAGGAATTGCCGATCCTGAAGCAAGACGGCGAAGAATATCCGAAAGCCGTGCTGTCGGTTGGCGGCAATGCTGAGCTGAACCTTGAAATCGCAATGATGCTCGACGTGTCCGGCTCCATGGGCCAGAACGGCAAGTTGCGCGACATGAAGGACGCTGCCAAGGATCTGGTCGATATCGTCATCTGGGAAGACCAGTCGAAGTACAAATCACGCATCGCGCTGGTACCGTTCTCGGGCGATGTGCGGTTGCCGTCGACGTTGTTCAACGCGGTAACTGATCCTCTGCTGGCGAGTTCCTACAAAGACAGTGGCGATACGGTCAGCAAATCGACGTGCGTAGGCGAGCGCGGCGGCACGGGCATCAAGTACACCGATGCCGTTCCGACGGTCGGCCAATGGATCCCTGCGATCTATGATGGCTGCAGCACGAACGACAGCAAGTCGGTGTTGATCCCGATGTCAAAAAACAAGGTAATGCTTTCGAACGCCATTGAAAACCTTGTCAAAGGCGGAGCAACCGGCGGCCACATCGGCACCGCATGGGCGCACTTCATGCTGTCACCGAAGTGGGCGACCATTCTTGGACCAGACAGCGCACCGACCGCCTACCATCAGGTCAAGACCAAAAAGATCGCGATCCTGATGACGGACGGCCAGTACAACTCGATCAACCGCAACGTAAAGCATAAGGTCAAGGTGGGTGGCGTCAATGTGACGACCACGATCACGAATGCTGCGATCGCTGCTGATGACGACGACGGCCCAGGCTCGATCAACGGCGTGGATTCACCGACGCAGGCTGTCTCTCAATGCACCAGGATGAAGAACACAGACGAAATCGAGATCTACACCATCGGTTTCGATATGACCGACATCCCTGAGGCACTGGCAACTCTGCAGGCTTGTGCAACCGACGAAAGCCACTTCTACAATGCTTCGAATGGCGAACAGTTGAGGAAAGCCTTCCGCGACATCGCCTTGAAGATTTCGACACTGCACTTGAAGCAATAACCGGCCGGCCACCTACCCCTGCACCAGGATTGAGGGCGTCGCTTGCGGCGTCCTCAATTCTTTTTTTGGGGTTCGATATCGGGGTTTCACAAGGCCTCAGCCGTCGCCGACGCACTCTTCGTCGAAGCCTGCTTCGACCAATGCGACCAACGCCTGCAGCGCTTCAGGCCCTTGCGGCCCCTCGGCCGTGATGTGCAGCTCCGAGCCAGGGCCGGCTGCCAGCATCATCAAGCCCATGATCGACGTGCCGCCGACCGATTGCCCATCGCGCAGCACGGTAACGTTGGCGTCGAACGTTTCGGCGCACTTGACGAATTTTGCAGACGCGCGGGCATGAAGCCCTTTGACGTTGCGGATGATGACAAAGGCTTCCGGGCGTTTGCTGTTTTTCAGTTCCGGCACCGCACGCCTCTCTTTTTATTTGGTCCCGTGCGACACACCCTCCGGGAAGCCGGCCGCACGTGACGGGATAGTATCCACCCAAGAGCCAGCCGCAAGCGGCAGTGCGCTATTCGCCCGACAGTTCCTGGCTTGCAACCTTGATGTACTTTTTGCCCGCGTCACGGGCCAGCGCCACGGCCTGAGCGAGCGCCATTTCCGTGCGGATGCTGGCGAGTTTAACGAGGATCGGCAGATTGATGCCGGCGATCACTTCGGCCTTGGCTTCGTCCATGACAGAAATTGCAAGGTTGGACGGCGTACCGCCGAACATGTCGGTCAGTATGATCACGCCGTGGCCTGAATCCGTGCGCCGCACGGCATCCAGAATATCCTGCCGCCGCGCAGTGGCATCATCGTCGGGACCGATGGCCACCGTTTCGAGTTGCGTTTGCCGTCCGACCACGTGCTCCAGCGCTAAGCGGAATTCTACCGCCAACCCACCGTGCGTGACAATCACAAGTCCGATCATGAAAGGCTTGCCAATCCTGAGCCCAAGTGTTGAGGGCGACGTCTGTGAAGCCATCGTTTGTGCCGCGAGCGCCACGTATCCCAACAGGTGGCATCGCGACGCTTGCCGCAGCGAGCGGGCGGAAAGTGGCAAGGGTTCGCAGGAAGCGCAAGTGATTTTTATCGTCCGCGACGGTTTGCGAGTACGCCTCTCACCCGGCGTCTGAAAGGGGCGGCAGGGCTGGCATCGACAGGGCCGTCAGCAATTTCAAAGGACTTGATGCGTCGAAGGCTGAAATGTGCATCACCGGCACATTGAGGCCAAGGAGCTGGGCCATCGGCCAGGGGTCCGGGTAGCGCTCGATCTGATGTCGGCCGGTCAGGTCGGCGATCAGCATCAACTTCGCATCCTGCTCCGGATCAACCCTAATGATACCAAGTCCACGCACTTCAAGCTGGCCCAGCAGAGCCTGGGGCGCCGTGACGCTGAGCGATAGCCCATCGCGGGTGACAAGCACCTGATCGTCTGAGACCAGCCGGGCGGGTGACGGCACCAGTTGCGACGCGGCAACGGCGAGGCAGCGCAACGCCAGATCGGATTTTCCGGAACCTGACGGCCCGCGGATGATGATTGCCCTTTGGCCAACCGCAATGGCCGTTGCGTGGATGCGTTCAGACGCGAGCGCCAAAGCTGCCTCCATTGCCGTTGGCCACGTTCAGCCGCACGACAAACCGGGCGCCGATGATCTTGCCGGTTGCGGCATCGACGCGGTTCTCGGCAAATATCTCGCCGCGATGACTGGCGATAATTTCCCGCGATATCGACAGGCCAAGGCCTGAGTTCTTGCCGCGGCTGTTATCGGTCGCTGGCCGGTCGCTGTAAAAGCGCTCAAATACGGCTTTGAGTTTGTCGGGCGGAATGCCGGGGCCTTCATCTTCGACAGAGATTTCAACTTGGCTGCAGAGCGGCCGGGCGCGGACCTTGATGGTGCCGCCCTCTGGTGAGAACGATAACGCATTATCGACGAGATTGGTGAAGACTTGGCCCAACCGGCCGTCGTTGCCGACAATACGGTACG
Source organism: Hyphomicrobium sp. (assembly GCA_013141015.1). Classification (GTDB taxonomy): domain Bacteria; phylum Pseudomonadota; class Alphaproteobacteria; order Rhizobiales; family Hyphomicrobiaceae; genus Hyphomicrobium_B. The sequence continues at coordinate 23,822 of JABFRT010000054.1, read as the reverse complement.
GGGCATCGGACGCGGCGGGCTCTACGGCGAGCAGAATTTTACGGCCATCGTCGGCCAGCATGTCGCGGAAGATGCCGGTGATGTTGTTGAGAACGCTGCGGACATCAAGCGTCTGCATTTCCTGGCGGGCCAGTTCAGCGTCCAGCCGCGAAGCGTCGGCAACGTCGTTGATCAAGCGGTTCAAGCGTTTCAATTCGCCTTGAATCTGGTCGACCATTTCGTTGCGGTCGGCGTCCGTCTTGGCATATGTCAAGGCTTCCGCGGTTGAGCGTGCGGCGGCGAGCGGGTTCTTCAATTCGTGGGCCACATCGGCTGCGAATTTCTCGCTCGCCTCGATCCGCCGGTAGAGCGCGGCGGTCATCGCGGTGAAGGCCCGCCCCATCTGGCCAACCTCGTCGCGCCGACCGGTGAAATCCGGCAATTCCTGGCGGGCGGCGATATTGCGGCTGACGTGATTGGCGGATTCCGACAAGCGCTTCATCGGCCCGGCAACGGTGCGCGCCAACAGCAGTGATGATCCGATGGCGACCAGCAGCGCAATGCCGGCGATCTGCAAAATCAAATTGCGCTCTTCCCAAAGCACGCTGTCGATATCGCCCGGCTGCGTCGAGACCAGCAGCACGCCCATCAACCGGTTGCCGCGCTTGATCGGCTCGGCCATCGAAACGATTTGCTGGCCCTTGCCATTGATCAACAGGATCGGCTTTTCAACGCCTTGTTCGGCGGCCTGCTTGACCTCGGGATAAAGGAAGCCATTGGCGGTGCCGATTTCGCGATAGACTTTGAGTTCCTTATTGATCAGCCAATAGTGGAACCGGGTCCAGAAATTGCGCAGCCGCGGTTGTTCTTCGTTGGCAGCGGGTTGTGCGGGGTCACCCGGCGTCTTGGAGAACAGCTGGTCGCTATCGAGGATCAGCGTACCCTTTTGCGAATAGATGCGGGCTTTGAGATCTGCCGGGCCGACCAGTTTTTTCAAAACCAGCGACGCTTGTTGCGGGTCGATTGGCAGTTCGAGGGAAGCAAATGCATCATCGCGCTTGGCTTTGGTGGTGACGCCTTCCGGCAGCCGCGTTGTGTCGTAGATCGCCCGTTCGTTCAGCGCCCGGTAGGCGATGGCCTCGGCTGTGATGCGCGATACAGTTTTGACGACCGAAACTTTAGCGTCGAGCAGCCAGCCGTGATGCAAGCTGATGTAGAGCATCGCCAGCAGCAGCCCGGCGAGGCCGACGATATTGGTGAACAGGATGCGGCGGCGCAGAGATGCGCTCAGCATCCGCGGCAGCGGCTGGCGTTGCCACCATGACGCGGCCGTTGCGTAAACGCGTGCAGCCGTTTGCATCCACGAACTCGACGTGGATGGGTTGCCCTTGCGCGTCTCAAGCGCAGAACCACTTGGTGCCGCGCCTTCGCCGATGTCATTGATGTCCAGCGCCATCCCTACTCCAATCGATGGCGGTCCGCGTCAGACTATTCCTTGAAGCGGTAGCCGACGCCGTACAGCGTTTCGATCACGTCGAAATCGTCATCCGTATGCTTGAATTTCTTGCGCAAGCGCTTGATGTGACTGTCGATCGTGCGGTCGTCAACGTAAACCTGATCGTCGTAAGCGGCGTCCATCAAGGCGTCGCGGGTCTTAACCACGCCGGGGCGTGTGGCCAGCGCCTGCAAAATCAAAAACTCGGTGACGGTCAGAGTGACTGGCTTGTTGTCCCAGTGGCAGGTGTGGCGCTCTGGATCGAGTTTGAGTTTGCCGCGTTCCAGAACGCGCTTGGCTTCTTCTTCGTCGGTGGCTGCATCTTTAGGCGCCGCCCGGCGCAAAACGGCTTTCACGCGCTCAACAATCAGGCGCTGGGAAAACGGCTTGGCGATGTAGTCGTCGGCGCCCATTTTGAGGCCGAACAATTCGTCGATTTCTTCGTCTTTCGACGTCAGGAAGATGACCGGCATATCCGATTGCTGGCGGACGCGGCGGAGCAGCTCCATGCCGTCCATGCGCGGCATCTTGATGTCGAAAATGCCGAGATCAGCCGGCTCTTCGGTCAGCGCTTCGAGAGCCGATACGCCGTCGCCGTAGGTGCGGACCTTGTACCCTTCAGCTTCGAGAGCCATTCTGAGCGAGGTGAGGATATTGCGTTCGTCGTCAACCAAGGCGATCGTGCTTTTCTCTTTCATCGTGTCCTCTCAAGCCCCGGGGGTGGGGTAGCATGCCCGCCGACGTCAAGCGCTCAATGGCGGCAAGGTGAACCAATTGTGGCGCCACTCCAAATGAACTGTGGTGCCTGAATGCCACCTGAATAGGCGAGGGGGGCCAATCGCGCAAGTAAAGCCCTTTCCCGGCGGCTAGTCCGTGCGCGGGGCTGCGGCAATTTCGTGGTGCAAAACGTCGCGCAACGGCTGCTTTCCGGCACCCTTGATGCAAATCAAATAAACTGAGAATTCAGAGTGTTGGTGTACATATTGGTAGTTCGCATGTTCGACCAACGCACAGCTTGAGCTTCCAGGCTGCATCTCCTACTCAAGATGTTGTGGGCTTGGCCTGCTGTGGCACGGAATATGAATTTAATCCGGCGCCCTGTTGCACGGCCCATGTCGCTTATACCCGATGTCGCTTATACCCGATGCCGCTTATACCCGATGCCGCTTCGTCCGGCGTCTCCGCGACAGAAGTCTCCGCGACCCAAGACTGAACCGCGACCCCACGCATCACAGATGCACAAGGATTTGGAATGACGCTGCAGCTATTCCCCCTCGAATCTTCACCCAAGATCCGCCGCAACACACTCGAAGCCGAGCTGATGGAAATTGCCATTCGCCGCGGCGAGGGGCAGCTGGCTTCAACTGGCTCATTCGTTGTGGAAACCGGCCAGCACACCGGCCGCTCAGCCCAGGACAAATACGTCGTCCGCGATGAAGGCACCGATAAAGCGATCTGGTGGGACAACTCGAAGGAGATGTCGGAAGAGCAGTTCGACCGCTTGCTGGCGGATTTTATCGCGTTTGCCCGCCACAAAGAACTGTTCGTGCAAGATCTCTATGCGGGCGCCGACACCACCCACCGCTTGAATACGCGGATCGTCACCGAAACCGCGTGGCACGCATTATTCATCCGCCACCTGTTGCGCCGTCCGGGCGCTGACGAATTGCAGGGCTTTGAGCCGGAATTTACGGTCGTCAATCTGCCGAGCTTCCGCGCCGCTCCCCTCTATCACGGCACACGCAGCGAGACGGTGATTGCCTGCAACTTCACCAAGCGCATCGTGCTGATCGGCGGCACCAGCTACGCCGGCGAAATTAAGAAAAGCGTGTTCTCGTATCTCAACTACGTGCTGCCGTCCAAGGCGTGATGCCGATGCACTGCTCGGCAAACGTCGGCAGCGACGGCACGTCGGCTGTGTTTTTCGGCTTGTCGGGCACCGGCAAAACCACGCTGTCGGCGGACCCGGCGCGCGAATTGCTCGGCGACGATGAACACGGCTGGAGCGAAAAGGGCGTCTTTAATTTCGAAGGTGGGTGCTACGCGAAAACCATTCGCCTGTCGAAGACGGCGGAACCTGAAATTTTCGCCGCCTCAAACCGCTTCGCGACTGTTCTTGAAAACGTTGTGATCAACCCCGTGACCCGCGTGCCGGATTTCGATGACGCGCGTCTGGCTGAGAATTCGCGTTCGGCGTATCCGCTGGAAGCGATTCCCAACGCCAGCCCAACGGGCACGGCGACTCACCCAAAGAACATCGTAATGCTGACGGCCGATGCGTTTGGTGTATTGCCGCCGATCGCCAAGTTGACGCCGAGCCAGGCGATGTATCACTTCCTGTCGGGCTTTACGGCTAAGGTTGCCGGCACCGAAAAGGGCATGGGCAATGAACCACAGCCGACCTTCGACCTGCTTTGGCGCACCGTCTCATGCCGCGTCACCCCAGCGTCTATGGCAACCTGCTGCGCGATCTGATCGCCCAGCATCAAATCGATTGCTGGCTGGTCAACACCGGCTGGACCGGCGGCAAGTACGGCGAAGGCACGCGCATGCCGATTAAGGTGACGCGCGCGCTGTTGAATGCGGCGCTGTCTGGCGAACTCGCCAACACCACGATGCGCGTTGATCCGGTGTTCGGCTTCAAGGTGCCGGTGCAATTGGCGGGCGTCGATGCCAAGCTGATGACGCCGCGCGATACCTGGGCTGATCCCTGCGCTTATGATGCGGCCGCATCCAAGCTCGCTGACATGTTTGCCAAGAACTTCGCGCCAAGTTCGAAAGCTGACGCCGAAGTGCTGCGCTGGCTCCCTGTCGCCAGCCGGCTAGCGGCCGAGTAGTTTGACAACGCCGTCATATGAATACCTAGCGGGCGGATCGAGCAATCGGTCCGCCCGTTTGCGTTGGACATAGAGGAATTCCGCGAAAGAGCATTTGGCGGCGTCAATGAGCTGGGGAATGCCCGCGCCATCCGATGCCGGAGGTTAGGACTTCGTGGTCCAGCGGCGCACGGCGCGCACCGTCCACCACGCCAGAAAAAATGGCGACGCGAGCGTCAGCAGGATGGCGTCTGACGTCAACCCGAGCGTGCGTTTCAGTACTGGAGCCGCGTACATGATGGGGGAACCCTTTGAGCGATGCGGCAGATTCACAGCATCCACATGGGCTTGACCAGCGGTGTGCTGCGCGGGGCTAACAGTTTTCTGTGGATGATTCTCAGATTGCGCCCTATTGGGCACGCTGCGTGATGCGGGCCCGGGGGCAACCAGCGGCCGCATCCGTGGCCGGGTCGTCGCCCAGCGGGCAAAATGCCCTCTCGCGGCTGTCTGTAACGCTTGGCGACGCTTTTGACGCATGTTCACAACGCTACTCCGATCACTTCGCGGCAAAGGCTCAACGTTGGCGCTCGCGTGCGTGCCGCGAAAAAAGCCGGTACTACAGGTGTTGACGCGGCTTTTGCCGTTTTGCTGCCGCCGCGCGTCCGTCGAGCGCGCATATATGACGACACGCGCTCAAAAGAGACAACGCTGCTGGCGTCAGTTCAGTTTCTTCTTAGGAGGCGATTTAGGCCTGAGCAGGGCCTTAAGACGCGCCGAAATCCCGCGCGGCGCAATTGGCGCTTCGAGTGCCTCTATGAATTTCTGCAAGCTCTTGGGGTCAAGTTGATGCCACACCTTGATCATTACGCGCGGATCGAACGATCCTTTGTGCGCATTGCACGGTTTGCAGGCCAGCACGTGATTGTTCCGTTGCTGCCACCGGCGGCCAAGGAATGAAGTGGTCGCGCGTGGGGCCGCGCGCGCTTCTCTTTCGGCTCCGGCTTTAGCTTGAGTTTAACGCCGCAATAAGCGCAATGACCGTTCCAGATTTCAAATAGGGCTTCCATTTTCATGATGACGCTCCACGAAGCGCGCATACCCCGTTGTCATGCGCGCGAGCGTAACAACTGCGCAACCGATCCCGGCCGTGACCCGGCGGGATTGCGTCAAAAAATGGAACCTCTGACGGTTGCGCGCCGCCTGTAACTCAAGCACCACATTTTTTAGATGGGAAGCGCACCGGCAAGCTGAAAAACAAAGCCGAGTACAATTAGAACGCTTGCCATCATGAACCAGCGGCGGCGGCCCTTTTGCGCGGCACGCCGTTCATCGCGCGCCCGGCGGATGGCCATGTCGTCCTGCATTTCACCGGCGCGTGTGATGTGCGTGCGCATTGTATCGTTGGCATTCTGAGATGCAAAGGCGCGCATTTTCTGTTGGCGTTCGAGGGATTCTTCATGCGCCAGTAGCGATTTTTCGCTGAGGAACGCGATCCACCATTCTCTGAGCAGCAGCACGAAGCCGAGGAAATCAAGGGCAAGGCCAATGACAGTCAGCCAGGATTGTGTGGTCGGTTCCATGCGCGCCTCGCTGACATTGCGGTCTGGTAGCGGCTGTTAGCTCTTGAAGTTGGCCAAAGTCAGCAAGGGCCGGAAATCCATGTTGGCGGCCTTGAAGGCGTCGTCCGCGCCGTCCTGGCGATCAACGATTGTAATCACGCGCACAATCTCGGCGCCCGACGCGCGGATGGCTTCGGCCGCTTTGATCGCCGAGCCGCCGGTGGTCGTTACGTCCTCGACGATAACGACGCGTTTTCCAGCCATCGTCTCGCCCGGGCCCAAGCCTTCGATCAGGCTTTTGGTGCCGTGTTCCTTGGCCTGTTTGCGCGCGAAGAAGGCCGGCAGCTTGCGGCCGCGGGTGTGGGCCACGGCTGTCACGCTGGCGGCAATTGGCACGGCACCCATTTCAAGCCCGCCGACGAGGTCCGCGTCCACGCCATCGAGCTGATCGAGGATCAGATCGGCGATGAGGTGGGCGCCCTCGCTGTCAAGCATGGTCGGTTTCATGTTGAAGTAGAAGGTCGACAGCTTGCCGGATGCCAGCCGCATTTCAGGCCCTTCCTGGAACGAACGCGCCTTAACGATCTCGATCAGGCGGGCGCGCTTGGCGGCTGTGCTGTTTTTAGTGTCGGTCATCGGCGCTCGCCCTCTTGTCTTTTTCGTCTGAGGATGCGCAATGCCCCCAACTACGGGTGGGTGTCAAGACAACGCGGGAAATGGCGGCGTGGACGGGGCTGGCACGATTGAAAAGGTACGCCACAACATCGGCGCGCAACGGCGCTTATCCATGCTCGCCCTGTTTCTGTTGTGCCTTGCCGTCTATCTGCCCGGCGTTATCCGGTTGCCGGCGGTTGACCGGACGGAAGTCGTGTTTGCCGAGACCACGCGGGACATGCTGGCGCGGGGCGCGATTGTTGATCCGCGTTATGGCGAAACGGTCCATCAGTTCCGGCCGATTGGCACGTATTGGGCGCAAGCCAAAGTGGCGTGGCTGGCAGGGCCTGAGCACGCGCGCGATATCTGGGTTTATCGCATTCCCGGCATGCTGTCGGTCACACTAGCGGTGCTGGCGCTTTATCTGCTGGCCGCACCACTCGTGGGGGGTGTGGCGGCGTTGATCGCAGCGGGCCTCTTCGCGGTTGCGCCGTTGACGGTTCTGGTCGCGCATCTCGCTATCGCAGAAGGGTTGTCGCTGCTGCCTGCCACCGTCGCGATGCTGGCCTTGCTGCGGATTTATACCGCCCCCCGCGAGGAGAGCACCCGCCCGCTGGCGCTGCTGTTCTGGGCGGCGCTCGGCCTCGGCATGCTGATCAATGCGCTGCTTGTGCCAATCCTCGTCATCGTCACGCTGATTGCGTTGCGGTTTATGGACCGCGATATGTGGTGGATGCAGCGCCTCGCCATCGGTTCGGTTTGCCGCTGGCCCTTTGATCGCGAGCCCTTGGATCATTGTGCGGATACTGCAAGACGGCGTGCCGTTCGCCGGTCTCGACTATAGGGAATTTCTGGCCGCGCTTGGCGGATCGCAGGATATGAAGCTGCGCGCCATGCCGGGCACGTTCGTGTTGGCGGCAGTGCTCGGATTTCTGCCCGGCACCGCGTTGCTGGCGCCTGCACTGAGCACACTGTGGGGCAATCGCGCCGGTCTATCGCAAGACGCAAAAATCGCCCGCTTCCTGCTCGCCTGGGTGCTTGGCTACATCATCTATCTCGAACTGCTATCGTCGAAACCCGGCACTTACATGGTGCAGCCGATGTTTCCGGCGCTGGCGCTTGGCGTGGGTGTGCTGGTCGCGTCGTGGAGTGGGAAAGCGCTGCCAAAATTCCACGCGATCCCTTGGCCGCCGCTCGCCGCGCTGTTCGCAGCCACCTTGTTTGCCGCACCGTTTGCGGCTGTGCGCGAGTGGCCGGCGCTGTGGCTTTGCGTGCCAATGCTCGCGGTTGCCGCGTTGTTTTCTTGAGCGCGGCAGTTGGCCGAGCCGGGAACCTGACGCGCTGGGCAAAGGTGAGCGTCGCGGCGCTCGGGCTATTCGCGGTCACGTTGATCGCGGGCGTGATGCCGTCGATTGATAAAATCTGGCCCGCGCGGCAGATCGAACGTGCGCTCGCCGCCTGCCCACCCCAGCGTCTCGGTGTGCTCGGTTTTAACGAGCCGACCAGCCGGTTTATCTTGAACCGCGACGCGGAACTTTCAACCGCCACCGGTTTGGCGAAGCTGGCAGACGGGAGCGTGCCGGGCCTTGCCGTCATCTCCGATGGCTGGAACGTGCAAAACCACAGTGCGCTGACACATCACCAGCAGACCAAAATCCGCCCCGTCGCCTGCCTGCGGGCTGTCAATACGATGCGCGGCTGCGCATTGACGTTAACGGTTGTTGCAAGTACCAGCGCGCCGCCTTGCAATCCGCCGCCCGCGTTCGCATGTAACGAGGCCTTTGTGCTGCAATCTGGCGCAACCTCACTGAAGCCCTGCGACTGAGCCGCGCGCCTTCTTTTCGTGTTTCCGCATGCTATATAGCGGGCCTCACAAGACAACAGGACAAGTCCATCATGTTCAATCCCGAAAGCCCGCCCGAATTCACCGCGTCCCGTTGGTTGAACTCCGACAAGAAGATTTCGCTCAAAGATTATCGCGGCAAGGTGATCATCGTGGCAGTCTGCCAGATTGCGTGCCCGGGCTCGATCAAGTTCGGCCTGCCGCAAGCCGAGCGGATCCGCAAAGCCTTCACGACTGACGAAGTCGCGGTCATCGGTCTGCACATGGCGTTTGAAAAGTTCGATCAGCAGACGCCCGACAAAGTGCAGGCGTTTTTGAAAGACAGCGGCATCGATATCCCCGTGGCCTACGACAAGCCGAACGGAGACGGCCTGCCGCAAACGATGAAGGACTATGAGTTGCAAGGCACGCCCGCGATCCTGGTGTTCGACCGTCAGGGCCGGTTGCGCCGCCACTATCTGGGTGCGGTCGACGATCTGCGCATCGGCGCCGAGGTCATGGGTATGTTGATGGAAGACAAGAATTCCCCGCGCGAAATGTCGATTGCGATTGAGAGCAAGCTGCACGCAGCCCTGACCGATCCGGAAGAGCACGCCCACGAAGGCGGATGCTGTGGCGGCAGTCACGGGCATGATCACAGCCATGATCACGGGCATGACCACGATCACGCGCACGGCGGCGGTTGCTGCGGCGGTGGCGATCACGGCCACGCCCACGACCACAAACACGAACACGCCGCAAAAAAAGAAGGCTGCGACGGCAACGGCGGCTGCGGTTGCAAGCACTAGCGCCTTTAGGTCCGCACCTTCACGTCCGCGCTGGCGGCTGGCTCTCGGAACGAGAGTCGCCAGCGCCCACAAAAATGGTCTAGCCGGAACATGCGGCACGCATGCTCCGGCCTTCCCATTGGCAGACGTTTAATATGACTACGTCATTGCAAAACGTCCGGCTGCCAATTCACAAAATGCATCGTCAAAAAAAATTGGTCATAAAAAATCCGGGCGTTACTTCGCCAGCCAGCCGAACAGTTTGCGCGCGGGCGCGGCACCAGCGGTGCAGCGTTCGCGGTTGCGGGCGGTGTGGCAAGTCACATAGCGATTTTTGGCGCGCCACCATTTCGAGCTGAATTCCGGGCAGTTATCGCGATCTGCTTTTGCCAGCGCGCAATGGCAACGGATTTCACTGTGCCGCGCGGGCCGCTGGCCTGGGCTTCCTGAAATAAACCTGCAATGGGCGCCGTCGAAGCCTTCACCGGCCAATCGGCGAGGGCGGCTGGAGGCGCTGTCGCGCAAACATCATGGCGGCGGCGAGCGTGCTAAATGCAAACTTTTTCATGGCGTGTATCGCTGATTGAAAAGAGGCGGTGGGGAATGCGTGTTTCAATGGATCGACGATAGCGCGCCGAAAATGAACGGCAGCTGTCTCAGCAATTCAGTTTTCGTCTAGGGCACCGGTAATTGGCCGCAAGATTGCGGTACTTGCGGAATGCGCAGTTTTTCCCGGGGGCAATAACGGTTTGCGGGTACGGCTTGGCGCTCACGTCTTCAATTCGCCCCCCGAATCGCTGTCTAGTCGCGCCTACAAGTCGAAGGCGGCAGCGAGGATTGGGCGATGGTCGAGCGAGTGAGCGGGAAGAGTTTTCGTTGACGCTGGCGACACGCGTTCCGCGCGCCACTCGCCAGCGTCGAAGAAGAAATCCATCTATACCAGAAGACCATCGCGCTCGTCTATGATTTCGACGGCACGCTCTGCCCGCGTCCGATGCAGGAATACGCGTTCCTGCCGAAAATCGGCGAAGACCCCGAGGCCTTTTGGACTGAGAGCAACCGCATCGCCCGCGAGCATCGCGCCGACCCGCTGATCACCTACATGCACCTGATGTACAAGAAGGCCAAGGAGAAGGGCTTGCGGATTGATCGCAAGGATCTCGTGGCGCAGGGCCGCGATGTCGAATTGTACCCTGGCGTTGAGACATGGTTTGCGGAAATGGCCGCTTATGTGAAAGAAAAAAGCGCGGGCCACGGCGTCTCGATCAAACATTACCTCGTGTCGTCGGGTCTGACCGAGATCATCGAGGGCACAAAGATCTATAAGAACTTCGCCAACGTGTTCGCGTCCGAATATTGGTTCGATGCGTATGATTTGCCATTCCCGAAGCGCGTGATCACCGACACCGGCAAGACGCAGTACCTGTTCCGCATCAACAAGGGCATTGAGGATTTAGGCGAGAGCATCAACAGCCACATGCCGGAAGATGCGCGGCCCATTCCGTTTTCCAACATGATCTACTTCGGCGACGGCGACACCGACGTGCCGAGCATGGCGCTTTTGAAAAAGAACGGCGGCCACGCGATTGCGGTGCATACGCCTCTCTCTGTTGCGCGTTCCGACTCTCCTTCGTCGAGCCGGGCGCGACCACTTGGAAGTCCCCTTGCGGGGGAACGCGCGAAGTCTGGGGCAAGCGCGCAAGCAAAAATCCCACATGGCGGCGAGAAGAAATGCATTGATCTTTTCAACGCTGGCCGTTGCGATTTCTACGCCGGTGCCGATTACCGCAAGAACTCCGACCTGTTCAAACGCACCTGCCTGCTGCTGGATCGCATGATCGCGGACATCCGCGTGCAAGAGGAGAGAAGTGGGTTGGGTGGGTGATTTTCTAAGTATGTGCGACATCAATTGTATCTGAGAAAACATGACTATTGAAATTGACGAAGTCACACTTAAGCTCATGCGGATTTTCCAGCCCGAAACGCTGGGACGTCGCGAAGCAGCCATGGCTGCTGGCACCAGATTTGTGCACTATACATCGGCCAGTGCAGCAACATCTATCTTACGTGGCCCACACGTTTGGTTGCGCAATGCAACCACAATGAATGATGTTAGTGAAATAAATTTTGGCAATAGTCGCCTGATTGCCGGGCTTGGACGAAAGTCGGAGCAAGTAGCGGCTAAGAAGTTTTGGGTACTTCTCGGTGAGCTGAATAGCGAGTTGCCGGATAAAATAGTGGCGCTGTATGATGGGTGGGTGGACCATCTTCGGATGGATACTTACCTGTTTTGTTTGTCGGAACATGACGATGCGGAGGATGAAATAGGCCGTCTATCGATGTGGCGGGCTTACGGTGGAGCCGCCGCTATCGCGATCGTAATTAATCCGGCGCCAATGTACTCCTACACGGATGCGTTGAGTGCTTACGCGTACCCTGTGATTTATTGTGCACCGGATGACCAATCCTCATTTCAGTTGCTCGTCTCCCGCATGGAAGCTGAATTGGAATTTCTAAAGACTCAGAGTGCCGAGACATTGGTTGATCATCTTTTCGAATGTCTGCAATCTCAGGCAATCTGCTCAAAACATTTGGGATTCAAAGAAGAGCGAGAGTGGCGCATCGTCCATCAGCCCAAGCACCAACCTAATGAACGACTAAAATCTAGCTTGGTCGATGTGAGGGGTATTCCGCAGATAATCTACGAATTACCCTTGCGAGACTTCCCAGAAGAGAACTTAGTCGGCCTCAATCTGAATCATCTTATCAGTCGCATCATTATCGGTCCTACGGCCTTTCCCCTCGCGATGTATGACTACTTCGTAAGGCTGCTCGAAGAATTAAAAATTGATAAAGCTCACGAACGAGTTTTTTTGTCCAACATTCCGTTGCGTACCTAAGATCCGGAGCAACTACTAAGTTGGTCCGCACGCTAGTACTTCTTCGCGATGCAGTGCTTCGACCCCGTTTGACGGTCGTGGTGTTTCGCAACCGCGCAATGCCACGCACCGCTGTCATCCTAGCCCTTGTGGCTAGGATCCATCGTTCCACAAACGCCGGCGCCAGAGGATGAATGGATCCCAGGCACGAGGCCTGGGATGACACGTTTGGTGCTGCGCCGTCTGCAATTTCCGTCCGGCCCATCTTGTAGGTTGGCGTCAAGCGCAGCGCAGACCCAACATGTCTTCGCGCCGACGCCTGCCTGGATCCCGGCCTTCGCCGGGATGACGGAATGTGGAATGCCGTGGATGGCCGGCGGGTTTGCGATGGTGTGCATCGCCCCGGCTATGACGGTGGTGGTGTTACTCTAGCGGTGCCACACCACCACCCGTTTTCCCGTGCGCGAGTGCAGCGCCCTTGCGGTGCACCGCAGACACGGGATCTTTACCTGTTGGGATTTGGAAGCCCTAGCGAACGCGAAAGATCCCGGCTCTGCGATGCGCTTAGCGCATCTACGGCCGGGAACGCGGGTGGAGGGGTTGCGCATCGCCCCGGCCATGACGGTGGTGGTGTTACTCTAGCGGTGCCACACCACCAGCCGCTTTCCCGTGCGCGAGTGCAGCGCCCTTGCGGTGCACCGCAGACACGGGATCTTTACCTGTTGGGATTTGAAAACTATAGCAACTGAGAAAGGTCCCGGCTCTACGATGCGCTTAGCGCATCTACGGCCGGGAACGCGGGAGTGCGTGCTTGCCGTGGATGGCCGGTGGCTTCGCGATGCTTCGCATCGCCCCGGCAATGACAGCCGTATTTGACCAGCATGCGCCTCCCCACCCTTGTCATCCTAGCCCTTGTGGCTAGGATCCATCATCCCACAAGCGCCGGCGCAAGCGGATGAATGGATCCCAGGCACGAGGCCTGGGATGACACTTTTTATGTCGCAGCCCCCTCACCGCTTCGCCTTATCCGCATTGACGGCGGTATCAAGCCCGCGCGCGGTGTCGAGGCCTTGGGCGCCGGTGAAATTGGCGTCGTAGAGGTCGGCGCCCGTGAAATCCGCGCCGCTCACGTCGGCGCCCGCGAAATCGACTTTCGTCAAATCCGCACCATTGAAGCGGACGTTGTGCAACGTGGCGCCGGTAAAACGCGAGAAGGTGAGAATTGCGCGGGTCATGTTGGCGTTGCGCATGCGCGCGCCGGAGAAATCGCACGACCGCAGAATGTTGCTCGGCTGCGTTGTTAGCGTGCCTTGGCCAGGGCGGGCTTCGAGCGGCGAAAAATCCGCGCCAGTCAAATCGGCGCCGCGGAAATCTGCGCCTGAGAGTTCGGCTTGCACGCTGACGCGGGTCATGTTGGCGCCGGCGAATTTCGGCGCGTCGGCCAGCGTGGTCTTGGCATCGGCATAGATCGTCGGCCGCAGAATGGTGGCGTCCGTCAAATTCGCGCCCGACATGTTGGCGCGGATCAGCACAGCGCGGTCCAGCCGGGCTTTGCTGAGGTCGGCACCCGACAGATTGGCTGCGGTGAAATCCGTACCGTAGAGATCGGCGTGCGCCAGGATCGCGCCCTTGAAGTCGAGATCCGACAAATCGAGATAGGTCAGATCGCGGCCGGAAAAAACCGGACGCACGCCGGGTGGCGCTTTGAACAAAATGGTGGTGATCTGCTGCGCCGTGAAGTCCGCGTCAGGCGACACCGGGCCGACATCAACCGCGCGCGCAGGTGCCGCAAGCATCGCCGCCATAGCGAGCGCCACCAGTGCCCCGGTATTGAATTTAACCAAACCGCTTCTCATTGCATGCCTCGCATCACTGGCTCCAAGTGTTGGCCTCCCAGTTCGCGTAAAGTCTCGCGTCAGGACAATCATGCCAGAGTCTGGAGGGGCGGGGATATCTTTCCGCAAAAAAGATGCGCTGCGTGTTTGTGGGCCGCCGGTTCGCGCTGCAAATGTAATGTTATTGCATGGAGCTTTGCTGGCGGCGGCACGGCGCGAACAGATCGAGGCTCGCGTCATAGACGCTGGTTTTGACGTTCATCACGCCGAGCACCGAATGAAACAGTGCGTCGTGGCTGGTCTTTTCCGCAGCGCGGCCGCTCATGCAAGCCTGATCGATGCTGTTTTCGGCGCGAAAGCCGGGCGAGAGCCACATGACCATCGGCACGTGGATTTGGGCTTTGGGAGCGAAGGCATAGGGCATGCCGTGCAGGTAGATATTATTTTCGCCGAGGCTCTCGCCGTGGTCCGACATGTAGAGCATGCCAGCGTTGACGTTGTGTTGCTCAGCGACGGCCAGTTTTTTGGCGAGCCCGGCCAGCACGTAATCTGTGTACAAGATCGTGTTGTCGTAAGCGTTGACGATCTCGTCGCGCGTGCAGCGGCTGAATTGGCTTTCCTTGCACACCGGCTTGAACGCTTCGAAGCGGTCGGGGTAGCGCTTCCAATAGGCCGGGCCGTGGCTGCCCATCATATGCATGACAATGACCGTGTCGCGTTCCAGGTTGGCGATTTTTTGGTCCAACCCGTCGAGCAGAATTTCATCGTGGTTTTCTGATCGCGCATAGAATGTTGGGTGCTTGAGGCCGGTCAGTACGTCGGTCTGTACGCGCGCGCACACACCTTTGCATCCAGACTGGTTCTCACGCCAGATCACGTCGAGACCCGCGCGTTTCAGAATATCGAGCAGGTTTTCACGCGATGAGGCCAGGCGGTTGGAAAAGCCGTCGCGGCCAAGGCCTGAAAACATGCACGGAACCGATTGGGCGGTGTCTGTGCCGCAGGAAAACGCTTGGCCGTAGTTGATCAATCCGTCGATCTTGGCGAGTTCCGGCGAGGTCGGGCGGGCGTATCCATTCAGGCTGAAGTGATCGGCGCGCGCGGTTTCGCCGACGACAACGACGAACAGCGATTTGCGTTTGTTGATGGACGCCGGGCCTGCGCGCTTTGCGTCCTCACCAAAGGGCGCGATGGCGGTTGCCGCCAGTGCCGATGCGCCGCGCAGGTATTTTGCCGTTGCCGAAATATAATTCGACGGCGTCAGCGTTAGGCGCAGTTCACGATGCTCGCGGAAGGTTGAAAGCACGCTGCCCCAGAACGGAAACACCAGCACCAGAAACAGCGGCACAGATACGGCCGCGGTCTTCAAGCGCGCCACCAGATCATCGCGGTAGCTGCGCCCGGTCCACGGTGTCAGCCAGATGAGCAATGCCGGCAGCAGTCCGAGCAGCATGATCGCTGCCAGCATTTTCGGTGCGAACAGATCCTGGGCTTCAGCTGTGTTGGTCTCGAACACGTTGCGCACCATGTTGTCGTCAATCACAACGCCATACTCGTGCATGAAATAGCTGGCTGCTGCCGTCAGGGGCAACAGAACCGCCATCAGAATGGCGAAGGCTTTGTGGTTTGAGACAAGTGTCAGGATCAGATTGACGATTAGCAACAAGCCGCAGCCGACAGCGGCAATGAAGGCCCATTCGGAAATGGTCTGCGGTGCAACGGCTGTAAGAAACCGCTGCCAGAATGGAATGTTCAACACCCCAACGATGAAAGCGCTCACCGCCAGTGTTACAATTTCCGGACGCCGGGCTTTCAACACTCTCGCAAAGTCCTTTTGGTTCTGTTGGCGTCTCGACACGCCGCGATGGCGGCAGTGGTGGGCAAAAAGTGCCAGCCGGTCAACCCGTGCCGTCAGACGATGACGCGGCAATCAACCGCGAAAGTGTCAACATCGTGGAGCGGTCGAGGTGGCCATTGGGGCGCTTGGGCCTGAAATGAAGCTGAAAACCACGCACGACTTTGGCCATGGCCGCGTCGAATATGCCGGTCTGCTGGATGTTGTAACCGTATTGGCTCAGCAAACGCTGCGCATTCGCGACATGTTCGCCGGTGGCGCCAATGCTCAACCCGGCGTCGTCGGCTTTCAGCGGCGATGGCCGCACCCACAACCCGAGGCCATGGCGGGCCAGCAGCGCCCAATTGAACTTTTCACCCGGATCAACCTTGCGCTCGGGCGCGACATCGGAATGGGCCAGCACACCTTCAGGACCAATGCGATTGCGTTTGACGATATCCTGGCTGAGCGCAATCACGGCTGCCATTTGCCGTGCCGGAAAATCCGGATAGCCGTCTTCGTGTCCGGGGTTTTGAATTTCAATACCGATGGAACGCGAATTGATATCGGTTTCGCCGCGCCAGTAGGAGATGCCAGCGTGCCAGGCGCGCAACCGCTCCGGCACCATTTGCGTGACGCAGCCCGCCTCGTCGATCACGTAGTGGCACGAGACTTTGCTTTCGGGCCGCGCCAGCCAATCGATGGCTTTGGCGGCCGACGCCATGCCGGTGTAATGGAGGATCAACAGCGAAGGTTTTTTCACGCCGCGACGGGGCTCTATGTTGACGGCAGGATGCACGCTATCGACGCGCGCGCTGTCGGGCTTGAAAGATCTCGGCGCAGACTTCCGCGAGTTGGACATTACGAGCGGCCCTCAAGCGCGCGCGGGGCCCGTTTGCCGCGTTCAAGTTGAATGGCTTCATAGGCCGTCGTCACAGCTGCCAAACGCCGTTCCGCGGCAATTAAAAACTCTGGCGGCACGCCCTTTGAAATAAGTCCGTCAGGATGATGCATTTTGACCAGCTCAAGATAGCGCGCCTTGATCTGTTGATCGGTGGCGTCCGGTGCCAGTCCCAGAATTTCAAACGGGCCGTCCGGGTCATGCACGAAGGCGCGGCGAATCGATTGAAACTCGGTCGCCCGGATACCGAAGATGCGGGCGACTTCGCCGAGAAAGTCGTGTTCGGCGGGATGCAGCACGCCGTCGGCGCACGCGATGTGAAACAGGCATTCGAGCACCGACGCCTTTACCTCGGGTTCGTCCTCGAGGTGACCGGCAATCTGGCGGGCGTAGATTTCGTATCCGGCGACGTCTTGGCTTGCGAGCTGAAACAACCGCGTAACGTTGGCCCGCTCGCTATCGGGCACCACATAGACCCGGTCGAAGACTTCGGCTTCAATTTCCGACGATACGCCGTCAGCTTTGCTCATCTTTGCTGCAAGCGTGATGACCGCGATGGTGAATGCGACACGCGATTGTGCGGGTGATTTTTCGATGCCGAATGCGCCCCACAGCTGATCGAGAGCGTTGCGCAGCGGCCCGCCCTTCGCCATACCAAGAGCGCTTTTCAATTCTTGCCAAGGCATCGCGGTCTATTCTACTCCGAAGGCCGTTTCGAGGATGGATAGACAATAAAACACGTCGCGTGGAATTTCGCCTAAAATTCCGGAAAGCATCGAGAGTATTCCCCATATGACTGGCCCCACGCCTCACGGTCTTTGGCACTTCTGGATCGATCGCGGCGGCACGTTCACCGATATTGTGGCGCGCCAGCCGGATGGGACCTTGCGGGTTCTGAAGCTGCTCTCGGACAATCCGGCCGCCTATGACGATGCGGCGGTGGCCGGTATCCGGCAGTGCCTCGGTTTGCAGGGTGAAGAGGCCATACCCCACCACAAAATCGCCGGTGTCCGCATGGGTACGACGGTTGCCACCAATGCGCTGCTGGAACGTAAGGGCGGCGCTGTAGCACTGATCATCACGCGCAGGTTTGAGGATCAACTCGAAATCGGCACGCAAGCGCGGCCAAACATTTTTGCCCGCCGCGTGGTCAAGCCCGGAGTTCTATACAGCCGGGTGATCGGTGCCGCAGAACGCGTTCGCGCCGATGGCTCAATTGAGCAGCCGCTGGACGAGAAACAGTTAGCTCGCGATCTCGCCGCCGCATACGCGGATGGTTTGCGCAGCGTGGCGATTGTGCTGATGCATGGTTATGCCTATCCGAAACATGAAATCTGCAGCGCGCGCATTGCCCGTGAGGCCGGCTTTACAAACATATCCGTCAGTCACGAGGTTGCCCCCCTGATCCGCATTGTGCCGCGCGGAGACACAACATGCGCTGACGCGTACCTGACGCCCGGTTTGCAGCGCTACATTCAACATGTCACGGCGGCGCTTGGCGGGCTTGAATTGCTGACCAGTCCGCGCCTGTCGTTTATGGCTTCATCGGGCGGCTTGAAATCCGCCGCCAACTTTCGCGGACGCGATGCGATTCTGTCCGGTCCTGCGGGCGGTGTCGTCGCGTTGGCTGGTACGGCGCACGCGGCCGGATTCAGCAAAGTCATCGGACTGGACATGGGCGGCACCTCGACCGACGTCGCGCACTATGCCGGCACGTTCGAGCGTAATTTCGAATCGTCTATCGCCGGTGTGCGCCTGGCTGTGCCCATGCTCAACATCCACACGGTAGCGGCTGGCGGCGGATCGATCCTGAAATACGACGGCGCGCGCATGCGGGTTGGCCCGCAAAGTGCCGGCTCCAACCCCGGCCCCCTCTGCTACCGGCAGGGCGGACCCCTGACAGTGACAGATGCCAACGTGATGACCGGCAAACTACGGCCTGCTTATTTCCCGCGTATTTTTGGCCGAAATCATGATTCGCCGATCGACTCGGATGGCGTGCGAGCGGCATTTGAGGCGGTTGCTGCCGAAATCGCTGATGGGCGCAGCGCTGAAGACGTGGCGGACGGGTTTATCCGCATCGCTGTTGAAAACATGGCCAACGCGATCAAGAAAATATCGGTCGAGCGCGGCTATGATGTGACGGACTACGCGCTCAATTGCTTTGGCGCGGCGGGCGGCCAGCATGCCTGTCTGATCGCCGATACGCTTGGCATGAAGACGGTGCTCATTCATCCGATGTCGGGCGTCCTGTCGGCCTACGGTATGGGGCTGGCGAAGCTTAGGGCGAGCCGCACGCGGTCGGTTGAGCAGCCGCTCAATGCAGCAGTGCTCGATGCGCTGGCACCACGCGTGGCCGACATGCGCACGGACGTAGAGACTGAACTGGTCAGCCAAGGGTGCGCGCGCGGCAGCGTCGCCACGGCTGTAAACGTGCATTTGCGCCTATCCGGATCGGATACGGCACTTGCTGTGCCGCTGGGCGGCATCGAGCATATGCGCCGCGCGTTTTCGACGCTGCACCGGCAACGCTATGGCTTTGATGCGGCTGGTGCCGGGTTGGTGATTGCGCTGCTCGATGTCGAAGCGGAGAGCGGCGACGGCGCCGGTTTGGATATCCTAACCGATGCGGCAGCGACTGCCGTCAACGAAAAAATCAACGCACAAACGCGCTTCTATTCGAACGGACGCTGGCACACCTGCCCGGTATATCTTCGCGCAGATCTACTGCTGGGCCATGCGTTCAGCGGTCCGGCTCTCGTTATCGAGCCGCATCAGACCGTGGTGATCGAAGCTGGATGGCAGCTGGCTGTCAGTGCGCGCAACGATTTGATACTTACGCGCGTTGCGCCGCGGGTGCGCGAAACGGCAACCACAAGCGCCGATCCGGTTTTGCTCGAAGTGTTCAACAATCTGTTCATGGCGATTGCCGAGCAGATGGGCGAAGCGCTGCGTGCCACCGCGCAATCGGTGAACATCAAGGAGCGGCTGGACTTCAGTTGCGCGATTTTTGACGCGGGCGGTGAGCTTGTCGCCAACGCGCCGCATCTGCCGGTGCATTTGGGCTCGATGGACCGGTCGGTTGAAAGCGTTATGCGGGCCTTTGCCGGGGATATGCGCGCGGGCGACGTGTTCATGCTGAACGCTCCCTATAGCGGCGGCACGCATTTGCCGGACATCACGGTCGTCACGCCGGTGTTCGATGACGCGGGCCAAGACATTCTATTCTACGTCGCCAGCCGCGGCCATCACGAGGATATCGGCGGGTTGACGCCCGGATCGATGACACCGCGGGCGGTGACGATTGAGCAGGAAGGCGTGTTGATCGAGCCGATGCGCATCGTGCGTGGTTCTGAATTTCTCGACGGCGATGTGCGCGCGGTTTTGACATCGGCCCGCTATCCAGCGCGGCAGCCGGATAAAAATATAGCCGATTTGAAAGCTCAAGTTGCGGCGAACGCTTGCGGTGCCGCCGAGATCGCCAAGATGATCGCCCAGTTCTCATGGCCCGTGGTCCGCGCCTATATGGACCACGTCAAAGATAACGCCGAGGAGCATGTGCGCCGCTTGATTGCCAAACTCAGCGATGGCGCGTT
Source organism: Hyphomicrobium sp. (assembly GCA_013141015.1). Classification (GTDB taxonomy): domain Bacteria; phylum Pseudomonadota; class Alphaproteobacteria; order Rhizobiales; family Hyphomicrobiaceae; genus Hyphomicrobium_B. Next base: position 3,664 of record JABFRT010000054.1, on the reverse strand, counting down.
CCGCATTGAAACCGATTCCGGCACAGCCGTTCAAGTTGCGATCACAGTGGACCGGCAGACGCGCTCGGCGGTGATTGATTTTGCAGGCACCAGCCCGATGCAAGCGGATAATTTCAACGCTCCGGAGCCGGTGACGCGCGCCGCCGTGCTGTACGTGTTCCGCGTGATGGTAGATGAGGCGATCCCCATGAACGCCGGGTGCTTGCGGCCGTTGACGATCCGCATCCCCGAAGGCTCGATGCTCTCGCCACGCTACCCGGCAGCGGTTGTGGCCGGAAACACCGAGACCAGTCAGATCGTGACCAACGCGCTATTCGGTGCGCTTGGTGCGCTCGCGCCGGCGCAAGGCACTATGAACAACCTGACGTTCGGCAATGCCCGCGTGCAGTATTACGAGACCATCTGTTCGGGCGCGCCGGCCGGTGTTGATGCCAACGGCAAGGGCTTTGATGGCGCCTCCGCCGTGCATGTTCATATGACCAACACGCGGCTGACCGATCCGGAAATTCTAGAGGCGCGCTATCCGGTGCTTGTCGAAGAATTTTCGATACAGCGCGGCTCCGGCGGCAAGGGGCGTTGGAATAGCGGCGACGGCATCCGCCGCGTCATCCGCTTTCTAGAAGATATGGATCTGGCAATTCTGTCGGGCTTTCGCCGCGTCCGCCCGCGCGGACTTGGTGGCGGTGACGACGGAGAGACTGGCCGCAACAGCCTGCGGCGTTTGTCCGGCGCCATCGAAGATATCGGCGGGTGCGCAGAAACGCGTTTGAAGGCTGGCGAAGTCATCACAATCGAAACGCCAACGGGCGGCGGCTTTGGTCCTCGCGTGAAGACGTAGAGCCGCCGCCCGCATTGATGGGTCAGTGGAGACGTCAGGGCGATGGCTTGTCAGACGATCCGCTTTCGCGCCGTTCCGACATGAACGCGTCGAATTCGGATTTGTCGCGGGCGTGGCGCAGCCCGTCGAGGTAAGCGCGGAATTCAGCGCCCTCGGCTTCGAGTTTTTCAAGCGTTGCCGCCCGGTAGTCTTCAAACGCGCGATTGCCGTTTGTGTTGGAAGCGGCGTGCCCGCGCGAGAACATCAGTGGTCCGCTGTCGCTATTTGCGCGCGACGCACGAAGCGCTGCAACGCGTGCTTTGAGTTTGTTGCCAAGTCCAGCAAAGCGGCCATTGCGGGTGACGGCGTATGCGGCGGCTGCAAGCGCGAGGGCCGATGTCAACACAACGGGTAGCACATGCAGATGCGGCAGTCCGAACAGGTGTAAGGGCATCCTGGTGTTCCTTGAAAGACAGGGCAATGTGAATTGCGAGGCGGCGGCGAACCACCGCCTCGGGTCTGCGAAGCGTCAGGTCAGAACGTCAGGCTTTAACGTCAGGTCTGCGGTTGGTCCGTCGCTGGCGTTTCAGGCGCGGCTGGCGCCGGGCGGTCGCGGCGTTCCGACATGAACGCGTCGAACTCGGATTTGTCTTTCGCCTTGCGTAAGCGGTCGAGGAAAGTGCGGAACTCGCGTTCCTCTTCTTCAAGCCGCTTCAAAGTAGCCTGGCGGTAGTCGTCGAAGGCGGCGTTGCCGCTCGAATAGGCCGGGCCAAAGCCGCCGGAGAAGTTGCGCACTTCGTCCTCGACGCGCGACCGCGCCTTATCGAATTTGTCGCCGAACTTGTCCGCGAAACGGTTCTGCCACTCGCTACGGTTTTGGCTGCGATTGCGTCCACTGCATCCCCAAGACATGCGTCCACTCCATAACATGTAAGCCAAGATTGCGAGGCCAACCGGCCAGAACAGCACGAAGCCAAGGACCATCACGGCGATCCACGCAGGACGCCCGTAATCGTCGAGCCTTGCGACCATCTCAGACATCGATACCCTCACTCGTTAAGATGTGAATGTTCATTATTCACATAGGTAGAGCAGGAGGCAAGGGATCAAGGGGAGGGCGGGGATTTTTTTTAGGGGGTGGTGGAACCACCCCGGCACTTGCTTGAAAGATTTTTTGTGTGTATATATTTGCGCACAATTGGGACGCCTATGAATTTTGAGACCAATACCCGCAAAATCGTGGCGCGGCTCGAACTGCGACGGCTGGCAGCGGCGCGACAGCGGCGCGGCACGATATTTACAAACATCCGGCGCGGCCGGCCCGCATCATTGTTCCGCGCCACAGAGAGCAGTCGATTGGCGTGGCGCGATCGATCGCCAAAGTCGCCGGATGGCAGGACAAGGAGTGAGATCAATGGCCCGGTATATCGCACTCGTAGACGGCGCCGAGTCGACGTGGGTGCGCATTCCCGATTTTCCGGTTGCTTCGGCGCGGGCGCGACAATGGACGCCGCCGTCGATGACGCAACGCGCGCGTTGCGCGAATTTGCGGCCGACATGGTCGCTGACGGCGAAGCACTTCCTGCTCCACGCTCTTGGCAGGACATCAAAGCGGAGCTCGCAGCCGAGGGCGAGCCCATCGATCTCGTCGTCTACATTCCGCTGCTGCTCGACAAGGCGCGGCCCGTGCGCGCCAACATTTCGCTCGACGCGGGATTGCTGGAAACCATCGACCGCGAGGCCCGTGCGCGCGGCCTGACGCGGTCTGCATTTCTCGCGAGCGCCGCGGTGGACAAGATCGCGGCGGGGCGCTGAACCCTCACCCCTTCCCAACCCCCAACCCATCCAAATACAGCAGCACGACGGTGTGTAGCCGGATGTGTAGAATTGGGAACTGGAGCTTAGGCTTCATAGTTGTAGTAGGGGTCCTCTGTCTTCTCGAAACGATCCGTTATGTGATTATATCGGTAGCAGAACAGTGTTCTGTGGATTGCTGCACTGTCGAGGCCTTCGGCTTTGTTGGCAAAACGAATGAGCCCGATCACATAAAGTTGCCAACCTTTGCCGCTTTTGATCGAGTCGATTTGCTCTTGTGAGAGAAGCAATGAACCGCCAGTGAAGGTCCAGCATATCATCTGTCCAGGAGAAATAGTCGAACGGCAATTTTGTTCGGCTTGAACTCGGCTCGGGTCCCTTACGAGTACATCGTACACGAACCAATTGCGCGGTAAGGTCCTGTCTTTTGAAATGTGGATCATAACTGCTGTGCGGGGTACGTCTGGCGTCAGCCATCCAGCGTGGTTATTGATCCGACTCTCATCACCTCTGAATATTATTGCGTCATGTTCGCCACTGTTGAGTACGTACAGCTGTCCCGAAAGCTCTGTTCCAGCGGCTAGTTCGAACTTAACGTCGATGTTCCGAATGCGAAGTTTTGGCGGATGGGCAGCTCGGAATTCAGACAGCTGCAGTTCGTTTGATTTCTCAGCTAGTTTCACCGCATCAAGGGTGGCCGCCAAGTTCTTTCGGAGAAAGACAAAGCCATAAACCGCAGCTGCAGCGCCAACCCATGCTGCAATCATCGCGCCGAGTGCCCATCTGACCATGTCTTCTTGCGCTTTTAGGTTTTGTTCTGCCCGCCACTCGTCACGGTAGGACTTTGGGTCAGTCTGTGCACTCTGCATTGCTGCCCCGATCGGGGCCGAATCCTTGCTGCGTTCGTATTGATAGCGAGGATTTGCCCAACCTTGCTCTGTAAGTTTGTGGCGGTTGGCGAATGAGAGAACTGCCAACACACCTAGCACAATCGCGACAACCCCGATTGGGGTGAATTGCATCCAGTCGCTT
>JABFRT010000046.1 GCA_013141015.1 Hyphomicrobium sp. | reverse complement strand
TAAGACTTGACAACAAAGCTCTGAGCCTCGGCTACGGCTTGCTGCCAACCTGCGTCGGCAACACTTTCGCAGGCTATCGGCGCTTTTGGATCAACTGCGCCAGCGTCGGCGATAGGCAACATGATGACGGCCAATAGCGCGGATAGGATACGCACGGCAGGTTCCCAAATGCTGTCGATCAAACTGGATGCCTACTGAAGCAGCTACGGCTTCATAGCTGTCACAGTCTCGGCATCCAGCGTATAGCCTGCATCAGCCAGCCCTGTGAAGGCGGTCGTTGTTTTCATCGTTCCCACAACGCTGATCGGGTCGAACGTACCGCTGACTTCAAACCCCTTTTCAACCTTCACATAAACGATCTGATTGGCCGGAGGCGGCGGCACATGAATGCAAGCGCCGACAAACGGCACGAGCAGGAATTCCTTGACGTTGGTGGCTTCGAAATCCAAAGGCACGATGTATCCACCTATGCGAACGCGCTTGCCGTCCAACTCCGCGACGACGGCGGGCGGGCTGCCGTCTCCGGGTTGGCGGCGCTTCATTTGCATGAACTTGCCTTCAGAAATCGGGGGCGGCGCCGGTGCATTGGCATCGACTGGAGACGCACCAGAGAAGAACGGCTTGGGCTTTGCTGGTTGAGCAACGGCTTTGGGCCTCAGTTCGGCCCACGTCAGCTCTCGCATGTTGTCTTCTGCTGCTAAGGCTGCCGGCAGTGCAACGGATCCCAGTAGAGCCAACAACGGCAATGACAGTCTTCTCAGAGTCACGGGACAATCCTTTTAGTTCCGAATGGTCATGCCATCAGCAAGCGAGAGACGGTACGCCTTCAAGGCGGGCAGAAGTGCGGCCAGAAATCCCGCAACCACTATCGCCGCCAAAGTTAGCCATTCTCCAGCTTTCGGAGCATCTATGGTCAAGTGCAGTCCGTACATTCTGTCGATTAAGGGCCGAAAGGAAAATAGCGCAACATAGAGCAGGAAAGTCCCGAGAATTACGCCGGCGAGTGTGAGCAGCCCGCCTTCCATCGCAAGCAAACCGAGGATTGTTGCCGGGCGTGCACCGCATGACCGGAGAATGGCCATCTCCTACGTCGCTCGTTGAGTGTGGTCAGGATCATCGTGATCATACCGAGCAGCGCCGTCAGGACCACCATGGCCGACACAGCGGCCAGCGCCGTCTCAGCCGTTCCAATCAACCCCCACAACTCTTGAAGTGCCGCGCCCGGAATAATGGCCGTCAACGGCTCCTGGCGAAACTCGTTGATTAAGCGCTGAACTTTGAACGTCGACAGTTTAGAGTTCAGCCCAATGAGTGCGGATGTTATGGCCTTCGGCTGTAGCTTCATTTTGCGGACGTCATCCGCCGAGATCGGGTTTTCAGTATCACGCGCGCCGCTTTGCCAATCGATGTGGATCGCGTCAATTGCCTCTAAGCTCACGTGAACCGTGCGATCAACAGGTGTGCCCGTCTTCTCTATAATACCCGAGACACGGAAAGGCTTGTCATCGTGCTCTACAAACGACACCGTCCCGAGACCATGCGCTATCACGATCGGATCTCCGACTTTGTAGCCGAGCAAGGCAGCAACGTCGGCGCCCAACACGGCGTCGAAGATGTCTGCGAAAACCTTGCCATTCCGCACTTTCAAGGGCTGGCCGCCGCGATACTTGTAGCGTTGGAAGAATGCCGACGTTGTGCCCAAAACCCGAAATCCGCGATGACTATCGCCGAGCGACAACGGGACGGTCCACGCGACATTCGGATTCTTGGTAATATCCTGGTAGCTCTCCCAGGTGATGTTATTCGTTGCGTTGCCGATCCGGAACACCGAGTAAAGCAGAAGCTGAAGCCCGCCCGTGCGCCCGCCAACGATCAGGTCTGTGCCCGAGATCGTGTCCGCAAAACTTTGCCGGGCACCGGTGCGCACTTTTTCAACACCGAGCAAAAGCATCACGCTGAATGCGATCGCGGTAATCGTGAGAAGTGCCGTGACCCATCGGTTTAAAAGCGACTGATACGCCAAACGAAGAACAATCATGCAGCCGCACTCCGGCTGGAGACGGCAATATCATCGAGGCGCAGCGTCACGTCAAATCGGCTGACCAGGCTTTCGTCGTGGCTGACCATGACCAATGTGGACCCAGCAGCAGACACTTCAGAAAAGAGCAAATCGAGGAAGGCCTGTTGGCGGCCGCGATCGAGCGACGACGTCGGTTCATCGGCGATGATGAGTTCCGGACGCCCGATCAAGGCCCGGGCTGCCGCGACCCGTTGCTGCTGACCGACACTTAATTTTGACGCCGCTTGGCCCGCCACGTCGGGGCCGTCGAGACCAAGACTGCTGAGTAAGCGCTCCGCTTCGGCCTCTATGGTTCTTTCCAGCGACGCCCGCTTCCTGCGTGCCTCGGAAAATTGTAAAGGCAGGAGTGTGTTGTCGATCACCGAGCCATAAGGAAGAAGATTGAACATCTGAAAGATGATGCCGAAGTGATCGACCCTGAAGCGGTCCCTCAGCGAACTGGACATAGCGTCGAGCCTTGTGTCGAGCACTTCGATTTTGCCGCGCTGTGGGGCAATCACGCCGCAAAGCAAACTGAGGAACGTCGACTTGCCGCTGCCTGACGGTCCGATCAGGAGCACCTTGGAGTATTGCTTCAGCGCAAAAGATCCGACAGACAGTGAGAAGGCATTGCTGCCGGGCCAGGAAAAATGCACGCCCGACATCTCAACGATGTCAGTCGTGGCCCTGATTTCAGACGCCTTTTCGGGCAGCATCAACTTGCTACAGTCCTTTGAGGCTGATGACCGGTTTGTCACGCGTCACTTCAAACTTCGATTGCGCCTTGCCGGTCACGACGTTCACGTCCAACTCCTGAGCATTCTTGAACTGCTTGAAGAAGTCGAACCCAATCGATGTGACTTCGGCTGGCGCCTTGCATGCGAGAGCGTAGGTTGCATGGAATTCGTTGTGGTGCGCTTCTGCGGCGTGATTTTCAGTCTTGCCTGACTGTTTTGCGGCGGCGTCATGTTCGTCATGTTCCCCTCGAACGTCAACCTTAACCTCTGAAACGGAGCAAGCCGCTGTGGTCGGCAAAACAAAAAGCTCAAGGGGGCGCGCTAAAGCGGCCTTTGCCCTGTCCAGCATCGCTTTTTGCTCTGCAGTCTCAGCATCGTGTTCAAAACCAACGATATCGGCGCCGGGAATATCAAGCTCCATGTTGATTGCATTTCCCTCGATGGCGATATTGAGCGTGCCGTGGCCATGTTCATGCGCGCCAAGCTCACGGTGCTCCTCGGCTTGCACCGGGTTCATGGCCGCGAGCATGCCAAGCATCAAGACTGAATTTAATTTGAACATTTGGTTCACTCCATTCTTCGCCCCAACATATCGGGCGGACATTATCCATCAATTCAACTTTAGCGTTCCGAAGATCCGGACATTGGCGCCCGGCTGCAAGACTTCGTCCTTCTTGAACGAGGAATGGTTGCGGACCTCTTCGTCCGCGAGGTTCTCGCCCTTGATGCCAATTGTGAACTCCGGCTGCACTGGGCCAGATGTGTCGAGCCTGGTGGTGTAGCTGAGCTCCGCTGACACAAGCGTATAGCCATCGGTTGGCGTCTCGATTGTGGCAATGCGATCCTGCTCGAATGCGTGCAGCACGCCAGCGCGCGCAAGCCACTGGGCATCGCGATAGTAGACCCCGCCGCCAAGCCGATGCGGCGGAATGCGTGGCACATACTCTCCATCGCTGAACTTCGCATTGACGAAATCATACTGAACATCGAGACCCCAAACGCCATTCCAAATCGGTGCGACGTCGTATTGCACTCCAAGCTCTGCGCCAAAGAAGCGGGCATCGCGTTGTGTAAATTGCAGCTGGTCGAGTTCGTCTTCGACGCCGCAGGTGTCAATCGTATCGCCGCAGCCAATGCCTGTCAGGTTCTTGGAAATGAAGCCATCATAGCGGGTGTAGAACAGCGAACCGTCAAAACGGAAGCTTCCGTGAGCTTTCTTTAACCCGACCTCAATTGTCTTGGCCTTTTCCTTTTCGAGATTTGGATTGCCGATTTCGAAGGTGCCGGTTGCTTCATGCAGTCCCTGAGAAAACAGCTCCTCCGCCTCCGGCGCGCGTTCGACATATTGGCCCGTCAGTCGAGCTACGATGCCAAGCGGGAATTCATAGGCCAGTCCGGCGCTGACGCTGCCCGGCGTAAAGGACTTCTCTCCTGTGAATGCGACGAGGTTCAACGGATCGCTGAAATCAAGGAGCCCTGTCCCGTCGTGCCTGACATGCTCAATGCGGCCCGCCGCCAGAAGTCTCAATTGCCGCGTCAGGCTGAGGTCCTGGAACAAAAAGCCCGCAAGGCGATCCGTCTCGGCCGGTTCAAGGAGGGACGATCCCTCAAAGCTTTGGCCGCGCAGATTGCGGTGGCCCCATTGCAAGCCAAGCGACCCGTTCAGTTCGCCAAGCGACGTTGCGATTGTCTGTTGTTTTATCTCGCCGCGGAATTCCTGTTCGCGGTTGGTAAAGCGTGATCCGATTTCCCCCTCGGGGGACACTTCATTGTGGGCATAGTCGGATGCGCCGAACCAGAAGCGGACGGTATCGATGCCGCCCGTGCGCACGCGCCATTCGCCCTTCGACAGGATTTTATCCTGTTCAAGTTCGATGTGGGCTTCCTCAGCCGGAATGCCATAGTTGCTGGTCACGCGGGCCAAGGCGATGCCGATGAAGCCATCCGATCCTACCAGTGACGCGCCAACCGAGCCGCCTTCACTGTCGGCATAGGAATTGGCTTCGATGCCGCGCGGTGTGCGGTAGTCCTCGGCCTGCCGCTTGAAGCCATCGGCGTGGACAACGATACCGTTGACACCGGCTGTGGCTTTGAAGGCGCCATCGCGGCCGTCATCAACGGACGACAATCCGCCTTTGATTTCGCCGCTCAAGCCGTTGCGCGGCATATAGGTAGGAATTCGTTCGTTTTCGACTGACACGACACCACCTGACGCCTGCCCGCCATAGCGCAGGGTTTCGGGGCCTCGAATAACTTCAACGCGCTCGGCCGCATAAGGGTCAACGGGTATCGCGTGGTCTTCCGAAAGCGTGGAGGCGTCGTGCGTGCCGATGCCGTTTTCCTGCACGCGCACGCGATTGTTGTCCAGGCCGCGCAGAATCGGCCGGCTAGCACCTGGTGCAAAGGTCGAGGCGTTGACGCCCGGCTTTGTCGCCAACGTGTCCGTAATGGTCTGGCCCTGCTTGGCATCGATGTCGCGCGCCGTCACCGTCGTGACCGGCGTAAAGGCATCATCCGACACAATAAGCGTTCCAGGCAGTGGCGCGACAGATTCCGCGTCGCCAGCAGCAACACTGTCAGCTTCCGACGGCGCTTGCGGTTTTGGGAACGCTTCGGTCGGCGCTGGCTTCGGTTGCGGTTTGGCCTTTGGCTTTGGTTTCACTGCTTCGCTGACAAGCGGCTTTGCCTTTTTAGGCTTGGCCGCTGGGGCGGGTGCAGGCTCGATATCCTCGGCGACAGGCCTGGGCTTAGGCTTGGGCGCGGCTTCCTGCACAGGCTCAGGCTTGGGCTTCTCTTGAATGATCTTGACCTCGGGCAGCGCGTCGGGTGTGGGCGCCGGTGCTGCGGTTGACGCAGGCAATTGCGGCGTTGAGGCTGCCGGAGCTTGTGTTGTGGTTGCTGCGGGCGGTGTGGGTGTAGCTGCGGGTGCAGGTGCGGGCGACGGAGCCGTTGCTGGAGCGACCGGTTGCGCCGCCGCTGCTGCGGGCACTGAAACGGCCGGGCCTTCTGTCTGCTGTGCAGATTGGCTATGCACACTTGGCGCTAGCCCAGCACTGAGAGACATTGCGATGATTGTCGCAGCTGAAATTTTCCGTGTAGACATGAGTGTCCCCCGAGTGAACCGAATACGAAGTTGTGAACAGGGCTCGATAGAATTGCTGCGGCCCTCACGCTAAGTCGTGAGCTCGAACATCGGGCAGCAATCACATGATCAAGCAGATGTGCGCGGCTTCAAGACGCCGGGGGACCGCGCGCTTGAAAGGCATGTGCGCCAAGTGTAGCGACGACCTCGGCGGATTGCCGCGGGTCGCGCAAAGCATCAAATTCACTGCTTTGCGGAAGCGCGAACATTGCTGGCAACACAACGGTGTGTGAGACCCGCAAGGTTTTGCAGATCTCGCAATCACTTTCATCGTCTTCGTGGTCGAGCGGAGGACAGTGGTCAGGGTTCGCCAGATTGCAGGCAGAGGCAGCAACCGCCGTGCCGCCGTCGTGACCTAGATGGACATGGCCCGACGACACCACCAGCTGCACAATCAGTGCAGCAAATGCGAGCCACCGCCACAGAGCTCTTTTGTCATACGCCAGCATGTCTGCTCCAACACGCCAGAGATACGGCGGATCGCACTACCAATAAAGTTATAACATCCGATTTTGGCGGATATGCCGCGCTCGCGTGGCTCCGAAACGACACTCAGCGTGCCTCATTGAGGCAGAGAAACAGGCGAAACTTCCCGGCTCCAGCGAGGCGCGGTGAGCGATGAACGAGGCCTCCGGCAGGGGACAGGGAGCCCGGAAACAACGCGACCGAAAAGCGCGGCAGCTGTTGAACCGGCCCGGCAAAACCCTCCGCATTGCCGAGCGCATCGGCTTCGTGGGGCGGTATGCACCCACTCTGTTCCAGGACCAATATACGTCGTGACCAGACGCGCTTTCATGCGATCAATATGAAACAGTCGGCAAGCGTCGTCGCAGATTGCCTCAAGACGCACCTCGATGCGCCGCGCAGCCGTTGCCTGAGCAAAGCGGGTTGCAAGGCTTTCGATGTCTGAGCCGAGGGCCGCAACGACAGTCGCATCACAATTGCCTGCTTGCGAAATCACAGAAGCCACGTCATCGCCGATACGATCCAGACGCGCGATAAACCGCGCTCGGGGAAGATCATCTAAGGCAAGCCCATCGAGCCGTCCAATGAGCGACGGCTCCCATGAACGCGTCCACTCGGCAAACGCGACACCTGGTTGGTTCCAGGATCGCAACACCGATGGCGACGTGCCATGGACCACTCGCTTTGCCAGCCGCATTTCGGAGGCAGCCGAGATTTGGCGTTTGTATAGTGAACTCATCTTCTATGCCGCCTCCCGGCGCCATTCCGGGAAGGGATCGGGCAGCTTTGCCCAAGCCTTGGTATCGACAGCCCCTTCCGCCGGCAATCGAAGCAGACACCCATCCAGTTCCGCGATCAAAGCCGCCTGATCCATTTCGCGCGCGCCGATGAATACGATTTCCTGACGGCGATCACCCCAGATGCTATGCCAGCCCTGATTGATGCGCGCGACCAGCTCCTCATCGGTCGGCCATTTCTTTTTCGGCACTGCCGCCCACCAGTAGCCGATGGCTTCATGCCGCACGAGCGCACCCGCCTGCGCCAACTCTCCCACCCACTGCGGGCGGGTTGCGAGCCAGAAGAAACCCTTGGCGCGAATGACGCCGGGCCATGACGTGTTGAAAAACGCATGGAGTTTCGCAGGCTCGAACGGACCGCGTGCGCGATAGACAAAACTTGAAATGCCGTATTCCTCGGTTTCAGGAATGTGGTCCTTGAAGCCGTTCAGTTCCTTCAGCCACGTTGGACGCTGCCGGGCCGTTTCAAAATTGAAAAGTCCGGTATCGAGAATTTCGCGCGCCTCAACACGGGCGTGGCTCGTTTCAATGATCCGGGCATCGGCGTTCAACGCTCTGATGATCGTTCGAGCGGCAGCAATCTGCTCTGCCGTCGCGACGTCGATCTTGTTCAAGACGATGACATCGGCAAACTCAATCTGCTCGACGAGCAGTTGAACCAACGGACGCACGTCTTCATCTCCAGCAACTTCGCCGCGGTCTTTGAGAAAGTCCTGCGAGGCATAGTCTTTGAGCAAATGCGCAGTGTCGACGACGGTCACCATCGTATCAAGGCGCGCAATGTCCGACAGGCTCTGGCCATCTTCATCGCGGAACTCAAACGTTGTCGCGACCGGCAGGGGCTCGGCAATGCCGGTCGATTCAATCAAGAGATAGTCAAATCTTCGCTCTGCGGCGAGACGGCGAACCTCCTGCAAGAGGTCCTCGCGCAGTGTGCAGCAAATGCAGCCGTTCGACATTTCGACGAGGGCTTCATCGGTCCGCGACAGGTTCGCGCCACCTTTGGCAACCAGGTCAGCATCGATATTCACTTCGCTCATGTCGTTGACGATAACAGCGACCTTGAGGCCATCACGATTGTTCAAAACATGATTGAGGAGCGTTGTCTTGCCCGCACCAAAAAAGCCGGAAAGGACGGTCACTGGGAGCCGCGTATCCGCTGCTATGGGCTGGCTTCCAAGATGCGCGGAAATTTCAGTATCCATTGTCTGCCCTCTCATGATCAGTTGACAGGAATGAAACGTATAATATAACATTCGTCAAGCAAGTTTGTTCATGAGGGAGCGACGAACATGCGTAAGGGCATGCGGCGGCGGGCCAGCGCCGAATATGCAGATATCGTTCTGGAAACCCTGCGTAAGGCGAAGCGGCCGATAAGTGCCTATGAGATAATCTCTATGTCACGCGCTGATGCCGCGATGGCACCACCAACGGCATACCGCGCACTTGAGCGACTGATAGAGATGGGGCTTGCTCACAAGCTCGAGTCTCTAAATGCGTTTGTCGCCTGCAGCCATTCGGCACATCATAATGATATGGCTTTTGCGATTTGCGACAGCTGTGGGTCTGTCGCTGAGTTTATGCTGCCAACACTTGCTAAAGCGCTCGGAAACTGGTCGCGGAGCAAAGGGTTCAAGTTGAACGCTTCGACAATAGAACTGCACGGCGAATGCCCCACTTGCTGCAAAGCGGATCAACGGTGACGATGCGAGATGCCGCGACGAAAGGAACGAATTACAGGTCACGGACATCTCACCACTTCCTCTTTACGTCAGATAGTCGACATGGTCAGTGTCTTGACTGTCGAATTTCAGATGTTCCGATTTTGGCCCGTACCGTCATCCTGCAGATGGCTCCTTCCGGACCATTGCGTATGCGCCAATGGGCGGTGAGCTAGCTTGATCGCTCGTATACAGAAGCGGACATGCCCAAGGAACATCACCGGTTAAACGTCTCTGTCCGCTTTTGGTTGAGGTGCACCAGCAGCCACTTACCGCTGTTTTTTACTACGAGTTTTCTTTTTCTGTTTTTCAACGGGGGGCAGGAGTATTCCGAGCAACCGGCCCTCTGTGGTCTTGTCTGTCAAACGAACACGAATTTTGGCTTGAAGATTGAACTCCTCAAGCTGAGCTCTCGGCAACGAGCCAGAATTTAGGCAACACAAATAACTGAAGCCATACTTCTCCGCTTCCTCGGAGGCCAGCTTTAACGCCGTCGAAACCTGCCGAGGGTCTACGTCTGCAAATAAAGTGCTGTCGTGAGCCAGGAAGAGGAAGCCTCGCTTTTTCTTTGCCCACATTGTTGCGATCATAAGATCGAAACAAAAAACGACCATCTGCTCAACGCCGTCGCTACCTTGACGGTCATATACAAACGACAGCTGATATCCCTCAGTTCCGACGTCTACGCTAAAGCGACCCGGCTTGCCGTAAAGTATCTTCATATATTCTGCAAAGAGCGCCCGTGCTTCGTCGAGCGAAGCCTGCCGCTCCTCAAGATCGGCGCGAAGCACTGTGCGGTCTCGGTCGATGCGCTCAGTTAGCTCGTCGTCCTGCCGTTCTCTTTTTCGTCGTTCCTCTATCAGAGTAACCAAACCTTCTCGTTTGGCCACCAGGTCGGTGTAAGTTCGTTGAAGCGCAATGAGACTGTCTATTGCACCGCTACTCTTAAGAACTTGTAGAACCTCAGATTTTTCATCGGAAAAGCGGCCGATCTTGGTGCCCCGCGTGGAGATTTCTTCTTCGAGTCTTGATAGCTCTGTTATCAAAAATTCACGGCGGTTTTTATAGATATCACGGTGGAACGAAACCACGTCCTCTAGGCTCTTCAACCCATCAACGCTGAATACCGCTCCCGCCTCCCTGAGAATCTCAATGGGTCGACCATCTTTCGCTTCAGGCAACTCTTTAGAACTTTGCTTATAGAAGTCTTTCAGCCTTTCATCAGTGTGGTTATCATTCAAAAGACCATGTATCTCGCGATCCAGCGCACCCAGCTTTAGCTCCAAATCACGGTAATCTTCACGAACGTTGAAGGACTCAACCTCTTCTTTCTTTTTTCGGATTTCCAGCTCAACAGTTACCCTCTCAGCTTCCAGTTCCCCGACCGACTGACTACCTTCAGCGTTGTCGAGTTTCTTTAGTGCGCCGCTTGCTTGGCGTAACTGGTCACGAATATTAAAGCTTTGCTGTAGCGAATGTTGTCTCTTCCAATTCAAGCCGACTAAGAAGCTAGCGCAAAGTTTCTTGGAGGCTCCCGGCTGGCCTTTAAAGGACTGCTGGGGCTCGCTGTACGCGTCCTTGCCAACTCGTACCAAGTAAGCCGCCAGGTCTCGGAAAGATGGCCCGTCCAGGGAAGTTGCTGCCTCGTCGTAAAACTTCTGGGTCAGAAACGCCTTCCAGGCGGCTAAAGTCAGTTTTGACTTACCGTTTGCTAGAGACTCGCTTTCAGCATTCGAGCCGTCGAGCAAAACCTGATCTACTATGATGCTTTCAGGATTGCCGGTGTTTCGCTCGACTCTTGCAACACTATTCCCAATTTCTAGTTCAATGCCAAACGTCACATCTTTCAGATCAGGGTGATTGAGCACTCTGTCCCGAGACAGATCTGAGCCCAAGCAGAAATGAATAACTCTAAGGAGCGTGGACTTGCCTAACCCATTAGTGCTGTCTGTTTCTTGAGAATCTTTAGTCTTGTCTGCGAGAACAACATTGGCACCGTTTGACAAGGCAACTGTCTTGAACTTGGGTAGGCTTGAGTAAACTTTTCTAATCATTGTGGCGCTTTCTCTCGGCGCACGATTAAACCACCCTCAAGTGAAATGATTCCAATGGCGAACAGGATCGTCAGCGCCTCAGCAAATCGATCGAATGTACGAACGCTTTGGTCAGTACGAACCTGATCCCAAAGGCTAGAAACAGTATCGGCGCGGCCAATCTTCTCGAGCAGTAGTGAGGCCACACCAATCAGCGACAGCGTCATCGGCACATACTTGTTAGGAAGCACACTCATTGGCTCACCTCTCAAATACGTCACATATGATAAACAGATGCGCTAAGATGCAAAGCCCGGCGGCTTGACGTCCTTTGTCCAGACCACTTCCTCCGGCCCAATCGTATAGAGCGAAAAACAGCGAATCTCCGGACATTCCCGATGACTTCAGTGCACTATACTTTATTACAAACCCTGCCTTGAGCCGTTGAGGAAAGTTTTGGATCAATTGCTCGGCGCTTATCAAAACCTCGGCAACTTCTACTGACTTAGCGCCGCCCAACGACAGCAGTAAGGTTGCCTCGTTACCCAAGCCATTCTTCTTGATTTTCTCTAAGGGCGGAATGGCTCCCAACGAAAAAGAGCCATTGGCAGATGAACTGAGTAACGCCTCTGCAGCTAACTCCAGTTCCTTGTAACCAATGTCCTTTACTGATGATGAAAGATGAGCCTTCTGGCTCCGTTCACGCTCGCTTTTCCATTGAACGAGTACCGCAGCTGGGTATGTCTCGTGCTGGCTGTCGACGATAGCGTGATGTGTCGGACAGAGCAGAATAATATTCTCTGCCTCGCTGCGGTCTCCTTCGCTCATCGAAGGATTTCCGCGCGGGCCTTTGTCGCTAGAGGCATAGATATGGCACATCTCGCCAACTACTGCGGGAGCTGACTGTTCGCTAGCTTCTTCAATGAGCGTTTGATTGCAGTTTGGATGCGCACAACGGTTGCCGCTTAGGGCAAAAATAATTTTAATTACGCGTTCCGGGATCGGCCGCCGTGTCCGTTTCCTATCACTAGACAGAGGTGTCGACGAATCCATTACGTCCCGTTCTTTGTACTTTTGATTCTAGCACGGTACAGAACAATTAGTTCAGTTGTTGCGCGCTGCAAGAGCAAGTTTTGGCCACTCATGTTGCCGCCCTGCCAAACACGGCAATAAGGACAAATGTCAAGGCAAGAAGAGTTAGTTGACCGCTTTTCCCCCGAAAGCTGCTTTCCGTGCGGCTTGAACTGCCGCACCGTTTGACGTCAGCTTTCTCTGCACAACAGCCTTCAGGCCGTCGGCGCATGACGATTTTGACCCGAAGATTCCCCAGTGTATAGGCGCAACACCCCTCTGTTGCAGAAGCGCAGTAGCGAGAAGAACGACGTATCCTGCGGGTGTGAAAGCCGTTCTCGCTCGTCTGTTGCTCGACGCAGTGGCTGCGTCGGTGGCAGCATCTGCCCACGCGAAGGATGGCTCGAAGAAACTTTGTGTCCATCCCAATGCATGCAATGACATCCACTTGATGAGTATTGGGACGCACCCGAATAAATACATCTCAAAGAGGTCGTGGTGAAGTATTTCCGAATTGTTGCTGACAATGAGCGCGCCTACCCCCGTTGGCATCTGGGGGAGCCTTTTGATGCAAGCGGTGAGGAACTTGATGCCCGTGAGTTCACCTGCGCTAAGCCATACACTGGCGCGGCCCCATCGACCGTTGCACTCAAAGTTGAAGGGCCCATTTTTGACTTCAATTTTGCTGCGTTTGGAATGACCGTGCTGAGTGAAAAGGCGACGGACTTCTTTTGCAGTTTCGGCACATCTCAAGCGATTCAAGCCTTTCCTGTGCGCGTTCAGCGCGAAGCCGGCATATGGAAAGGCGCCATCGCAAATTTTTTAAACACCGTCGATTGTATTGACCGTAATATTGCAGACTTCGACGTATGGGCTGATGATCACGAAGATGTTCTTTTGCGTGGTAAAATACGGGGCTTCGGCGCCAATGGCATCATCATCGACAAAGCAAAGGCGGCCGGCCACCATCTTTTCCGGCTAAAGGATTGGGAAATCGGACCCGTTGCAAGCGAAGACATGGTGGACAGAATGCAAGCTGTATCGATGAGCGGCGTGACCTTTATTCAATTGCTCGATGGCCAACAGAACGGCGCTGCATGACACGTAACCGCAAATCGAGAGGACCTGTTTCAGTGACGGCAGAAATGACCGGTGACGAGCTGGCCCGCCATCGCGCAACCATTTTGACACGGCGGCTTGAATGTCAGCGCGAGATGCTGAGTGAATTTGCGGGTGGCGGTTGGAACTGCACATCCGTCTATGACCTCGTCAATACGGCGAAACCGTACCCCGCACTCTTGCCCATTTTAATCAAACACTTCGATCTCATTGATGAGCCGTTCGTCAGGCAAGGCATTATGAGAGCGCTGACAGTGAAATATGGTGGGCGGGTCGTGTATGATTTCGCGTTTTCGAGATTTGAGAATGAAAAGGTAGGAGACACGCGCATTGTAATTGGCGGCGTGCTGGCAGTTCTTGCCGAAAGCAGCGATCTCCCTGCACTCTATAAACTCGTCGAAAATGATCAGCTTGCCCAAAACCAAGGCATCGGCGGTGATGCGAGACTTCCGCTTCTGACAGCGATCGCACGGCTAGACGGACCAAACGCTGTTCCGGCGTTGTTGAAATTTCTTGTCAAAGGAGGCGGTCTGCGCGCTCAAGCAATTATTGAACTTGGCAAACTCGGTGCAAAGGCCGCTGAGGCCGCAATAGAACAGTTCGCCGATGATCCAGATAGTTATGTCAGATCAGCTAGTCGGACGGCCCTCAAAAGGATTCAGGGCGATGGCCGCAACAGGCAGACTGGGAAGAGCGGGGCTTTGAAATCCCAGAAACGAGCGGTGGCGCATAAGCCCTCTGATGATGAGGTTGCAACATGCCTCGCTCTGTTTGGCTGTCGTTTAACCCCCTCGCCAACGGCTGTGCTGGAAATTGTTCACAAGCTCGAACATGACTTGGGTGCTGGGTTTAGTCATTTTCAGTCTCAAAACATCGGTTCGAAAAGTGCTCTCCGAACAACCGGCAGCAAGCGCTCATTGGCGAGCGCGCTTGAAATGGGGCTCTCCAGCGGGCGGGATTTGCGGTCTACAATTTTCATCCGAACCGATCATCGGATACTTTAGACCCTAAAACGGATTGGAATTCGATGCTGGCAGTATCGCGCGTTGGAGGTCAATGGACGCTCTTCTGCGGGACGACTTCTGTGAAGGAATTTGACAATCACCTGACGGACATTTTCAAAGATTTGACGAGACGTTTTAATCCAAGTTACGGCACCGGCTATTGCATGCCAATTCGTCGTGGACCTTGGTTGTTCGCCACAGGAACAACGCTCCACCCACCTGCGCAGAATGACGAAGAGAGCTGCCAATTTGATCGGGAGATGAGGGACAATTCGGATTGGTTTTTCTTCATCAACGACGAACAGAACTCCAGACACATAGCCTCCACCTTACGCGACATATACCCTATGAACGTGCTGTCACCTGAGCATTTAAAGCTAGATGTTGCAGGACAAAGCCTTCGGGAATGGATTGAAGGCCAAGGATTTGGCAAGCTATCCGACATCAGTTATGACTGCGCGCTTTGGCATTTGAGCGATTTAGAGATCGCCAAGGCACGCAAGTCGTTGCGGCCCCTATGCGTCCGTGCGGAGTGAACAGTCCATGAGACTTAGGCAGTTGGACGATTTCTTCGCAGACCTACTCACGCAAAGGGGGTGGGAAAGCGTCAAGAAGAAGTCGGATGGAGTGGTTGCGAGACACCCGCTAAATGTCGGATATGCCTCTTTGCTGCTGCGTGTTTTCCCTTCGAGCAAAACACTAGCGCTCGAAGCATCAATCGGCGCAGGGAATGCGAATTGGGATCGCATTGCTTCAAAAATAAATGGGGATCGTAAGACAAAAGAGTTCGCCCTCAGGTACGATACCCTTGTTAAAAAGGTCGACGGCCATGAGATTTCTTCAGAACACGTTCTTCCGTTTTTAGACGAATGCTTGAAGCATGCGGCAGCTATAGATATTGACGCGGAAATTGATAAATATTCAGCGAACAGGCCTGACTTCCCCTTCATTCCGCAAATATTTCACCTTGCGGCGTTGGCTTACCTCGGACAGGACCGCATCATCAGCGGATACCTCGACGCGTTTCGGCGCGGAAAAAACATGAATTTCGTGCCTGCGATAACGGAAGCTTTTATCGCGCGCGCTTACGACCTTGCGTTGACCCAGAAGGAAGAGGTCGTGGTGATACCGAAGCTCAAAGTTGGCGACGTATTTAGGGTGCCGCTCTCCACAGGAGTTGCTCACATTCAGTATATAGGAAAGGGGAAACTATTTAATTCTGTAGTACTGGTCGGCCCCCGGATTTCAGACAGTGTCGAAGTTGTTTCGCCTGAACTTTTTAAAGGGGCCTATTTCATCCACTACCACGTTGATGCGGCGATCCGAGCCGGGTTGTTATCCCGCGTAGGACAACTGCCAGCGCCGCTTTTACCCTTGAGATGGCGTCGGCCTCTCGGCGGCGCAGAGGTCAATTGGTCAGTTGACGATACTTCCGGGCGTGAAGTGCATAAATCGGAACTAACGCAAGAAGAAATTGATCTGCCTGTCGGGATTTCACTAAATCACGCAATGCTTTTGACGTTTATTGAGCACGGATGGCGGCCAGAAAAATTCATCAAGTCACGATTGAGTGCTTTTGAGAGCCCGCCGGATGAGCCTCTAATTCCACTACCCGGAGCTGTCTCGTGACACTTAGTAATCTTCAAGAGAATCGACGTAGAGCCCGCAAGGCGCTTGTAAGCAAGTATTACTTCGAAGCTGCGAACTTGGCTGCCTCAAATGTTGCCTTCCAAAAGTTTTTGATGGCCGTTGATTTTCAAGGTTCAGAGCTTGATACCGATATTGAAATATTTCGACGAGCTATCACCCAATGCGGGTGCCGTTCCCTTGAAGATCATTGCAGAGAAAAACTTGATAAGGCTTTTTTGCTGTCTGCGGCCCAGACTCTTGCCTCACTTGAGTATGATTTTACCGTTTCATTGATCAATACCGTTGGCGTTGTTTCATACACGCTTGTCCACTTACAATTGGGTGGAAAACACCTCCTTGCTGATTTCTGCAACGCCTTCACAACTGCTGCTGTCGGGACTTCGTGGAAATCATCGGAATCTCGCCTGTTGCAAAACAACCAGCTGTACGTTGAGACTTCAAGAATTCATTCTGTTTTGGTGCAATAGGCAGCGCATGCGTGAGCGGCTTCTGTGCTGCTGTAGAATTTCTTCGCCCCCCAATTTCTCGACCGCCAGCATAAACCCGGCTTAGCCGGTTCTCGGCAATGTTGCTTCACGCCTGCGTAGCAAATGGGCGAAGCCCCTCGTCGTATCCGTTAAAATGACTTAGGTTTTGCGACGCGAGAGCCGTTCTTGCTCGTCTGTTGCTTGGCGCCGGGGCTGTGTCAGCCGCTGCATCCGCCCAAGCGGAGTGTAGCTGGAGCAACTTCGCTATCGTCTCGGAGACTCTTGGCGTTCGTGCCAACCGCACTAACCGCCGACTTTCGTCTACGCTTCATGGCAAGCACTATCGATCAATCAATCCCTATTACCGCCTATTGGCGCCCGCCATCGATCGATCGCATCGGCAACAGCGATGGCTGCGTCGGCCATCTGGTCGGCGTCGATGCGGCGGAAGTTGTCGGCTTGATCACGATGATGTCCCGCGGCATCGAGGCCTTGCGCGTCCCGCACGCTGGCGTCGGCGCCGGCTACGAGCAGCAGTTCGGCCACATCGGGCTCATTCGCGTGCATCAGCGCGGTCAGTCCAAATGCGTCCTGAGCGTCGAGCGTGGCGGCGCGCGAGATCAGAAGCCGAGCGGCCTCGATATGACTACGGTTGGCGGCCCACATCAGAGGGGTCATGCCCACAGTGGCTTCACCAATATCGGGCGTATCGACCCCGGCGCCCGCATCGAGTACTGCGGCCAGCAATCCGGTGTCGCCGTTGATGGCGCACAGATGCACCGTGCGAACAGACGGAAGGGCCCCGGCCGATAGGAGCGCATGCGCAACGGGCGCGTGCCCACGAGCGCAGGCAATGTCGAGCGGCGTCTGTCCCCATTGGTTCGTCACAGTGGGGGCGGCTCCTGCGGCGAGCAATGCCGAGATCGCAACAAGATCGCCAGCTTCGACCGCTTTCAGGATTGGCGTCGGGCGCCGATCCGGCACCGGCACTCCGTCGTCGACAAGCCCAATCTTGAAGCCGCGGTGCGGCACCGACTGAGCCTCGACCAGAAACTCGGCATGGTAGCGCGCCTCATCGCGGTCGAGAGCGATCCCATCCACGCCCCAGCCGTCGAGGAACTGGCCGGACAGATATTCCGCCAGAGCGACAATATCCGATTGATCCGGCGACGTGATGGCACGGAACCCGGTGACGGCCTCGAGCCTTTCTCCGCCGCTGCCCAGCACCAAATCGACGCCTGCATCGACGAATCCTTGATCGATGAGCACGCCGTCCATGTGCTGGGCAAGCCCAGGGTCGGCAATGCGATAGCCTGCAATCCTCGCAAGCACATTGCGATCGCAGATTTCGGCGCCTTCGCGCGACATTCGAACTGGACAAGTGAGCGTGATCAGCATGTGTGCACGTGCCTCAGGTGGTCGTGCCCGAAGGCTTTTTGCTGTACCGGTCGACGTCGTTTGGGAGACCGCGGAGAACCAGTTGAACCGTTGCGCATGTCTCTCGGGCTCGTCGAAGAAGCGCTGAACGATCGAAGAAGGGGCTTCACGAGACGACTCCTCTGGTGGCTTTGGAAGCACCAATACTGCATCCAATGCACACGAACACTCTTTTAGCAAAGCCAGCCGGCGGGGAAGAGGTAATTGTATGCGAGCAGGGGGGGCGAGCGGCGGCGTGTCCGCTGCACCCTTGGAGACTTGCCGGATTTTGGTTCGCTGGCTCTTCGAATGAAATGTCTGAGATGGGTCACGTGCACGCCTGATCGCCACGCGCCCAATAAGGAAGATTCACCTCGGTCAGCGGAGTTCTGGCAAAATTTGCAGATAGCCCGCTTTTCACTCAGCCGCGGCCAATAAAGTTCGAACGCCGTTCGACTGCCTCGGGCCGATTTTGTTGCAGAACTGGCTTGAGAGGCCCGGCGAACCGTGATTCCCTTCGTTGAGATGGCGGCATCGACGGAGCAGTTCGATGATGGGGCGGCGCAAGTTCGAGCAGGGCCAACTATTCTATGCGTTTGATCTTGAGGCGGTCGTGCCGGGCGATCATCTGGTGCGTCGGATCGCGGCGGTTCTCGACCTCTCCTGGCTGCACAAGGAGCTCGCGCCGCACTATTCACATACCGGCCGGCCCTCGATCGATCCGGAACTCATGCTCCGGATGCTGGTTATCGGTTATGTCTTTGCCATTCGCTCGGAACGCGCGCTCTGCCGCGAAGTTCAGCTCAACCTTGCCTACCGGTGGTTCTGTGGTCTCGGTATCGAAGACAAGATCCCCGATCACTCCGCCTTCACGCGCGCCCGCAATGAGCGTTTCCGCGAGAACGACATTTTCCGCCAGGTGTTCGAGCGCGTCGTTGCTGCCTGCATCAAAGCTGATCTCGTCGGCGGCATCGGTTTCGCGGTCGATGCGAGCCTGATCGCAGCCGACGCCAACAAGTGCGGATCAACACCCGGCGACGAGTGGAGCAACGACATTGATCCGGCGACCGTCGAGCGCGCCGTGCAGGACTATCTCGCCAATCTCGACGACCCAGCCTGGGGCGCCGCCAGCGACGTGGTACCGAAGTTCGTGGCGCCCGATCCGGCCGCGCAATGGACGGGTGCGCTCAGGAACGCGTTCTTCGCCTACGCGGACAACTATCTCATCGACGTCAAGTTCGGCATCATCATGGACGTCGAAGCCTCGCGCGCCATACGCCAAGCAGAAGTTGGTGCGTCGCAGACGATGATCGAACGTACGCAAGAAACGTTCGGCATCAAGCCCGATTGGCTCGCCGCCGATACTGCCTATGGTTCGGCGCCCAACCTGCACTTTCTGGTCGATGAGAAGAACATCGCGCCGCACATCCCGGTGATCGACAAGTCGAGGCGCGACGACGGCACGTTCAGCCGCGAGGACTTCATCTACGACGATGCACACGATTGCTACATCTGCCTCAACGGTAAGATACTGCCGCGCTCGAGCGGGTCACGCGGATCACGTGGCGACAACATGGTCTCTTATTTCTCGCGCGTCGCCGATTGCCGCGATTGTCCGCTCAAACCGAGATGCTGCCCGAACTCGCCGAGCCGGAAGATCACGCGTCATGAGTACGAGGCGGCACGCGACGTCGCCCGCGCCATCGCCAAGACGGCCGCCTATGAGCAGACACGCCGCGATCGCAAGAAGGTCGAAATGCTATTTGCGCATCTGAAGCGCATTCTGCGCCTTGGCCGCCTGCGATTGCGCGGACCAGCCGGCGCGCAATTCGAGTTCACGCTTGCCGCAATCGCTCAGAACCTCCGTCGCCTCGCCAAGCTCACAGCGCATCCTCCGGACAATGCCATGCCGCACTGTGCGTAGCGTCCAGTTGCGTTGCGTTGGTCGCGTCAGGCGTCAGTTCGGATGCGTCGCCGTAGCCCGGGCAGGGCAAGCGGCAAGAGAGCGCGAGCCCAATCTTTCAACAATCAGCCCCGGCTGAGAGCGGCGACACCGCCGACTTCTGCAACAAAATCGGCCAGGAGTGGACGTCAACTTAAGCTATGTCGCACGATGGGGTCATGCGACCGCAGTCGAAGGCGGCGGAGCTTGCGCAGCAAGTAGCGCTTTGAATTCGGCAATACCAAACGTCGCGATCGTGTTCTGGTTTTCATCGAGGATCTCGTAGACCACTTGCTTGACATTCCTGTTGCTGAAGAATGCAATGACATCTTGGTCACCGCCGCCTTCGGTATGGGGTTCGCCGTCGGCCGTGCCGGTAACATAGCTGCCCACGGGACGAATCTCCTTGAGCGTGCCGTTGGGCTGGTAAATCCTGAGTTCGCCCTGCAGCACAAATGTAATGTAGTCGGCCTTATGTCTGTGCAAAACGATCTTTGCGTCTGCATCGAACTTGAAGAGGATGTCGACGATCCGCTTGGTCTCGTCCACTGCGAGAACTTGGTAGGCCAGGTGATCGATGCCCGGGATTGTGTTCCAATGGACATTTTGGGTATCAAACGGAAGCGTGGTCATGTGTTTCCTCGTTGGTTCGGCCGATACATGCTTGATACAATTGCGGGAGACAGTGATTCCGGTGACGGCAATGTGAGTTGCCGCCGGGACTCGCGCTTGCCATTTAGTGCCATGGCTAATATTTGAAGGGATGCCCGTGTCGCCACGCCTCTCAGGTTTTACGCGTGCAGCCTCACTCGGGCCTATAGCTGACTTTATGCAGCGCAGCGGCACCTCGGTGACCCGCGTACTTCGCGACGTCGGCCTCCCGTTCGCGCTTCTCGAGAAGCCCGAAATCGTAATCCCCTTGCGCGAGCAGTTCCGCTTTCTCGAGCGCGCGGCGCGCGAGACTGGAGACGCGTGCTTCGGTGCGCGTCTTGGCCAAGAGGTGAGGATGAAGGAGCTGAGCATTTTCGGTGCCTGGGTTTGCTCGGCAGAATCGCTGGCTCAAGCCATCGAGCGGGGACATGCGGGCATCAACGCCATGTTGCAAACCTCGACCGTCCTGACGCTCGAACGGCGCGGGCCTTCAATGCGCTGGTCAATCGAGTTCGTGGAACCCGAAACTGCTGGCCGCCACCACAACGAGCTTCTAGGCGTCAGCTACATGATCGACACGATCCGAAACTATGCCGGAAGACGTTGGCGTCCCGAGTTCGTGATGATTGCCCAGCCATCCGGGTCGCGGCGAGCCGGTCTCGAGGAGGTGTTTGCCACGAATATTTCAGTCGGGCACTCCGTTACGTCGATCGAATTTGACGCCACATTGCTAGCCTGTAGACGCGTTGGAAATGCTGGAAGGGCGAAAGTAGGCGGGCGTCTTGAACCTCTCATCCCAGAGCAAGAAGACACTCTCGCGATCATTGCCGCTGTCACAGACCTTGCGCTCTATGAAGGTTATCCACGCATCGATTGGGTAGCGGCAAAGCTTGGCATGAGTCGCCGCACGCTGCAGCGGCGTCTTGATCAGCACGGAACCACGTTCCAGCGGCTGGTTGAAGATAGCCTTTTCAACCGCGCTAAATTGATGCTTGAGAGCGGTGCGGTGTCAATCACGCAGATCGCACTAGAACTGGGCTACGGCGATCTTGCACATTTCACGCGTGCCTTTCGCCGATGGGCCGGCATCTCACCGAGTGCCTATCGCGATTCTCCACTTGGACTGCCAGCGACTCCCGGTTAGCAACCTATTTTGCTTGCGATCGCTTCGGATCAATTTTCACCGTCACGATGTGAGTCGACAACGGATGGTATACCTTTGACTGCTGCCATCACCTAGGGTCAGTCGGCATCGGGACGACATCCCCGCCCCCGTGACGGCGAAAGCACCGCAACACAGATAGTCCGTGGCTACAAGGGCGGGTTTTGGCCCATCGCGTCGGCGCTAGGACGGCCGGTTTCTGACCATTGCGAAAGTTCTGGGGGCTTAGCATCGCAGATCGATCTGGCACCCTGAAAGCCTGTGTCCGCTTACCGAGGTGCTGCGGTCATCGCATCGGAGGCGCTCCCACGCTTGGCCGCGAGACATGCCGACGTCCGCAAACTCTGCACAACAGCCTACAGGCCGTCGGCGCATGACGATTTTGACCCAATGCTGCCACCATCGATCGAGAACAGTCGCTCGGCATTTGTGTCTGCTTCGGAGAATTGGAGACGAAGAGTTCAACAGCTGTCGGTTGCTGGTAGCTGGCGCATGCCGAAAGTTCCCGCCGATGCCCCCTCAGCCGTATTGGTTACGCCGGAACTTTGGAATGCCCCGCATTTTTGTTGCGTTTTGGAGACTCTAAAGGTCGGGGTGGCTGAAAACGATCCGACAACCGTTTGCAGCCGGTATTTTTGCCACTAAAGAGAACTTCGGGAATAGCAGTTTGCCAGACAGCGCGACGGCTTTATGTCAGGGAAACAGATGAGCATCCGGGGGGATGGCTTCAAGTTTGGCGTGTTGCAGCGGTGGGTGACTCGCCTGCTGCTCTTGGCATTTGTTGGCCGCGCGCTCGTCCCTGTCGGCTATATGCCTGACTTTTCTGCGGCCTCGAATGGTGTCTTTAAGGTCGTAATTTGTTCGGCGATGGGTGCAAAGACGATTGCACTCGATGGAAGCGGAAAGCAACTACCTGATCAAGAAGACGTTAAACACAATCAGCCCTGCGCATTTACGGGAATGGCGGCTGTCGCACTGTCCGCGCTCGATGCAATTCCACTTGAAGTAAAGGAATTTCAAACACCAACTTTCACCCCGCGTCTTGCTGTTGAATTGCCGCCAGCACGTGCCGGACCTCAGCTCGGATCACGCGGCCCACCACAGCTCTCCTAAGACCCATCAACTCGCCGGATATGGCCCAGCCATGCCCGGAGTCTGGCTTTCAGGAGAACTCTTATGTCCAATATCTCGCATCGTCGCGCGCTTCCCATTGCAGCAGCACTCGCAATCTCGACGGCAGCTCTCGTGCTGTTCATCCGCGAAGCGTCCGCCCAGGAAGCAACGAAGCCCGCTCCTGAAACGCCTGCAGCGACCCAGACTCCACCGCCGGCAAATCCACCGGCACCTCCGGCGACCACAACGGCCGCTCCGCCGCCGCCTGCTGCGACGACGCCTGCCGCTCCACCCGCCAAAGAACCAGCACTGCCCGAAGTAAAGATCATCCAGGATAAGCCGAAACCGGCACCCGTTCAGGAAGCATCGCCGACGCCGAAAAAGAAACCGGCACCCTTAGTAGAAGACATCGAACCGGAGTCAGTACCCGCGCCGAAGCCGAAAAAGAAGAAGGTCGTGGCAAGCGAACCAGCATCAAAGCCAAAGGCGAAAGTTACTCCCCAATCCGCTCCAGCCGTCACACAAAGTGCGGCTGAGCAAGCTCAGCCGGCATTTGACGATGCACAGGCCAATGCAGCCGCCAGTGGCAATCCCGCCGATCGCAGCGGAGCACTTACTGTGCCGACAACAACCGAAGCGCGAGCCGAAATTGAGCATACGCCAGGTGCGGTCGATCTTGTCAGTGACAAAGAATATAAGAACTCAACGCCTTCTTCGACGATTAAGGACGCACTGGACTATGTGCCCGGTGTATTTGTTCAGCCGAAATGGGGCGAGGACTCACGTTTGTCTATCCGCGGTTCGGGCCTTTCGCGCAACTTCCATTTGCGCGGACTGCAGCTCTACATGGATGGCATTCCGATCAACACTTCCGACGGCTACGGCGATTTCCAGGAGATCGATCCGAGTGTCTATCGCTACATTGAGGTCTATAAGGGGGCCAATGCGTTGCGCTATGGCGCGAACTCACTTGGCGGCGCAATCAATTTCGTGATGCCAACGGGTTATGATGCAAGCGCATTTGGCGCGCGCTTGGATGTCGGAAGTTTCGGCTATCACAAGCTCTCCGCATCTTCCGGTGGCGTTTCTGGCGCCGCAGATTACTTTATCGCTGGCACATGGCAGGAACAGGACGGGTTCCGCGAGCACAGCGACGGCCAGAGCGTTCGTGGCGCCATGAATATTGGATATCGCCTCTCGGAAAACATCGAAACACGTTTCTATCTGAATGCCAGCTCGATCGAACAGCGTATTCCAGGTTCCGTTACCAAAGACGTTGCGTTATCGGCACCTCAGACGCCGGCAGCGATCAATGTCACCAATGACTGGCAGCGCAACATCGATTCCGTCAGGCTTGCAAACAAGACCACAGTGCGTGTCGCGCCGGGTACCACAGTTGAACTTGGAGCATTCTACACCAATCGGCATCTCATGCATCCGATCTTCATGTGGCTTGACCATCGGTTCGACGATTACGGCGGCTTTGCTCGACTACATGATGAGAGTACAATTGATGGACACAAGAACCGTTTGATTGCGGGGGTGACCGTTCACAATGGTAAAAACGACAACATTTGGTACGTTAATTTGCCGAATGCCGCAAAGGGGCCGATGGCTCAGAGATCAGATGATATTTCCAAAAACTATTCTTTTTATCTGGAGGACTCGTTCTACCTCACGCCCAACTTTGCAATTGTTGGCGGCACGCAGTTCCTACATGCCGAGAGAGAACGGGAAGCGGTTCTAAATCGCACCAGCTACGAGCGGAATTTCGATCTTTGGAGCCCCAAAGTCGGGCTCCTATGGGAGACGACCCCAACCTCGCAGATCTTCGCCAACATATCCAGAAGTGCAGAGGTTCCAACTTTTGACGAGGATGTCGGGTTCTTCTCCGGTGTAGCCGATGCCAAGGTGCAGCGGGGGACCACCTATGAAGTCGGCACACGTGGCCGCACCGAGGACTTCAATTGGGATTTGACACTGTATCGCGCCAACCTTGATAACGAGCTGATGTGCATGGTTCCTTTTGGAATAATGCCCGATTTCTGTTTTGTGGGCAATGCGAACAAGACAATCCACCAGGGTGTCGAAGCTGGGCTCGGAGCTGCCATCTTCAAGGGCATACTGGAAAAGGGCGATCGGCCCGACAAGGTTTGGCTCAATGCGGCCTACACCTACAACGACTTTCACTTCGACAACGATCCGCTATTTGGCAACAATGATATTCCAGGGGCACCGAAGCACTTCGTAAGAGCAGAATTACTCTATAAGCATCCGAGTGGCGTTTATTTTGGACCCAACGTCGAATGGGTGCCGGAAGCCTATTTCGTCGATAGCGCGAACACGCTTGACACCGCTGCCTACGCAATCTGGGGCATGAAGCTCGGTTACGATGACGGAAAATCGTGGTCAGCCTATATTGAAGGCCGTAACTTATCAGACCAAGCCTATATTGCGTCCTCGGGTATTACGAACATTGCCAACCCGGCGTTCACCAACCTTTTCGAGCCGGGCAATGGCCGGGCGGTCTATGGAGGAATTCAGTACAAATGGTGAGCTTTGGTCACAAGCGCCGCGTGTACATGACTGGTATATTGCTACGAACCGTACTGGCCAGTGTGGTGCTTCTCGTTGCCGTCCCTGCCTACACCGCCGAGCTTTCTTCCTCTGAAAGTCAGCAAGAGATTGTGAAGATCATCAAGGATACATGGGAAAAGCCCGGCATGGTCATCGACGTTGCCCCTATTTCGGTTGTCGGTGACTATGCCGTAGCTGGATGGGTCGAAGGTCAACGCGGTGGCAGGGCTTTGCTCAAGAGGCGTGGCCATGGCTGGAGCGTCATTCTTTGCAGCGGAGACGGCATCAAGAGTGCGGCGGGCCTCACAGCCGCAGGATTACCTGCTGCCGTTGCACAGGAAATGGAGATGGCGCTTTCGAGAGCGGAGGCCACACTGCCCGCGCATGTGGTAGCCCGCTTTTCGCTCTTTGAGGGCTCCGTGCCCGTCGAAAACGGCGCTCATGCGGATCACCATAAACACTGAGTTCTACAGCACACTAGGCAGACCGCGTGGTTGGCCCAGGCTACAGCTACATCTTTCCGACGGGCTTCATTTCAATTGAGCGTTCACGCTTGCACGGATCGAATTGTTGCCGTCGAAAAAGGAACAATTCCCTGGTTCGATGAGGCTAGATAGGCTTCCAGCGACCGAACGCCACGATCACAGACGACACATTGTGGTTCAGTATTCGAAGCTGACGATCGCAGGGATCATCGATCCACGATTGTCGTTTTAGACTGCGGAGTGCTTTGTTGCATGTCGGCGCTTAGATTGCCGGGACGCGCTACAGCAAGCGATCACGCGAACGAGAGGCTTGTTTGTTTCATTCAGGTAGATCCGCACTAGGATTGAAGGCGAGCCTGTGGCTCAGCCGCCTGTTGATTGTTGCGTTCGCGCTGCGGGCATTGATTCCCGTTGG
This sequence comes from Hyphomicrobium sp., assembly GCA_013141015.1. Taxonomy (GTDB): domain Bacteria; phylum Pseudomonadota; class Alphaproteobacteria; order Rhizobiales; family Hyphomicrobiaceae; genus Hyphomicrobium_B. The sequence goes on along the minus strand of JABFRT010000046.1, from coordinate 100,206 downwards.
CTACATGCCGGATTTTGCATCGGTCGCGAGCGGGAGCCTTAAAGTCGTCATCTGTACGGCGTCAGGCACCCAAACTGTCTATCTCAATCTCGACGGCAGTCCACCCGCGCCACAGCACAAGTCCGGTGCCGATGAGCAGTGTGCCTTTAGCGGAATCGCGACCGCAACTTTGCCCGAAGTCACCGCTGAACCCATCCATTGGCTAACAGCGGAATCGCCTGCCATCGCTGTGCCGCGACCGTCGCTGCACCCTATTCGGGCTGGGCCGGTTCTCGGCTCGCGCGGCCCACCAATGAATAGCTAGATACTGTTGCTTGCATGAACGACCGGCGTGTTGGGATTACATCCTTAACACCACGCGTCGTTGCTGCAAATGCGACGGTCATCGCAGTCCAACCACTCGCTGTTGCAGATGATTGAGTGATGCAGACCAAGACGGTCGTAGCGCTCGCCAATTCTCAACACGAGTTGCGGATCCAGCTCCATCTTCCGATTTTGAGCAATGCTGCCAGCGGATCAATCTGCTGAGCGGTCTTCCTGCCCGCTGTTCTGGCGCGCATGAGCGTTGCTTCACTTCCGGCAATGGATCCCAGCCTGTGATGGCCTGAAGCCTTTCGCTCAACCGTTGAAGCTCATCCCTTTCGAGGTCAAGCCATGACCACAAGCCTTCGTTCAAATCCCACAGACTTGCCGCCGCTTCCCTCCGCGTGCCTGCCGCGACCCCTCGATGCTGTTGCGGCTATACGCGATGTCGCTAACGACAGGTTCTCGATGCGCTCTGCCGTCAGCATCCGGCGGTACGAGCCCCGGCAAATGATCTTCGAACAATCTCAGCCTTGCCGGCACATCTTCGAAATCATCGAGGGTACCGTGAAGCTGACGATCGCGTTGCCCGACGGACGCCGGCAAATTCTGGCCGTTCTGGGACCCGGAGACCTGCTCGGCCTGCCTTTGGTGCAACAGCACAATACTAGTGCGATTGCCATCAGCGACGTTCGCGTAAAACAGATCGCCCGCTCAGTGTTCGATGCCTCGCTGCTACTTCAGCGCCGCGCAGCAGCTCAGCTTCAGAAACAGTTTCTGAAGATGCAAGACATGATCGTTTCGCTCGGCCGCAGAAACGCAACGGAGCGGATCGCATCGTACATTCTTGAGACCGCAAAGAGCGGCAACCACGACGATGCAACGCCCAATCAACCACCATGGTCGTTCACGCTGGCACTCAGCCAAACGGACCTAGCCGATCATCTTGGTCTGACGCTTGAAACGGTGTCGCGCGAGCTGACCAAATTGAAGAACCACAAGATCATCCGCATGTGCGGCCGGAACCATCTTGAGGTTTTGGATCCGAGTAGGCTTTCGGAATTTGCGGACAATGTCAGTTATCCGCAAGCAGCTGTGAATTGCGAAGCGCCTGAACCCGTCTCTGCCCGCCGCAGAGGGAGGGCAGCCCGATGATGTCCGAGGTTCAGCGGTCACCGCAAATCACTCAAGCCATCCCAATGGCCCACCTGCAAGCACGCGTTCATACGGCGAGTACTCCCGCATTCGATGCCAAGATCACGCCCACATCTTCGATGTCGGTTGGCACATTCATATTTGGACTGTTCGCGATTGCGACGCTGAGTATCGTCGCGCTGTTCGGGTTGATCTTCACCGCTCAGTGGCTGTCTACGGTTTTGCTGGCGCTCGTCGCCATCGCAATCGTGATGGCCCTTATCTCTGTGCATTCCGATCGCGACCGGCACGAAAATGTTGCGGTCGACGATCGCGGTGTCGCAGTCAGCCGCGTATCGAACGCCCGATCCAACTATTCCGTCGAGCTTCCGCACGGCGCAATTGTCGTCGAAGGCCGGAGTGGTCCGGTTGGACTGCTCAGCATCCACCTGCGGAGCGGACGCACCCGGATCGAGATTGCTCGCGACCTTACGAACGCAGAGCGGCAAGCGTTTCTCGAAGCATTTCTGGGATCGTTCGCGCCACCACTTTTGCAACCGCGCCTTGAAATCCAGCAGATCGGGGGCGTCTGATGCTTGCCGACACCGCCACGATCTGCACTTCGCCCCGAAGTTTGGCACGCAACGTACCCGAGCCTTTTCACGCGACGATCACGCCCCACAAATCATTGTCTGATCAGGCCGGGCGGCGCTTGAGAATTTGCCTTGTGACCGCCTCACTTGCCATTCAAATCATCTTTGCTATGGCAGGGTTGTGGGTTGTCAGCGCGTTCGTGGCGCTCGACTCCGCAGCACTCATCTTCGCATTTGTTGCGTTCGACCGCGGCCTCCGTCGGCACGAAGATGTCGTGATCGAGAACAACCATGTAATTGTGAACCGATACCGGGGCTCGGCGTGCATTTTCACGGGTCGCTTGCCGCTGTACGGATTGTCGGTGAAATGTCATGACGATCCCGATTTCGGCTTGCGTGTTCTTGAACTCTGGCACCGCAATGAGAAGCTCGAAGTTGCGCGAGACCTGTCGCCCCCCGAACGGCAATCGTTTCGAGACGCCTTTCTTAAAGCGCTTCGGGATGCGGGCGTGCGCCCGCGCATGACGACCATCACCAGCCCAGCTTTGGCGCCCTCACAACGGGGGAGTGCGCGTTCAATCTGACCCGCTTCTTGCTGAGCTAATCCTGCAGCGAGGATTGTCGTCGTTGCAGGCTCGCTATGCGTTGCACAACCCCAGCCTTTTGCGTCGGATGTGGCCTGTTCTGGCGTCCTCCACTTCGTCTTTATCTCAAACCCAAAAATTACCTGGAGCAAATTGTGACTGAGAATTCCAAGCCCTCAATCATCGAGCGCGTACTGCGTGCTATCCCCATCATCGGGTATGCCGCGAAATGCGTCGAAGAAGAACGTGTTGGCGAGCTTTTTGCACTTGTTGGCGTCTTGCTTCTCGCAGCCGCGCTTTCGATCCTCATATGGGGTTACGCCGCGCTGATCACGATCGCCTTGACGATGGTTGTGCTTGTTGGGACCGTCGTTATCGGCATCACGAGAGGCTGATCAGAATGTGTCGCCGCTAAATGAGGTGCGTGGCCGCCGAATGCAGTTTCGTCGACTTAGCGCACACCTGGACGGCAGCTTTCAGTACCTGAACCCGACATCCGGCGGGTAGAAAATCTAAATCCGCTGGATGCCCGCTATTGGCCCATCTCGTCGGGTGCTCAACGGACGGTATCCGGCCGTTCCGGAAATCGAAGACAGACAGCCGAATAGCCCCAACCTATCGCTTGCCCGAGTCAGGGTCCGCTTCTTGAGGTTTAGCGGCCAACCTTGTCAGGTGATTGCAACGCCGGTCGCGAAACAGAGCCGACGTCTGCAAACTCTGCACAAGAGCCTTCAGGCCATTGGCGCGTGACGATTTTGACCCGGAGCGGTCATCAGTGCCGCCATGTCAGCGCAACAAGCACCACACAGTTTATAGCAGCTAAGCCGAGAACGGCAGGTGCGACGACCGTCCACCCGCTGGTGCCAGTAAAGTAGAAGCCCCATCCAATTTTGATCATGCTCGCCACATTCACTGCGGCTAATCCGAGGACGACGGATCGGCGCCAGAATGCCACTCCAACCGAAACGAAAAAGAGTGGCACCAACGCTGCGAAAAATATTTTCGTCGAACCCCAGGGGCTGAGCAAATATCGACGCTCCGCCTCAAGAAATTCGACGGCCCTTGGATCTGGGTTTATAGGTGCCGGAAACCAGAACATGCTGGTTGCAAGAGCCAAAATAGTTGCGAGCATTCCAGGTAGATTTCGTCGCCAAGCGAAGTAGCAGTACGGCACCAAGAAAAGGGGTCGGATGTACCAACTCCATGGGTTGTGGTGCCGAGCCCAAGTCCATTCGGCGAATAATTGCAGCGTGTCCATACGGTCAACATATTCGTTGTCGTTCACGTGCGGTAGTGGCCCTTCTCGACGGATTGATCTGCAAATACACGCATTTGCTCATGGGGGGAGCGGTCAAAAATAGCATCGAAGTCGATAACTAGGGGCTAGCGAACTTGCAGACGGATGCGTGCTCGTGACCCTAGCGAGCGTTCGCTTGGTGTCATATTCGTGGGCTCGAGCTTCGATTTCACAGCAGCGGTGCGAGTTGTGCCGTGTGCCCCTGTTTTATCAAGCCAAGCACCAGAGGAACGTAACTCTGAACGTCGCCTCCCGTTCCCCGGAACTGAATATCTTATCGCATGTTGAAGGTACGTACTAATACGTAGTCCAATTCTGGAAGTTGACTGGAGGTCGTCAATAGCATCGAAATCGGTTTGAAGTGCGGAACATAAGTAGGGATGAAAGGCACTTGATGACCACAAACTCGCCCACGGTGCTTCTCGTCGAAGACGAATGCTTGGTTTGTTGCGAAATCGCCGAAGATCTTCGTCGTGCGGGCTTTATCGTTCATGAGACTGCTTCGGCCGAAGACGCTATTGAATATGCCCGTTCCGGCCACCGCATCGACGTTGTATTCACGGACATTGATTTGAAGGGTCGCTTAACGGGCTGGGATGTTGCGGAGAGAATTCGTGCAATTTATCCCGATGTACGGATCGTATATGCGTCGGGCCATGCGATCGAACGTTCTCGCCGCGTAGCGGACAGCCTATTTTTTGATAAACCATATAACTGCGCAGATGTCGTCAAGGCATGTCGTAGTAAAGATTGATGACCAGCGTTGCGTTGACTGCTGCCGGATCCGCATGGTGCAGCATAAAAGGTCATCCGTTATCTGTATTCAAACCTCTGGTGAGCCAAAATAGCACCTCGACGAAAGGCTCTAATCGCCCTTACGGTGCGGGTGCTACAGATTGACAAAATTCCATCGGGTTTCCTTAGAATTGATCAGATCCAGCCGGAGCGTTCTCGAACAATGCCTCTTCTCTCAAAGTAGGCCGCGCCGCTTGCATACGGTGTGATTCAATCGGGGCTTACAACCGGATTGGCAACTGCCATTGCAACCTACCAAATGATTTCCAGCACTTCTGGATTTCTTGGCCCATGGATTTTCTCATGGGCGCTATCATGGCTCACGATCCTTCCTGTCGTTGTGACCTGCTCGCCGCTCATTCAGAAAATCGTAACGGCAATGACTGACACGCCAACCGGCGCAACCGAATGATGTTTGTTCCTGAGTTCATTGAGACGGTTCAGATGCCATTCTGAGAATACGGTGCTTCTGGCGCAAACGCGCTGCATCCAGAAGCATCTGTCCCGCCCAACGGTAGACATTTCTAGAGCTGACTCGAGCGCGCATCAGTCGCATCCTCTCGCGCTGCTCAGGTGCTGGCATAGTCAATGCCTGATGCAGCGCTTCTCCCATAGCGAATGCGTCGTATGGGTTGATGATGATCGCTTCCGAAAGTTCCCGGGAGGCCCCCGCAAAACTTGATAAAAGCAATACGCCGCGCTCATCATCCCGAGCCGCCACGAATTCCTTTGCAACCAGATTCATGCCGTCGTGTAAGCTCGAAACAACGCATGCATCTGCCGCTCGGAAAAGTTCAAAGACCTCGGCCGGTTCATGATGGCGGATCACCAACTTGATGGGCGCGGTTCCACAATCGGAATACCGCGCGTTGATCTCGTCAGCTAGCCGTATAGCTTCCTCCTGAAGACCACTATAGGCCGGCAGTTTGCTGCGGCTCGGCGCTGCTGCTTGCAGAAGAACGAAGCGGCCTTTCCATTCGGGATGAGCGATGAGCAGCTGATCAACTGCCCGCATTCGATCGAGTACACCTTTGGTGTAGTCAAACCGCTCAATACCGACAATCAATTTGGTGTCATCCGACACAGCGAGCCTGTTGCGCACCTGCTTACGGCATGCCGCGACGCTGTCTTGAGATGCTAATGCTTCTGGCGGCCATTCAATCGAAATTGGATACGGTCGTACTGACGTCTCGTTGCCTCTGTGGCACACCGTTGCATGCTCCCGATCGATCCGGCTTTCGACAAACCGATCCACCGACTCAATGAAGTTGTTGCAATGGAACTGTGTGTGAAAGCCTAGAATTGAACTTCCCAACAACCCCTGGATGACTTCTTCTTTCCATGGAAAAATGCCAAACGTCTCCGCATTAGGCCAAGGAATGTGCCAGAACGTAATAATTGTCGCCTCTGGCAGTCGAGCGCGGATCATCTGCGGAAGAAGCGCAAAGTGATAGTCTTGGATCAGTACGATTGGCGACGGGCTCTTTGCTTCATCCAGCACAGCATCGGCAAAGCGTTCGTTGACCTGCTTGTAAGTCTGCCAATCGGCTTCGCGAAAAATCGGCCGTGTGAATGCGATATGGCAGAGCGGCCAGAGTCCTTCGTTCGCCAATCCATAATAATAGCCGTCTTGTTCGTCTTCACTGATCCAAAGACGCCGAAGCACATATTCCGGGTTGACTGGCGGTACGTCAATTCTGTCGTTTGCGTCGACGGTTTGACGGTCAGCTGATCCGCTCCCATGTGCAATCCAAGTGCCTCCGCAGGCGCGCATGACTGGCTCCAATGCGGACACCAAACCACTCGCAGGGATTTGGAGCTCTATCCCGGAAGGTCCATTGTTGTGAATGTAGGGTTCTCTGTTGGCGACGACCAACACGTCAACGCCGGGAAGATCCGTATTCAAGATGTTCCGCAGTGCCTGTTTGCTCCACTGCACATGCTCCCCGTCAGTCGCATTGCGGCTGACATCCAGTTTCTTCAATAGTTTCCGGATTTCACTGTCAAATGGCCCAGGAATTTGGCCGGGAGTTGCCATGATCGAAGTGTCGGCAGCGTTGGCAACGGCAGCCCTAAACGACTTCAGCCACTGACGCGCAAGATAACTAGCAAGTCCCACAGCCAGCGATGCGCTTAGGAACATAATGCCGACAAGCAGAGCCGACGCATAGTTTCTTATTTCTGTGCCACGCGCTTCAGCATAGCTTAGGTCATGAAGGATGATGAAGTGAGCTGCGATCTCCCGTGCTGAAATCGGAAAGGCACCGACTAACATGCGGCGCCCCGCAACGGTTAGCGTAGAGAAGCTTTCGGCCTCAGATCGCGCTATGCCTTTGCACGTTAGCGTCGAAGGCATCAACTTGGACGCATACTCAGGTAAGCCGTCGCCGCGGCACAAGGCGACGCCAACGACGCGCGCGTCGCTAGCAACCCGCTCGAACAGCTGATCAATTTGAACACGCTGATTGGCCGCCAGTAACCCCGTCAGGTGCATGCCGACGGCATTGAAAACGAGCGTTGAGCGCAGTTCGACATCCCGGCGCGACCAATCTTGAATAAGTGCGGAACCAAGTGGTGCGAGTGCAGCGGTTGCCAAAAATGCTGCTATACTAGCAAAAAGCCCATATTTTGCGAGTTGAACGGTCTGGCTACGCCACATTTGGAAAAATGCCGGTCGCATTGCCAGTTTCAGCGATTTCATGTGTTTCTCGCCGGGCGTCCGGCCCAGCTAAGAGAAATAACATTTGTATCATCACTAGCAGGTGCCACCTGCGTAGGCAGTTCTTGCGATCCGTCAAAGCTCGGGTCTTCCGCCAAACCTTTCACGGCCTTACGGCGCAAATCGATGATAGGCGCATAGATCCAATATAATGCCGCACAGAACCCTGCCAAAAACATGATGGCGCTCCAGAGGACGAGAAGCATTAGAGCACTCCAGCTGTCAGGGTTGGCAGATCGCCGTTGGATATGGTTGCTACAGCTGCACGTTTAACTGCCGCTGCACCAGCTGATCTATAAGGGGTGTTACTTATTGCCCAACAAAGTTGTGGTCGCGTAGCGTCTCTGAAGACGCTAAGGAGCCCTCCAAATTCATAGACACTTTCAAACGCCCCCAATGATATCGCTCAGGGAACACGCTGTTTTTCTCGATTTTGATGGTACACTTACGGAAATCGCGCCACGACCTTCTCTGGTTCGTTTGGCTCCTGATGCACTCGCGATTCTTCGGTCGGTATTTGAATTGACAGATGGCGCACTTGCCATCGTTACGGGGCGGTCACTTGCCGAAATCGACTTTTTTCTAAAACCCTTCAACTCTTGCGTGGCGGCTGTTCATGGTGCGTCTATACGCTATCCCGATGGCTCGCTCTGGCACTATGGTTTGCTCCATGAAATTTTTCCGCGTCTCTTGAAGAAGGCACAAAAGGCGCTCGGTAAACATGATGGCATCATCATCGAGAACAAAGGGATGGCCATAGCTATCCATTTTCGAGCTCGCCCGGAACTCGGCCCGCTCTGCAGAGCAGTGGCCAGACATATTGCCAACTCTAATCCTCGGCTGATCTGCCAAGCTGGCAAAATGGTCATTGAGATTGTTCCTAGTGACGTAGGCAAAGGTGCAGCGATCCGAAACCTACTTCAAGTGCCGCCATTTTTTGGCAAGCGACCGCTCTTCGCTGGTGATGATCTAACCGACGAATGCGGCTTTGACGCCGTCAATGCCAAAGGAGGCATATCTATTAAGATCGGCGGTGGCGAAACCAGAGCAGCGTATAAACTTGATGATCCGGGGAGTTTGCGTCAGTGGCTCGGCGTACTCCTGAACAACGCAAACAAAGAACAAGCGGCTCCATCTGTTCCGAGATGCAATCCGAACTAAATTCGAGCGGACCTATAGCCTTGGTGCCTGATCAGCGGCTTCGAGTTGCTGAGTTTCGCGACAATGCTTGACGGCGTGGCTGCTGACGATGGTCACCGGAACGGAAGACCGCTGTACAATCAGGTCAAGAGATGTGGACGGGCGAAGCCCTGTCATGCGCCGGATCATCCTTGCCAGACTGCCAAGCGGCGGTTCGGCCATGACGATTTGATCGCAAGAGTCGCGATCTACCGTGCGGGTCACGACATCCACGATGTCTCCCACACAACTCCGATTTTCGTATTTCATCCCAGATTCGCTCAGCCAGTGCCCAGTTGCAGATTTTACCAATAGTTCTTGGTTCTTCGCATCTCGCTCCAGGCTTTTTCGAGGTTCATTGCCTTTCTGCCAAGCCTCCGTGGCCGGCATGACATTTAGAATGATCACTTCGTCATCAGTTGAGCGCGTAGCGAGATCCATGAGATGGCGGATTGCAATTCCCACTTGTTCCTTTCCATCAACGACCAACAAAATTTTTGACATTCTCTTACGCCTCGCTCGTGCCCCATCGCTGAGCAACTTCAAAATCTTACAACTTTTGGACAGCCTTTTTGGAATGGCCGGCGGTTGGGGCGTCGCGGCCTTTCCTGGTGCAGCGCTTTTTATGGAGAGGGACGCTGGAACAACCGTTAACTTTTTGCCTGACGACGATTGTTCATTTCCCGAAGCCAATGAAGCGGCGGGAGCGTACGCGTTGTCGGTCGATGCTGGGTGCTTCGAGGGCAAGATCGCGTAGGCGACCATACCAACCGAATACGCCAGCATCGCATAGTAGAACAGGTCGTTGTTGGCGGGCTTCATATTTTTTGTCCGTTGGGCGGAGAACCATAGGAAAGACTTTTGCACCGTCTCTAATCACCCATTTGGACCGCACGATTTTGTAGTGGAGCGCCGCCCATTTGAATGCCGCTTGGCGGACCTGCAAGCATCTGCTCGGAGCAAAGGGTCGCCTCTCCGAATTGAATTTGCCGCTTCGAGGCCACCGTTAGTGACGATGCCGCAAGTGGGAGTGCACGAATTTGAACAAAACCGCTCGTTGATGCTGCTGATGGCAGCAAAATTTCAGTTTTACTCGGATGCTGAGGCTGTAGATCTTGCATCGCTGATCTCCCATGTGAAATGATGCAGCAGCATCAAACATGCGTTCATCGGGCCCAAAACGCTAGTCGCGGCTGACCCTTAGCAATTCACCCTACGGAGTATTACTTAGCCTGGGTGGGCGTTGATGAATCTTGAGAAGTTGCGCGCCGGTGGCGAAATTGGGGAGAACGGCAGCGGCGCGCATAAGTTTTGAAGTTCGGAAGATCGATTTTTACTTTGGCCCTGTCTGATTTGAATACCAAGCACGTGTGGCCACCGCTATTGCGGCTTGCGAAAATGACCACTTGGAATCGCGGCGAGACAAGCACTTAAAGAGTGTGCGCCCCTAGTGATGATCGTCAAGGACGTACCAGCCCATACGTATTAGTACGTAGCCAACTGTCTCGAACCTTCCTTGCAATGCGCTTATATCTCAGCAAAAAGCGATTTGATGTTTGACCTAACAAGCCTGGCAAATGCGAGCGGACAGCGGCGGCTATTGGTGGTCGTGCTGTACATGCTTCTATTCATTGCATTTGACTACGTCAGCTACGTGAAGCCCTTCGGAACATTTGGCGCTACACCTTGGAACCCTCAGGCAGGGCTTAGTGTTTCGCTTATTTACCTTGGGGGGACGGTCTATGCCCTCCCGGTTCTACTCTCTGCTTCGATTTCTGATTACGTCTTGCGCGCCGCGCCTCTGGGGTTCTCGTTAGAATTGCTGACGTCCCTCGCAACGGGCTTCTCACACATCCTCTGCGCTCTACTTCTGCAACGCTTTCTCCCATTTGATCCCCGCTTGAGAACTGTACGAGACGTCATCACCTTTGTCGGCGCTGCATTTTTTACGTCAGCCCTTGCGGCCGGACTCTACACAATCGTTCTAGCTACGGCTGGTGAACTTGGTCGAGGCGATTTTTTGCACGTCGCGTGGCGGCTTTTCATTGGTGGCTTGATTGGTATTCTAGTCGTTTGCCCGGTCATCTTGCTCATCGTTACGCTTCGGCCTGTCCCAATGGTCCGACGCAATTGGATGCTACAATTTGCAGCCATCGTGGCCGCAATGTTGATTATCTTCGGATACCGGGACGCAACAGCGTTTCAGTTGTTTTACTTGCTCTTTCTTCCTTTATTGTGGGTCGCGTTGACCTATGGCACCGCTGGATCTGCAGCAGCATTGGTCGTCATTCAAATTGGGTTGGTCATTGGTGCCGAAATCCGATTTGGAAACGACCCAGGCCTAGCCGCACTGCAGACTTTGATGATCGCTCTCACAGTCACGGGTCTCATTGTTGGCGCTGTAGTCACCGAACGCGAAGCCGCTGCTGCCCGGTCCCGCGATCAACAATCGGCTATGAATAGGACGCTTCGCGTGAGGGCCGCTGGAGAAATTGCCGCTGCGATTGCTCACGAAGTCAACCAGCCCCTTACAGCGGTCAAGACGTATGCTTCGGTTGCATCGAAGGCCTTAGAGGACGGAAATGTTGATTTGGTGCGTCTAGCCATTGGCAAACTATCTACCCAAAGCGATCGCGCAGCGCAGGTCATTAAGAGTATTCGCGAGCTGCTTCATCAGGGCCAATATACGCCCGCGCCCATTGATCTGAGCGATCTTCTGAGCGAATTTGTGAACCTCTATAGCGGCAACCTGCAACTCGCCGGTGTCGCATTGACTTACTCGGCACCCGAGACGCTGCCAATTGTGTGGGCTGACAAGATTCAATTGTCGCAAGCGCTTCTCAATCTGGTCAACAACAGTGCCGACGCGATACGAGGCACGTCCGAAACGGGTCATATCTCAGTAGCTGTCGATGTCCTGAGCCCAAATTCGTATGCTATCTCGGTCCGCGACGATGGGCCTGGATTTCCACCCTCGTTCAATACCGAAGATCCTACATTGTTTGTGACGACAAAGGCGGAGGGTTCTGGAATCGGGTTGAGTATCGCGCGGACGGTAGCCGAAATTCACGGTGGGCGGCTTGTCATCGAAACGTCCAGGCGAGGAGCCCACGTCAAACTTATTTTGCCGCTTGAGAGAGGTCGCGATGCCGCCAACCATTTCGATAGTCGATGACGATCTCGCCGTCCTGGATGCCGTTTCAATGCTTCTGATAGCGCATAGCCATGACGTCGCATGCTTTAGCAGCGCTGAGACGTTTTTGGACGCAGAAGTAAAGCCCGGGTGCGTTGTTTCCGACGTGCGGATGCCTAATGTGACAGGCATGGATTTGCTGCGCCGGATGCGGGCTAGGGGTGATGAGCGTCCTGTCATCCTCTTGACGGGGCACGGGGACATCGAAATGGCCGTGCAAGCGATGAAGCTTGGCGCCCATGAATTCTTGGAAAAGCCGTTCGACGATCACAGACTGCTCGAATGCATTGGCGATGCATTGCGTGTATCGGCCAGCGCTAGCGCTGACGGCGAAATTGTAAGGTTGACAGAGGGCCGGTACTCCCTGCTGACAGACCGGCAGCGCGACACCATGAAATTGCTTGTTCGCGGAATGGCCAACAAGCAGATAGCAATCGAGCTTGGGATCAGTCCACGAACAGTCGAAATTCACCGCACTTGGGTTATGAACAAGATGGCGGCCAAAACGCTGGCCGACTTGGTCAGGATGGGCCTTCAGCTCAAACTGATATAATAGGCGCAAGCCTCTAGAAGCCGAGCTTGCGCCATACCAGCAGCGCAAGGGCATCGGCGCCTCGCCATGCCAGTCCGGAGGAGTCGATATTTTGATCGGCGACCAAAGTGAACTCCTGTTTCAGACCGTACGGTGTGGAGAGTCGCAACTTGGCAACCTCGTCGCCTTTGCGAATGGGTGGCTTCAGAGGCCAGTCATAAACAATCTCTCCGCTCAATTCGCGATCCGGGGTGCCACGAATAAGCGTGACTACGGCGTCAGTGGGCGTAGTCATAGGCACGTAGAACGATGTGCCAGCCCAGACCCGGGCATAGCCGATGGTCTCCCCGGCAGTAAAAATAGTGGCTTCGGTCGCGCGTCGAAAGCCCCAGTCTAACAGCTTCTTGACTTCAACCTTCCTGCGGGTTGCGGACTGCAAACCCATCACCACTGCAACCAAACGCCGGCCATCTCGATTTGCTGACGCCGCAATGCCATAGCCGGATGCATCGGTGTGACCGGTTTTCAATCCATCAACGCCCAGATCCTCGGCAAGCAGCGGGTTGCGGTTGAAGAATCGATGTTTTCGGTACGAAAACTCGCGCTGAGCAAACCATTTGTAGTATTCAGGATACTCCTTAATGAGATGAAGTGTCAGCCGCCCCAGGTCGCGGCTGCTCATTTTTTGTGACGGATCGTCTAGTCCTGTAGCGTTCACAAATGTCGTTGTGGTAAGGCCGATTCGCCTCGCTTCGGTCTGCATTTCTCGGGCAAACGCGGCCTCGCTGCCAGCCAATCCCTCCGCGATGGCGATCGCCGCGTCGTTTCCGGACTGGACGATAACGCCTTGGATCAAATCGCCGAGGCTTACTTTGCTGTTTAGAGGCACAAACATTGCGGCCGTTCTAGACGGTGCACCACCCGTTCTCCAGGCGTGCTCACTCATTTTGAATTCGCTTTCGCGCGTAAACCTCTTCTCCTTCAGCGCCTTGAATGCAACGGCCATTGTCATCAGCTTGCTTAAACTGGCCGGTGGTAGAGGCTCGTCAGCATTCTTTGCAAACAGCGTCGCGCCGCTCTGTGCGTCGATCAGGATTGCTGACCGAGCAGCGGAAATATATTCGCTCGCGCCTTGGCTGTCCGCGTCGACGAGGCTCGCGCCCAACGCGATGCTGGATAGAACTGCAAGTGATGCTAGTGCACGCCAGTTGCGGTGATGATCAAGGGAAGCCGTCTGCATCTCGCCTATAAAATCACTAAAACGAACGACGCTGACGCACAAACGTGCCCCGTCCTGCAGAGAAGCTGCAAGGTTGCCGTACTTTAGCAATTAGGCAAGTGAGGGGGCGTGCGTACGGGCAACTACGTAGATCTCCCTACAACCCGCCGCTTTCCATAATCGGCGTCAGCTCTTTCAATTGAACTCGACGATAAGCTTGGCAGTCGGGCTGATCGAGTTGGAAGTTGAGACGGGATAGGCTATTGACGCAACCACAGACGAGCATCTCAATCATGGCAGTGAATGGCGTACCGGACTTCGATGGCACAACCCTACTTCCTTCATTCGACATCACGAATCTTCGTAACGCTTGCCGCCATTGCCACGCTGGTGTCCATGGCCGAACGATCATTTGCGAAAAAGGCTGAAAGCGCCTTTGAAGCGGCTCAGCGCCCGGCAAGTGAGCCGGTTATGGCAATCGTGTCGATCAAGAGCCAGAACGTTACGATCTATGACAGTGAAGGTTGGATCCTACGTGCGCCGGTCTCGACAGGTGTCAAAGGGCGCGAGACTCCCGCCGGTATCTTTGCCATTCTGCAAAAGAACGAGGATCATCGTTCAAACCTGTATGACGATGCACACATGCCTCACATGCAGCGCCTTACCTGGAACGGCATCGCCATGCATGGCGGTCCACTGCCGGGCTATGCCGCCTCACACGGCTGCGTGCGCATGCCATTCGACTTCGCGGAGAAGCTATTCGATAAGACGCAAATTGGCATGCGCGTGATCGTATCGCCGGGCGACGTAACCCCGGTAGAGTTCTCGCATCCGGCATTGCTGGTGCCAGACGCGAAGATCGTTGCGGAAGCCCCGGCGCGTGCCGAGTCCCTCGGTCGTGACGTTGCAGAAGCCGTCAAAGCGGCAGGTGAAGCAAAGAAGGCCACTAAAGCCGCCGAGAGCGATGCGGGGAAGTTCGCGGCGTCGCTGTCGAAAATGCAAGCTCTGAAGACGAAGGCTGACGCCGAGTTGAAGAGCGCCGAAAAAACTCTCTCGGTCGTGACGAAAGGCAGCCTGGAAGCAAAGGTGCGGGCCGAGGAGCGCAAGCTCAAGGCGGCTTCCAGGGCTGCGGAGGCGGAGACACGGCTGAACACCTCGAAGGCCGATGTCGCGGCGAAACTTGAGGTCGCGGCCACGGCAAAAGATGCCGCCAAAGCCGCTGCGGACAAAGTGATCGATCCGAACAGTACGGGCGACGCGCTAGAGACAAAAAAGTCTAAATTACAAGCAAAGAAATTAGCTGAGACAGCACAGGGGAACGCGGCAAAAGCGAAGGCATTGCTCTCCAATATGCAAGTGCTGAAGAACATGGCTGACGCTGAACTGAAGAATTCCGAAAAAGCGCTTGCCGTGGTGATGAAGGGTGAGGCCAAGGCGCGGGCCGAAGACCGCAAGCTCAAGGCCGTTGCCAAGGCAGCCGAAACGGGTGCACGGCTGGAGCAAGCGAAAGCTGAAGCGTCGTTCAAGCGCGATGCCGCGGCCAAGGCAAAAGATGCTGCCAAAGCGGCCGCCGCCAAGTTGGTAGACCTGACTAAAGCTTTGGACGAAGCCAAGCTCGCGCTCCAGCCCGTCGCAATATATATCAGCCGGGCGACGCAGAAGCTCTACGTGCGGCGCACCACGGGAAAGCCGTGGCCCGACGGGGGCGAGGTGTTCGATGCGAGCATCGAGGTTCCCATCAAAATCCGAGATCCTGACCAGGCGATCGGCACTCATATCTTTACGGCAATGGCGAACTCCGGTCCTGGCCTGCGCTGGAGCGCGGTCACAATCGAAGGCCGAGACAACGCCTCGAACGCGCTTGACCGGATAGCGTTCCCGCAAGATGTGCTCGACCGCATCGCACCGACGGCGTTGCCACGATCATCGATCATCATCTCGGATGAGCCGCTAAGCCGGGAGACCAACTATCGAACCGAGTTTGTTGCGGTTTTGAGCAACCAACCCCAGGGTGGTTTTAAGACACGCCGGCCAACGGTCAATATCCCCATCGCTAGCAGCAAGCCGTCGACCGGCGGTTCCAGCTTCTTCGACTTCGGCTACTTAGATGAGCCCAGCCAGAAACCCCAAACGGCGGTCAAGACGCGGCGCGACGGTAGCAAGAAGAAGATGCAACAGGACTGGTGGTGGTAAGCGCCGCGTTGTTTCTCCTTCTGGCCCTTCTCGACCGATTGATCTGCCAATACGCGTATCTGCTCATGGTGGGGGAGCGGACAAAAAGAGCAACGATGTCTGATCATTAGGGGCTAGCGGACTTGCCGAAGGATGCGGGCGATGCGTGCTCGTGACCCCAACCGGACTCTCGACTGGCGTGCCACACCAGCGTCGTACAATGGCACCTATTGCGCTCGTGATGTCCGCTTCATATTCTGTCGCTTCCGGCAGTCGATTAGCGGCTGTGGCGAGACGGGCCAATTCCAGACATCAGACTCCAGCAGATATAGCTGGCACTTTCGTCAATTGATTGGGTTCAAACTGCTCCTCTAACCGCCATCCCTTGACCAAGCCGTAGATCGCGGGGATGACGATGAGCGTGAGCAATGTCGAGGAAACCATGCCCCCGATCATCGGTACCGCAATGCGCTGCATCACCTCCGATCCGGTTCCTGTGCTCCACATGATCGGCAAAAGTCCTGCCATGATTGCAACAACCGTCATCATCTTCGGTCGCACGCGCTCGACAGCGCCCACCAAAATCGCCTCATAGAGATCCGCGCGCGTGTAGGTACGTTTCTCCAGAGCGCACCTTGCTTTGACGTCCTCTGCCGCGTGATCGAGATAGATCAGCATCACGACGCCGGTCTCGGCGGCAACGCCGGCGAGCGCTATGAATCCAACCGCGACCGCCACTGATAGATTGAACTCAAGCCACCATATCAGCCAGAAGCCGCCGACGAGCGCGAACGGCAGTGACAGCATGACAATCAGCGTCTCAGTAACGCGGCGGAAATTGAGGTAGAGCAGCAGGACGATAATCATCAACGTCACTGGAACGACGAGTCTAAGTCTGGCTTCTGCACGTTCGAGATACTCGAACTGTCCGCTCCAGACGAGATAGGTCCCTGCGGGGAGTTTGACCTGTTCAGTCACTGCCTTCTTGGCGTCGGCAACGTAGCCGCCCAAGTCGCGATCCCGGATGTCGACAAAAATGTATGTCGCGAGTTTTGCGTTTTCGGTTCGAATGCTCGTCGGGCCCTGTGTGAGCGTAATATCCGCGATTTCGCCGAGCGGGACTGTGCCGCCGGTCGGCAATGACACCACCACTTCCTTTGCGATTGCTTGCGGATCGGAACGCAGATCGCGCGGGTAGCGGATGGCGACCGTATAACGCTCCCGGCCTTCGACAGTCGTCGTAATCGGTTCGGCACCGAGTGCCATCGCGATCACCTCCTGCACGTCGGAGATCATCAGCCCATATCGTGCCAGCCGGTCACGATTGGGTACAATTTCAAGATAGTAGCCACCCGTCACGCGTTCAGCGTAGGCGCTTGTGGTTCCGGGAACGGCTTTGACAACCGTTTCGACCTCGCGGGCGACCTTCTCAATTTCGGCGAGGTCTTTGCCGATGACCTTTATACCGACCGGCGTGCGAATACCGGTTGCAAGCATATCGATGCGAGCTTTGATCGGCATTGTCCAGGCATTGGAGACGCCGGGAAACTGCAATGCTTTGTCCATTTCATGGATCAGATTGTCGACCGTCAACCCCGGCCGCCACTCGGCTTTGGGCTTCAGATTGACCACAGTCTCGAACATCTCGATCGGAGCTGGGTCTGTCGCCGTCAGCGCCCGTCCGGCTTTGCCGAACACTGACGCAACCTCTGGAAATGAGCGGATGATGCGATCCTGCGTTTGCAATAACTCAGCAGCCTTCGTGACCGACAATCCCGGCAACGTTGTCGGCATGTACAGCAACGTGCCCTCCTGCAAATTAGGCATGAACTCACTGCCAACCTGAGTCATTGGCCAAATTGAAACCGCGAGGATGACGGCCGCGAGAGAAATTGTGAGCACTTTGGCCTTCATCACCGCCCTGATGACCGGTCGATAGATAGCAATCAGTGCGCGATTGAGCGGGTTTTTGGATTCAGGAATAATCTTGCCGCGCACGAACAGGATCATGAGTGCTGGAACCAGCGTCACGGATAATAGTGCGGCTGCCGCCATCGCAAACGTCTTGGTGAACGCGAGGGGGCCAAAAAGTCGACCTTCTTGCGATTCGAGCGTAAAGATCGGCAGAAAAGATACCGTGATGATGAGCAGAGAAAAGAAAAGTGCAGGACCGACCTCCGCTGCTGCTTCAATTAGGATCTCGGTCCGAGGCTTGTCCGGTGCGGCTCTTTCGAGGTGCTTGTGCGCATTCTCAATCATCACTATGGCCGCATCGACCATCGCGCCGATCGCAATCGCGATGCCACCCAAGCTCATGATGTTGGAGCCGATACCCAGCAGCCGCATGGCCAGGAACGATAGGAGGACCCCCACCGGCAACATGATGATTGCGACCAGCGCACTTCGGACGTGCAGTAGAAACACAATGCATACGAGGGCTACGACGATGCTTTCTTCAACGAGCGTCGTCTTGAGCGTCGCAATCGCGCGATGGATAAGTTCAGAGCGATCATACACAGGCACAATTTCTGTGCCTTCCGGCAGAGACGGGGTGATGTCGTCCAGACGTTTCTTGATGTTATCGATGACCGTCAGGGCATTGGCGCCAGAACGCTGTAGAGCAATGCCGCTCGCCACCTCGCCATCGCCATTGAGTTCGGCAATGCCGCGCCGTTCATCACCAGCAAGTTCGACCCGCGCGATATCCTTGATCAAGACCGGCGTGCCGCCGTCGACTTTGACGACGATGCGCTCGATATCTTCACTACCTTTCAGATAGCCACGTCCACGCACCATGAACTCATGCTCGCTGAGTTCGAGCGTACGACCGCCGACGTCCATGTTGCTGCCACGAATAACATCGCGAATTTTAGCAAGGGAAATGCCAAGCGCCCGCATTCGGCCTGGATCGACGACGATTGCGTACTGCTTGACGAAGCCTCCGACGCTGGCAACTTCGGCCACACCTTCAGCTTTTGACAAACCGAAGCGCACCTCCCAATCCTGGAGGGAACGCAAAGCCGCCAGCGATTTATCTTTGTTGCGGAGTGCATACTGATAAACCCAGCCAATACCGCTCGCGTCTGGTCCGAGCGTTGGCGTGACACCGGCCGGAATGCGTTTGGCCGCTGCGTTCAAGTATTCGAGTACGCGTGAGCGCGCCCAGTAGATATCGGTTCCGTCCTCAAAAATGATATAAACGAACGACACGCCGAAGAACGAGAAGCCGCGCACCACCTTGGAGCGCGGAACGGTCAACATTGACGTCGTCAAAGGATAGGTGACCTGATCTTCGACGACTTGCGGTGCTTGCCCTGGATATTCCGTGTATACGATGACCTGCGTATCCGAGAGATCCGGAATCGCGTCGAGCGGCAGCGTTCGAACGGCCCATACGCCCCCCACCACCGCCAAAGTGGTGGCTATGAACACCAGCATGAGGTTTCGGGCAGACCAAGCAATAAGTCGAGCAATCATGGCGCGCGCTCCGCTTCGGACGGTGCGGCAAAGCTTTTGAGAGCGGCTTGCAGGTTGCTTTCCGCGTCGAGGAGAAAGTTGCCGTTGGTGACGACCTTGTCGCCCTCGGAAACGCCATCGATGATTTCCGTGAAGCCGTCGCCAATCCTGCCGAGCTTTACGCGGCGTGGATCGTAACGTCCTTCGCCCAATGCAACCAGAACCACTTGCTGGCTTCCGCTATCGATGATTGCACTTGATGGAACGGTCACGACTGCATCGTTGCCGTCACCCGTGGCGATCTCGGCACTACCGTACATTTCCGGCAACAGGGCCAAGTCGTTATTTTGAAGTTCGATGCGAACTCGTGCGGTCCGCGTCTCCTTCATCACCTGCGGATAAACAACGGCAACCTTTCCCGTGAATACCCGCCCCGGGTGCGCCCGCGTCGTCACTGTTGCCAACTGTCCTGGTTTTACAGCGGCAATGTCGCCTTCGGATATATCGGCCATGATCCACACGACCGACAAATCCGCGAGACGGAACAACGTATCGCCGGACTTGAACGCCTGACCGGCCACAACATTCCGCTCTAAGATCACGCCATCGTTGGCTGCCCGATACGTTAGTGTGTCTGGGACGCGGCGATCGCGCGCAACAACGCCGATGTAGTCTTCAGGGACACCAAGATTGAGCAATCGGCGGCGCGCACCAATCACTCCGACTGGCGCTAATTTGCTATCCGAAAGTGCGGTCGCTTCATCTCCTCTGCCGCCAGCATTTTGCTCGACGACGAGCCGCACACCTTGGTTGAGGACGTCTTGCCCAAACACTGTCACCAAGGGACTTCCTTGCTCCACTTGAGTGCCAGTGGTGGCCGTGCCGATACTTTCAACAAATCCATCAAAGCGCGGCGTGACGACCGATACGCGCCTTTCGTCGATTTGCACGACTGCGGGTGCCTTGATCGTCCGGGTGAATGGCAATTTGCCGATCAGCGTTGTCTCGACCCCGGTGCGTTGTATTTTGCCGAGCGAAACCTTGACCGTTCCGTCGTCGCTGTCTTCACCCGCGTAGACGGCGATGTAGTCCATTCCCATCGAGTCCTTTTTGGGCGTAGGCGACGTATCAGGCAGACCCATCGGGTTGCGATAGAACTTGATCTTGCGGTCAGCTGATGCCGTTGAACTATTCGTAGAGGCACCATCGAAGCGGAGATCTTCGCTAGCGTGCACGGCAATATAGGGCTGCCCGATGTCGTCATTTTTCGGTGCCGCCGAATAGAATGGTTTTCCTTGTGGATCGCGGTAATAGACAATGGGGCCACTCGACTTTTCTTTGTCCGCATCGGTCATGCCGGTGTGACCGCCACTTGTGAATGAGAGCGATCCATGCCTGATGCCCCATACGCCGGCTCCCGCCGCGACCAGCAAGGCCGCGACGGCGATCGTGCGCTTCATGTACTGGCTCATGGCGTTGCCTTCACGATCAGCTTGCTCTGGACGGTCTCCGCTTCGCCTTGGACCTTTGCTCCAAGTGATAGCGCCCAGTTGCCAGCCATCGTCAGATCGGTCTTGAAACTGTAGACGCCTGTTTCAGTTGAGGGCAGCGGCTCGAGAGGCGCGGTCATCGCCTCCATTTTGTCTGGCCCCATGTCGATCCGTTTTGCGAAAATAACCGCATCTGGAATTGCCCTGCCGGAAGTCTTATGGATCAGCTTTACCGCAATCGTTTCGACTCCTTGTTTGACTTCCTTTTCGATGAGTTGGAACTCGTAGTCCTTTCCGGCAGCCAGAACCGGGGCCGGCATAGCAGTAAAAAGCGCGGTGCCTACGGCAGCCGCACGCAAGAAATTGCGTTTCATTTGGAATGTCTCCTGTTGTCGTAAACCATGTGCGGGCACCTATGCCAACGCACAGACGCAGCCGGGCACGCGCCGCAATCATGCGCACGCGTGATGTGGGCGCGGTTCAGACGCTCGGAGGTCGGAGAAGCGGAGGTATCAGGGAGCTTGCTGGTACGAGAGACGGCGCAGACAATATCCGCCCATTGATCACTGCGATAGTTACAGCAAGGCCGTCATCAGGCGCTGCCATTGTCTGGAAGCACTTGGCCATGCAGGCCCCAAGCATAGGACATCCATGGTCGGGGCATGCAGGACATGGCTTGGCAGGACTATCGCTGCTTGGCTTCTGACTGCTTTGCTGGTGGTCTGAAGTTTTGTGGCAAGGCATTTCGGCAACCGCTGAAGCCGCATGAGAATCGACCGCCTTGGGCGCAGCGAAAGTTGATGTTGCAGGCGCGATAAAGAGCGCCCCTAGCATGGCGACCATGCCGAGGATTAACATCCAGCGCTGGAGAAAGCGCGATCTCATTTTTAAAATGTGCCACATATCATTGCGGTAAACAATACTGACCGGATTTATCGCGCCCCATCGTCAGTTTAGCGTTGATCCCGCTCAAACCCATTGCTTAGATGGCAAAGCTTGGTGTATTCAAGATTACAAGTCGGCTCCAAAGCTTACCCGATGGATCAAAGGTCTGACACTGGCATCGGTGGCAAACAACCTACGTCGGCCTTTAGCGCTGGCGCAGTCATCGGTGCACTTGGCGGCTTGATTGGCCTTGGCGGCGCCGAGTTTCGGCTACCCTTGCTAATCAGCTTTTTCCGTTTTGCGGCGCTTGAAGCGGTGATCCTAAACAAGGCAATGAGCTTGGTGGTGGTTGCGTCGGCGTTGCCATTCCGCGCTGCGACCGTGCCGTTTTCGGCGATTGCCACCAACTGGCCGATCATCGTCAATCTACTCTGCGGTAGCCTGCTGGGCGCTTGGTTCGGCGCGAGTTGGGCGGTGAAGATGAAGCAGGAGTTGCTGTATCAGGTTATCGCAGTGTTATCGGTTGTGATAGCGGTGGTACTGCTGTTTGCGCATGACGCGACCGCCCCATCAGTTCCTTCACTTTTCGGCATAGAGCTAGTTGCCGCAGGCGTAGTGGCTGGCTTTGCGATTGGCGTGGTTGCATCCCTGCTCGGCGTTGCCGGCGGCGAGCTTTTGATCCCAACGCTGGTGCTGCTGTTCGGCGCGGATATCAAGCTAGCGGGTAGTCTGTCGCTTGCAGTCAGCCTTCCGACCATGCTGGTGGGATTCACTCGTTATAGCCGCGATGGCAGTTTCGCGGTGATAGGCATGAATAAGAGTTTCCTTGTTGTCATGGCGACAGGCTCTCTGGTTGGCACCTTTATCGGCGGCCTGCTACTCGGCGTCGTGTCCGGCGCAGTACTGCTGCCTATCCTTGCAGTCATTCTGGTCCTGTCGTCAGTGAAGATCTGGCAGCATCGTTGAAGTCTGCACATGGCCGATTTTGTTGCAGAACTGGCTTGAGAGGCCCGGCGAACCGTGATTCCCTTCGTTGAGATGGCGGCATCGACGGAGCAGTTCGATGATGGGGCGGCGCAAGTTCGAGCAGGGCCAACTATTCTATGCCTTTGATCTTGAGGCGGGTCGTGCCGGGCGATCATCTGGTGCGTCGGATCGCGGCGGTTCTCGACCTCTCCTGGCTGCACAAGGAGCTCGCGCCGCACTATTCACATACCCGGTTTCTACTCGATCGATCCGGAACTCATGCGCCGATGCTGGTTATCGGTTATGTCTTTGCCATTCGCTCGGAACGCGCGCTCTGCCGCGAAGTTCAGCTCAACCTTGCCTACCGTGGTTCTGTGGTCTCGGTATCGAAGACAAGATCCCCGATCACTCCGCCTTCACGCGCGCCGCAATGAGCGTTTCCGCGAGCACGACATTTTCCGCCAGGTGTTCGAGCGCGTCGTTGCTGCCTGCATCAAAGCTGATCTCGTCGGCGGCATCGGTTTCGCGGTCGATGCGAGCCTGATCGCAGCCGACGCCAACAAGTGCGGATCAACACCCGGCGACGAGTGGAGCCACGACATTGATCCGGCGACCGTCGAGCGCGCCGTGCAGGACTATCTCGCCAATCTCGACGACCCAGCCTGGGGCGCCGCCAGCGACGTGGTACCGAGTTCGTGGCGCTTACCGATCCGGCCGCGCGCAATGGACGGGTGCGCTCAGAACGCTGCGTTCTTTCGCCTACGCGGACAACTATCTCATCGACGTCAAGTTCGGCATCATCATGGACGTCGAAGCCTCGCGCGCCATACGCCAAGCAGAAGTTGGTGCGTCGCAGACGATGATCGAACGAAATCGCAAGAAAACGTTCGGCATCAAGCCCGATTGGTGCCGATACCTGGTTCGGCGCCCAACTTTTCTGGTCGATGAGAAGAACACGCGCCGCACAATCCCGGTGATCGACAAGTCGAGGCGCGACGACGGGCACGTTCAGCCGCGAGGACTTCATCTACGACGATGCACACGATTGCTACATCTGCCTCAACGGTAAGATACTGCCGCGCTCGAGCGGGTCACGCGGATCACGTGGCGACAACATGGTCTCTATTTCGCGCGTCGCCGATTGCCGCGATTGTCCGCTCAAAACCGAGATGCTGCCCGAACTCGCCGAGCCGGAAGATCACGCGTCATGAGTACGAGGCGGCACGCGACGTCGCCCGCGCCATCGCCAAGACGGCCGCCTATGAGCAGACACGCCGCGATCGCAAGAAGGTCGAAATGCTATTTGCGCATCTGAAGCGCATTCTGCGCCTTGGCCGCCTGCGATTGCGCGGACCAGCCGGCGCGCAATTCGAGTTCACGCTTGCCGCAATCGCTCAGAACCTCCGTCGCCTCGCCAAGCTCACAGCGCATCCTCCGGACAATGCCATGCCGCACTGTGCGTAGCGTCCAGTTGCGTTGCGTTGGTCGCGTCAGGCGTCAGTTCGGATGCGTCGCCGTAGCCCGGGCAGGGCAAGCGGCAAGAGAGCGCGAGCCCAATCTTTCAAAAATCAGCCCCGGCTGAGAGCGGCGACCCCGCCGACTTCTGCAACAAAATCGGCCCTAACCAACGTTACGCTGCGGCGCACGAGGACGGTCGGCATTCGGCACATCGCGTCGCGCCGGGCGGAGCATCGAGCGAACCGTCGTGAACGGAGGCAGTCCGGACTACGACTGAACGGCGCTCAAGCCCGCCCGTGACCCACTGCTGACGAAGTGCACGGGCTCAACACTCATGATGCAAAAGGACAGTCTTGGCAGCGTGCGATTTGTGCACCGCAAGGACCCAGCTCTTGTCCGTTCTTTTCGGTAATGGCAGGTTAGAACCCTAAACCGCTTCCGTTCTCAATTTCGAAACGGGTCAAGTGTGGACTCGCGGCCTCAGGTTTTCAAAGTTTCGTACTACGGCTACCCGTGCTAAAAATGCCCAGTGCCAATGGATCTCACCGACCATGAGTAGCCATACGTTTGCCTGCTTCAATTGTCGTATCTCCGTGCGGAGACCCAGGATTGAGCTGCCGAGCCGATCCAGATTTGTCCGGTGCCCCAAGTGCGGTGAGTTATGTACGTGGCTAGGAACGAAGATCCAGGTTCCACCGAATTCAAAACCGAAGCAATGGTTGGAGTTGCGCAATTGGCTCCTGGATCAACGAGATCGCAGTCGATCAATCGAACTTGAGAGAGGCAATAGCCAAGTACATCGGTTGGAAGCCAAAATCGACGAACTCCGGCTGAGACCAATCAACAAGGGTCGAGCGAGTACGATCAGGTTCTTGCAAGGCCAACTTGGTAAACTTCGAAGTCGCCTATCACGCCTGCCGTAGTGTCACATATTTTTGAAATTGGCTGCCAATGCACGCGAGGCAATGCCAAGGACGGATTTTTTCGAGTTGATTTGACACCGATGCGTGAAATGGAACTTTCACAGGCGTCCGATCCGGCCCGTCTAGTTGTTGGAACGCACAGAATATTTGGCTCTCCGCCGACGCTCGATGCAACATGCTTGTTACCCACCGGCATAGAGTACGCTTAGGGGCACGGGCGGGCTTGAGCGCGGTTCAGTCGTAGTCCGGACTGCCTGCGTTCACGACGGTTCGCTCGATGCTCCGACCGTCGCGACGCGATGTGCCGAATGCCGACCGTCCCCGTGCGCCGCAGCGTAACGTTGGTTAGGGCCACGAGCCTCGGGGCACTCAGACCAGCGGAACGTCCGCTCCGTCTTCGATAGCAGACGCCCATGGCGAGCCATGCAAGCACCAGCTTCAAAACAACAGGTGAACTGAACATCGCCCTCCCACTTTGCCGCTAATGGCCCATCTCGACGGGTCGTCGGCGGTCGGTGTCGGACCATTGCAACACGCGAACGCGATGAACAATTTTGGCTTGCCACTAGGCGTCTCAATGATCAGTCCGTTTTAGGAGGCAATCCGGACGCGTATTTGCGCGTCTTGGGACACTAACTTTTGTCCGCAACCGATGTCCGCAGACACTCCACATCCACCGTCGCCGCACCAATAGATTAAATCACGCAAATATCCGCATTCCGCCGAAAACTGATGTGATGGCATATTCTTAGCCTTGCGCCGTGTCATGGGCCTCTGAACTGCGACCGTTGGCTCTGCAGCCATTCCGGGAGAAGATTCCCAATTCAGTCCACACAGATTTGCCGTCGCTCGTTCCACACTGATCTTTCTTGGCCGATGCCTGAAGCATTGTCACGATGCCACCCCTTCTGCGGTCTCTCAGCTGCCCGTTGTGGCGCAGATCACGGCGCTGCTCAAACCCGCTCGCTTCGGGGCGCAGGGCCCCTGCAGCAGCGCGCCTGTTGGGTCGCGAAGTCGCGAGGTTGTGACAGCGCCGCCTAGGCTCCGCGCCTTTGTCCGGGCATCGAGACCGCAATCGGGCGGTCCGGATATCAAGGACAACGAAATGACTTCCAAACCTTCACTCTATGATACCGTCACGCAGTCAATCATTTCTGCTATCGAAGCCAATCCCGGTAAACCCGCTATGCCGTGGCATCGCGATGCGACAGCGCCGCTGTTCATGCCGGAAAACGCACTGACCAAGAAGAGCTATCAAGGCATCAACACACTGGTGCTTTGGGTCTCGGCCGAACAGCACGGGTTCAAGTCTCCCATTTGGGCGACCTACCGCCAGTTTGCAGAACTCGGCTGCCAAGTCCGCAAGGGTGAAAAATCCACGCCCGTCGTGTTCTACAAATCCTTTGAGGTGACTGCCGATCCGGAAAATTCAGATGATGACGGTCAGCGCCGGGTCGCCCGGACCTCAGCGGTCTTCAACTGCGCGCAGGTCGATGGCTTTCCTGAGCCCGCTGCGATTCCTGATCTTGGACCAGTCGTGCGTGCTGAGAGCTTCAATGCCTTCGTGGCCGCAACCGGTGCCGTGATTACCCACGGCGGTGACCGGGCCTTCTATCAGCCGTCGACCGACACCATCCGGATGCCGGATGAAACCCGCTTCTGCGGAACCACGACAATGGCGCGCGACGAAAGCTACATGTCAACTCTCGCCCACGAGCTTGGTCACTGGAGCGGCGCCAAGCACCGTCTCAATCGCGACTTCGGCAAACGCTTCGGCGACGCCGCCTATGCAGCCGAAGAAATTGTCGCCGAATTGAGTTCCGCCTTTATCTCAGCCGATCTTGGTATCGCCTGCACGCCACGCGCCGACCACGCCCAGTACATCGCTCAGTACCTTCAACTCCTCAAAACCGACAGCCGCGCAATCTTTACGGCCGCTGCTAAGGCCAACCAGGCAATGGCATACCTGAAAGCCCTTTCGGAGGTGCAGCCTGCCGAGACCCCGGCCGCCGCGTAGCGGCTTCAATGCGCCGGGCTCTGCCCCGGCGCAGTTTTCGCTTTCTTCTTTTTGAGGACCGGTCAATTGAACCTCGCATCGGGCGCACCGCCGTCAAGCGCTGAAGCGCTCCTCCACTGAAGTTGCGGCCCTTCGGGTGACGGCGGTCCTGGCCCTGATGCCATTCTGAGGGAGCCGGGACGGGGAACGTTGCCAGTGTCAGCGGCTTCGCCGAACAGGGAACGTGCGCTCTTACACTAGGTGTGCGGTAGACTGTCGGCGTTTTGGGTGAGGGCGACATCAACGACTTTGAAGGCGCCACCGATCCTCTGGCATTGGACGACGACGTCGACCGTGGCGTGAACCAATTCGCGGATGTCGGCGCGGGTGAGGTCACGGCCGCCGTCGCTTTCTTTGACCAGCAGCGTCAGCTGCTCAACCGCGAGCGCGCAACTATTGGCATGCACCGTGGTGATCGAACCCGGATGGCCGCTGTTGACGTTGCGCAGATAGTAGAACGCCGAGCCATCACGCAACTCTTGCAGCAAGATCCGGTCAGGGCGCATGCGCAATGCGCTTTCGAGCAAGTCTTTGGGTCCGATCCGGACACGTCCCGTGGCGTCGATGGGGCCATCCTTGGGATAGAACAATGCCACACGATTTTGCTGCGGCACAACCAGTTCGGCCGTATCTTCAATCGTGATAATTCGCTCGGTTCCTGGGATTTCTGCGATCAGGGCTTTGGACAGCGTCGTCTTGCCCGACCCCGTCGCCCCGGAAATCAGAATATTCTTTTTCGCTTTCACGGCGCCAGCGAGAAACGCTTTTGTGTCTCCACTATCGAGCAGTGCCCGCAGGCCGCAATCGTTGCTGTTCTGTTCTTGGCGTTGCGCGGCTTCTGTAAAGAGACCCGCGTTCTCCAACTCAATCAGTGACCACGTTCTTGCCGACGGCTTCCGGATGGTGACGCTAATGACGCCCGCCGCTGTTGCGGGCGGCCCGACGATCTGAATGCGGGCGCCGCAGGGTAGCGCTGCCGATAGGATCGGCCGCTCGTCGCGGAACGCCTGCGCCGCATAAGCGGCCGTCGCCTTGGCGAGACGTTCCAGACGCACGAAAGTCATACTGGGGTTGGCAATCGTCTCCCAACCATGACTGGTTTCGACCCAGATCTCCCCCGGCCGGTTGATCACAACTTCGATCGCATCCGGCCGGTCGATAACCTCCTGCATAGTGCCGAGCTGCTCTTGCATCGCGCGACGGGTTTCCTCGCGGCCATCGCCCGTCTCAATCCTTGAGAGATCGCCCATCGTGTTTCTCCGTCGATGTGATCCATGGGTCTTGGGGTAGTGGCGGCGCAGCGAGCGTCAGCCGGTAAACGCTGGAAAAATCCAAATCCCTGGCAACGAAGATCGTCACTAGTTCGCCTTGCGCCTTGTGCAGGGTCGGCGGCATGTTGATCGATTGCTCGACCGCGATAGCTGCCGCCTGATTGCCGGCCTGGCCAACGCCGTTGAAACTCTCCCCCGTCGTGGCTTGACCGGCTTTGGTGAGCATCCGCATACCATCACCGACGACCGACATCAGCAGCGCCGACCCAAACCGCTCCCACCAGTGGTTATCGACTTCACCACCGACACCGGCACGACCGAGCGGATCGGTCGCCGGGGAGGCCAGTTTGACAACGACGCCCGCCGGTGACCGGGCCCGGCTCCACAACACGTGCAAGCGCACCTGTCCCTGTTTTAAGCCCCCACGGTATTCCCCCGTCACTTGCGTGCCGCGTTCGAGAAGAACCACGCGGCCGTTGGCCCCCAGCACATCGCGCGGGATAACACACGACACAAATCCCGGTTGATCGGACTGCATGGCCGTCTCCAACGTGCAGGGTATGGCGGTCCCTTGCGGCACGACAAAGTTGGGATTGCCGAGAAATCCAGCCCGCACGCCTTCGAGCTTCGGTGGTTTCAGACGGCGCTCGAATTGGCCTTTGTCGTCGGACTCGCCCTCGAGCGCGATGCTGCCGGTTGTGATCGCAGACGTGCGCGATGACAGCGAGTCGCGCTTGCTAACCGCCAGAACCGGCGCCTTGCGTGACGCTTCCAGCATCGGATCGGGGGGCGGCGGCGCTGGCGGCGGCGGCTCGATGACCGGTGCTGGCTTGATGTCCATCATCGCCGCGAGACGCGGCAATTCTTTGGGTGCGGGCTTTTCTATCGCCGGTTCAAACACAGCCGTCTGTTGCACGCGGGCGTACTCGGCCTTTGGCTGTGGCGCCGGACCCGACCACAAGAGCCAGAGCAGGACGGCCGTGGCCCCGCCGCCGAGTGCGATTGCGGAGTTGCGGCGGCGAGTTTCACGGGAGGAGGATACTGTTTGAGTGTCGCTGTGCTTGTCGCGCTCACCGGCTATTGTTTCGGACTCGGCTTGAGACATGAATATCCCTCCTCACTTTTGCGGTTGAACGGTCGGACCATTGCTGGCGGGCAGCGATGTGCTGGCAGACAGCTTGACATCACGCGACTTTTCCTCGCGGGCCCAGTCTTCGCGAGCCAGCCGCTCGACGGCGGGCGATGTTGTCATCGTGCCGGTGGCGAAGCCCTCCGGCACATAGGATTCGTTGAATACGCACAGCACTTCGTCGCCCTGGCGGAGCACAAACTTGGCGGCCAGTGCATGAACGCGGACCTCGCCGTCCGAAACGGTTTTCGGCACGAGGCTTTCGGTGTCATCGCCCTGGACCAAGTAGATCGCCGGGATCACCATGTTTTCCGGAAACACAAACGTCGTGATCTTGCCGTTGTCGGAAACGCTGCGCGGCTCGAAGCTCGCCGTGCCCTGCAACGTATAGTGGGTATTGCGCGGAAGCGCCGTTTCATCCCCGGCGAGAGTCCGCTCGGCTTGGCGGGACTTCGCCAACTCTGCTGCCGCAACCGCTTCGGCCTTGCGTTTGGCGGCCTCGTCGGCGGGGTATTGATATTTCAAGAGATAGAATGGCCTCTGACCTTTGAGGTCTTCGTCTGTACTTGTCAGCTCGAACTGATAGCTGCGCTTGGTCCCATCCAGGCGTTGCGTCACCACCGACATGTTGGTCGGCTCTTGCTGCTCACGCGGCTTCAAAAATAGAATATGCCCGACTGGAGCGGCTTCCCACGCAACCGTATTACCGATGGCCGCCTGCAGTATCTCTTCGTCGGGCGAGAACTCAATCTGGATCGAATGCCGCAACAGCCCGGTAACGCGCACCACCTGATAGGGCCGGTAATCAACAAAGCGGACCCGCGCGTCGAGTTGCCCGGCGCGAGGCTCTTCGGCTGCAAGAGCGAATGTGCAAACTGAGACGAGCGCGAAAGAGGCGCTGGATAAGACTTTTGAGAGAGTTGATGCACGCATCATGGCTTTCAATGTCATGGGATGGCCTCCGCATCTGCTTTGAAGTCACCGACCAAGAACCCGAGGGGATTGACCTGTCTGTCGGCCGCCGTCATGGACCCGTTGGAGTAGGTAAACGTCAGCGTCGCAATCCAATGGCTGATCTGCGTGTCCTCGCCGCGCAGCACTGTCTTGAGATACCGGACCGAGGCAA
Organism: Hyphomicrobium sp.; assembly: GCA_013141015.1. Lineage (GTDB taxonomy): Bacteria > Pseudomonadota > Alphaproteobacteria > Rhizobiales > Hyphomicrobiaceae > Hyphomicrobium_B. The sequence continues at coordinate 69,726 of JABFRT010000046.1, read as the reverse complement.
CATTGCGATCGAGGATCGACACCGAGGAAATCGTGATCCGCACGCTTGCCGATTTGCCGTAGAGCACTTGCGGGCTTTGCGGGTTGCTGCCGCGATAGAGCTCCTGGAACCGGCGCTGTTCGGCCGGGACCGACATCAGCGCCACGGTCCGGAAGTTGGTTTCAGCTTCGCTCGCCGCAAAGCCTTCCCGCGCCCGCACATAAAGCCCGGCGAAGTATTTCGTCGTGGCTTCCGTGTAGGTATTGGGACCGGTGATGGCAGAAACCACATCGACGATCCCCGTCGTGTTGTCGACGCGGATCACAAACGGCTCGACGCTCTTGAGGGGCGCCAAACAGGCGACCGCGATGAGGCTCAGAACCGTCAGCACCGACGCCCCACCCGCAACGCGCCAGGCACGTCTGGCAGAGGCATGCGCTTCCAGCGCCGCGTCCTGGTCAAACCGCCGGGCGGTGGCGAAGTAGTCGTCGAGATCGCCCGCGCGCACGGGATCAGCTTTGCCCATGGCCGCCTCCCGGATTGGAGGCGTCTGGTAGAAGACTCGTGCGGTCCGGAACACTACCAACTGGACGGCGCGATGCGCCATCGCAAGACGGCGGACCTCCGCGCCAACTGGCGCATCCCGCCACGCTCAGTAGAAGCGCCATCAGGAATAGTATTTGTGAACTCCGCATGCTTACCCCCTCTGTTGATTTGTCATGGCCTGCTGTTGTTCGATCGTCGGGTTCATGCTGCGCGCGGCTACGGCCCTCGTGTGAGGCCGGAACCAGCCCTGACCACCCGACCAACTCCGGCCGCGCGCCGCGAAGCTCTGCGCGCTGGCCTTGGCGCTCTCGATGTTGGTCACTGTTGAAGAATGTGTGGCGCGCATAACCGCCGCTGGACCGCGCACAGCCAGCCAGGAGCCGCCCGACGCAAGTGCCGCGGCCATCGCCGGCAAATTCCACAGCACGCCGAAGCAGAACGTGCCGCCGGCGACAATTCCAAGGGCCGAGGCGGTGGCATCCCACGCACCGTTCGATGTGCCAAGTAAGCCTTCCAGCGTCGTCAGCATCATCGCCAGGACGGCGATGGAGAGCACCTGCAGGATCACATAGTTGACCACCTGCGCCAGCCACGCCTGCGCGAACCCGCGCGTCGATTCAAAAAGCCCGAGCGCGATGAACACCGGCCCAAGTCCGAGAACCAACGCAAGCGCGAACTTGGCAAACAACCATGTAAAGTATCCGTATGCCGTCAGAAGCCCCATGGTGACGTAGATCACGACCGAGGACACGGCTGCCTTGATCAGCCCAAAGCTCCACCCGGCATCGCGCCACATTTCTTCGACGAGAACATTGGTGCGGGTCAGCAGCTGATCGAACCGTCCCGGCGAGGCCGGTGTGCCACCGCCCACGACCGCTGAAATCTCGCGCGGCAGGGTGTCGAAGAAGAATGAGCCAACATAATCGTTATAGCTCGCGTAGCTCAGCGTCAGGGTCGTAATGATGCTGGCTTTGATGATGCGGGCGAGCGCCTCTGGAATGGGCTCTTGCACGGCCCCGCGCAGCACCAGAATTCCAAACCACAGCACATAGAGCGTCAGCGCCGCCCGCATCGGATCGGCGAGCGCGCTGCAAAGGCCTGAGGCCGTGCGCTCCAGAAACTGGATGGCGGGCTGCTGAAACGCCGCATCGATCGCCTGAAAGACATTCATGATTGCCTCACCCGGAAGCGTTGCAAAGTTGACGATTAGCGAGTGGCCGGCGGACCGCCGAGGGCCTGGATGTTGCCGTCAATGCGCCGGTCCCAATCTTCGCGTTGCCGCTGTTCGCGGGTCTGCACCTCGGCCTGCTGCAACAGTTGCAGAGCCTGCATTTTGAGGATTTCGTTTTGCAGCTGGGTGCTCTCAGATCCGATCCGCGCCTGCAGATCGAGCGTCGTTTTCGGATCTTCGCTTTGGCCGATCTGACGGCGCAGCTCTTCGAGACCGTCCATGCGGCGGCTGGCGGCCTCATAGACCTGTTGCGCCACGCTCACCTGACCGGCATTGGCGAGCTGGGCGCGGCGCGTTTCGGCGGCGTAAAAATCGTCCCCTGTTCGAGCGTAGACTTCGTTCTCTCGGGCATAGCTCTCGGCACGCGATCCAAAAGCGCCTGCGCCATGTCCGGTCAGCGCCGCTTCGAGCTGTCCGAAGTCTTTCGGCAAGGCTTGGCGCACCGCCGGGTTTGAGAGCAGGGCCGCGATGTCACCCATGTTGGTCAGCTTGTTGAGCGAGCCATGCAGCGCTTGCAGCTGCGTCAGCTGGCCTTTCGCGGTCTCAAGATGGCTCTTGAGTTCCACGATCTGCTCGATCTGCTTGGCGATCGCCGCTGGATCAATCACTGGGATTTGTGCGGCGGCAGGAAGCGCTAGAAACCATAATGCTCCGCCGGTTGCGGCCGCGAGAATCGCGCGCCGCATGAAATGTTTGATCATTTTAGTGTCTCCTCGTTCCCTCGTGATGCCTGTTAGGCGCTGCGCCGCTTCTGAAATTCCGTCATCCAATCCTCGCCGCTATCGCTTTGCGTAATGGTGTCGCGAATGTGCTCGGCCAGTTGGACGTTGGCCGTCCGGCCGGACAGGATCGCCAGCTCGTCGTCAAAGCCGCTCAAATCCAGCTCAGTGACGACCGACGCATGCCCCTGCTTGATCAAAAACCGCCGGCTTTCCGGTGTCAGCTCGCGCGCCACCAGTTCGAACTCGCGGGTCGTGAGCTTCATGCCAGTGACGTAATCGCTCGCGCTCGCCCGGCCGTTGGCCATAAAAATCTGCGTCGGGCACTGCTCGATGATGGTGTGGGCAATCTTGGATCGAAGCGCATCCGCCGGGCTCTGGGTCGCAAAGACCATCAGCCCGTTTTGCTTGCGGATGGTCTTCAGTTTGTTGTTGGCGAGATCACTGAAAATAGGATCGCCGAGCGCCTTCCAGAATTCGTCGATGGCGATGACAATGCGTTGCCCCGTGATCGTGCGCTCAATGCGCTCGAAGACGTAGGCCATCAGGGGCGAGCGAATCTCAGGGTTTTCCAGAAACTCGGTCATGTCGTAGCCGGAATAGGTGACACTGGCGTCGAGAACGTCTTGTGGATTGTCGAACACCCAGCCCAACGCTTCGCCGCGCTGCCAGCGCTTGAGGCGGGCCGCCAAGCCATTGGTGTCGGTTTGATCGAGATAACTTCTGAGCGCTCCAAGTGTCCGATTTTCGAGCGGGCTTTCACCGAGCGCGGCCACAGCACCGGAGAGCGCCTCTTTGTCGTGTGCCACGAGAACGCCGCCTGCGAGCGATTCCAGCCAGCGCGTCAGGAACGCTTGGCCAGCCGCGTCATAGGGAATGGCTTTCAGCGGCGCAAAGCCTGTCGGCACGCCGCTCTTGAGCGGCAAGTAGGTGCCGCCGAGCGCGCGGATAAAAAGATCGGCACCCCGGTCCTTGTCGAAGAGGACGATGCGTGCACCGTGTTTGGTCACTTGCGCGAGCAGGAAGTTCAAGACCACGGTCTTGCCCGACCCGGACGGCCCGCAAATAAACGTGTTGCCCAGATCGCCATCATGGAAGTTGAAGAAATACGGCGCGCCGCTCTGGGTCTTGAACATCGCCACCGCCGGACCCCAAGGGTTGCCCGCGGCGCGTCCCTTCGGAAACCCATGAAACGGCGACAGACTCGCAAAGTTCGCCGATGTGATCGCGCCCGAGCGCTTACGGAACCGGAAGTTGCCGGGCAACTGCGCCCACCAGGCCGCCTCGAGCCCTAAGTCTTCGCGCACGATCACCGCACCACCGGCTGCGGCGGCGCTGCGCGCGGCTGCGAGATGATCATTCAATGCCGCAACAGAATCAGCAAAGACGGCGACGCTCAGGTGATGCTCGCCCAACACCCAGCGGTTGCTTTCGAGATCGTCAAGCGCCTCACTCAGCTCGGCCACTTGTGAAAACGCTTTGTCCGCCGCATTCAGCATCTGGTTTTGCTTGCGCGACAGGATCGCCCGCGCCGAGGCCTTGTCGATGAAGCGAAACGATTGGACCGCCGTCAGTTCAAACGGCAACGCCAGAAGTTCGTTCAGCATTCCGGGCGATGTCCGCGCCGGATATTCCTTGATGCCGAGCATGCCGGCATAGCGGGTCGCACCGGGATCGCGGAGTTCCAGCGTCTCGCGGCCGATGATGATCCGGTCAGTATGAATGGCATGACGAATGGCGCCGCGCGTCAGCGGCACTTGCGCCAAGCGGCCGCCGAGCAGGCGGTGCAGCACGGTTGAAAGTTCTGACGTGAGAAGACCTTTGTCGTCGCTGAGCCCGAGCTGCCGTGCGCCAAGCGGCGCCAATTCGGTCAGCACCAGACGTGTCGCATCGGCCAGCGCCTTGAGAGCCTTGGGATCAGTTTCCGATTGGGTTTCGCGCGCGCGGCGCAGTTTGGCGAAGACCGCAGCGGCTGTCCGCTCCGCGTCCGTCCCCGGCATCCAGACCAGAGCTAGAATCAGGCGGTTCTCATACAGGGCTTCGCTTGCGAGCCGCGTCCGGTACTTGGCATCGAGCGCCGCCGCGAACGGGCTGTCGCTTTTGCCCTCGGGATAACGATGAACGCGACGCCGGATGAGCAGATAATATAGAGCTAGACGCGGATCGGCGATGTTGCGCCACAGCGTATTGAGCCGCGCCTGCAGACCATTGAGGTCACGTGCCTCCTCCGTCTCGAACGCGAAGCCGTCGATCTCCACCATGGTCATTAGGCCTTGCGTGCCAATCGTGATGGTCTGAGCGTCGGCATGGCGGCCGAAGGGGATGAACTCCTGCGATTCGAGTTCCCGGGTCATGAGTGTCGCGCGATCAACCATGTGCCAAATCTCCAAGATCGTAAGTCCGTTTCAGCCGCAAAGGTGTGGCACTCGATCCGCCCCAGTACGCGCTATTGCGATAGCGGCCCTTAGTGTCGGCCCATCCGGCCAACACCCGGAAGGCATTGTGATCGTGGCGGACGATGATGCGGCTGAGCCCATGCAGAACGACGCCGATGAGCGCGTAGAAGATCGAGCCCAGGCCTAAGAACAGCAGCGTCGTCACAAACACGTTGATGCCCATGGCCTCGACCGTGACGCCGGCGAACATCGCAGGCCGTGTGCACGCCAAAAACAGCATGTCGCTGTGAAGAGGCTCTTTGCCGGTCATGGCTCAGCCCCGGATCATGTCGACGAATTCGGCCGCGCCGAACACCACGCCGACGCCAAAGATGATGCCACCTGCCCGCTTCCAATCGATCTGCCCGAACCACCAGCCCATTCCGAGCAGCATGACCGCCAAGATCGCCAGCGAGCGGGCGACGCGGGAGTTGATGTACTCGATGATCTTGTCGATGGCTTCGGCAACGCCCGCGCTCGCGGGATCAGGGACACTGACAGCGAAGGCAACATTCAAAATAATTGCCAACATACACACGAGGGCAAAACGTTGGGACAGGGTCTGCGGCATTGGGGTCTCCTTGAGATTGCGAATGGAAGGGCAGGCGTCAGGCAAAGCGGCGCCGGTCCCAGCGGATTGCGCCGGGTGGTAGGGGGCATGCGGATAACTGGAGAGGTCTAGAAGCCGCCGAACTCTTCCGTGCGTCCGTCAGGATGCTTCATGACGAGGACGGTTTCGGTGATGGGGATCTCTATGCCAAAATTGGTCAACTTTGTGCCAATCACCCGCGTGCCGAACGAAAACGTGGACCCTGACTCCGCGCAATGCGGCGGCCGGAACTTGCGGCGAATGCTACGAAAATATGCAGTGACCGGTGCCACGCATTCCCCAACCGAAGCCCACCCGGCGGGATTGGCCAGACAGAGCACAACCGTGCACCCCGCAGTGTCAGCCCGTGCGGAAGGGACCGGAAGAACCAAGGCCGCCGCCCAAATCCCTGTGCATAGGCGACCAAGGGCCCATAGCGTTCTAGACCGCACTGCAGTACGGATTAAAGTTGCCCATTCAATTGGGCGCGCGGGTGCCGCGTGTCGCATCGGTCATGCCTCCGTGACGATTAGGATTCGGAAACGCAGTACACAATGCAGTCCCCAGTACAGAACACGAAGACTTAAACGCAGAACGCTCGGACTCGATGTAACGAGTAATGGAGTACCCGTTAAAAATGAGCAAGCCGGTTTTCCACAGAGATCATCTCGACGCCTTCATGACGTTTGTCATTGAGGATGTCCTGGATCCCAAACGCAACGATATCGCCGACGAACAGCGGGCCCGCTTGCTGACCTACATGACGATTGCGTTTTATCTGACGGTTTCAGACGAGCCGATCACAATCGGCACGGTCTCGGACAAGACCGGGTTCATGCCCCGGACTGTCAACCTCGGCTTCAAATATCTCAGCGAAGCCGGTTACCTTGACCCGGAGCTGACCGTCGCCCGTCACGGACGGGGACGCGCCTATCAGTACAGCTTCTCCAGCAAGGTCGTGAAAAAGGTAATGTCGCGCGCAGCGCGCACGTAAATCATCAAAGTAATAGGCGACTTAGAAACGAGTTTTGAGGATCCTGCATCCGGCCCTGGGCACTGGCCGGACGAGGCAGATCGCAAACCTCGAACGCGCACAACAAACGGAAGCGATCACAGTTACGTCGTGCGCCGCGCAATCCACTCGGCTAGGACCGACGACCGCCAGGCGACTTTCTTCTTGCCAATCTTGAGCGGCGCCGGAAATCGACCGGCTTTGATCCAGCGCCACAGAGTGGCGTTGGAGATGCCGATGAGAATGAGTGTCTCTCTGCGGCTGATCAGCCGCTCAAGAGCGGGGGCTGAGGGGAGCGCGATTCCCTCAGACGGGATTTGGGAGTCGAGTAGCATTTTTGATATCTCCAGATTGCAGGATATTAACGTGCAATACATTGCCTATTAGAATTTGCAGGAATTGCCAATTGGGAAATAGGAAATGCCGTCAATTTAGCTTGCGGTATTTCATGCAGTTGTTGCAAATGGGCCGCTAGCGTCAGCTCTCTGAGGCAAACCGACCGCCACCTGTATCCGGCCGGATGGGAAAAACTGGCCCGATGCAGCAATTTCTAGCCTTGCTGGGGCGGAGGCATTGCAGACAGCTTTGCTAATAAAGCTGGGTAATCGACCTTCGAACGGTGCCGGCTATCCAGGGGGATGGCATCAATCCAAATCGTTTCGATGCCGCCAAATTCGGCGGCTCGTGACTGCCACTCGGCTTGGTGCGCATGCGCCCCCTCGATGGCAAGGACCGCGCGCCCTGCTCGCCGCACCAGCGCAGCGCGGCGCACGCCGGGCCAACTCATCGCCGCGACCTCGACCGGGAAAGGATAGAGCGTGCCGATACGCGCGTCATGCCGCCCGAGCAGCCACAGGCGGCCTTGCGCGTCGATCCGCCCGGCATCTCCGGTGCGATGCCATATCTTTCCGTCGATCCTGAGCTTGTTGGAGGCATCCTGGCTGCTGTCGAGGTAGCCGGTGTTGACGTGGTCTCCCGTGACGATGATTTCATCGTCTAAGAGGCGCAGTTCGATTTGCGGTATCGGGCGGCCGGCGAGCAATCCCGCGCCGCTATCCATTGCCGCCCAATCTTCGGCGCCGATATCGCGTCCGTGGAGATGCGAAATGGGTTCCGCCTCGGTCGAGCCGTAAACGGCGACGATATCCGCTGCTGGCAATTTATTTGCGAGCCGCTTCAAGAGACCGGGAAATACCGGTCCGCCGCCGGTGAATACAGCTGAAACGGGCGGCATTGGCTGCAACGCTGCGAGGCGTTCACAGATGGAGGGTGGCACGAGCACCCGGGTGACGCCATAGCGCGTGATGTGCGCGGCGATGGACTTGGCGCTGGCCGAGTCGTGTTTGCGCACGTTCCAGTTGGGCAGCACAGAGGTGACGCCCAAGGCGAGATTGGCAACCACGAACACAGGGAATGCCACAAGGTCGATCTCTCCCTCGCGGGAAGGCCGCAGCAGCTCGGCGACGCGGGCATTCTGGGCGGCCAGAAAACCGTGCGAGCGGACGATCGCCTTGGGAAGTCCGGTGGAGCCGCTGGTGAAGGATATCAACGCTGGATGCTGCAACCCAAGGTCTTCAACCGGCACATCTGCGATACTGCGGGCCCGCGGTGTCAGCCGCAGCGGCAGTGCGCGCAACTCAGGCACAGCCCAGCCAAGCAGACGGTAGAAGCCCGACGACACGAACGCTTTAGGCTTTGTTACGCGCGCGGCGTGGCGAAGGCCTTTGAGGCCGAGCGCGGGTTCGGGAAAGACCACAACGGCACCGATGCGCCAGGCGGCGGCGAGCCCGATGTATAGATCAATGCTGATCTTCATGGCGAACAGCAGGCGATCACCGGGTCTGATGCCAATGTCGCGCCATGCTGCGGCAAGGTAATTTGAACGCGCCGTTAGATCGCCAAAGGAAATCGAGCGTCCCTTGCCATCGACGACGGCGCTTTGATCCGGTCTGAGCATAGCTTCTGTAACGAATGCATTGATCAGGTTCATCGGCGCTTTTCGAGATTGAGGCCCATCAGATCGTAGCGGCGAAACACCGTGCCGCGATGGCGGGCGCTACGCTCGCGCGACGGGTTGTCGACGTGCATGAGGGCGTGGATGACGTCGCTATAGCCGAGATCGCGGATTGTGCGGTGGGCCACATCCAACAGCATATGGCCAGCGCCGCGCACGCCACTGGCGTAGGTCTTGATGATGGCTGTCGAAGGCTTTGGCCCTTGCAAACGGTCGGGAATAGCAAAGAGGTAGCCAACAAGTGTGCCGCCTGCGCGGGCGAACAACACCAAACGGGGATCGATTGCCGGCAGGATCGGTTGGTAAAGCTTGAGGAAGTCTTCGCGTTCGATCGGCTTGTAGAAGGCGTTTCCGGTGAAGGCGGTGCGCGATAGATCGAACATTCCGCCGGTAAGCGCATCGGCATTTTTGCCGTCCCATGCCGAGATCGTCACGCCGGGAATAGCGGGCGCGGGCGCGCCGATAGCATCTTCGGCCTTGGCGCGGGCCGACACGTAGGACGAAATCGGCTTGAAGCCGGCGCCGTTGAAGGCTGCGAAATCGAATGCCCCACTCACCGGCTCGAGAAAGTAGGGCGCGCTGTTATCGCTTTCTGAGATCACGCGATACTTGTGCCACGTGTCGCCGTCCATCGGCCCGATTACAGCGTTGAATCCTTGGGTTGAAAGCGTGCGCACGGCCGATTGCAAAAGTTCACTACCGGCCCCGGCGCTATCGCAGGAAAAATTGCCAATGGCGGCCGTGCGCTTATTGTCCCACACCGGTGCGTCGCGATAAATCGCGCAAGTCGCGCCGTGACTGTTCATGATCTCGGGGCGAGTTTCACTCATGTCATCCAACCCTTCGATGCAAAGACCAAAAGCGGCATGGCGAGGGCGATGGCAAAAGCCTTCGCCGCGCGACGGGTCTCGAACAGATGCGGCCGCAACCAGGGGACCACGACGCACAGCGCCAGACTGACTGTGATCATCACTGCAAACGCCGGCATCCAGCGCGAGTCGCTGGCATTCACCCATTGTAGACTGTAGACCGTGATGCCGAGCCCCACGGCGGCCATCGGCGCCACTAAGCGTTGTCGCCCGCGCAAGTTAAGCGTTGCAAAGATCGTCGCGACGCCGGCGAATGTCAGATTGTAGAGATTTATGGCGTTGTTGCCGCTCCACTCGCCGAGAAATAGCCAAAGCACAGCCGTGCCAGCTATTGCCGCCAGGAAATCGAGTTCTGGATAATCGCTGGCTTCGGGTTCGGCGCGGCGCAGGATGAGAAAGGCCACGAATGCGGCGAGCGGCAGAACGGCATTATGCGGCGCCGTTACCGACAGGATGAGAAACGCCAATACCCCATAACCGCGGGCGGCATGGTGCGTAAGGCCAAGGCTTGGCGCGGCCAGCTGCAGACCAGCGGCAATGCCCACGAACAGCATTGCACCGCCCAGCAAGCTGAGCGGCGGCATGTCGAGATTGTTTTGCAGAAAGAGATGAAGTCCAACCGGCACGAACAGATTGTCAAATCCACGCCAGCTATCGGCTTCGAGCTGAGCACCGAAGGCGGCGACGATCAGAGACAGCAGGATGACGTTGTGCTTGGGAACTTCCGTCATCAGCAGCAGCGTGATCATGGCGATAATGAAAGTGAGGAGGAAGAACATCACCACGCCTTCAAGGCTCTTGGTGCCCTCTTCAACAGCAAACAACCGCCGGCCGTAGCGCACGCCGGTCAATGCCGCGGCTGCGTCTGAAAATGTCAGCACCAGCACCGGCAACACAAACAACACCGGATTGCCGGTTGAGCGGAAGAACAGGAAGCCGACTGACACCGCCAGCAGGATCTCGCCATAGGATTTGCGCGCAACACCATGGATGGTAGAACCGATACCGGACTTGGCGAAGGCCGGCAGCCGTATCAGACCCATGACAAGAACTGAAATGGCGCACAGCAACAATACCGGCCAGGCTTCACCGAACGTCAGCGGCAGTGAAAGAGCGTAGAGACCGGTAGTTATATGCACGCACTTACGCTGCAGTTCGGCCGGCCAGCTAAAACGTTGGGCGAGCGCATGCACGCAGGCCATGGCGATCAGCAGTCCGCCGACCGACAGTGCGATGAGCAGGAGCTGGATGCCAATGCTCACCCGCGCACCTCTTCGACCACGAAATCGGAATAGAAGAATGCCTTGTCCATGGCCTTGCCGCGCGATTCAAGATCGGTGCGGGTGACAACGCGGCCGTTAAGTGCACCAGGGACACGTCTTGGCGCCATCATGTTCCAATAGACGAGGCGGGCGCCGGGATTGGCCGTCTCAAGCAACTGCGCATAGACAGCGGCAAATGTCGCCATGTCCATGTACTCGAAGATGTCCGACAGGTTGAAGCCGTCGGCGCGCACGCCTTCCCTGATCAGGCTTTCGAACGAGCCGCAGCGCACGTCGAGACGATCGAGCCGTGAGCGTATCAGATCATAGTTCTCAGGCCGCCAGGCGAGCGGCAGGGCGGGGCCCATGCTGCCCTTTAAGATCCAATGCAAATAGGGATTGCCAGCAGGATCGAGCGTCACGGCGGCATGAACGATCCGGCGTGCCACATGATCGGAAACGCTGCCCTCGACGTGATCGAAGAAGGCGGGGTCGCGGCCGAGCCGGCCCATGGCGAAGCGCGAAAAGAAGGCCTTGAGCAAGAGCCGCCAGCGCCAGTTATTCCAGCGGGTGTCGTAAAAGCGGCGGCGTGCATCAGGTTCGCGCGAAACGAACACATCGTTGATCGTTGCGCGATTGTGTACGAGTGGCAGCAATCGCGTCTGCATGATGCGGAAATAGTGCTCGAACTTTCCGGCACCGCCAGCGCCATAGTGTTCGACAGCGTTACGCTGTGCTGTCCAAAACGCTTGTGAAATTCCATCCATTGTCGCGCAGACAATATCCAGAAGCTCGCCGCGCCGTGCCGACGGCCGGGCGCCAAGCAACTCCAGATAAGCTGAATGATCGAGCGCGCGCATGGCGGCGATGCGTAGTTTCATGCATTCGATCTGGGCTGGCGAGAGATCAACAACAATTACGCGGCTGGGGTCGAGCGTCAGCAGAGCGAGCGCGTTATCGCCCGCCGAGCAGATCGAGACGAAGGTGCGGCCGCACTCTCCCTGCAGCGCATCAACGAGGACGTCGGCATCCTCCCACAACTGTGCATAGCGGATATGGTCGAACGCGGCTTTGCTGGCGATTTGTGAGGTCATGCGAGCTTCCTGACGACACCGGTTGCCCCATCGACTTCAAGCCGGTCGCCGGATGTGATCTCGGTCATTGCCCCCTTGAGGCCGACGACGCAGGGGATGCCCAGCTCGCGCGCGACAATGGCTGAGTGAGACAGCAGGCTGCCGCGCTCGACGACGATGGCGGAAGCATTGGTGAACAGCGCGATCCAGCCGGGGTCGGTGTGTTGAGCGACCAGAATTTCGCCACGCTCCAAATGCTCGATCAGCGGATCGCGGATCACGCGGGCCTTTGCGGTTATGACGCCGGCCGAGCAGCCGGTGCCCTTGAACTGGTGGGCACCGGTCGCAGCCGCAACGGGCGTCACCGCAGCAGCTTCATACGTGATGATGGCACCGGAAATCGATATGCGGTCGCCTGGATAAGCGGCCAGGAGATCCATCTCGCGTTGCTGTTTGCGCATTGCGGTCAGCGCCTTCAGATCGCGATCAAGGCCGAAGCCTTCAATCGATCCAAGGATTTCCTGCACGGTCAGGAAGTAGATGTCGCGTGGATCGTCGAGCCTGTCATAGGCGTGCAACTGCTTGCCGATGGCAAGGAACACGCGCCGGGCCTGGCCGAATATGCGCGTGCGCTCGAACCGCAAGTTTTCGCGGTTCCGCACCATTGCTTTTGCGAAACTGAGCACGCGCTTCAATACGGCGCGCTTGATGGGTTTGCCTGAAAGCAGGGCGTCGAGACGCCCGATGCCACCGCCGTCACGCTTTGGTGCAGCCGGTTGCTGGCGAGCGGCCGCCGCTATTGACGCCAGAAGCGGCGAAGGATTTTCTTCCAGCGTAATGCTTTCGAGTTTTAATTCTTCAGTGCAACGGTCACCAAACTTGGCGATGTAGGCAGCGACCTCCGCTGCGAGCCCGGGATTTGAAGACAAGGCTGCACGGTCGCCGCGGGCAAGTGCGTCGATCAAACCGGAATCGCCGGCGATCAACCGGCCCATGCGGGCGATGCGCTGCGGCGGCTCGGCAGAGATGATGTCGCCCTGGCCGATCATGACGTCGTTGTGGAGTGCAATCCCGGCGTCGCCAAGCCAGCGCTCGGTCAGTTTGCGCGAGCCGCCGAAGGCTATCATGCACAGGAAGTCGTTGATGAGCGGCGCATCCCAGCGATCAAGCAGCGTTGCCTCAATGCCCCTGTAGTAGTGGGCAAGTTCACTCAAATTCATTTTGCCGATGACTGACCGCTCGGTGGCCAACGCGGCGTTGAGACGGGTATAAAAGCGGTTGATCGTGCGCGGTAAACGCACAGCTTCAAATGTGAGTTTGCCCACCATGCGGGCGACGCGCGCCCATTCACGGACCGCCGCGACGCCCTTGGCAGGCGGTGGTGCCAGCGCATCGGAAATGTCTCCCGGCAATGGCTCGCCGACGCCCATCATGGTTTCCATGTGGCCGCGGTTTAGGCTGAAGCCCGGCAACATTGCCAGCAACCTGTACCAGTTGATGAGGTTGTAATAGACGCGGCCATCAATGCGGCCGAGCATGTTTTCAAGCGTCGCGGTGTTGGCGCGGATGGTACTTTGATCGACACCGCAGACCGCCAGGAACGCGCGGTAAACACGGGCATAAGCATATTGCGCGAAGCTGAAGGTCAACGGCGAGACGAAGCCTGGGTAGCTCTCGACGATATTGGAATTGTCGAAAATGGTGATCGTTGTATCGGCGTTGGGAGCGGCGCGTAACGCGGTTGTGATGGCGCGGGCCTGCAAAAGGTAGAGGCGATCACCGTCGAACGCCCACTCAATATCTTGAGGCGTTCCGGACTTGGTGGCAACGTGCTGCGCCAAAGCGGTCACTGCCGCCACATCATTCAGTGACAGCGCAACCGGCGTTTCGCTTGGCGGCGCCGTAATCAGTTTGCCGCTTCGGGCATCGACCATGTACTGCTCGCCATCGATTTCGCCACCAACAAGGCGGTCACCGAGCCCTCCGGTTGCCGATATAACGATGCGGTCGCGGCGGCCAGAGACAGGATCGGCAGAAAACGCGACGCCTGCGGCACGCGCTGGCACCATGCGCTGCACGACGATGGCGGGTGCGCCGCCTTGCGGGTCAAGGCCGCGCGAGGCGCGATAAGCTTTGAGGCTTTCGGTCTGGCCGGATTCCCATACGCGGCGGACGGCGGCGGCAACATCGGCGGCAGGCACGTTTAATACACTCAAGAACTGGCCGGCATGTGAGTGGGCAGCACCATCTTCTTCGCGGCCGGACGAACGCACGGCATAAGGCCCACCGCCAAGCCGGCACAGGGCGTCGCCGAGATCGAGCGCAATAGCGGGATTGACGGTCGCGGGATCAATTGCGAAAAATGGCGGCACATCGAATCCAAGCTTGATCAACCGCGCCAGCGCCGCGGCCTTGCCGCCAACCAGCTCCACATTTGTTGCTTCGTTTGGAAAATAGATGCCGTCGGCCATGTTCAATAGCCCTTCGCGAGAAGCGGCAGGAAGCCAGCCGACATGTAGCAAACGAACACCCACATTCCAGCAGCCATATCGACGGCCTTCTGCGTCTCGGAGTTAGGAGTGGCACGGAAGCGCAACGCAATTGTCGTGACGGCAGCGTAGGCGATCACCCCTGCGGCCATGATGGACTTCGGTGCCGAGACGGCAAAGCCGACGCCGGCAAGTAATGACAAACTGACCGTCAGGCAGGCGACCCACATGACTGTGGCGCGGTTGACGCCATGCAGTGCCGTGTAGGTTTCCACGCCAGGACGCTCATTCTGCGGCGCGTAGAGCTTCCGGCCGATTTCGATGACACAGCCATTTGCGAAGCTCAACGCCAGGAACAGCCACAAGCCTGCGGGCGGCATACCGCTGCGGGTCAGCCACTCGCAACCGGTGACAAATAAATCAATCAGCGGCATGATCAACATGTGCGAGACAAGGTATAGCATCGGCCGCGCCTTCAGCCATCTGGGCACGCCGAATTCCGCAGTCATCAAAGCCAGCCAAAGCCACACCGCCGCCAAGGGAAGAAGCAGCCACGGCGATAACGCCCAGGCCGCGAGGATCGCCACAGGGACCAGCACAACGGCAATGCCGGTGATCAATCGCTGAGACACCAGTCCGCGCGGGATCGGCCGCTCCGGGCGATAGCGCTGGTCATCGCTGGCGTCTTTCACCTCATCACAGGCACGCAACTGAAAAAACAAAATGAAGAGCACCGTGAAGGCGGCGGCGTAGGTTGCCAATCCGGGAAGTTCGCGCCCCGCAAGCATGGCTGAGACGTTGATGCTCGCGGCGCTGAAGGCCGCGAGGAGGGTTGCGGTTTTGAATACGGGAAAGCGCTCGGCTTGATAGGTCCACAGCCGGCGCAGTAGCGGCGCGTTCGATTCACCCGGCTCGCGACGTGTCAAGATACACCTCGCGCCAACTTGCCGTGGGCATGGGTAAACTGCCCCGATGCGATGGCCGCCATGATGGAAATCTCGCCGCACAGGCATAGAGCGGCGGTGACTTCGGCGAGTGCCGCGGCATGACCTGGACCTTGAAGACCGAGCAGCGAAAGTGCTGCATTCTGACTTGGCAACCCGGTGCCGCCGCCAACCGTGCCGACGAGGATGTTGGGCATTGTCACGGACATAAACAAATCGCCGCTGCGATCTTCCATGCGTGTCGATCCAACTGCGGATTCAGCGACACAAGCAGCATCCTGGCCAGTTGCGATGTAGAACGCCGCGAGCCCGTTGGCATAATGACCCTGTGCGCCGATCTGGCCGTTTAACCGGGCGCCGAGATTGGCAACGCGGGCATAGTCGAGCATTTCGCCGGGTGTGGTGCGCAGGTATTTTTCGATGTGGGCCTTGGGTAGGATGATGCTGGCTGTGACCTTGCGGCCGCGCCCGGTCAATAGCCCGAGGAAGGTGGCCTTCTTGTCGCCGGAGAAATTGCCTTCGATGTACCAGCGCCGCGCCGCTATTGGGCAGGCACTGGCAATGTGCCGGCACAGCGCTTCGGTGGCGATCGTCACCATGTTTTGCCCCGAGGCATCGCCGGTCGAATAGCGGCAAAGCAGGAACACGATCTCGCCGTCTATGTAGGGTTCGAGCGAGAACAGTTTGCCGTAGCGCGTGGTGCTCTCGGCTGCCGCCTTCAGCGCTTCCTCGTTGTGCGCGATCCAGTTGACGAACGCGCCGGCCTCCAGCAGATCTGCGAAAATGAAGGCTGGGCTGCGCAGCACGCCCTCAGACAGAAGTGCGGCGCTGACACCGCCTGCTTTTGTTGCCACTTGGGCGCCGCGCGCATATGAGGCGACGAGTGCGGCTTCTGTGGTGGCGAGTGGAATGAAGTAGTCGCCATGGGCATGCAGACCGTTAATGCGCAACGGCCCGGCGATGCCGAATGGCACCTTAATAGTGCCAGCGTAGTTTTCGATGTTCTTGCTAAAGGTTTCGGCATCCGCGATGGCGGTGGGATCGGCAAGAATTTTTTTGACCGCTTTAGCCTTGGGGGCTGTCGCGCTTAGCCGCGACCATAGCCGCTCCAATTGCGCAGCACTGGCGCGGGCTTCCAATCGCAAGGATTTGGGAAGCTCATCAAGTCGCGGCCGCAAGCGCTCAGCGGCAAGGCTCGGATCAAGCAGGGCCCGCAAAACTTCGAGCCTGTTGCGGACGATGGCCGGTAAAATGGACACGTGATGTACGCCCTGCACAAAATGTTCAGCGTCAGTCCTATCGCTTAAGCGTTTCGAATTTGTGAGTTAAGAAGACGTAAATGATGAAGTTGCGGCACTACCGCTACAACGGTGCTTGTATCGAACGATCTGGCATAGTGGGACGTGCACGCAGGGCACGATAGATTTAGACGAACTCGGCATTCAAGCGGCCAAGTCCGGACTTGGGCCGAGGCAGACCATGGCTCCAAGGACTAGGCCGCCGCATTCGAACGGCGAGCAGCCGTAGGTTCTCGGATACTAAATCTTAAAAATGATGAGCAGTATCCGGAGCACGTTCGGCGATCGTCATCTGTGACTTGTAGCTAGATTCAGTGCTTTCGAAATTTGTCCGGCCAATCCTCGACCGCCTGCAACCAACTTGACTGCTGAGCAGGCTGGGACGGCGGACCAGTTTTGGAAATAAGTTATCGCCGCACCACATTGCGATTGCGTCCTATGAAACGATGGTGGTTGGCTGCGGCACTTGCGCATCGAGAAGCGCCTTGAACTCCGCAATCCCGAAAGTCGCAATCGTGTTCAGACTTTCATCCAGTATTTCGTACACGACGTTCTGGACATTCCTGTTACTGAAGAATGCAATGACGTCCTGTTCCCCGCCGCCTTCGGTATGTGGTTCACCGTCAGCACTGCCGGTCACATAGCTCCCCACTGGACGGATCTCCTTGAGCGTGCCGTTTGGCCGGTAAATCCGAAGCTCACCCTGCAAGACCAAAGTGATGTAGTCGGCCTTATGACGGTGTAAGACAATCTTCGCATTGGCATCGAACTTGAACAAAATGTCGACGATGCGTTTGGCTTCGTCCACCGCGAGAATATGATAAGCCAAATGGTCAATGCCTTCGATCTTGTTCCAGCGAATATTTTGAGTATCAAACGGCAGCGTGGTCATGTGTTTCCTTAGTCCTTTGAGCCAGCATACGTCGGACGTTTGCCGGGGAAGCAGATCGTAACGCCAATGTGACTTGTTGCCAGAAACCGCGCTTGCCATTTTGCGCCAGGTATCGGCAAGATCGGCAAGTGGCATGGCGGCGCGTCTCTCAGGGTTTACACGCGCCAGCTCGCTGGGACCTATCGCCGGCTTTATGACAAGCCAGGGCGGCTCGGTCACCCGCGTCTTGTGTCATCGGCAGTGCAAAACTGACCCAGGCGGCAACTCGAATCTGACCCACCGTTCAAGGTGGCGCTTCCGAGAAGGAGGTGCCGATGCTGACGGCGGAGGAACGGATGGAGTTGGACGTTTTGAAGAAGCACGGTGCGGGCATCCGGGAGCTGTCGCGTGCGACGGGACATTCCCGGAACACGGTCCGGCGGTATTTGCGGGAGGGAGAGGCGGCCTCGGTTCGCAAAGCTGGGCCGAAGCGCCCGAAAAAACTTGACCCGTTCAAAGAGTACATCGTCGGGCGCATGGCGGCGGCTTCGCCTGACCGGATTCCGGCGACGGTGCTCCACCGCGAGATTTCAGAGCGCGGCTATGATGGCGGCATCACACGCTTGAAGCAGTTTGTGCGTGGCTTGGTACCGGTTGCACCACCGGAGCCCATCGTTCGCTTCGAGACGGCGGCTGGCCATCAGATGCAAGCCGACTGGGCAACTGTCGGGCGCGGCGCCGGCAAGCTCAAAGTGTTCATCGCGACGTTAGGCTGGAGCCGTGCGGCCTATGTCGAGTTCTGTGACGACGAGCGCGTCGAGACGCTGATCCGCTGCCATGAGAATGCGTTCCTGACCTTCGGCGGGGTACCGCGCGAAGTTCTTTACGACAACATGCGGACAGTCGTGATCGAGCGGAACACGTATGGCCGCGGCGTGCATCGCTTTCATGCGGGCTTCCTCGACTACGCGGGTCACGCCGGCATCCTGCCGCGTTTATGTCAGCCCTACCGGGCGCAGACCAAGGGCAAGGTCGAGCGCTTCATCGGCTACTTGAAGCGCAGCTTCTGGGTGCCGTTCGTCGCGTCGATGCGGCAGGCCGGATTGAACGCGGACAAACAGGCGGCGAATGCCGCTGTTGCGCGTTGGTTGCGCGAAGTTGCGAACGCGCGCGTGCATGCCACGACGCAAGAGGTGCCATCGGTCAGGTTGCTTATCGAGGCACAGGCGTTGCAAGCGTTACCATCACCGTATGGCGTCCGCACCATCCGGGCAATGACCGCACCGTCAGCCCGTAAGGCTATCATGGGTTATCAGCATCCGTTGTCAGTCTATGACGCGTTGCTCAGCGCGGATGCGAGTGGGCATCTGAAGCGCCACATAGATCGAGGGGGTGCGTCATGAGCAATCTGCAACACGAGCGCATCTCGACGCTGGCGAGTGAGTTGCGTCTGACGGCGCTGCCCGATCTCTACGGGCCAATCGCACAAAATGCGGCGGTAAAGAAGGATGCGAGCTACGCCGACTTCCTCGAAGAGGTTCTGCGCGCAGAGCGTGATGCACGCCGCATCAGATCGCGCGAGATGCTGACGCGAACGGCAGGCTTCCCGGCATTGAAGACGCTCGACGCTTACGACTTCGCGTTCGCAACCGGCGCGCCACGCAGCCAAATCCAGGAACTGGCGGCCCTCGGCTTCGTTGAACGCGCCGAGAATGTCGTGCTGCTCGGACCATCGGGCACCGGCAAAACGCATCTTGCCATCGCCTATGGTCTGCTTGCTGCGGCCAAGGGATGGAAGGTGCGCTTCACGAGCGCCGCCGATCTAGTGATCGCGCTAGAAGCGGCACACCGGCAAGGGCGGATCAAGGAGCTGATGCATCGAACCGTTGCGGCACCGAAGCTGCTGATCATTGACGAGATCGGCTATCTGCCGTTCGGCCGCGAGCAGGCGAACCTGTTCTTCCAGGTGATCGCGCGGCGCTATGAGAAGGGCTCGCTGATCCTGACGTCGAACCTCGCCTTCGGCTGCTGGGACGAAGCGTTCGCCGGCGACGCGGTGCTGACGGCTGCCATGCTTGACCGCATCCTGCATCACGCCACCGTCGTGCAGATCGCGGGCGAGAGTTACCGGCTGAAGGACAAACGGCGGGCCGGAATCATGGCGCGTCCGCACGTGGCGCCGGGCAAAGCGAAGAAGAACGAGGAAATGGTCTGATCGTCGTTGGTCCCGCGCGCGGGACCAACGACGATCACGAGAGGTGGGTCAGGTTGACGTTGCCGACATCAACCAACCTGGGTCAGATTCAATGTGCCGTTGACATCTTGCGCGACGTTGACCTACCATTCGTTCTCCTTGAGAAGCCCGAGATCGTAATACCCTTGCGCGCGCAGTTCCAATTTCTCGAGCGGGCGGCGCGCGAGACAGGTGATGCCTGCTTCGGGGCACGCCTTGGCCAGCTCGTGAGAATGAAGGAGTTGAGCAAATTCGGTGCTTGGGTGTGCTCGGCGGAAACACTGCTTCAAGCCATCGAGCGGGGGCATGCAGGCCTGAACGTCATGCTGCAAACATCGACCGGGCTGTCGCTCCAGAGGCGCGGCTCTTTGGTCCGCTGGTCAATCGACTTCCTTGAGCCGGAAACCGATGGTCGCCTTCACAATGAGCTCCTCGGCATCAGCTACATGATTGATACCGTGCGGACATATGTTGGGAAACGCTGGTGTCCTGAGGTCGTGATGACCACACTCTCAGCCGGAGCGCCGCGGGCCGGACTTGAGCAGGTCTTCGGTACGAATATTTCAGTTGGCCACGCTGTCACCTCTTTCGAATTCGACCAGGCGCTGCTGAACTGTGGACGGGCAGGAAGTTCGTGCGCGAGGTTGGAAGTCAACGCGCCTGTAGAGCCAGCAGTCCCGGAGCAGGACGATGCCCTTGCGATGATCGCCGCAGTGACGGATCTCGCGCTCTATGAAGGCTACCCGCGCGTCGATTGGGTAGCTGCCAAGCTCGACATTAGCAGCCGGTCTTTACAGCGGCTTCTCGAACAGCAAGGAACTTCTTTCCGGCGTTTAAAGGAAGATGCCCTACTACGCCGGGCAAAATCGCTGCTTGGAGACCGAGGAGCCTCGATCACCGAGATCGCATTCGATCTGGGCTACCGCGACCTGGCGCATTTCACACGGGCCTTTCGGCGTTGGACCGGAAGATCGCCTACAGAGTGGCGAGAATTCGCGCGTGGATCGCCCGCTTCTCTGCTTTGACCCACCTCTTTTGTCCGCGACCGCACTAAGTCCTATCGTCCGGCGACAATCCCGATGTCAGCAAAGTACCGACGAGCGGCCAGGCCACTGAGCGAGACACATCATTGACCTTGCCATTGACTAGACACGGTCGTGACATCGAAAGCGTCTGGTACGCTAGGCTTTTTCACCTGCCGTTTGGCATTCCCCAAACAATGCCCTGACCAGGCCTCCATCAGGGGCCGACGCTCGGCGAGAAAATCGGTTCTGAGATAGGCCGCAACAACCTTGCTGCCCAGACTGTGCGCCAGGGCGGCTTCGGACACTTCGTGCGGAACTTTAGCGCTTTCCGACGCCCACACCTTGAAGCTCGACCGGAAACCGTGAGCAGTTACGTCGAGCCTCTCGTCGCGCAGAAGTTTTGTGAAAGTCATGTCGGACAGCACAGTGCCGTTCCGCGACGGGAAAACGAGGTCGCTATCCGGGTTTAGGCTCTTCGCCATTTTGAGGATCTGCAGGCTGCGCTTGCTCAGCGGAACACGATGGGCATCCCTCGCCTTCATGCGTTCCGCCGGAATCGTCCACGTTGCGCCCTCAATATCGAATTCCTGCCAAACTGCGCCCCTCGTTTCACCACTCCGTGTTGCCGTCAGAATGAGAAACTCCATCGCTAGCGAGGTCGCCAACGGTAGCCCGGACCGTGATCTTTGTTGGAGCCACGCGATGAAGTCTGGAACGTCTGGCCAGGACATTGAGGCATGATGCTTCGGCGCCCGATGCTTCGTTCCAAGCTCATCGGCGACGCCCGTGCAAGGGGACGCCGTTGTGCGAATACCTCGAACAATCGCCGACTTGAAAACCAGCTCCATCCGCTGCAATACCCGCTTGGCCGTCTCCGCCTTATCGAACCAAATGGGTGTCAGCAATTCAAGTACTTGCCCCGTCGTCACGTCCGCCACCGGAACATTGCCGATTTTCGGGAAGACATAGGCCTCCATGGTTGAGGTCCACTGCTTCAAATGCTTGGCGTTCGAGAGCTGCTTCTCGCGCTGCGCCAGCGTGATCTTGAACATGTCGCGGAACGACGTCGAGGCCAGCGCCTTTTGTTTCTCCTCGGCGCGCAGATCGATGCCGCTCCCAGCCGCTTTCCGAAACGTAGCGGCTGCCTCACGAGCGTCGTCCAGCGAGACGTCCGGGTAAGAGCCCAAACCCCTCTCAATGCGATTGCCGGATAGGCTAACCCGCACGACCCAGCACTTGGTCCCGCCTGATGTGATCACCAGACGGAGACCACCGCCGTCCTCATACTTGCCAGGAGCCTTAAGTGTTTTGACGCGGACTGCCGAAAGCTTCTTCTCAACCCGGGTGCCAGCCATCTTTGCCTCCAGCATTTCCCCAATTGATCTGGGATGCAGGGAGACCGTACGCGCGAGGTTAAGCCAAGAATCACGACCAATCAATTGTATTTATTTGTCTTTTTTGTATTTTTCGAGACAGGTTGAAATCAGATGAAATGGGCACTTGGCGGAGAGGGAGGGATTCGAACCCCCGGTACAGTTGCCCGTACTTCGCATTTCGAGTGCGACGCGATCGACCACTCCGCCACCTCTCCGGAAGCAGTGCGCGCCTTAAAGGCGAGCCGCGCTTGTATCGTCTGATTTGGCGGCGCGCAAGCGGGTTACGCTGCAATCCGCCAAGTGATGTCGAGTGGCTCTGTCGCAGGGCCGGTTTTCTCGTACCCTTGAGCGACCAAGCGGCCGGCACGGGCATCGGCCACCATCACCAGCCGGGTGTGATCGTTCAGGATCGGGCTTTTGAGCCAGGGAAAGCGCGGATCGAGATCCGGCGCGATGCCGCTCATGATGCGCGCCCGGCCAGGGCTGTCGTGGCCGCGCGGGTGGCCGTACCAACCGGGTGCTTCCCAATGGTTGGCGGCGACATGCATGCCATCTCGAACCCGCGCGTCATGCTCGTTCCGCTCGATGACCGCTGTTTCGCCCGGCTCGATACCGGCAATCGAGAAAATAGCCGGCGTTGAAATTGGCCGCTCGATCAGCATGCGCCGGGCCTCTTTGAAGGTGTGCGCCTCTTCCGAGACCGCTCGCAGAAGATGGCCGGGAGTCGGGTACGGCATGGTCCAGACCCGCCGTTTGTTGGCAGCCCAATCGACGTAAAACAACCCAACGGGTTTGCGCATCGGCGCTTGATTGAGGGCCGCCGAAAAGCGCCCTGGCGCCATGACCTGCAGGACGCCGGTGTAGCCGGGCCATGTCACCAGCACAAACGGCCCGGCAGAGGCTCCGGACACGCGGGCGGCGACCAGATTGCTGCCCAAGCCCGGCGTCATCCAGTCCAAAACGCGGATCAGCCGGGCCGATGTGCGGTCAGGTGCGGGCGACACCCGGCAAGTGCAGCCCCACTCATAGTTGACCGAAAAGAAATAGGCGCCGGGCCGGTCGAGAATCCCAGCAATAGCGTCAATTTCTGACAGATGTGCATTGTCCCAGCGCTTTAGCCAGGCCCGCGAAACCTTATCGAGCGAATGCAGCAGGCGGACCGGATATCGCCCAGACGCGACATCAAGCAGCGCGTGCGCCTTGCCCTTGTGTTGCATCAGCGTTTGCAGAGGGAAGTCCCGTCCCGTTTCCAGCACCGGAATTGCGGGCAAGATACCACCCGACATTAATCCGTGAACCCGGGACCGCGCGGAATGAGATGTATGAGGAAGCGGTTGCATGGAATTTCCTGTTGTGCCGGGAGAATATGGCGCGGTAGCCCGCCGAAACCAAGGCCAGGACGCGGCAAAATGACGAGTACGGACCACGACGCTTGGGCCGATTCATCGCAGGACTCATCCCTTCGACGTATGCGTCAACCAATTGACAAGCCCGCACAACTCGACAATAAACCTCCTCATTCGCAAATGCGAAAAGCGATTGCGATCAACGCGCTGTCCGAGGCTCCGGTTGCTGAATTTGGCAACCCCTTGAAAGTCCACCACAATTGGTGGCGCCACAGGGCGCGGCAACAGGCCATTACGGCCGGAAGGAATTGTCATGTACGCTGTCATCAAGACAGGCGGCAAGCAGTATCGCGTCGCTAAAGACGACGTTGTTACCATTGAACGCGTGGCCGGCGAAGCTGGCGCCAAGGTCGAATTCAACGAAGTCCTGATGGTCGGATCGGGCGAAAGCGTGAAGGTCGGTGCGCCGACAATCGCGGGCGCCAAGGTCACCGCTGAACTCGTTGCTTTGACCCGCGGCCCGAAGGTCATCGCATTCAAAAAGCGCCGCCGCAAAAATTCGCGCCGGAAAAAAGGTCACCGTCAAGACCTCTGCACCGTTCGCATCACCAGCATCACCGGCGCCTAATCGGCAGCCGCGTTTTCAGGGACCTGTTTCATGGCACAAAAGAAAGCTGGCGGTTCGACCAAGAACGGCCGCGACTCAGAATCGAAACGCCTCGGCATTAAGCGCTACGGCGGCGAACACGTTATTCCGGGCAACATTCTGTGCCGCCAGCGCGGCACGCAGTGGCACCCAGGCGCCGGTGTTGGCATGGGCACCGATCACACCATCTTCGCGGTTGAAGAAGGCCAGGTCGAGTTTGCAACCAAGCGCAACGGCCGCATCTTTATCTCGGTCCGTCCTCAAAAGTTGGAAGCAGCTGAGTAAGTCTCAGCCGCCACCAAAACGGAACGATCGATGGGGGATGGCTGAGCCATCCCCTTTTCGCTTTTCTAGTGCCTTCTTTGCCGGTTAATTTGTTCGAGCCATGAAAACTGCACGCCTCACACTCCGCCCGCTAAACACCGCTGATGCCAGCCGCATTGCGGTGCTCGGCGGTGATTGGGATGTGGCGCGCATGACTGGGCGGATCCCATACCCCTATACGGCCGAACAAGCGCTGCACTGGGTCTCAGATCTGGCCGAGGGAGAGGTCGTGTTTGGCATCGAGCACGCCGGATCGCTGATCGGCATTTGCGGCTTCTCACCTGATGGCAACGGGTCAGCTGAAATTGGCTATTGGATCGGCCGGCCCTTCTGGGGTCAGGGGTTTGCAACCGAAGCCTCGCAGGCCTTAATGAGCTACGGATTTAACAAGGCCGGCGTGAAGCGTTTCACCTGCTGCCACTTCACCGACAACACACAATCAGCGCGGGTCGCTCGCAAGCTTGGCTTTCGCAGCCTCGGTCCCTGCACCGGGTGGAGTGAAGCACGCAACGCTCACCTGCCAACGCAGACCTATGAGCGCCATCGTCCCTGGACATCGGCGTTGAAGTCCACAGCAATGAAAGCGCTTGCGTCATGAAATTTCTAGATCAAGCGAAAATCTATGTGTTCTCAGGTTCAGGCGGCAACGGCTGCATCGGCTTTAGGCGCGAAAAATTCATCGAGTTCGGCGGCCCCAACGGCGGCGACGGCGGCAAGGGTGGCGATGCGTGGATCGAATGCGTCGCCAATCTCAACACGCTGATCGACTACCGCTATCAGCAACACTTTAAAGCCAAGAGCGGCCAAGGCGGCATGGGCCAGAACCGCGCCGGCGCCAACGGCGACGACGTGATCATCAAGGTTCCGCCGGGCACTGAAGTGTTCGCTGAAGATGGCGAGACGCTGCTTGGCGATTTGACGGTTCCCGGCCAGCGCCTGTTGATCGCCAAGGGCGGCAACGGCGGCTTTGGCAATGCACATTTCAAGAGCGCCACCAATCAAGCGCCAACGCACGCCAACCCGGGATTGCCGGGCGAAGAGTTGACCATCTGGTTGCGCTTGAAGCTGATTGCAGACGCGGGCCTTGTCGGCCTGCCGAACGCCGGCAAATCGACATTTCTCGCCGCCGTCAGCGCCGCCAAGCCGAAGATCGCCGACTATCCATTCACGACCCTGCACCCGAACCTCGGCGTCGTGCGCACGGGCGACAAGGATTTCGTGCTGGCCGATATTCCTGGCCTCATCGAAGGCGCCCATGAAGGCGCGGGTTTAGGTGATCAGTTCCTCGGCCACGTTGAGCGCTGCCGCGTGCTGTTGCATCTGGTTGATGCGACCGAAGAGGACGTCGCGACAGCATATAAAACCGTGCGCCGCGAATTGAAGGCCTACAGCGAAGAGCTGCACAAAAAGAAAGAGATCGTTGCGCTATCCAAAGCCGACGCGCTCGATGCGGAAACCTTGCAGGCGAAGTTCGCAGACCTCAAGAAAGCCGCGCGCAAGACGCCGCTGGTTCTGTCGGCGGTCTCCGGCCAGGGCGTCAAGGATGCGCTGTATGCACTCACGCGCGAAATCACCCGTACCGGCCAAAGCGAGGCCGACGAGGACGAGGCGGCTCAAGGGCCGTGGACGCCTTAAAACGCTCGCGGCTCTAACTGCCGGGTGTTGCGGCCGCTGGCGCTGCCGCATTATGGCCGTTGATCTTCGGTCCTAACGCCAGAATGGCGATCAGCGGCATCGCAAGACCGATCAACATCGCGGTCATCAGCAGCACCGGCAGATTGCCATACGACCCGCGATCAACGACCAGCATCATGTTGAGATACTTGGTCTGCAGCGCGGCCGCCACCAGCGCCAGATTCATCAGCGACGCCATCAGTGCAAACCAGCTGGCGCGGCGCCCCTCGGGCGCGTAAATCGCACACAGCGTCAGCAGCGGGATCATTGAAAGCTGGGCAAACGGCGACGACGCGGCCGTATCAATCACCGCAATCGTG
Source organism: Hyphomicrobium sp. (assembly GCA_013141015.1). Classification (GTDB taxonomy): domain Bacteria; phylum Pseudomonadota; class Alphaproteobacteria; order Rhizobiales; family Hyphomicrobiaceae; genus Hyphomicrobium_B. The sequence continues at coordinate 43,451 of JABFRT010000046.1, read as the reverse complement.
CGCGCGCCAAAGCCAAACAGGCTCTCGGTCCAGTTGTGCAACCCAAGCGTCAAGCCAAGGCTTGGCAACGAGAGAACAGCCGTTGCAACGGTCAGCCACAACAGCACCTGCGTTACCGGGCGGCGTGTGATCGCGTCGGAAAACAGCCACGTTCCGAGCAGCGCGAGCGCCGTGCCGATTTGATTGAGCGTGCCTTGGAACGCTTCATCAAAGCCGAGCACGTCCATTGTGAACCACGTGTAGCCTGAGCCAACCGACGGTGCCGCGCGGAACACGAAGATGATCAACGCGGCGAAGAATATTTTGCGTTTGGCCGCTTCATCCAAATCGCCGACCACCCGCACCAGCATGGCAATCACAACCGCCAGCGAGACTACAAATACGATTTCCTGATTGCCTGGAAAACCGGCGTACGCGAGGGCCGCCACGACCGCACCGAAAACAATTCCGCCGCCGAGAATGCGCCAGTCGATGGGCCGGCTCTCAACTTTATCAAGCTTCACAAGCATGGCACCCGTGACGGAAATAACAGGGATGATGAGCCCCATCAGAAAGACCGTTTCATACGAATAAATGCTGGCCAGCCACCCGGCCGTGCCCGCAACCGCGAACGCGCCGAGTGACAGTGCCAAGCGGCCCAACACTTGGACCATGCCGAGTTCGCGATTGACCTCGTCCTTTAGCCGTTCCGTGCCGTCGGCGTTATGCCGTTCGACAACTTCGGTGCTCATCGCGTCGGCTGTTACGTCTTGCAGCACCACGCCGACAATCGACAAGAACGAGCCGAGCCGGTACATGTTCTCCGGGCTCGCGAACGTCAGCCATCCGCCAGCCGCACCCGCCAGCATCAACAGGCCGGCGGCAATGAAACTACCACCGATCACAACATAGGCGCGGCGCTGTGAGCCAAAAATTGGCACCGCATCGACAAGCTCGCCGAACACCATTTTGATGGTCCACGGCAGCGTCAGCCAGACACTTAACGACGCCAGCTGCGACGGCGAGAGCGATAGGTTCTTCTTGATCCAAAAGGTTTCGGCGACCGAGATCAATCCAAGCGCGCCATAGGCAAAGTAAACCATCAACAGCGGCAGATACTGAAGCCGGAACGACTGAATGGGATTGAGCAGCGCTTTTTGCAGCTGGCCGAGCAGGTAGCTGCCTGTCCAAATACGCGTTTCCGTCACGCCTCTTCCCCTCTTGAGCCGCACAAATCATTGGTCCGCGTCACGCTGGCACGTCACGACGCGCCCATCCAGCCAAATTAACGGTTGCACAGGCGCCAAGCGCCCTGCAAATGTGGCACGCCTAGCGCAATGCCCTTGCTCGCGCGCCTCAGCTGTGGCTTTTCCTTTGACCACGCATTGCGCCGACCCATCACACCCGCTGGCCCACAGATCATGTCCCGCACCAAAACCATCACTGGCATTGCATCGCATGTCCGCCCCGAATGGCATTCGGCAAAGCGCATTGTCGTAAAAATCGGCTCGGCGCTGCTTGCCGACCGCGCGACCGGACAGCTGAAAGCCGAATGGCTGAACTCGCTGATGGACGACGTCGCGGAACTCTCCAAGGCCGGCAAAGATATTGTGCTGGTCTCATCCGGTGCGGTCGCACTTGGACGCCATAAGCTGGGGCTCCCAAAGGGTGCGCTGGAATTGGAGCAAAGCCAGGCCGCAGCCAGCGTCGGCCAGATCAGTTTGGCGCACGCCTACCAGGAACTAGCCAACGCCCGCGGACTGACGGCGGCACAAATTCTATTGACCCTCGGCGACACCGAAGAGCGCCGCCGCTATCTCAATGCGCGCCACACCATTGAAGTGCTGCTGTCGCTGAAGGCCATCCCCGTCGTCAATGAGAACGACACGGTCGCGACCGCTGAAATCCGCTATGGCGACAATGATCGCTTGTCGGCCCGCGTCGCGTCGATGGTGTCCGCCGATTGCCTTGTGTTGTTGTCGGACATCGACGGGCTCTACACCGCACCGCCGAACGACGACCCGAACGCGCAACACATTCCGCTGGTCACCGAGATCACTCCCGAAATCGAAGCGATGGCGGGAGATGCCGGAACAGAATTGTCGAAAGGCGGCATGAAGACCAAGGTTGAAGCCGGCAAGATCGCGCTTGGCGCTGGCACCAATATGGTCATCACTACCGGCAAGATCATGCACCCGTTGCGCGCCATTGCTGACGGCGCGAAGGTCACGTGGTTCTTGGCCAAGTCCGATCCGGTGACGGCGAAAAAACGCTGGCTGGCGGGGCAACTGGTGCCGGCCGGCCAAGTCATTCTAGATGCCGGCGCCGAGAAAGCCTTGCTGTCCGGAAAAAGCCTGCTGCCCGCAGGAGTGAGCCGCGTTGAAGGAAATTTTGATCGCGGGGACGCGGTCATCATCCGCTCGGTAACCGGTGTTGAACTGGGGCGCGGGTTGATTGCCTACAAGAGCGAGGAAGCGCAGCGCATCATCGGCAAACGTTCGACCGAGATCGCCGCAATTCTCGGATACGACGGAGAGGCGACGCTGATCCATCGTGATGATATGGCATTAAACAGGAAGTGAGACGTGAACACGATTGACCGCATCTCTGATGATACCGCGACGCTGATGCGTGACATCGGACGGCGTGCGCGTGAGGCGGCCCGCGCGTTGGCTATTGCGACGACCGATCAGAAAAATGCCGCGCTGGTTCACGCAGCCGCCGCACTGCGAAAAGCTGTGCCGCAAATTCTAGCCGCCAACGCCAAGGATATCGCGGCGGCTGAAACCGCAAACCGCCCGGCGGCGTTCATCGACCGGTTGAAGCTTGATGACAAGCGCATTGACGCCATCGCCCAAGGCCTGATCGACATCGCCGCGCTCGCCGATCCGGTCGGCACGGTGCTCGCTGAATGGACGCGGCCGAACGGCCTTAAATTCCAGCGCGTGCGTGTGCCGTTGGGCGTGATCGGCATCATTTACGAAAGCCGCCCGAATGTGACAGCAGACGCGGGCGGCCTTTCGCTCAAAGCCGGCAACGCCGCCATTTTGCGCGGCGGATCGGAAAGCCATCACTCAAGCGTCGCTATTCACGCGGCTCTTGTTGAAGGCCTTCGCGCGGCGGAGCTGCCTGAGACCGCCATTCAGCTGGTGCCGGTGACGGATCGCGCAGCCGTCGGTGAAATGCTCAAAGGCCTCGACGGCGCAATCGACGTGATCGTACCGCGCGGCGGCAAGAGCCTGGTGCAACGCGTGCAGGATGAAGCGCGCGTGCCTGTGTTCGCCCACTTGGAAGGCATCTGCCATATCTATGTTGATCGCGGCGCCGATCTCGACATCGCCATTCCCGTTGTGCTCAATGGAAAAATGCGGCGCACCGGCGTGTGCGGCGCAACCGAATGCCTGCTGGTTGATAAGAACGCGCACGAAGATTACCTGACGCCGCTCGTCAAAGCGCTGCTTGACGCCGGTTGCGAAGTGCGCGGCGACGCGGCGGCGCAAAAGGCCGACGCACGCGTAAAAGCGGCGGCACCTGACGACTACGGCCGTGAGTTTCTCGACGCGATCATCGCCGTCAAAACAGTCGATGGCGTCGACGATGCAATTGCCCACATTGCCCAATACGGCTCGCAGCACACAGACGCAATTATCACCGAATGCGAAGCGACCGCTGAGCTGTTCTTGAACCGCGTCGATAGCGCAATCGTGCTGGTCAACGCATCGACGCAGTTTGCAGACGGCGGCGAATTCGGCTTTGGCGCCGAGATCGGCATCGCAACTGGAAAGATGCACGCACGCGGACCGGTCGGCGTCGAACAGCTGACCACATTCAAATACAAAGTGCGCGGCACTGGCCAGACGCGGCCCGTTTAGACATGACCGGGTGAGGCAGCAAACTTTGGCGAGAAAAATCCCGGTCCGCGACTTCGGCTCGCTGCGCGTCAAGACACCTCTCGTCTTTGCCGGTCAGCGCATCGGCATCATGGGCGGCACGTTTAATCCGCCGCACGCCGGCCACGCGATCGTCGCCGAAACCGCAGTCAAACGCTTAGGCCTCGATCAACTATGGTGGGTGGTGACGCCTGGCAATCCGCTCAAATCAAACGGCCAATTGCCGCCGCTCCATGCGCGCATGGCGGCGGCTCAAAAGATCGCGCGCGGACGGCAAATGAAAGTCACCGGATTTGAAGCCGAGCTTGGCACGCCCTACACCGCCGCAACGCTGGCGTTTCTCAAGCGGCGCTATCCGCACGTGCACTTTGTCTGGGTCATGGGCGCTGACAATCTCGCGACCTTTGATCGCTGGCAGCATTGGCGCGCAATCGCCGCACGCTTTCCAATTGCCGTCGTAGACCGCCCCGGCTGGCGTCTCAAAGCCTTGGCGCGGCCAGCCGGTGCGACGATGGCCAAAACGCGCGTTCCAGAGACCAAAGCCACGCGTCTCGCGACTATGAGAGCCCCCGCCTGGACCTTCCTCACCAGTCGCCTTTCCGGGCTCTCATCGACCGCTTTGCGGCAGCAGGCCGCCACCCGGGGCGCGTAGCTATGCGTCATCCCATTGATAAATAACGCTGTTAACCGAAGCGCCGGCGCAGAGAATTTGATTTGCCCGCACCGGGCCGGGGCCTTATCATCGCAGCTACGGCCAAAACGGCCAAACCTCTATTGCGGGTTGAACTAGCAAAGGACGCTTACCGCTTGATCCGATCCACGACTGGAGGCGCCGCCAAGCGCGCGTCTACCGCCAAGCCCAAAGCCGCAACGCCGGCCTCGGCTTCGCTCCTCGCCGATGTCGTCACTTGGCTTGACGATGCCAAGGCCGAGGAAATTGTCACCATTCCGCTTGAAGGCAAATCTTCGCTCGGCGACTACATGGTTGTCGCTTCCGGGCGCACAGATCGTCACGTCGGCGCGATTGCCGATCAGATCGCCCAGAAAATTAAAGAGGCGACCGGCATTCCTGTGCGCGTCGAAGGCGTTCCCGCGTGTGACTGGGTGCTGGTCGATACTGGCGATATCATCGTCCATATCTTCCGTCCCGAAGTGCGCGAATTCTATAATCTCGAAAAAATGTGGAAGGCTGAAATTCCGCCAGACACGTCGTCAGGCGACCCTTCGCAACACTAGCGCTTGCCATGCGCCTGATTATTGCCGCTGTCGGTAAGCTCAAGGATGCCGAAGAGCGCGGCATCTGTGAGCGTTACGCCAAGCGGCTTGCGGTTACCGGCAAGCCAGTTGGCTTTGGCCCGCTCGAGATCACCGAACTCAACGAAAGCCGGGCGGAGACGGTTGACGCCCGCAAGGCCGACGAAGCGCAACGGCTGTTGAAGGCGGCGACCGGCGCCACGCTCAAAATCGCGCTTGATGAAAACGGCCGCCAATTCACCAGCGACGCGTTTGCCAAGCTGCTTGGCCGGCACGCTGATAGCGGCGTCAAGACCTGCGCGTTGCTGATCGGCGGCCCTGACGGTCATGGCGCCGACGTACTCGGCAGCGCAGATATCAAATTGTCACTTGGGTCTTTCACGCTTCCGCACGGGCTGGCCCGCGTGGTGCTGATCGAACAATTGTACCGGGCAGCAACGATCCTGACAGGACACCCATACCACCGAGCCTAAAGCTGAACGGGATTGGCAATTACTTAGGCGGCGTCTCGAACGAATACCCGGCCCCCCGCACTGTGCGGATCGGATCGAATTCATTGCCACGCACCAGCGCCTTGCGTAGCCGCCCGACATGCACGTCAATCGTCCGCTCATCAATTTCGGCGGTTGATCCCCACACGCGATCGATCAGCTGATTGCGCGAGAGAACGCGCCCAGCACTTTCCAAAAGCACCTCAAGCAGGCGGTATTCGGTTGGCCCAAGCGACACTTCGCGGCTGGATCGCGTCACGCGATGCGCCTCGCGGTCGAGCGCGATATCGCCCACCGACAAGACTTCGCTGACGCGGCTCGGCGCTGACCGCCGCAGCAGCGCTTTGATGCGCGCCATCAGCTCCGGCACCGAGAATGGCTTGGTTACATAGTCATCGGCGCCGTTGGCGAAGCCACGCACACGGTCGGCTTCTTCGCCGCGCGCCGTCAGCATCAGGATCGGTATGCGCGGCAACTTGCCTGTGCGGCGAAGGCGGCCGCACAATTCGATACCAGACATATCTGGCAACATCCAATCCAACACCACGAGATCGATCAGCTGTTCGGCAAGTATCAGCTCTCCTTCCTCGGCGGAGGGCGCGATTGCGACGTCATAGCCCGAAGACCGCAAATTATAGTCGAGCAGCGTGACAATCGTCTCGTCATCTTCGATCAGCAGAATTTTAGCCGGCATGAAACTTTCTCTTCGCAGCAAACGCGCAACGTTAACCGGATTGCTTCGTCATGATCATCGAGCTGGTATCGTCGCCTTTGGGGCGTTCGTCGGTCATTGCCACGCCTTCGACCAGATAGAGCACGTTCTCGGCGATATTGGTCGTGTGGTCGCCGATGCGTTCGATGTTCTTGGCGCCGAATAACAAATGGGCGCAAAGGCCGATATTGCGCGGGTCTTCCATCATGTAGGTCAGAAGTTCGCGAAATACGGAGTTGTAGAGCGCGTCGAGACCGGCGTCGCTGTGCCAAACTTCGCGGGCTTTGACAGCGTCGCGCGTGCTCAGCGCGTCAAGCACGTCTTTCAACTGGCGCATGGCCAGTTCGGTCATGTGACGCAAGCCGTTCATCAGCGGCTTTGGGTGGCTTTCACCGGCAACAGCCAGCGCCCGCTTGGCAATGTTCTTCGCCAAATCGCCGATGCGTTCAAGATCGCCAGCAATCTTCAGAACCGTCATGATGTGGCGCAAGTCGTTGGCCAGCGGCTGACGCTTTGCAATCATCAATATGGCGCGCTCTTGCACCTGCTGTTCAATCGCATCAATCGCCTTGTCGCTCGCCACCGCTATCGCCGCGAGGTTCGGATCGCGCCGGTCAAGAGATGCAAATGCGTCGGCCAGAAGCTTTTCGGCAAGGCCACCCATGTGCGCGGTGAGGCGGTCGAGTTCGGCGAATTCGGCGTCGTAGGATTTGACGATATGGTTGGTCATAATAGGTCCCTTAGCCGAACCGGCCAGTAATATAATCTTGGGTCCGCTGATCGTGCGGCATCGAGAAGATCTGCTCAGTCGGGCCTTCTTCAACCAGCGTTCCGAGATGGAAAAACGCGGTCCGTTGCGACACGCGCGCCGCCTGCTGCATCGAGTGGGTCACGATAATGATGCAGTAGTTGGAGCGCAGATCGTCGATCAGCGTCTCGATTTTGGCGGTCGCGATTGGGTCGAGCGCGGAGCAAGGCTCGTCCATCAAAATGACTTCCGGATTGACGGCGATTGCGCGCGCGATGCACAGACGCTGCTGCTGGCCGCCCGACAAACCCGTACCTGAATCCTGAAGGCGATCCTTCACTTCGCCCCACAGGCCGGCCTTCTCAAGGCTTGCCGTCACGATCTGATCAAGCTCGGACTTGTTGTTTGCAAGACCATGAATGCGCGGGCCGTAAGCAACGTTGTCGTAAATCGATTTCGGGAATGGATTGGGCTTCTGGAACACCATGCCGACGCGGGCGCGCAGCTGCACGACATCAAGCGCCGGATCATAGATGTCCTGATTGTCGATGGTGATCAGGCCGGTCACCTTGCATGATGAAATCGTGTCGTTCATGCGGTTGATGCAGCGCAGGAACGTCGACTTGCCGCAACCCGACGGACCGATGAAGCTCATCACGCCCCGATCAGGGATATCGACGTTGACATGCTTTAACGCATGCTTTTCGCCGTAATAGACGTTGACATCCTTTGCGGTGACCTTCGCGGGTTTAGCCGCTGTTGTGACAGGTGCCAAGCGTTCTGCTTCGATGCGATTTGCTACCGTCATATCCACTGCCAGAGCCTCCATAATATCTACCACCGGCGCTCGAATTTATTCCGCAGCCATATTGCTGCACCGTTCATGAGAAGCAGAAATGCGAGAAGCACAACGATCGCGGCAGCGGTGCGCTGCTGGAATGCGGCTTCTGGAAGATCTGACCATAAGAAGATTTGCACGGGCAGTACCGTCGCTGCGTCCGTCAAGCCCTTGGGAACATCGACGATGAAGGCGATCATACCGATCATCAGCAGCGGCGCTGTTTCACCAAGCGCGTGCGCCATGCCGATGATCGTGCCGGTCATGATGCCCGGCATAGCGAGCGGCAGCACGTGATGGAACACGGCCTGTTGCTTCGACGCACCCAATCCGATAGCCGCTTCGCGTATCGACGGCGGAACCGACTTAATCGCTGCGCGGGCAGCAATGATGATCGTCGGCAACACGAGAAGCGCAAGCACTAGGCCGCCGACCAGCGGGGCTGACCGCGGCAGCCCGAAGTAATTCAAAAACACCGCAAGACCGAGAAGACCGAACACAATTGAAGGCACAGCCGCGAGATTGTTGATGTTGACTTCGATGATATGCGTCAACCAGTTCTTCGGCGCGAATTCTTCGAGATAGATGGCCGCCAGAACCCCAATCGGAACACACAAAGACAGCGTTACAAGCAGGGTCAGAAACGTTCCGACAAGCGCGCCGCGAATACCGGCCAGTTCCGGCTCACGGCTATCGCCCGACGTAAAGAACCGCCAGTTGAAATTTTTCTGCACCACGCCTGAAGCTTTCAGCTTTTCAAGAAAGGTCGCGGCCTGATCGTTGACTTGGCGGTTCCCTTCCGGCGCACCATAAGTCACAAATTGCCACGCACTGCCAACTGCCGGACCAGCCGAGGTCAACGGCGTCAGCACCTCACCGGTAGCGCTTGACGGCGAAATCTTCGACAGTTTGACGAGCCCGCCGTTGAGCGCAACGAGGTGAGACGGCATGCTTGATTTAAGAACCAGCCCGCCGTCATCTTTCTCAAGATCAAACTTCGAGACGGTATCCGTCAGAGCTGCGAATGCGTTGTCCGCTGACGTCAGCGTGATCTGACCTTTGCTATCGCTTGCCGTGATCGTGCCTGTGCCTGGACGCGACGAGGCCTTGACGCCTTCACCTTTGAAATAGAGATCGGCATCGTCCGACAGCAGCATCGGAAACTTAATCGTCTTGCCGATCAGCGATGGATCGGCGAGCACCTTGGCGCGCAAGTCATCGGCCGCGCCACTGCTCATAACGGACGCCAACTGCTTCTTCGCAGCCCGCCCTTCGACACCGGGGATGGCCGTCATCAACGCTGCGCGCGTCAGGCTGGCGTAGTCGGCCGCGGCCAGAATTGCTGGATCTTTCTTTCCGTCTGGATCGATCACGGCCGGATCGAGCGTCACGTCCATCACGGCTGCGTGCTCGCTGAATGCCGGAATGGCGTTCAACGTGATATTGGCCAACAGCAAAAGCAGGAACAGACCCGTCAGCATAAGAGATCCGAGCCCGAGCGCTTTAAAGCGGCGTTCGACGGCGTAGCGGCTTTTGAGACGCGTGGCGCTCTGTTCGGCCGACGGGCGGCGCACCGGAATGACAGGCGCTGGCTGTGGTACAATATCAGTCATACTGTTCCCGGTATTTGCGCACGAACCGCTGTGCGATGAAGTTCAAGATCAGCGTCACGAAGAAGAGAACAAAGCCGAGTGCGAACGCAGCCAGTGTTTTGGCACTGTCGAACTCCTGATCGCCGACCAGGATCGTCTTGATCTGCACGGTAATCGTCGTCACAGCATCAAGCGGGTTGATGGTCAGGTTGGCCGCAAGACCGGCGGCCATGACGACAATCATTGTCTCGCCTATGGCGCGGCTGATCGCCAGCATGAAGGCCGAGACGATACCCGGCAATGCTGCCGGCAAAACAACCTGCTTGATCGTCTCTGACTTGGTCGCACCGAGAGCGAAGGCGCCATCGCGCAGTGACTGCGGCACGGCGTTGATCACATCATCGGACAGCGATGAAATAAATGGGATGATCATCATCCCCATCACGAGTCCGGCGGCGAGCGCCGATTCACTCGCCACGTCCAGCCCAATGCTGGCACCGGCACCACGCACCAACGGTGCGACCGTCAGGGCCGCAAAGAAGCCGAGCACGACGGTTGGAATGCCCGCCAGAATTTCGAGAACCGGCTTGGCGTACTTACGCATCTTCGGCGTGGCGTATTCCGCGAGATAGATCGCAGACAGAAGACCAAGCGGACCTGCGACACAAATTGCGATAAACGTAATCAGCAACGTGCCGGTCAACAGCGGAATAAAGCCATAGGCAGATTTGATGTCGCCTTGGTCGGCGCGCATGGCTTGCTGCGGGTTCCATTCCGTGCCGAACAGAAATTCAAGCACGCCGGGGCGGCCCTTGATGGCCGGGTCGAAGAAGAAGCGCATCGTTTCGGTGAAGACCGAAGCAACGATGCCGATGGTCGTCAGGATTGCAACGCCGGCACATGCCATCAGCACGATATTGACGACCGATTCAAAGTGCGTGCGCGCGCGGAATGAAGGCTTGATCGATGCGAGAGACATCGCCAGCCCCAAAAAGGCTGCCAGAATTCCGGCGCCGTAGATCGCATAGGTGCCGCGCTCCAGCCATGCCGAATAGGTGGCGGCAGCTGACGTCAGAACCGGCGACGCATCGCCTGAATGCTGGCCGGCTGCAAGATTACGGACGTCCCTGAGCGCCGAGCCGGACTTCATCACGTCGGACTGAACGTCGGCTGGGAATTGAGACAGTGCGTTGGACGTGGCGAGCGTGGTGACCAGTTGCGAACCGATCAGATAGATCAGCAACATCGGCACGAGCACGACGGAGGCGGCCAGCAACCCGTGATAGGCGGGAAGGGAATGCAAGCGCACCGGACCGGCGACGGCTATGGCCGATGAGCGGCGGACCGCGACCGCATAGGCGGCGAAGGTCAGCGCTGCCAGAACCGCGAAATAGGCTACCGTCATGACTGGTGTCCCGCAAAATACCCGGCCGGCAAAGAGGGCCGCAGCACGTTCAGTGCCGCGGCCACTCCATTAGCAGACAGTCTTACTTCAAGTCATCGCCCTTAAGCGGGGCCATTGCCAGCGCACCCTTGCGCGTCGCTTCGATCTTGTCCTTCGGCAGCGCAACGAGGCCCTTCTTAGCCAGGTAGCCGTCTTCGCCGATGGCCTTCTCCGACACGTACTCGGCAACGAACTTGTCGAGACCGGCGATCACACCAACGTGCTGCTTCTTGAAGTACACGAACAGGTCGCGAGCACCCTTGTACTTGCCAGCCGAGATGTTCTCATAGGTCGGGTCAACGCCTTCGATGGCCACGCCTTCAAGCTTCGAGGTGTTTTCTTCAAGGAACGAATAGCCGAAGATGCCGTAAGCGTCTTTGTTGGCTTCGAGCTTCTGGACGATCACGTTATCGTTTTCGCCAGCCTCCACGTATGCGCCGTCCTTACGGATCGACTTCCAGACCTTTTCAAAGTCTTTGGTCTTCTTTTCTTCGTCGGCCTTCTTCATGGCCTTCAGGCTTTCGAACTCTTCAGCGCCCTTTTCCATGAACAGTTCATGGAAACTGTCACGCGTGCCGGAGGTCGGCGGGGGCCCGAGAACTTCGATCTTCAAAGCCGGCAGCGCCGCATCGATGTCCGACCACATCTTGTAGGGGTTGGCGACGAGCTTGCCGTCTTTATCCGGAACCTGCTCGGCGAGTGCTTGGAACACCTGCTTGCGCGTCAGCTTGACGGCCTTGGCGCCCTTGGCGTGCGCGATCGTCAGACCGTCGATGCCAACCTTGACTTCGACGATATCGGTCACGCCGTTCTTGGCACAAAGTTCAAATTCTGACTTCTTGATGCGGCGCGATGCGTTGGTGGCATCAGCCTTGTCTTCGCCAACGCCTTCACAGAAAATCTTCATGCCGCCGCCAGTGCCGGTCGATTCAACGATCGGCGTTTTACCGCCGGCTTTGCCGAACTGCTCGGCAACGGCCGTGGTAAACGGATACACGGTCGACGATCCGACGATGCGGATCTGGTCGCGGGCAGTTGCGGCGCCGCTCAGAGCGACAAGCGACGCGGCTGCGAGCGCGAGTGTGTTGGCCTGCTTCAGAATGGACACGGAACGTCTCCCTCATTCGGTTGACGCGCTGGCCTCTAGAAAAAATCGGGGGCGGGCCAAGCGCATGGCGCATCGAGCGCCGCCGCCTGTCTAACCGCGCCATGCAATACATTTGTGACAGTTTAAGCAATTGTTTTATATTGTATATTTTGATTTTCCCGGAGTGGAAAGGTCACCCGGAAGGTGCTGCCTTGGCCAATCACGGATTCAATGTGCAGTTCTGCTTGATGGCGATTGAGCACATGCTTGACGATTGCGAGCCCTAGTCCGGTGCCACCGGCATTGCGGCTCTGCGTGGCGTTAACCCGATAAAACCGCTCCGTCAGACGCGGCAGATGTTCGGCCGCGATGCCCGGCCCATCGTCTGTGATCGACACCGTGATGCGGCCAGGGCGCTGCGCGGCAGAGCTTACCTCTGTTCGCACACCAACGCGTCCACCGGTCCGGCTATATTTAATGGCGTTCTCGATCAGGTTCTGAAAGACTTGTATCAGTTCATCGCGATCACCAGTGACCAGGGCCTTGCTCACAGGACTGACATCGATGGCAATTGCCTTTTCCTTGGCGATTGGCGCCAGAGTTTGGACAACGTGCGCTACAATCATCGCAAGATCGATGGCATCGCGTGGCATCACATGCGCCCGCATTTCAATCCTCGACAGTGACAAAAGATCATCAATCAGCCGCGCCATGCGTTCGGCTTGCTGCTGCATAATTTTAAGGAATCTGCCGCGCGCTTCCGGATCATCCTTCGCTGCATCCTGCAGCGTTTCAACAAAGCCTTTGAGCGACGCAAGCGGCGTTCGCAATTCGTGACTGGCGTTGGCCACAAAGTCCGCGCGCATGCGGACCAGCCTGTCCTGCTCGGTGAGGTCCCGGAGCACGACGATGAGTTGCGGCGTTTCCGTGTCCTGCGCAACGGTTCTCAGCGGCGCGACAGTTCCAACTAAACTGCGCTCAACCGGCACTTTGAAATCCATCCGGCAGGATTGACTCTCGCGCGAGGCCAGCGCCGTATCGACCGCCGCCAGCAGTTCCGGTGCCCGCGTGATTTGCGAGATATGACGCCCCGCCTGGGCGCCGCCGAATAATTCACTGGCCAGTCCGTTAGCCGCCAGCACGCCGCCCCTGCCATCGAGCGCGATCGCCGGATCTGGCAGACCTTCAACCAGCGCCACCCAGACGGCCCGGCTGGCGTCGCGGTAAGCTTCGGCCTGCCGCCGGTTATTCTCATATTCCGCGAGTACCGCCGAAGACGGGCGTGATGGCCATGCGAGTGCCCAAACAACGAATGCCGCAACACCAGTAGCGGCCGCTGGCACCGGCAGACCACCAAAACCAACAAGCGCGAACATGAGCACACCAGCAGCAACGACGGCATCTCTGCGTTCCGTCAGACGCGTGCCGCCAACAGCCGCGATGTCGGCGAGGCGCGCGAATATGCTGCCGGTCTGCTGTTCGGACTCATCCGTCATTGCTGGCAACCGTATGAAAACATCGCGCCACTTTACCCTGGCTGGCTGAGATTGCGGACTTATTATTCGCCGTCGCGCTTGTCTATGCCGTAGGGCTTTACCAGACGCCATACATGATCCGGAATCATATTTTTCATACGTTGCGGGTGCTCTCGGCGCAGATGCAAAATCGTCTCAACGGCTTTCATCTCGACGCGGGCGCGCGCAAATTCCAAACCGCGTGGGCCGATTTTCGGCATCAGCCAGCCAACGATTGGGCGTAGCCAATTTGGCATCGAGCGCAGGGGCAGGCCGCCAGCCGCAAGTTCAACGTTCTTCATGAAACCCTTGACCGGACCCTGCCGCTTACCGGCGCTGCCGGGCGGACGTGTCACAACTTCCTCACCAAGCAGGCCCAGCAACTCTTCTCCGCGCTCGTTACGCACCAGCAGCCACTGCTCGCCCTCGCCGCCCATATAGCCAACCGTGATATCGGACAGCACGTTGGTATAGTCGACGCAGGTGCGGCAGGTGAGCGGAAAGAAATCAGGCCTGAGTTTCGAAAGCGGCAGCATCAAGAATGGAATTTCTTTCTTGCGTCCATCGGTGAAGCGCAGCTCGACGTGATAGTCAGCGCGGAATTCGAGATATGAGATCGTCTCTGGATTGTGCGACAGCAGCCCAAGGAACTCGTGAAAATTTTCCGTTGTCGTGTTGTCGGAGCATGGCGTGCCGATGACGTACAGCTTTTCAAATCCAAGCTCAGCTTCGAGCGACCGTAACGCATAGACCTGACACGGAATGCCGATCACCGCGATGCGCTTGTGGCCTGCCGCGCGCGCCGGCTCCAGCAGCGACAAAAGCGGCGCGTACCCCATACGCATCCCGCGGCACTGCGCCATGTCGGCCGCTTTGGTGATGAGCACCGGTTGAGGCCGCCACGAATCCTGCGGGTCGGGCGCCATTGTCAAAACTGCGTCAACTGCGCCCGTCTCGAGCAACCGCTCGGCGATGCGGGTTGTGATGCCGGTCCACTGCGCACCCGCTTTCGGCGGAGACAGCTGCGCCCGCACCATGCGCTTGTAAGGGCCAAAATAAAGTTCGTCGGCGCATTCGGGGTCTCTCGCGCGGCCATGCACCCGGGCTTCAAGATTTGGATAATCCGGTTTTATGAACTGGCAAGCGCGGCCACAGCGCTTGGGGTCCGAGGTTCGCGAGATCCCGCAATCGGTACACAGATCGCGCGGCGGCGCCGGGCCCAAGTCTCGCGGTGCACCGGCCTGGTTGTTCTTATCACCTTTCACCATCTCACCCCGCGCCCACCACCCGGCCACATGTGAACATGGAACGCGGCTCAGGGCCAGACGGATTTGGGTGGCGCGGCCCGCGTTAAAACTTCTTGGCGAAGTATTCGGCGACCGCTGGCGGCATAATGCGTTGGAAAAGCGCCGCCAGATATGTCGGCGTGGTGACGTAGTAGCGCCGCCGCGGACGCGGGCTCTCAACCGCATGGATCAAGCGCTTCGACACCGCCGACGGCTCCAGCTTGAATAATGATTTACCGCCCGCCTTCATGCCCTCGATGCGCGCGCGGTAGACATCGCGATGCGCCGAATTCTCGATGTCGATATTGGCCATAAGATTGGCAAGAGCCGTCTCGACAAAACGCGTGCGGATCGGTCCCGGCTCGATCAACGTGACCTTGATGCCTGTGCCTTCGAGCTCCATGCGCAGGGCATTGGTCAAGCCTTCAAGCGCGTGCTTCGACGCACAATAGGCGCCGCGATACGACACCGATACAAAGCCGAGGATCGACGAGCATTGCACGATCCGGCCGGAACCGTTCTTGCGCATTGCCGGGATCAGCCGGCGCGTCAGGTCGTGGGTGCCGATCACGTTGACTTCCATCTGATGGCGCAACAGATCGGGCGGCAAATCCTCGACCGCACCCGGCTGACCGTGTGCCGCGTTGGAGAACAGCGCATCAAGTTTGCCGCCGGTCAGGCGCAGCGCTTCAATGGCGCACTCGGCAATCGATTTTGGATCAGCGAGTTCGAGATGCAGCGCCTCGACGCCCTCCTCCCGCTGCAGGCGCGCAAGATCATCGTGAGTGCGCGCTGTCGCGATCACCCTCCAGCCGCGCGCCTTCATGGTGCGCACGGCGTCGAGACCGATGCCGGATGAGCACCCAGTAATCAGAATGGAGCGGGTCATGTCAGGTCTCGCGTTGCGTCAGGATACCGGGCGATGCTGTAGCACAGTCTGCCCGATATGGCCGAACCCCTGAATCCCGGGGTGAAGAATTTCCGCCAGAATTTCCGCGCTTTCCACAAGCCGCGGGCCGGGCCGGTTAAAGAATGCGTTGCCGTCGGTGATGAACTGCCGCCCCTCGCGCACTGCACGCAACGCCTGCCACTGTGGGTTTCCATCCAACACACGCATTTCCTCGCGTGTCTTGGCGAGGTCATAGCCGCAAGGGCCAACCAGGATCACATCGGGATCGCTCGCCACAACATCGGCAACCGAAATCCACGGCGATTGCGCGCCATGCGCGCCGAACAGATTGATGCCACCCGCGATGTCGATCAGTTCCGGCATCCAATGGCCGCCCGACATCGGCGGATCGATCCATTCGATATAGGCGAGGCGCGGCTTTGTGCGGCCCGAAACACGCTCGGAAATTTCTGCAAACCGGCGCTGCATACGCGCATTCAAATCCTGGCCCGCTTCCGGGCGGCCAATCGCGCCGGCGATGCGCTGATTGTCGGAATAGATATCGGCTAACGTATGCGGGCGCAGCGACACGACGTTGGCCTTGCACTCGGTCCAATCCGCAACCGCGCGCTCGACATCAGCGAGTGACACCGCGCACACTTCGCACTGGTCTTGCGTCAGAATCACGTCAGGCTGAATGGCTTTCATGCCCTTGGCATCGACTTCGTAGACCGCCAAGCCTTGCTCGACGAGCGACTTGACGGCTCTATCGATCTCGATACTCGACGCGCCTTCAACCTTGAACTTGGTGCTTGTCAAAAGCGGCAGATCCAGCACGCTTTCCGGCCAATCACACTCGTGCGAACGGGCGACCTGAAGATCGCCCGCCCCCAACTCATGCAAAATTTCCGTGGCGCTCGCGATTAGCGAGACGACGCGCAACCCGCTCAATTGGCACCCTCAAGCAGACGGCGCGCGATGACCTGCGCCTGGATTTCAGCAGCACCTTCGAAGATGTTCAAGATGCGCGCATCGCACAGCACGCGGCTGACGGGATACTCAAGCGCAAAGCCGTTGCCGCCGTGGATCTGAAGTGCGTTGTCGGCGTTGGCCCACGCCACGCGCGCGCCGAGCAGCTTGGCCATGCCGGCTTCAAGGTCGCAACGGCGGCCTTCATCTTTCTGGCGGGCCGAGAAGTACGTCAACTGGCGGGCGATCATGGTTTCGACCGCCATCATCACAACCTTGTTGCGCACGCGCGGGAATTCATAGATCGGCTTACCGAACTGGACGCGATCAAGCGCGTACTTGAGGCCCAAATCCATGGCGCACTGGGCAACACCGACGGCACGCGCCGCAGTCTGAATGCGTGCGCCTTCGAACGTGTTCATCAACTGCTTGAAGCCCTGGCCTTCGACGCCGCCGAGCAGGTTTTCAGCCGGCACTTCGAAGTCGTCAAACGAGATGTCGTATTCCTTCATGCCGCGATAGCCGAGCACGTGGATTTCGCCACCCTTCATGCCCTTGGCGGTGAACGGCGCTTCGTCGGTGCCGCGCGGCTTTTCGGCGAGCAGCATGGATAGGCCGCGATGGCCGGGCTCGTTGGGGTTGGTGCGGGTCAGAACCGTCATCACGTCGGCGCGGACTGGATGCGTGATCCAGGTCTTCTGCCCGGTGATCTTGTAGACGTCGCCGGACTTCACTGCGCGGGTTTTCAGCGATGCAAGGTCCGAGCCCGTGTTCGGTTCGGTGAAGACGGCGGTCGGCAACATTTCGCCCGACGCGATCTTCGGCAGGTACTTGGCTTTCTGCTCCTCGGTGCCGTTGTTGAGAATCAGCTCGCCGGCAATTTCAGCGCGCGTGCCGAGCGAGCCGACGCCGATGTAACCGCGCGACAGCTCTTCCGACGCGACGCACATAGACTCTTTGCCAAGCCCCATGCCGCCGAACTCTTCCGGCAGCGACAGGCCGAACACGCCAAGATCTGCGAGCTTCTGGATGACTTCCAGCGGAATGTATTCGTTTTTCAAATGCCACTCATGCGCGTGCGGCACAACTTCGTCGAGCGAGAAGCGGCGCATCAGATCGAAGATCTGCATGTGCGTTTCATCGAGACCGATGTCGCCGAACGTTGCGGCACCCGGCTGTGCTGCGATCAACGCACCTAGTCGTGCCTTGACGTGTTCCGAGCCGCCTTCAGCGACGAGATCGGACACCGAATCTTCAAACCGGCGCAGGTCAGCCTTCGGCACGCCAAGCACGTCGCAGCGGATGATCTCGACCTGGCTCATCGGAATGCCGCCGCCGATCTGGGCTGAGTATTCGGCAAAGCCCGCCGCCAGCAGCAGCTGTTCGAATTCGCCAAAGCGGCCTTCGCCGTTCATTCGGGCCGCCCAATCGTGCAACTGGCGCAGACCTTCAACGGTCGTTGCAAGCCAAGCGAGGCCATGGGCCACGTGCTGGGCGTTGTCCATACCGCCGGCTTCCTGGATTTTGATGCGCACGCCAGCTTTGGCCGACTGCAGCACCTTGTCGGCCGAGGTGACGGCTTCCCCGCACCGTTCGATCAGACGGGCGGGTCCCGCGGCGAGAATGCTGACTTCGGCCTTAAGCGCCACGGACATAGAGGTCTCCCAAATTTTCAATTGATACGAGCGGTCAGACGCTCTCGGCGCATGCCCGCTTACGACTTTGGTCGGCAGATTAGTCACCACGGGCGCGGGCGCAACCTCCGCTCGCGCGACTTAAGGGCGCGAAACGCGGCGTCCCCAACAAATTGCCGGTAACCTCATCCAACCTACCTGGCTTATCCGGGTCTCAGCTGGCTTCGGATCACATCGTTGGCTGCGGCTCAGTTGCCGGTTAACGCCTTGAAGAAGCGGCCCATAGGTGTCGCTGCCTTGCCGCCATCGGCCTTCTTGGCGTCTGTGTCAGCGGAGGCGGCTGCCGGTAGCGTGTCCAGCGGCAATCGGGCAGCAGGACGTTCGGCCAACCCGCCATTGGCTAAGGGTAACGCTGGAGCGCTTGAGGCAGCATTTGCGCCGGCCTGCTGTGGCTTTGGCTTGCGGACGATCTCGACCGTCGCTTCTTCGATGCTTGACCGGTACGAAAAATCATCCCGATCCACCGTGCGCGACCGTTCAAGGATCGCCGAGCGCGTCATCACCGGCGGTGGCGGCGGCGGAGGTGCGGGAGGCGTAAACCCCGCCGGTAGCGGCGGCGGCACAACAGGCGCTGCCGGTGGCATGGCCGGTGCTTTTGGCACAGGCGCCGGTTTGGCCGCAGCAGCAGGTGGTACAGGCGCTGGTTTAACCGGTGCTGCCGCAGACGCTGGCATCGGCGGCGGTGCAGACGGCGGCACCGCTGGCGGCAATGGTTTTTCGGTTTGAGTAGCCTTGGCGGTCAACGCATCGGTGGCGGCCGGTTTTTGACCCTGACGCGCGATTTCAGCGGCGTAGGCAATCGCTTCAGCTATCGACATCGACGGCGCACCGGGCGCTAAACCGGGCGCAGTGGCGGACGCAGTTTTTGCCACGCTAGGCGGCACACTCGACGCCAACGGAGGCGGCAAAATAGGCGGCGCGGCGGGCATAGGCGGGGGCGCAGCAGACGGCTTTACAGACGCAACAGGCGCAGCCGGTTTGGCGGGCGGCGGCAACGGTGCATGGGCGATGACCGGCTCGCGTGGCAGTGCGGCAATCGACGCGCGCGTGACGACCAGCGGGCGGGGCGGCATGGCAAGCGGTTTTATTGGATGGGCCGGTGGCGCGAACGCTGCTGCGGATGCGGATGCCAAAGTTGCCAACGGTGGCATGATCGGACGCGCGGGCAGCGGCGGCGGCGGACCGGCCGGGGCTGGAGGCGATGCCGCACGTGTGGGTTCAGCCGATAGCGTTTTGGCGCCGGCTGGTGATGCGATCGATGTGGCGCTGGTTCCTTTGCCGTAGTGCTCAGCCTTTTGCGGCTGTGATGGCGCGGCGGCCTTGGGTTCCGGCGCCTTGCCGTATTGCCAGGGGCGCAGCGGCACAGGCGGAACGGGCAGCGGAGCTGCTGGCTTTGCTGCAATCACAGCCGGTGCAGCAGGTGGCGTTGCTGGTGGCGTGACTGGTGGCATGACTGGCTTCACAGCGGCACCAGCCGCGGCGGCCGCAGCCGTTGCCACTGCAGCCGGCGCGATGGCAGGCCGCGAAACGTCAGCCGCAGCGGCGGGCTTTGCGGGCGCAGCAGCAGCAGGTTTCGCAGAAACAGATTGAACCGGCGCAGGCGGCGGCATGAACCCCGCCGGCAAAGGCTTGGCGGGCGTTGAAATTGAAGGCGTTGGCGCACGCGACGGAGATGCCGCTTCAACCACAGGCGGCTGGGGAGGCGGCTCGGGGGCTGGTGCAGGCGCCGCCACAACTTTCGCCGCTGCTTCCTTTCGCGGCGGCTCGGCCACCACAGACTTTGCAGCTTCAGGCTTTGCCATTGGCGCGGGCTCGCGTGGCGCGGGCTCGCGGACCAGCACCGGCGGAACGGCCGCAACGCGAGCGGCTTCAACCGCCGGCTTTACGGGCGGTGCGACAACAGGATGCACAAAGTGCTGGGCCGCGGCGCCAGGCGGTGGAACCGGAGCGGCGGCAGGCGCTGTGTGCGCGGCCGGGCTGGCCAGCAGTGCCGCCTGCTCGATCCAGTTTTGCTCATAGATCTGCTTGCCGATACCAAGATCGGCGGAAATATTTTTGATATCGCCGGACCGCCAATTGGCAATCTCGGCAAATGTCGTCACGTCGAGCGCATTGAGACGCCGCGCCATCGACGCAGTAACGCCTCTGATCCGGGTGAGGTCGTCGGGTTCGGCAACCGGTTTTGTGCGCGGCGGCGGAAGTGGCGGCAATCCGCGGATCAAACGTTCAAGCGCCACGCAAACGGCCTTGTAGCGCACGAACACCGGATCTTCGGCGAGCGCATCAATCAACACCATTTCCAGCCGCGCCGCGTTGACGGCACTCATGCCCTCGCCACGATCCTTGCGTGACTTGAGGCGCAACAGCTCGCACCAATCCTCGGACGACTGCAGCTGCTCTTCGAGCCGCGCGCGTTCCGCGAGCAGTGCGTCTGCACTAAGAGGAAGTTCGGATTTCATTCGAGACGCCCACATCCGCGCGCCAGCATTTCGCTGCACGCCGTCTTTGCCCGCATGATCTTAGAAGTCCAAGGCCCGCCCGTCCACCGCCCGTCCATCCAACGCGGCATTGCGCGCGCACATGCAGGCCTGATAGTGACCCAAATACCAGTCCCACCCGTGCACCGGCCCGCGCACATGAGCCGTGCCGGACCACAGTTAACCTTGCCCCAGCACCGCCCAGCGCCGCCGGAACCCCATCGACACTGTACTGCGGCCTGTGCGGATGTGACCACCTGCAAAAGCACAGTTGAGCGTTTTGAAAACCGGTTTCCGTTTGCAGGCTCTTGCATTAGGGTCCGCCGCGCGAACAGGCTAAGACGAGGTAGCCCACTCAATGAAGATACTTCCATGAAGCGTATTCGGGCCGTTTTTGAGGCGCTTTACCGGGTGTATGAACATTCCGGTTTCGCACTCTCGGGTGCCGTCGCCTTTGCGTTCGTGGTTTCGCTGTTTCCGTTCTGCATCTTTCTCGGCGCTCTGTCCGGCGTGTTCGGCGGCCGGGACCTCGCCCAGCAGGCAATCGGCCAGCTGTTTGAGTTCCTGCCGCGCCCGGTGGTGGACGGGCTGACGCCCGAAGTCGAAGCCGTGATGGGCAAAAGCCGCATCGACCTGCTGACGGTCAGCGGCTTTTTAGCCCTGTTTTTCGCAACCAGCGCCATCGAGACCCTGCGTGCCGCCCTGAATGGCGCCTACCGGGTTCATGAAACCCGCCCTTATGCGCTGTGCCTGCTGATCAGCATGATGTTCGTGTTCGTCAGCGCCGTATCAACGCTGTTCCTCACCTGGGCCGTAGTCGTCGGCCCAGCGCTTGCCGAACGGTTTCAACCCGAATGGGCCAAGCAGGTGATGCAGACCACCTGGGTCGGCTCGACCTTGCATTTTTTCGAACAAACCTGGCTTGGCCCGTTCAGCCGGTATAGCCTTGCGGGCGTGATTATTGCGGTTCAGCTGTTCGCCTTCCACATCTGGCTGGCGGCCGGACAGCGGCGCTTCCAGGACGTCTGGCCCGGCATTTTACTGTCGATTGTCTCGTGGCTGGCGCTCGCCGGGCTGTGGTCGAACTATCTGGCGATTTCCAACTATTCGCTGTTCTATGCCGGGCTGTCGCAATTGATGGTGGCCATGATCTTCTTCCAGTTCACGGCGATCACAATTCTTCTCGGCGCGGAACTCAATCGCGGAATTATCGAAGTCAAGCGGATGCGCCGCGCCGCAACACAGTCCGCGTCGCTTGACGGTGCCTCTCCCAGCTAACTCAGCCTTTCAGAATACAAAAGGCGCGGCGCCTGAATGGCCGCCGCGCCTTGTTTTATATGCTCAAATGCGCGGCCAATCAGGCGCGGTTGGCTGACGCCTCAATGCAATCTTCGATGGTCTTCAAGCCCGTTGTCGGGGCCGATACCAGAACGGCCATGTTGCCGGGCTTATGCTGGTTCTTCAACATGCGCATATGCGCCTTGGGGATCTGCGCCCACGAGAACACTTCCGACATGCACGGATCAATGCGCCGCTCAACCACCAGCTTGTTGGCCTGGCTGGCCTGCTGAAGGTTGGCGAAGTGCGAGCCTTGAACGCGCTTCTGATGCATCCACAGATAGCGCGCATCCATGGTCAGATTGTAGCCGGTGGTTCCGGCGCAAATCACCACCATGCCGCCGCGCTTGACGATCTGCACGGACACCGGAATGGTCGTTTCACCTGGGTGCTCGAACACGCAATCGACGTTGACGCCCTTGCCGGTCGTTTCCCAAATGGCTGCGCCGAACTTGCGCATTTCCTTGAGCCACGTGTTGTATTCAGGTGTATTGACCTTTGGCAGTTGACCCCAGCAATTGAACTTCTTGCGGTTGATCACGCCCTTGGCGCCGAGTTGGCGGACGAAATCGGTTTTGTCGTCTTCCGAGACGACGCCGATGGCGTTAGCGCCTGAGGTTGCGCAGAGCTGCACTGCGAACGACCCAAGACCGCCCGACGCGCCCCATACCAAAACGTTATGGCCCGGACGCAGCACGTGCGGACGATGACCGAACAGCATGCGGTAGGCTGTTGCCAGCGTGAGCGTGTAGCAGGCGCTTTCTTCCCACGTCAGATGCTTCGGACGCTCAAGCAACTGGCGGTCCTGCACCCGCGCGAATTGGGCGAACGAGCCGTCAGGGGTTTCATATCCCCAGATGCGCTGGCTGGTCGAAAACATCGGATCGCCGCCGTTGCATTCTTCGTCGTCGCCGTCGTCCTGGTTGCAGTGGACAACGACTTCGTCGCCGACTTTCCAGCGCTTGACCTTGGCGCCGACCGCCCAGACGATGCCCGAGGCGTCGGAACCAGCAATATGATAGGGATGCTTATGCACGTCGCGGATCGGCGACAGCGGCGTGCCGAGCGCGGCCCACACGCCGTTGTAGTTGACGCCGGCGGCCATCACCAAAACCAGCACGTCGTGGCTGTCGAGCTGCCACGTCGGCACGACTTCGATTTGCATCGCCGTATCGGGTTCGCCGTGGCGTTCCTCGCGGATGGTCCAGGCGTACATGTTTTTCGGCACGTGTCCGAGTGGCGGAATTTCGCCGACTTCGTACAAATCCTTTTTGCCGGCGCCTGAAACGAATTCTGAAGCAGTCATTCCGGCTCCCGTTGATGTTGACGTAGTGGCTGATTGGCTCGCCATCGTTGTCGCTTCTCCCGACCCGCCCCCGTCTGAGGGCCCGTTGAAACTTGATTTGCACCCCGGCCAGCCTTGCCGCCGCGCGGGTTGGCAGTATCAAGCACGTTTTTGCGCTGCAATGAAGAGGGTAAGTACCGGATTTGCCAGGGTTGCGGACAACCCGCAAGACGGCAATCAATCAGTCCTTAACGATCCTGCGTTAATCTGTCCGATGGGTGGATCATGTTTTGCGCCCGAGGGGCCCGCATGTTGGGGTCCAACACTAAAGGCTAACGAATTCAGCGGCGACCTCTGAGGATGCCATGCAGGACTTCATTTACTCACTTTACGCGCTGGACAGATACACGCTGACGATTGCGGTGTGCTTTGTAGCGGTCGCGTTTTGGTTGATTCATGAAATCGCCGGATCGACGTCGCTTGCCGTGCTGTCTGCTCCGGTCTTGATCGCGGGCGCGCTCGTTACAAACTACCTTTTCGGCGAATTCTACATCATTCCGACCAACGACAAGGACACCAATGTGGTGATCGCTTGCGCGGTCGGCGTGGTCTTGTCCATGATCCTGATACTGGCCGTGTTGGCCATCCACATCCTCATTTCCGAAGCGCGCTCAAGCGCCGCCGCCCGTTGCCGGTTTTGCCGCGCGACTGCCCGCCCAGCCCCATTTCACCCGGCACAGTCCGAAAATTGCCAGCCCGCCGCGGTCCCAGCAGGGATATTGCGCGGCGAACTGCCATTTTGCATTGCGGCGGCGACGGGTTAGCTTAAAAACCCTGCCTAGCCGAGAACGCCTGACTTACCGAGTAAGCCTGCGGGGCCGCACTGCGCCCACAGCCTCGAATTCTGAGGATGCCGATGTCTGACAAGAAAAGCCCGAGCCCTGCCGGGGCCACAGCAAAGCCGGAACGCGACAAGCCGTGGATGTTCCGCACCTATGCGGGCCACTCGACCGCCGCCAAGTCGAACGCGCTGTACAAAATGAATTTGGCCAAGGGTCAGACCGGCTTGTCGATCGCCTTCGATCTGCCAACGCAGACCGGCTACGACAGCGACCACGAGTTGGCGCGCGGCGAAGTCGGCAAGGTCGGCGTTCCGGTTTCGCACATCGGCGATATGAAAACGCTGCTCGAGGGCATTCCGCTCGACCAAATGAATACGTCGATGACCATCAACGCGACGGCTGCATGGCTGCTCTCGCTCTATGTTGCGGTGGCCGACGACACGGGTGCAGCACGCACCAAACTGACCGGCACCATTCAAAACGACATCATCAAGGAATACCTGTCGCGCGGCACCTATGTGTTCCCGCCTGAGCCGTCGCTGCGGCTGATCAAGGACACCATCGTGTTCTCCACCAAGCATGTGCCGAAGTGGAACCCGACCAACGTCTGCTCGTATCATTTGCAGGAAGCCGGTGCGACCCCGGTGCAGGAACTGGCCTTCGCGCTCGCGACCGCGATTGCCGTGCTCGACACGGTGAAAGCCTCGGGCGAAGTGCCGGCCGCTGAATTCAGCAACGTGGTTGGCCGCGTCTCGTTCTTCGTCAACGCCGGCATGCGCTTCATCACTGAAATGTGCAAAATGCGCGCGTTCAACGAGCTTTGGGACGACATCTGCCGCGAACGATACGGCGTGACGGATGCCAAGCACCGCATGTTCCGCTATGGCGTGCAGGTCAACTCGCTCGGCCTCACCGAACCGCAAGCCGAAAACAACGTCTATCGCATCTTGCTCGAAATGCTGGCCGTCACGCTGTCGAAAAATGCGCGTGCGCGCGCCGTGCAGTTGCCGGCATGGAACGAAGCGCTCGGCCTGCCGCGCCCGTGGGATCAGCAGTGGTCGCTGCGCATGCAGCAGATCCTGGCGTATGAAACCGATCTGCTCGAGTACGGCGATATCTTCGATGGCTCGACCGAGATCGCGCGCAAGGTTGCAGCCTTGAAGGAAGAAGCCAAAGCCGAACTCGCGACAATTGAGAAGATGGGCGGCGCTGTGGCCAGCATCGACTACATGAAGCGGCGTTTGGTCGAAAGCGGCACCGGACGCTTGAGCCAGATCGAAAGCGGCGAACTGGTTGTCGTTGGCGTCAACAAATACCTGGAAACCGAGCCGTCACCGCTGTCTGGCGGCACGGATTCGATTATGGTTGTCGATCCGGCGATGGAAGCCGAGCAGGTTGGCAAATTGAAAGCCTGGCGCGATGGGCGCGACAACAAGGCAGCGTCCGCGGCGCTGGCCGAAGTCGAACGCGCGGCGAAAGAAGGCCGCAACATCATGGAGCCGTCGATTGCAGCCGCGCGTGCTGGCGTCACGACCGGTGAATGGGGCACGGCACTGCGCAAAATCTTCGGCGAATACCGCGCACCGACCGGTGTAGCGCAAGCAGCCGTTGCCCGCGACGGCGCCGAACTCGCCAAGGTGCGTACCAGCGTCGAAACCGTATCCAACAAGCTCGGCCGCCGCATGAAGTTCCTGGTCGGCAAGCCGGGCCTTGATGGCCATTCGAATGGTGCCGAACAGATTGCGGTGCGCGCCCGTGACGTTGGTATGGAAGTCGTCTACGAAGGCATCCGCCTGACGCCATCACAAATCGTTCGCGCCGCGGTTGACGAAGCCGTGCACTGCGTCGGTCTGTCGATCTTGTCCGGCAGCCACGTGCCGCTTGTCAAAGAAGTCATGGAGCGGATGCGCAAGGAAGGCCTCGACGACGTGCCCGTCGTAGTTGGCGGCATCATTCCGCCGGAAGACGCAAAAACGCTGAAAGCGTTCGGCGTCGCCGCGGTCTACACGCCGAAGGACTTCCAGCTCAACGACATCATGGCCGACATCGTGCGGCTGGTCGATGGCGCAGCGAAGGCTGCGTGACGTCAGGCGAATGAAGAAACTTAAAACGAGGGCGGTCATGAAAACTCTGATCGTCCTCTTTTTTTGTGTGATGGCCGTACTGATTGCTGCGAGCTATGCGCGCACATTGTTGTCGCATGAGCGCGCGGCCTTCGACGCCAAGGTGATTGCATTCGAGGCGGCGGCCAATGCGGAGACCGCCAACACCATCGTGCCGGGCGAAATCACAGCGCTGTTGAGCGACGGCCGTTTGGTGAGCATTCTGCTCAATGACACAAATGAAATCCGGTCGGGCACAAAGATCCGCGTCAGCGAACGCGTCGCGCCGTGGGGCGAGACGTGGTATCGGGTCGCCGAATGATTTTGGCGAATGCCCATCAGGAGGCCAATTGATGAGCTTAAAGACCATCGCGCTGGCCGCGTTCATTTGTGTACTGCTCGCAGGCCTCGCCGCCGGCATTGCCCGCGACCTCTATTCAACCGAACGGGCGGTGGTCGGCGGAGACATTGTCGAGGTCAACGCTGGCGGGCAGGACTACAAATCACCCTCGGTCCGGACCGCGAACTTGAAGGTCCGCTTGACCGATGGCCGGATCGTCACCACATCGATCACCGAGCCACAACGCTTCCGCCCCGGCGCAACTGTTGCACTGTCTGAGATGGTCATGCCGTGGGGCCAAGTCTGGTACAAGCTGTCTGGTACAAACTGAAAGGCGAGTGAGCAGCATGCGCGACGACACCAAGCGCAAACTCGATGAACTCGCCGCTGGCGACAGATCGTTTACACGCATAACGATGTTGCTTGGCGCCGTTCTTTGCGTCGCAGTCGGAGTGTTCATCACTTCTTGGAAGACCATAACCGCCGAACGTCTCGTTGCCGGTAACGTCACACGCTCTATCTGGCTCATCAATCACAAAACTGGTATGCGCTACCCCGATATTGAGGTTGCGCTTGACGAAGGGCGACTCGTGCGAGTGGGAACTCTCGAACCCAAATTGCCGGACATCAGAGCGCGGGTCGTGCTCAGAGAGAAATCCAAATTAATCGGCTTCCATTCCTACAGTTGGGAAGGAAAGTTTGAAGCTGTGGAGAACCCTTAAAATGCGCGACGACACACGCAAGCGCTTAGAGCGGGCGATCTGGATGGAGCGCGCCAAGAAGATTGGCATAGGGGCTGCCATTGGCGGCGCCATCGCACTGGTGTTCGCTTATCAGAGCCTCGACCTGAAGGTCACCAATAGCCAGATTGCAGGAACGGTGACGGAGATCGATCCGCTGGTATCGAAAACCAGCGCGGCAGATGGCGAGACCGTGCATGTGAAGCTTGCGGATGGGCACGCCGTGCAAGTGCTCGCGCTTAAATCGCGCCACATCAAAATCGGCGAGCAGATCGACGTGACCGAACATCACCACGCGACGGGCCGCGTCACCTACACTTTGAAATAACCGCCGGCAAAAAATTTGCGCGCAAAAATTGCATGGCATTTGATTGGCGTTTGAAAGGCTTTTGAAGCATCGCGCAATTGCGGGGCGCGCGCCGCGGACACGCAAAATAAACGTGCTGATACCCCCGTTAACTCTAGCAATTTTACAAGGTCTTCGAAAGGCTTTTGCCACAACTTCTGATCGAGTTGTGTGGCAGGAGTTTGAGTTATGGCGACCCCTACGTCGAATGCGGTTCCAACGACCTACGTCAATCCGCAATCCGCAGGCCTCGGCCGATATACGATCTCCGGCGAGAAATGGGGTGGCGCGCTCGGCACGGGTGTAACGCTGACCTATAGCTTTCCGGGCAGCTCCGCTTATCACACCACGCCTTACGGCCAATACGGTAACGCCGGCGAGTGGCTTGGCAAGCAAGTGCTGACGGCTGGCGAAAAAGTTGCCGTGAAAACCGCACTCGCCGCGTGGTCCGCTGTCGCCAACATCACCTTCACGGAAGTTGCAGACACCGCCACAACGGTTGGCGAGTTGCGCTTTGCCAAGACCAGCTACGACACAGCCGGCGAATACGCCCACGCCTACCTGCCAAGCTATGATCCGGCTGGTGGCGACGTTTGGCTGAGTACGGCCAATTGGAACGCTTCGGGCGCAACGTCGATTGCCGCCGGCAGCGACGACATGCATACGCTCATTCACGAAATCGGCCACGCGCTTGGGCTGAAGCATTCGTTCGATGCGCCGAACGCCATGCCAACAGCTCTCGATAGCTATTTCTATTCCGTGATGAGCTATTCGGCGCGCACCAACGGCGATAGTGGCAGCGCATCGTTCTATCCGGCCACGCCGATGTATTACGACCTGCTCGGCATTCAGGCACTGTACGGCCGCAACGTCAGTCACAACGCCGGCAACACGGTCTACACCTACACTGAAGGAAAGTCGTATTTCGAAACCATCGACGACGCGAGCGGCATCGATACGATTGTCTATTCGGGCGCGCTCGCATCCACGATCAATCTCAACCAGGGAACCTTCAGCACGCTCAGCGCTCCAATCAGCTTCGACAACGGATCGACGCGCGCAACGGTTGCGATTGGACCTAACACGGTCATCGAGAACGCGACCGGCGGACGCGGCAACGACACGCTGACCGGCAACGCGTCTGCCAATGTTCTGAGCGGGCTTGCCGGAAATGACGTATTGTCGGGAGCGGCCGGCAACGACACGATGCTTGGCGGCGACGGCCATGACCGGCTGTTTGGCGGACACGGCAGCGACGTATTGACCGGCGGTACGGGTTACGACGCGTTCTATTTCAGTGTCGCGACCGTCTACTCCGACCGCGTTACCGATTACAACGCCGTCCAGGACACCATCTACCTCGATGACGCAGCCTTCACGCGGTTGGCGCCTGGAAACCTGACAACGGGGTATTTCAACGCCGGGACCACGGTGCAAGACGCCAACGACTATGTCATCTACAACAAGGCGACCGGCGCGCTTAGCTACGACAGCAACGGTTCGGCCGCCGGTGGGGCCCTGGTGATTGCCACGCTCAACCCAAATCTATCGCTGACAGCCGCCGATATCGTGATCTATTGATGCAGCCGCACAGACCGCGTTGACGCCGGGCCGGTTGCCGGTATACATCGCGGCTCGCTTTGTTCTGAGCGAAGCCTCTGTGGCGGAACGGTAGACGCGGCAGACTCAAAATCTGCTATTCGCAAGGGTGTGGGGGTTCGAGTCCCTCCAGAGGCACCATTTTACATTTGCGCTTCCGACTCCCCTCCGGGGAGCCTGCCGGAAGCGCGGAAGACCCCTTTACATTTGCGCTTCCGACTCCCCGCCGGGGAGCCTGCCGGAAGCGCGGGCCCATAAGCGCCGCAGGCGCCACACCGTTAGCAATAAAGCCACAACCCTAAGACGTTCGATTGCCGCATTTGCCCGGAATGTGGTATCGGCGAATTTCTGATTTTCTCTGAGGGCTGAAATGCGGTCGAGAACAGCGTTGTTAGGGGCTTGCGCACTGAGCTTGGCTTTGAGCTCCGCACCTGCTGTGGCAGGGCCTGCGCTGCTGTTTGAGCCGTCGAACGGCAAACTGCTCTATGCCGAAGACCCCGACAGTCTGTGGCACCCGGCGTCTCTCACCAAAATCATGACCGCCTATGTGACGTTCCAGGCGATCAAGGCCGGGAAGCTGACGCTTGAGCAAAAAATCCCGTGCTCGCTGGTTGCAACCCTGCAACCGCCGAGCAAAGTCGGGCTGAACGTCGGCGCCGAAATGTCGGTCGAGAAGGCACTTCAGGCGGTCATCATCAAATCGGCCAACGACGTGACCGTGATGCTGGCCGAAGCCGTGTCGGGCAGCGAAACCAAATTCGTTGCCGATATGAATGCGGTCGCCAAAAAGCTGGGCATGACGCGCACCAACTTCGTCAACACCAACGGCCTGCCCGATCCGGGCCAGATCACCACCGCCCGCGATCTCGCCAAACTGTCGCGCGCCGTGGTCAGCGAATTCCCGGAATATGCGTCCTACTGGTCGATGACCGACATGCGGATCGGCAACCGCCGCCTTGGCAGCCACAACGCTCTGCTGAAAACATTCCCTGGCGCGGACGGCCTGAAAACCGGTTTCACCTGCGATTCCGGCTTCAATGTCGTGGCCAGCGCCACGCGTGACGGCCGCCGCCTGATGGCCGTTGTGCTCGGCGAAACCTCCGGCAACGAACGCGCTGTTCGCGCCGCAAGCCTGCTTGAGCACGGCTTCCAGTCCTACGGCTGGAAAGATCTGTTCAACCAGACCAACATCGACAGCTTGCCGCTCGACCCATCGGCCAAGGGCGTGACGACGGTCCGCGAGCACGTTGTATCCTGGGATTGCGGCAATGGCCGCCGCCGCCGCGCGACAGGCACGGTGGTCGCCCGCAACAAGGCCCTTAAAGCCAAAGTCGCCGCCGCTAAAGCCAAGGCGGGTGCGAAAAAAAAAGATGACGTCAAAGAAGCGCGGCCGGTCTTGAAGGGCACGCAGATCACGCCCGCCGTCACTGCTCAGCCGCCTGCCGCCAAAGCGGCGGCCGCCAAGACCAACTAGGTCAAAAACCCAAACATCAAATCGCGCATGCAATCCGCCGGGTGATCGAGGCTGCGTGCGGTCTTGCCTAGACGAACAGTTCTAGCGGCCCGCCGTGGAATTGGCACCCAGGCGGGCGCTCAAACCCGCCGCCGCTGTCCCGGCCGCTCGATCCGTCCGGTGCGGCCTCCGTCCCGTCTTCGGACGGCCCGTCGAAATCGGGCTGCTGCTGCGCCGATCCGGGACTGCCGCCCGGACTGTCTGGGTCTCCGGGCCCCGGTTCATCGAAACGCCCGCCGCCCGGCGCAGTGTCGCCGGCCGCCAATAGCAGCGCCGCGTGAGCGGGTGCGGCAACCGCATCGCCATTGCAGGCCAAACCTGCGAGCATCAGGCCTATCGCCAACACCCAATGTGATTTCGCTGTGATTAGCGGGCGCATCGCGTTTGTTCCCGATCCATCGAACCGCTCGTCCCACAGAACCGGCGCGCCGCCGGCCCCAAGCGGAATTAACGATTATTAGCCGTGCCACGCGGTATTGGCGCTGATCTTGCTTTGCTGCCTACTCATAAACCCAGATTTAAGCATTGAGTAGGACTTTACGATGGCCACGACCGCCTCTCAGACTTGGCACCCCGACACCGACGCCACACCGACGCCGCGTGACGTGGCGGCCATGGCCGAGGTGTTGGAGGGGCGGCACGGAATCCATGCCGCCGAGGTTGCCGACTTTTTTGCCAGCTACCATGGCGAAAAAGGCGACGCAGGCAGAGCCTGGGCATGGAGCGGCGTTGCCGAACTCGTCCGCAACCGCGAACGGGCGCGGCTGGAACGCAATTGAACGGGCAGGACACGAGGTCAATGAAGTCTGCAACGGTCCATCGGCTGCACGCCAATGTGGCGGCGAGTCAGCCGGGCGCGGAGCAAACGCCTGTGTCCGGTTCTGCGCCGGAGCCTGCCGCCCTCGCCGTGCCCGATGATGCCTTAGCTGGCACTGGCGCAACCGGACTGCGCGGCTTTCTCGCGGCTATGCTGGCGCAAACGCAATACATGTTTTCCTCCGACGGCGAACGCGAGAAGACCCAGCGCGACGCGATCCTGGCCTTTGCCGTGCGCGTGTTGAGTGCGGGTCTGCTGTACCTCTCTCAAATCGTGCTCGCCCGCTGGATGGGCTCATTCGAATACGGCATCTACGTTGCCGTTTGGACGTGGGTGCTGATCCTCGGCGGGCTGGCGCACTTTGGCCTCAATACCGCATCGATCCGCTTGGCGCCTGAGTATCGGGAGACGCAAGACTTCGAAGCCTTGCGCGGCCTAATCCGCGGCGCGCGCCTGGCGGCCCTGGCCAGCAGCACCGCCGTTATGCTGATCGGACTTGGCGGCGTTTATTTTCTGCAAGCCAAAATCGAGAGCCACTTCGTGCTGCCGGTCTATCTGGCGCTTTTCTGCATTCCACTTTACGCGCTGACCGACGTGCAAGACGGCATCGGCCGCGGCAACGCCTGGATGGGCGTTGCGCTTATTCCGCCGTATGTGTTGCGTCCGCTGTTGCTGCTGGGCGCGATGATTGGCGCCAACGCCTATGGCCTGCCGATGACGGCTGCAACCGCTGCCGCTGCGGCGATTGCCGCGACCTGGGCAACGGGCATTATTCAGTTGCTGCTGATCAACCGGCGCATTGCCACCAGCATTGCCAAAGGCCCGCGCCGCTACGCATTCAAATCTTGGCTGAAAGTTTCGCTGCCGCTGGTGCTGATTTCCGGCTGTGAACTTGCGCTGCAGAATACCGATGTGCTGGTGATCTCGCGCTTCATGACACCGACAGACGTCGGCATTTATTTCGCCGCTTAAAAACGATGGCGCTGATCATGTTCGTGCACTACGCCGTCGGCAGCGCGGTGGCGCATAAGTTTGCAGCCCTCAACGCGCGCGGCGACAAGGAAGGCCTGCGCGCATTCGTGAAGGATGCCGTCAACTGGACATTCTGGCCGTCGCTTGCGGGTGCGGTGATCATTCTGGCGCTTGGCAAACCGCTGCTGTGGCTGCTTCGGGCCGCAGTTCGACGCTGGCTATCCCGTGATGTGCATTCTGGTCGTCGGCTTCCTGTTCCGCTCGTCGATGGGACCGGCCGAATATCTGCTCAACATGCTTGGCGAGCAGGCGCTGTGCGCTACCGTGCTGTTGGCCGCGGCCATTTTGAACATCGCGCTGAACTTTGCGCTCGTGCCGTCGTTCGGCTTGATCGGCGCAGCACTCGCAACCTCGATCTCGCTGGTTATGGTGGCGCTGATGAATTCGGTTGTCGTCTGGCGCCGTCTCGATATCGAAATCGCGATCTGGAAAAACCTGCCGAAGTTCTAGTTGGAAGCCGCGCAGTTTCGCAAGGAACAGCCAGCGCTCACCCTCAGCCTGTAGAGTTCAACTCCCACGGCGAGCGATCCCCGCTCGTCAAACTGACCGGGAGAAAATCAATGCTGAAATCGATGATTGCCGTGGCGGGCTTTGCCGCCGTTTCCGCGCTTGCCACCACAGCCCCGGCGCACGCTGCCGGAAAGCGCATCCGCGTTGACAACGTCACGCCACCGCCAACAGTCAATGTCACGCCAAGCTATAACCTGCACAATGGCGCCCCACGATTTGGTGATGCCTCCAATGCACCGGGCGGCGTTGTGGTCCGCCTTGGCCGCCCGCGCTGGCGCTAAGCCAAACAAAACGAACGCTCGTTTTGTTGGTAAGCATAAAGATCATTGGACAGCGCAACGCTGCTGTGCTAGTATTTGGGTATGGTCGGAGAAGGCGGATGGAAGGTTGCAAAACCCTCTCCGCCTTTTTTGTTGGCCGCCTTTTTTGTTGGCCGCCTTTTTTGTTGGCCGCCTTTTTTATTGGCCGCCTTTTCTGTTGGCCGCCTTTTCTGTTAGTTTGTGTGCCGCTTTTTTGTTGGGGGCGGAAGCAACCAAACCATCACCGGCGGCGGCTCACGCTCAACCGGCAGCGCGGCGGCGCAAAACATCAAACGGACCGCAGGTGTCTTCGATGACGCCAGCGAGGCCGGCAATATCATCGAGATCGAACACCGGCTTGCCGTTGCCGTCGAGTTCATAGTCGGCGGCGATGGCGATCACCAAAGGATCCGCCGACGCCAATAATTTTTCAGCAGCAACCGCCGCGCGGCGCACTTCGATTTTCGGAATGGCGGCGGACTTGTAGCCTTCGACCAGAATGATATCGGCGGGCTTCAAGCGGGTTGCGATCTCTTCAAGCGACGGTTCTCCGCGCGTGTCGATCTCTTCGATCACCGCGACGCGCGTACCTGACACGATGGCTGTTTCAGCAGCGCCCGCCATGCGGTGGCGCGTGGTGTCGCTATCGGGTTTGTCGATCTCGAATTTGTGGTGCGTGTGCTTGATGGTGGCGACGCGCAACCCTTTGGAGGTGAAATGTCTTGTCAATTTTTCGATCAGCGTGGTCTTGCCCGCGTTCGACCATCCGGCAACGCCGATCATGGGAGTGGCGGGTGGCGTTGCTCGTGTGCTGGTGGCCATGATCTCTCTTTCGGGTTCTGCTCACAAAGGGCGGGCGGCGAGACGGCGGGCGATCTCCAGGTCTTGCGGGGTGTTTACGTTGAAGAATGGATCGACCAGCATGCCGTCAGTTTCGCTGAATGGGAAGGTAACTTCAATCGCGCCGTGATGGGCGGCAAACGCGTTGGCGCTCAATTCTCCGTGGGCGATGGCGTGCATCAGACTGGCCTTGAGGGATAGGGGCCACAAGCCAATGGTTGGGTGGCGGCGCCCGTCAGAAACGGCAATGGCTGCACCGCTGCCAGCGGCGGCGGCAAGGCGTTCAATCAAGTCCAGCGGCAAATAGGGCACGTCGGTCGAGACCGCCGCGATATGGGTGAAGGCGCCAATTGGTGGCGGCGGCGTTCGCCCGGCATAATCCATGGCCGCCAGAAGCCCGGCCAGAGGCCCGAGCGACTTGCCATCGTGGTCTGCGACAATGGGCAAGCCAAAGCGTTCAAGCCGCGCCGGATCACCGTTAGCGTTCAATATCAGCCGGTGCACCTGCGGGCCGAAACGCTGGATTACGTGGCCAAGCAGCGTGTCCCCGGCAAACGGACGAAGGCCCTTATCACCACCGCCCATGCGGCGCGCCGCACCGCCTGCGAGGATCACACCGAGGATATGGGCGCCGCCGAACAGATCACTAGCCATACCCCGATGTAAGCCCGAAGATCGCAGCGATCAAGGCAGGTCGCGCTTGACGCGGCTCAGTCCCCTTGCGCTTGAGGCGGCAAGGCGTCATGTCAGGATCAGAAATACCGATCAGGAGACCAGTTGCATGTCCGTTGAAAAGTCCCAGGTTCTCGATGCGTTGCGGCGGGTCAAGGGACCTGACCTTGAAGGCAACATCGTCGATCTTGGCTTGGTCTCGGAAGTCTTGATCAAGGACGGGCGCGTCTATTTCTCGATCACGATCCCAGCCAGCCGCGCCGAAGAACTGGAACAGTTGCGCAAGGCGGCCGAAAAGGTGGTCTCTGGCGTTGACGGCGTGGCGGGCGTAACGGCCGTGTTGACCGCAGATGCGGCGCCAGGTGCGGCGCGCGCAATGCCGGTCAAAACATCGGGGGCCGCGGTGCCCGAGCATCCGCGCGTGGCGGAGGCCCGTGCCAAGGGTGCAACGGGCGATGGCGCGGGCCCTCGTCAGGCGGCAGCCGGGCCATCAGGTGGTGGACCAACAGGGGCCGGGCAAAAGCAGATCCAGGCGGTGCCCGGCGTCAAGCACGTGATCGCGGTAGCGTCCGGCAAGGGCGGCGTCGGTAAATCCACGGTCACCGTCAACCTCGCGCTTGGCCTGCAGGCCATTGGCTTGAAAGTCGGTATTGTGGACGCCGATATCTATGGGCCATCTCAGCCGCGCCTGCTTGGCATTTCAGGCCAACCCGAAATCACCAAAGGAAAGGCCATCAAACCCTTGCCTGGCTGGGGCCTCAAGGTCATGTCGATGGGCTTTCTGGTTGACGAAGGCACGCCCGTGGTGTGGCGCGGGCCGATGGTTGTCAACGCGCTCGGCCAGATGCTGCGCGACACTGATTGGGCGGGCGACACCGGCGATCTTGATGTGCTGGTCATCGACATGCCGCCCGGCACCGGCGATATTCAGCTGACCATTTCGCAGAACGTGCCGCTGACCGGCGCGGTCATCGTCTCGACGCCGCAAGACCTCGCACTTATCGACGCGCGCAAGGGCATCGCCATGTTCAAGAAGGTCGAAGTGCCGATCCTCGGCATTGTCGAGAACATGAGCTACTTCCTGTGCCCGAGTTGCGGCACGCGGTCTGATATTTTCGGCCACGGCGGCGCGCGCGATGAAGCGGCCAAGCTCGGCGTTGCGTTCCTTGGCGAAGTGCCATTGCATATGGACATCCGCGAGACATCCGACAGCGGCAAGCCGGTGACCGTGACACAGCCCGATAGCGCCCACGCCGCGATTTTCCGCGAGCTCGCCGCGAAAGTGTGGAGCGAGGTGGAACGCGCCAAGGGCACGCTGACGCCACCGCCGGTGCTTGACGTGACCGACAGTGACAAAACCTTGAAGGCCGCGTTCCCGGATGGCCGGACGTTTGAATATTCAGCCGAGATGCTGCGCGTGATGAGCCCGTCCGCCGAAGTGCAGGGCCATTCGCCCGATCAACGCGTGACGGTGCCGCGCAAGAAGAACGTCAAAATTTCAAGCCTCGCGCCGGTTGGCAATTACGCCACGCGCATCGCGTTCGATGATGGCCACAACACGGGGCTCTATACCTGGGGCTATCTGCATCTGCTGGGGCGCGAAAAAGATCAGCGTTGGGCCGCGTATCTGGAGGAACTGGCAGCGAAGGGTCTGGCGAGGGAGTGAGGCGCGCGTGATAGCAGTCGGCTCTCTGAACAAGCGTCAGATTTTTTTCCACAACTTTATCGCGCGGGATTTTTTCGCAGAATCAATCCGGCGATGTGTGTGAGAAACACCTATCCCGCGAAGCTGGTATCATCAACGGCGGGGCTTGGTTAATAGACGGTAGGGGAGCTGATGGGATCGCGTGCCGCGGGGTGTCGCGCCATCCGGTGAGGGCTTGATGGTCTGTCGCGTCAGCTCCCTTTGATTTTTTCAGGACGTTGGGTTCGCTGTGTTTTTCAGTGCTGGGTGCCGATGAACTGCGGTTGACCGCAGGTCATCAAACCGGAAATCACTGAAGCCGGAAGCACGGTCAATCAAACGCAAACCTGAGATGCAGGTTAGGGGGATGGCGCGTGCCAACGCCTGCGGCCACTCAATTGGCCCGGGCGGCACGCGCCGCATTCGATCTTCAAAATCCCAGGCGCCGATCACACCAGCTGCATGCTCCCACACCCGTCATCCCGGCGAAGGCCGGGATCCAGTCAAACATCAACTTAGTGACCGTTACGGTGAGCCTCATTGAGGCCGCAGCACAATACGCGACATTCTTCGCGGGCAAGCCTGTCTGGGTCCCGGCCTGTCGTGCGTGCCGCACGATCGCGTGCCGCGACGCCGGGATGACAATGGGGAGAGAGTGGTGCGCTGCTCGTGCCTCAACCCGCGATTTTGGAGAAGTCTGCGACCGTCAATGTGGTGGCGCGGATTTCAGACAGCATACGCAAGCGGTTTTCGCGGATTTTCGGGTCCGCGTCGTTGACCAGGATCTTGTCGAAGAATGCGTCAACAGGTGCGCGCAATTCAGCGAGCGCGCGCATGGCGCCAGCGAAATTCTCGACGTTGATGGCGGCGACCGTGTCCTGCTTGATCTCTTCGATCTTGGCGGCGAGCGCGATTTCTTCGTTCTCTTTGAGCAGTTTGAGATCATAGCTGCCGGCGTAGGATTTTTTGTCCTTTTTCTCTTCGATTGAGAGGATGTTGGCGGCGCGCTTGACGCCGGCCAGCAGGTTGGCGCCGTCGTCTGTCTTGAGGAAAGCGTCCAAGGCATCGACGCGCTTGACGATCAGGGCCAGATCATCCTGGCCGCCGAGCGAGAAGATGGCGTCGATCAGATCGTGGCGCTTTCCCTGGTCTTTGAGGAAGACTTTGAGGCGGTCGGCGAAGAAGGAGAGTAATGATGAAGGATAAATTCCGCAGAACAACTGTTTAGGACTCAGATCGCGTTTAAGGTCGGCCTTCGAAAATTCGGACGCCAGTTCCAATCTTTCGAACTTGGTCCCCTGTCGCTCGAATTGGTCGTAGGCGGCACCGATTTTTTTGGAGAGTGCCAACCGCAGATCATTCTCGATCACAATGCGGATCACGCCAAGCGCGGCGCGGCGGAGCTGATAGGGGTCGCCGGAACCGGTCGGCTTTTCGTTGATGGCCCAGAAGCCCACAAGCGTGTCGAGCTTGTCGGCGAGCGCGACCGCAATCGCAACGCTGTCGCCCGCGTCTTCGCGCGGCACCACGTCGGTCGGGCCTTTCGGCTTGTAGTGCAGCTCAATGGCGCGGGCGATTTCAGGCTTCGCGCCCGCGCGTTCGGCGTAGTAGCGGCCCATCAAACCTTGCAGTTCAGGGAATTCGCCGACCATGCCAGACACGAGATCGGCTTTGCAGATTTGCGCGGCGCGGCGGGAATCTTCGGGGTCCGCGTCAACCGCGCCGGCGATTTGAAACGCCAGTTCTTCAACGCGCTGCACGCGCTCCCACTGGCTGCCGAGTTTCTCATGGAACGTGATGCCGCGAAGCTGGCTGGCCATTTCATCAAGTGGCTTTTTGAGATCCTGGTCCCAGAAGAATTTGGCGTCCGATAGACGCGCGCGGATGACCTTTTCATTGCCGGCCGTAATCAGATCGCCGCCATCCTTGGCGATCAAGTTCGAGACCATCAGAAACTTGTTGGCGAGCTTCTTGGTTTTCGGATCGCGCAGCGAAAAGCACTTCTGATGGGCCTTCATCGACGTCGTCAGGCATTCTCCTGGCACATCGAGAAACGCCGTATCGAACGTGCCGATTAACACGGTTGGCCATTCGTTGAGGCCCGCGTTTTCATTGAGCAGCGCTTCATCTTCGACCAGTTCGAGCTTAGCTGTCTTGGCCAGCGCCAGCGCCTGCCCGCCAATCGACGCGACGCGACGCGCGGGGTCTAGCATCACATGATGCTTTTCGAGCTTATCTTGATAATCGGCAAAATCTTTGACCTTGAACGTCTCTGGCCCAAGGAAACGATGGCCGCGCGTCTCGTTGCTGCTTACAATTCCGGCGACTTCAAGCGGCACGACTTTGCCGCCGAGCAAGCAGATGATCGATTGCAGCGGGCGCACCCACTGGAAGGGTTCCGAGCCCCAGCGCATAGCTTTCGGCCACGGGAATTTGTGCATCACATCGAGCACCGTCTCCGCGATGATGTCAGCGGCAGGGCGGCCGGCTTTTTCAATTTTCGCGACATAGTAGTCGCCCTTCTTGTCGTCCTTGACGATCTCGGCTTCGCTGAGTGAGGCGAGGCCGGCGGACTTTAGAAATCCGGCGACCGCTTGGTCCGGCGCCCCGACGCGCGGGCCTTTTTTCTCTTCCGATATCGCAGGCGACTTGGCCGGCACCTTCTCAATCACCATCGCCAAGCGGCGCGGCGTTGAAAAGCTTTGCGCGTCTCCCGTCTCAAGGCCGCGGGCCTTCAAGCCTTCGCTGACCAGACGGCGCAGATCGTCCGCCGCCTTGACCTGCATGCGGGCCGGAATTTCTTCGGAAAAAAGTTCAAGGAGAAGTTCTGACATAGACTAACTTTCAAAGATCACTTTCATAACCTGTGGTGCGACATAGTATTTTGGCTGTGTTGTCTTTGGAACCAACCTCAGCACTCCGGCTTCCACAGCCACCTCGATATTCGCCTGCGCAGATCGATACGTAACGGAGAGATAATCTGCAAGCTGAGGGATGGAGAACACTGGATGCAGGAATATGTAATCTGCGAGAAGCAGCAATCCGGCAGATCTTCCGCTGGCTCGCAGTTTCTCCTTCGTTTGATCCCGCAATTCGGAAAGCCTGTCTGCGGTTCGAACGGTCTCCTTACAGGTTTCGAGAACGGCCGTGAGATAAAAGTCTACCCACTCGATCCAATTGCCGAACTTCGACACGCCATACATTAAGTCGATGTAAGTTTGCTTGTGAGCTTCTAAGTATGGGCTCATGTATAGCAGCGGTGCTTTTAGCGCTCCTCGCTCCGTCAGATGCAGCGTGATAAGCATTCGTCCTACACGCCCGTTCCCATCTGAAAAAGGATGAATTGCTTCAAACTGATAATGGATTAGTGCGGAGTCGAGCAGGACAGGTGTATCCTCGCGAGTTTCCCGCTGAATGTATTTTTCAAGCTGCCCCATTGCCTCCTGCGCCTCTGCCGCAGGTGGTGGAATAAATCTCGCGTCGCTGATCTTGTTCGTAGTACCGATCCAATTTTGGTCATGTTTGAACTCACCGGGTCGCACCGTTGCTCCTCTGTTTGGAGCAACACCACTAAGTAATTCAGCATGTGCATTCCGTATTGTCCTCAAGCACAACGGTAAGTCCGCAAGCGACTTGGTAGCCTCCCTCAAGGCACGAGCATAGTTGCTGACCTCGCGAGCGTCAGATGCCAGTTCACTTCCCTCAAAGCCTGCATCTGCCAACAACAGATCATCAGCTGTTGCGTAGGTTCCCTCCATGCGAGATGAAGTCAGCGCTTCCTTAACCTGCAGCGGTCGGATCAGAAGGTAAGGATTCTTTAGTGTCCTTGCGATCCCATTCAACTCACCAAGCGCAAGGTTGGCTGATGAAAGTTTGTTAACCAATGATGCGATTTCGATTTTTGGTGGCAGATCATTCGGCACATATGCATGGCGCCCACCAATTGTGGGTACCAACCGGCCGCTTGGAGATTGGGCGAAATCGTGAGTTTTCATTGGACTACTAGATTGTATGTTTTGCGATTTTGGTACAAACGGAACTGTTAGGTTTGCAGTTAGATACAAACCTAGAGTTTGAGTTTGCACAACTTCGACTTAGCGTACAAACCAGCACTTTGACACCGTTTGCCCACTTAACGGGCTGCACCGGGAGAGGTTGTCGTGGCCGGAGCAGCGGCAGGCGCGGGTGCAGCTGGGGCGGTGGCAGGGACCGGCGGCAGCGGTGGCAGGCCGTACGTTCCCATGACCTTGCGGCCGATGTCGTTCATCGCGCCGGTTGCCGTCAGGTAGCCAAGGCCAATCAGCAACATCGCAACGAACATGCGGAACACGCCGGCGTTCCGGCGCAGCATCAAATAGCCGACAGCGAACAGCGGCACGCCGAGCGCGACAAGTCCGGCGATCAATTCCTGGTTCATTATGCGCGTCCTCCATCAGTTGTGAGCCACGCGGCGCAGCAGGCTTTGGCCAGTTCGCGCACGCGCAGAATGTAGCTTTGCCGTTCCGTTACCGAGATCACGCCGCGCGCGTCTAGCAGGTTAAAAACGTGGCTGGCCTTGATGCACTGGTCGTATGCGGGCAGGGCCATTTGATGGCCATCCTTGCCCTCACCTTTGGACAAAAGCGATTGGCACTCGGCTTCCGCGTCTTTGAAGTGCTGCAGAAGCATATCGGTGTTGGCGTGCTCGAAGTTGTGGCGCGAATATTCGCGTTCGGCTTGCAGGAACACATCGCCATAGTTCAGGCGGCGTGCATCCGTGCGGCCGTTGAAATTTAAATCAAACACGCGGTCAACGCCCTGCACGTACATGGCGAGGCGTTCGAGACCATAGGTGATTTCGCCGGCAACCGGATTGCAATCGAAGCCGCCAACCTGCTGGAAATACGTGAACTGCGAGACTTCCATGCCGTTGCACCAGACTTCCCAGCCGAGACCCCAGGCGCCAAGCGTTGGGCTTTCCCAATCGTCTTCGACGAAGCGGATGTCGTTATTCGCCGTGTCGATGCCAATGGCGTCGAGCGATGCGAGATACAGTTCCTGGATGTTGGCCGGTGACGGCTTCATGATTACTTGGAACTGATAATAGTGCTGCAGGCGGTTGGGGTTTTCGCCATAGCGGCCATCTTTCGGGCGGCGCGATGGCTGCACGTAAGCGGCGGCCCAGGGCTTGGGGCCCAACGCGCGCAAGGTGGTTGCTGGATGGAATGTTCCGGCGCCGACCTCCATGTCATAGGGCTGCAAAATCACGCAGCCTTGCGCGCCCCAGAACTGTTGCAGCGTCAGGATCAGATCCTGGAATGACTCTTTCGGGCGGAGGGTGGGAGCTACAGGAGATGATTTGGCCGGAGACTTACTGGCCGCGAGGGTGGGCATACGGGCGCTCATGTACGGGTTCGAATTTGCGCCGCACTATACGCGTTCGGACCCTCGTGTCACGCCCCATATCACTGGCCCAAATCGGCGGAAATGTTTGGCTGGAACGGCTGTCAGACGCCGGATTTCGGCTTGTAGACGCCGGCCTTTTCGTCCCATTCGAGTTCGCCGAGGTCACGCGTGGTGCCGGTGGCGGCACGGTTTGCGCTTCTGGCCTCGCGGCGGACGCGGTCTGCCTCTGACCGGTTCGGCGTTTGCGCCTGGGCGATCAGCTTGGAAAACAACCTATAGCCAGCGTAGCACCCGGCGCCAGCGACAGCGAGAAATACGAGAGGCGGCATCCGTTTCGTCCTCAGGCTGGGCTCATAAGGGTGGGCACAAAAGGCTGGGCCTAAAGCCCGAAACGCGACCACAGCGCGCGCGCTTCGATAGCCGACACCAGATCGCTGGCGAAAGCAAGGCCAACACTGTCCGTTGACACAATGGAGGGCCATGCCCCGCCCGCCGTGCTTGACAATTTGCGCATCCGGCCGAGCAAACCCGGTTTTTCAGGTTCGAACACGCGCAACTTGACCTTGTCGCCGTGCAACTCGCGCATTTTGGTGCGCACGTCCGATATGCCGTCGATCAGGCCGAAGTCAGCGGCTTTGGCACCGGCCCAGAACGCGCCTGAGAAAAGTTCAGCGTCAGGCGCTTTCAATTTGCCCAAGCGCCGCTCTTTGACCAAGCCGATAAACACGTCATGGACGTCGAGTTGCAGCGCCTTTAAGCGGGCCACGTCTTCGGATTTCTCAGGCAGGAACGGATCGAGCGTGCTCTTGTTCAAGCCCGCCGTGTAAACGCGCCTCTCGATGCCGAGCTTGTCGATGGCGTCTACAAAGCCGA
Source organism: Hyphomicrobium sp. (assembly GCA_013141015.1). Classification (GTDB taxonomy): domain Bacteria; phylum Pseudomonadota; class Alphaproteobacteria; order Rhizobiales; family Hyphomicrobiaceae; genus Hyphomicrobium_B. The sequence continues at coordinate 370 of JABFRT010000046.1, read as the reverse complement.
AGCCCGACGAGATGACGCCGATGGAGCCGACGATGGACGACGGGTCGGCATAGATTTCATCACCCGCGATGGCCAGGAAATAACCGCCCGACGCGGCGACATCCTCGCAGAACACGTAAACACGCTTTTTCTTCTCGTCTGCCAGTTGGCGGATGCGCTTGAAAATCAGATTCGATTGCACCGGCGAGCCGCCGGGCGAGTTGATCAGGATAGCAACACTCGGCAGTTTGGAAGCTTCAAACGCCTTCTCAATGGCGCCCGCGTAGGCGGCGAGAGAGATGCCGGGGCGCAATGGTGTCGCCATGCCGATAGTACCGGTAAACCGCAATACCGGGACGGTAGGCGTGCGCGTGAAAGGCCACATCAGCAA
>JABFRT010000001.1 GCA_013141015.1 Hyphomicrobium sp. | reverse complement strand
ATGGTCATCCTGCTTGCCGTGCTGGCGCTCGTCGTCGTCAAAGCCCTTGCGCAAAGCCCGTGGGGCACGTTCACGGTTGCAGCAACCATCCCAATCGCCGTGCTGATGGGCATCTATTGCCGCTATATCCGCCCTGGCCGCATCGCCGAAATGTCGCTGATCGGCTTCGCGTTGCTGATGGCCTCGATCGTCTATGGCGGACACGTAGCCGCCGATCCGGTGCTCGGACCGATGTTCACCTTCACAGGCGTCGAGCTGACTTGGATGCTGATCGCCTACGGCTTCATCGCCTCCGTGCTGCCGGTCTGGGTGCTGCTGGCGCCGCGCGACTATCTCTCGACGTTCCTGAAAATCGGCACGATCCTCGGCCTCGCCATCGGCATCATTTTCGTCAGCCCCGATCTGAAAATGCCGGCCCTGACCAAATTCATCGACGGCACTGGACCGGTTTTTGCGGGCTCGCTGTTTCCGTTCCTTTTCATCACCATCGCATGCGGCGCGATTTCAGGCTTCCACGCGCTCGTCTCGTCGGGCACCACGCCGAAGATGTTGGACAACGAAGTCAACGCCCGCTTCATCGGCTACGGCGCGATGCTGATGGAAAGCTTCGTGGCCATCATGGCTCTGATCGCTGCCTGCTCGCTGGAACCGGGCGTCTATTTCGCGATGAACGCGCCCGCTGCACTTATCGGCACGACGCCTGAAACGGCGGCCGCCGCAATCACCGGCTGGGGCTTCACCGTGACCCCGCAAATGCTGACAGACGCCGCCAAGAACGTTGGCGAGGCAACGATCCTGTCGCGCACCGGCGGCGCACCGACGCTGGCCGTCGGCATGGCTGAAATTCTGTCGAGCGCCATCGGCGGCAAAGCCATGATGGCGTTCTGGTATCACTTCGCCATTCTGTTCGAAGCCCTGTTCATCCTGACGACCATCGATGCCGGCACGCGCGTTGCGCGCTTCATGATCCAAGATCTCGCCGGATCGTTCCTGCCGTCGTTCAAGGATACCAAATCCTGGACTGCCAATATCGTCGCGACCACGCTGGCCGTCGGCGGCTGGGGCTACTTCCTCTATCAAGGCGTCGTCGATCCGCTGGGTGGCATCAACACGCTGTGGCCACTGTTTGGCATCGCCAATCAGATGCTGGCGTGTATCGCGCTGATCCTGTGCACCGTCGTGCTGTTCAAGATGAAACGCGAGCGCTACGCCTGGGTAACGATTGTGCCGGCGATCTGGGTTGCGACCTGCACGTTGACCGCCGGATGGCAGAAGATCTTCAGCGCCAATCCGGCCATCGGCTTCCTGGCGCATGCCGAGAAGTTTGCTACCGCCGCAGCTGAGGGCAAAGTGCTCGGCCCGGCCAAGGACATCGGCCAGATGAGCCGCATCGTATTCAACGATCACGTCAACGCCACGCTGGCGGCGCTGTTTATTGCGCTTGTCGTCGCGATGTTCGGCTTTGCGCTGGCAGCTGTGTGGAAGGCGCTGGCGTCTCCCAACATCACCGCGCGCGAGACCGGCGCCCTGGCTGTGGCAGCGGAGTAGACCGATGCGCAAGCCGGGCACGCTGTTCATCACTAAGTTCATCAGCAGCGCTGCGCGGACCGCGCGGCTGATGGTCGGCGTGCCCGACTACGAAACCTACGTCGCCCACCGTAAAGCCGCGCATCCGGGCGAGCCGGTCATGAGTTTTGAAGATTTCTTTCGCGAGCGCCAAGCCAGCCGCTACGGCGCCAACGGCGGCAAAATCAGCCGCTGCTGCTGACAAAATTTGACGCCGCGCAACCTTGCCAAGAATTCATCCGGCGCCCTGCGCGCGGATGCGTGGCCGCAATCACGCTTCCGCGAGGGCAGCGCCACGCTATAAAATTCAAGCAGACCGCGGGTTTTTATCAGTCAGCGCTTCTACCGCACCGTGGATCACTCACGCCCGATCACCATCTGCGTGATTTGCAGCACGCCAACGTGAGTGGTGGTGTTCGCCGCAACGCCATACCTGTTGTCTCAAGCGAGGCCGCACTGGTCTCCCGCAGCTCCAACCCCGGTGTTGCGACAGGCTCAATCCAACGAAGGGACTTGAAATCATGATTCGCATTCTGACCCTCGCCGCTGCCGCAACCGCATTCGCCGCACCCGTGTTCGCAGCTGACGCTGCTGCTCCGGCATCTGAAGCCGCACCGCAAATCCGCGCCCACCTTAACGCCACGTCAGCCGCGCTCCAGGCACGCCAGCATCTGGTCCGCCAGGGCTACGTCAACGTCTCCGACCTCGAACAGGACGCGCTCGGCCGCTGGTCCGGCACGGCGTCGAAGGACGGCAAGACCGTGATCGTCGCCATCAAGCTTCCGGCTGTTACCGCAGCAGCAGCCAGCAACTAACATCCGTCTGGCAAAACAATAAAAGCCGCCCAATGCAAAGTGGGCGGCTTTTTTTTCGTGCGGGCGCGGTTACGATTTATTGTTCGCCGGGCAGGTGTTCACGCCCAGGATCGAGTAGGCCGGGCAGTAGCCGATCACCGCCGTCAGCAGCGGCACAAGACCGATCCAGCCCCACGGCGTCTGCGGCCCGACAAACACCAAGCTCAACAAAACCAAGCCGGCAACAATCCGCAGCACGCGGTCGATAGATCCAACATTCGTCGTCATGGCAAAGCCTCCAAATTTCTGTTCCGGACCAACGATAGCCTGGCTGCGGGTGGTGGTCTGTAACTTAGTCACCTAGCCTGCCCGCCCCGGGGTCTCATTCTGTCACCCATCGGCCGCCAGCCGCTCGATCGCCGCCCGGTCAATCAGCGTCAGGCTGCCCCGCACCGACACGATCCAGCCGCGCCGCTGGAACTCGTGAAGCTGGCGGCTCACCACCTCGCGCGCGGTGCCAAGTTCCGACGCCAATTGCTGGTGGGTGATCAGCAGCGCGCCGCCATGCGCCGACCGCTCGATCAGTTTGTGCGCCAAGCGCACGTCGATGCGCTGAAAGGCGATTTCATCGACCAGCTTGAACAGGTCGGTGATGCGCGCGCTGAACGCGGCGAATACGAACTGGCGGAACGCCGGCGAGCGGACGATCAAATCGTCAAACGCGGCGCGCGGCAACACCACGGCCTCGATACCGGTCTCGGCAATCGCCTCGGCCTGATAGTCGTCGCCGCCGAGCAGACACACCGTGGTCAGCGCACAACTCTCGCCGGGCTGCACGCGATACAGCACAAGCTCGCGGCCACTCTCCGACATCTGGCTGACGCGGATATCGCCCGACAACAGCAACAGATAATTGAGGGGTGGCTGGCCCGGCGCAAAAATCTGGCTGCCACGCGGCAGCTGAACAACCCGGCCCGCGGCTTCAAGCGCTTCGCGCGTTGCGCTCTCCAGCGCACCAAGGCCAGCGAATTGATGGGTCCACCCCGCTGCGGCGATCATGATTGCATTGCGCTCCCGAACGGATTCCGGCCGGCGAAGTGTAGCTGAAAAAGCCCCAGCGCCACAGCAAACGTCCGCGGCGGCCTTCTCGACTTGCTCCCTGCTCCAGCGCATCCGGCCGGCTCCGCGGAGCGGAGTCGGATGCTCAAATGAAACAAGAGACGGGGCGGCGAGGCCTCGGTCTTTGCAATTGGATTAGGGATGCGGCCATCGCCGCCCCGCATCGTGGCAATCCTGGGTTCATTGTCTTGCACAGCGGCTTTACGGTTACGCAAGAAACTCCCGGACTGAGGCACGCCAATCCACCATGACACGGTCGCGCCTTGTGCTGCCGACACCACCTTCCGTCCGCGCATCCTTTCTTTGACCGGACGTTGAACCTCGCAATCACAAAGCGTTTCGCGAGGCCGGCAGGAATCTCCAGTGCTCTGATCTCACTGGCAGCCCATCACGATCCCGGCCACATTCGAAACGCCCAGCGCGCCTGAACTCTTGCCGCGTGTGGCGGGGTCGAGGGCAAGAGTGCGCGCGGATGTGCGAAATTGAAAGTTACCGCGCCGGAATGTTGGCGGGCGCGGTTAGCAGCGGGGATAAGTCGTTAGGGTTAGCGCGCAAAAACTTTTCTTCGGGGGTGTCCGTCGGCGGCAGCTTCACTTGGCAAGCTCTGTTTGAACGTCCGCTGCAATCATGCTTGTGTAGCGTCTGTAGAATGGCCGCACACGGCCTTTGCAATCTAAATCGAACGGTCATAGGGGGGAGGAAAAAATGAAAATTTGGATCGTACTCGCTGTCTTTATTTTCGCAGCAAGTTCATCGGCAAATGCTTTTGTCCAAGCAACCTCCAACCCCAATATCCGGCTGTTCCAAGGCGACGGTGTAACCTTTGCCCTGCAGGGTCCTCTCGTCTACAGAATCAATCTGACAAATGCAGCGGTTTTTATCCCATCGGGATTCGTCACCGACTTCGCGAGCGTGCCATGGTTTGCACAATCAGTCGTTTCCGTACTCGGGCGCCATTCGGTACCAGCTATAGTCCATGACTACCTTTATTGGCACCAGAAGTGCACGAGAAAAGAGGCCGATCTCATATTGTACGCGACGATGCAAGAGTATGACGCGAACTGGTTCCAAAGGCACGCCGTCTACTGGATGGTGCGCATCTTCGGTGGCTGGTCGTGGAACGAAAATGCGGAGAGCAAGAAAAGTGGCTTTATTCGCATTCTTCCGGCCCAATGGAGAGAAATTCCGGAAAACAAGGATTGGCGAATCTATCGGCAAGAGCTTCTCGAAAAGGGCATCACTGAAAAACTCGAGGGCGGGGCCAATGCTGAAGGAGACCGCCCCAACTATTGCAGCTTGGACCGCCAAGATTGATAGCTCACGCTACCCGGAATGCTTGCGGTAAAGAGCTGACGGCGTGGGCCGTGGAGTGGGGGCGGCATTCATGCAACGCGCGGCCAGATCCACAACAATTGTACGGATTGTCCGTGGCATTCCTATTGGCAACGCCGCGCCTTCTGGTTAGCACAGCCGACATACACACGGGGCAAAGGCTGGCAGGGCCAGCGTAGGGGATGATATGCGCGCGATGACCACAACTCGAATCACAACCCTGATCGCAACGCTGGCAGCGGCTGCAGGGCTGGCCGGATGCGCGTCGTCCGGCCCAACCGGCAGCGAGATTTTGACCGGCAGCATCAAACCGGACGCGGCGCGCCTCGTCATCTACCGCACCTCGCCGCTCGGCATGGCCATTCAGCCCGACTACATGGTCAACGGCCAGAAGGTCGGCATCAGCACGCCAAATGGATTTGTTGTCTGCGACATGGCGCCGGGCAAGGCCGACGTGGCGGTCGCCAACGCCACGTTCAACGTCAACTTGTTCGGCGGCAGTGATAAGGCCGCGCCGCAATTGACGCCGGGCAAGACCACGTACCTGAGCGCCACGCCGCAGATGGGCCTGACCATCGGCATCATCACGCTGACTGAAGTGACCGAAGCCCAAGGCCGCGCCGACACCGCCAGCCTGCACAAGATCGAGAGCACCTGCGGCAAGGTGTGAGGGGTTGAGGGCGGTTTTTTGAGGCTTGAGTTTTGGGGCTTGATTTTTGAGGCCTGAGTTTTGAGGCTTGAGTTTTGGGGCTGATTTTTGAAGCCTGATTGAGGTGCCCCAGCGCCGCGTGCCCGCACGCGGCGCGATTTGTTTGGGGGGGGCTAATGAGTTCAAAACTTCGGAACGTCGACGCGCGCAATCTCGTCGCGCGCTTGGGCTGCCAGCTGTGACAGGGCGTTGCGCGAGCGCGGGTCCCCCAGGAATGTGTCCCAGCGCGCATCGGCGTCGATCAGGTTGAGCACTTCGCGCGCGATTGCCTCCTGCACCGCGTCTGGCAGGCGCGACATGGCCGCGATGGCTTTATCCAAAATGGCGTTCATGGCGCGTAATTATATTTCCGTTGGGGTGATTGTCATCTTGGCGGCGGGTGGGGGCAAATTTGCCTCGCTGCGCGATGCTCCGCAAAAATAGTTCAGCAAACCGCCTACACCACAAGGGCAGGCGAACGGAATGTTGCAGGCGGCGGTATGGGGAGGCGTTTTGTTTGCGCCAGCAGCGAATCGGCCGCAAAACGACAGGTCGACAATCTCCAACAGGAAAATCGAGAAATATTACCTATTAAATTCAAACCACTAAGTGACGCGCGGAAGCGTCGCGTATAGCCAAATCCTTGACCTAATCGGCCGACTCGCACAGCTTATCAACATGATATCCCCATAAGCTCTCGGATTCGGTGATCCTCAATGGACTACGGCGAAATGAACCGACTTGGCTCTAACCCCGCGGCGCTGCGCAGCACGGCGCGTTTGATCCGGGCTGGTCTTGGCGACCACATTTCAAACCAAGAAAATGACTTTCTGACCAAGCTCGAACGCTTTGGTGACAATGATCAGTTTAGTACGCGCCAGGGCGAATATTTGTGGAGCTTACGGGAGCGAACCACAAGAACTTCGAAACAAGGCGGATATATCGCAAGTCACTTGGTGCAAAAGATTTGGGAAGCCAGATCTGATTTGCCTTACGAAGACGAAGAGAGACTAGAACCGCTTTATTTGCGGGGCTCCTCGCTATTGCTGTCGAGGAGTCAATGGCGATGGATTTTTGCCCTCTGTCGGGAACTCAATTTAATCGAAAATGAATTCATTGAAATTCGGTAGCCCGCCTAGCCCGGACCAATCAAAGCGAAGAACCGTAGGGCGCGAATAGGTGCGGTCACTGCACTTGACCGCGCCGTAGTCCGCCGGGCCTCTGAAAAGAACGTGGCGCCATCTCACTTTTGGCCGGCGCATTACGGCCCGGCGAAGAGCAGGCGCCGGACCTAATGCGCCCTACGCACCGCGCTCTTGGCCACGTCCGGGCGGATTTCGTGTCACGCGCTCAAAGAGTTGCACTTCACGCCTAACTGAATTATACAAACCCCATAGCCGCCCGGCGAGGCATGCCGTGGCGGTTGATATGCTTTTGAAATCCATACGGATTCCGCTAAAAGCATGCCTTTCGCAGGACCGGCGCCTCACTACGGCGCCGAGAGTGTGAGTGGCTCTCTGAGTGCTGGCTTGCGACACCCCTTGGGTGCGCCGGCCGCAATCCAAGAGGGCATCCTCGCATTTTTAAGGCCTCGCCTCTAATCAGGGCAGGGTCTTATGAGGACCGGACCGGTTGCCGCAAGGCATCCACGACGGACCTGGGCACGCAGCGCCTTGAAGCTCGCCAGTGCCGCCGCAGACCAAGTGGTCCGCGGCCGCAAGGGTATCGGCTTCACAGCACATTGCGTTTGCGCTTCCGGCAGCTCTTTTGCTTGCCGGTTCCGGCTCCCCTTTGGGGAGCCAACCGGAACCGGCGGAACATTGAGCGAGACTGGAAGGCGCTGGACCGCGACGCACTTCGGACCAACGGTCCGAGGCTGCTTAGCTGCCCGGCGCGAGCGCCGCCCCCGCGGAGGGTCAGATTGAACCGGCGCAAGCCGGGCCAATCGATGCGGACCCGTGAGCGACTAATAAGGACCAAGCAAAATGCCTAAAATGAAGACCAAGAGCGGCGCCAAAAAGCGCTTCAAGATGACCGCTTCGGGCAAGGTGAAAGCCGGCCAGGCGGGCAAGCGTCACGGCATGATCAAGCGGACGGCGAAGTTCGTCCAGACGGCGCGCGGCACCGGCATCCTCAACGATTCCGACGCCAAGATCGTCAAGAAGTACATGCCGTATGCGCGGTAAGAGGTGAGTGGCCAGTGGTGAGTGGCGAGGTGGTTTTCCTCGCGCGCATTCCCCACTCACAAACTCACGATCTCACCACCTCACCCACTTGAAGCACATCTAATTCGAGGAGTTTCCTCTCATGGCCCGCGTTAAACGTGGCGTTACCGCCCACGCCAAGCACAAGAAAGTTTTCAAGGCAGCGAAAGGCTTTTATGGCCGCCGCAAGAATACCATCCGCGTCGCCAAGCAGGCGGTCGAGAAATCGATGCAGTATGCTTACCGCGACCGCAAGCGCCGCAAGCGCCAGTTCCGCGCGCTGTGGATCCAGCGTATCAACGCCGCTGTGCGCGAGCACGGTTTGACGTATGGCCGCTTTATCAATGGCCTGACTGTCCTTGGCATCACGGTTGACCGCAAGATGCTGTCGGACATCGCCATCAAAGATCCGGCGGGCTTCAAGACGCTGGTTGATAAGGCCGCGAAAGCTGCCGGATCGCCGGTCAAGAAGGGCGACGTGCAGAAGGCCGCTTGATGACCTCAGCGTTCGCTGAATAGAACATGCGGACGCCGTCGCGGCGTCCGCATTTTTTGTGTTATAGGCTCGGCATACTCAACCTCTCTTCACGCGTGGAAACATGTCCAACGATTTGACGACCCTCGAATCCGAATTGCTGGCTGAAATCGCGGGCGCGGGTGATCTCGCGGCCATTGAGGCCGTGCGCGTCGCGAGCCTCGGCAAGAAGGGCCGCGTCTCGGACTTGATGAGCAAACTGGGCGCGCTGCCGAACGAGGAAAAGAAAGCCTTCGGGCAAGCGGTCAACACGTTGAAGGCGCGTGTGACGGAGGCGCTCGACGCGCGCAAGGCGGTGCTTGAGACGGCGGCGCTGGACGCGCGTTTAAAGACCGAACGCGCCGATGTGACGTTGCCGGTGCGGCAGGGTCCGCAGGCCGAGGGCCGCATCCATCCGGTCAGCCAAGTGCTCGATGAGGTGATCGAGATTTTCGCCGACATGGGGTTCGCGGTCGCCGAGGGGCCGGATATCGAAACCGATGAGATGAATTTCGATAAGCTCAATATCCCCGCGGAACATCCCGCGCGCCAGGATCACGATACGTTTTATTTCTCACCCAAGGCTGATGGTTCGCGGCTGCTGTTGCGCACGCATACCAGCCCCGTGCAGATCCGCACGATGGTATCGACGAAGCCGCCGATCCGCATCATCGCGCCGGGCCGCGTCTACCGCATGCGACAGCGACCAGACGCACACGCCGATGTTCCATCAGATCGAAGGTCTCGTGATCGACGAGACCACGCACATGGGGCACTTGAAGTGGGTGCTGCAGGAATTCTGCAAAGCCTTCTTCGAGGTCGATGAAGTGAAGATGCGTTTCCGCGCCTCGCATTTCCCGTTCACCGAGCCGTCGATGGAAGTCGATATCGGCGCCGAAGCCATCGGCAAGCCGGGACAGTGGCTGGAGATTCTCGGTTGCGGCATGGTGCATCCGAACGTGATCCGCAATTGCGGGCTGGACCCGGAAAAGTATCAAGGCTTCGCGTTCGGCGTAGGCTTGGATCGCTTGACGATGCTGAAGTACGGCATCCCCGATCTGCGCGCGTTCTTCGCCGGCGATCTGAAATGGCTGCGCCACTACGGCTTCAGCATGCTCGACGTGCCAACCATGGGCGGCGGGTTGTCGAGTTAGATCTGGAGTGAAACGGCTAAGACCTGTCTCGCGGCTTCTCCCCACCCTAACCCCTCCCGCTGGGGAGGGGGACAGATAGAGGACGCGGCTAGACCTTGAACTCCCCGCTGGGGAGGGGGACGTACTGTTGAAAGACGAGAAACATGAAATTCACACTCGCCTGGCTGAAGGATCATTTGGAGACGGAGAAATCCGTCGATGAATTGGCAGCGAAGCTCAACGCAATCGGGCTCGAGGTCGAAGGCATTGACGACCCGGCCAAGCAGTTGGGCGCGTTCACGGTTGCGCGCGTGGTCGAAGCCAAGAAGCATCCGAACGCCGACAAGCTGCAAGTGTTGCAGGTCGAAATCGCTAAAGGCGCTCCGCTGATGGAAGTTGTCTGCGGCGCGCCGAACGCGAAAGCCGGCATGCTGGCAGTGTTCGCAGCCCTCGGCACCTACATTCCGGGTTCCAAAATCACGCTTGAAAAGAAGCCGGTGCGCGGCGTCGTCTCGAACGGCATGATGTGCTCGGCGGCTGAACTCGAATTGTCGTCCGAAAGCGACGGCATTCTGGACCTTCCCGCCGAATGGGCGAGCAAGGTTGGCGAACGCTATATCGATGCGGCGGGCCTCAATGATCCTGTCATCGAAGTCAAGCTGACGCCGAACCGCCCCGACTGCACCGGGGTGCGTGGCATCGCGCGTGATCTCGCCGCCGCCGGCATGGGCAAATTGAAGCCCGAACCAAAGCTCGGCGCGGTGGACGGCAAAAGCGATTGCCCTGTCGAGATCAAGCTCGAATTCTCGGCTGAGACGGCGAGCGCGTGCCCAGTGTTCATGGGCCGCGTCGTCAGGAACGTGAAGAACGGCCCGTCGCCCGCATGGATGCAAAACCGCCTGACCGCAATCGGCCAACGCCCGATCAACGCGCTCGTCGATGTTACCAACTACATCTCGATAGATCGCGGCCGTCCGCTGCACGTCTATGACGCCGACAAGCTCAAAGGCGCGATCCGCGCGCGGCTCGGCAACAAAATCGAAAAATTCGTTGGCCTTGATGGCAAGGATCACAGCGTCGATCAAACGATGTGCGTGATTGCCGATGACAGCGGCCCGCTCGGCTTCGGCGGCATCATGGGCGGCGAGTCGACGGGTTCAACCGAAACGACCAAAAACGTATTTATCGAAAGCGCGTACTTCGATCCTGTGCGCACGGCCACCACGGGCCGCAAAGCCGGACTGCAGACCGACGCGCGCTATCGTTTCGAACGCGGCGTCGATCCGGCGTCGACGCGCCCCGGCCTCGATCTCGCGACCGATATGATTATGAAGTTCTGCGGCGGCGAACCGACCAAAGCCAAGGTTGCCGGCAAAGACCCAGTGACGCCGCGTGTGATCGCGTTTGACTTCGCGCGCGTTGAAAAGCTGACGGGCGTGAAGCTCACTGACAGCGAAACCAAGTCGATCCTCGAAGCGCTCGGCTGCACCGTGGACGGCAAACCCAATACAGCCAAGGTGACGATCCCGTCGTGGCGCCCGGATATGCACGGAAGCGCTGATCTCGTCGAAGAAGTGCTGCGCATCGCGGGCCTCGACCGCATTCCGTCAACCCCGCTGCCGCGCATGCATGGCGTGACCAAGGCTGTGTTGACCGACAAGCAAAAGCGAGCGCGCCGGACGCGCCGCCTGCTCGCCGCCCGCGGACTGACCGAAGCTGTGACGTGGAGTTTTATTCCGAAGGATCAGGCAACACACTTTGGCGGCGGCGATGCCGCGCTCGATCTCGCCAATCCGATTTCGGTTGAGTTGTCCTCGATGCGTCCGGGCTTGCTGGCGGGCTTGTTGACTGCCGTCACGCGCAACCGCAATCGCGGCGCCAACGATGTCGGGCTGTTCGAACTCGGCCAGAGCTATCGCGGCGAAGCGCCGGCTGATCAGTATATCAGTGCCGCTGGCGTGCGCGCGGGCACGGCGAAAATCGCAGGCAGCGGACGGCATTGGGAGGGCAAGGCGGACGCGGCGTCCATGTTCGACGTCAAGGCCGATGTGTTCGCGGCATTGAGCGCCCTCGGCGTCGATCCCGCAAAAGCCCAGATCACGCGCGATGCGCCGGGGTGGTATCATCCGGGACGCTCTGCGACGTTGCGGCTTGGACCCAAAACAATCCTCGCGCATTTCGGCGACGTGCATCCGGCGACATTGAAAGCGCTCGACGTCGAAGCACCCGTTGCGGCGTTTGAAATTTTCCTCGACGCATTGCCGCCGGAGAAAAAGAAATCGCGCACCAAAACAGCGTTCGCTGTCTCGGACTTGTTGCCGGTCAAGCGCGACTTGGCGTTTATCGTCGCCAAGGACGTGGCGGCCGGCGATGTCATCAAAGCGGCCAGCGGCGCCGACAAGGCGCTGATCCAATCGGTCCACGTGTTTGACGTGTTTGAAGGCGGCAGCTTGGCCACCGAAGGCCGGAAGTCGCTGGCCATCGAAGTGACGATCCAGCCCGCAACCGAAACGCTCAACGACGCGGGAATCGAACAAATCGTGCAGAAGATCATCGCAGACGTCAAAAAAGCCACCGGCGGCGAAATCCGCGGGTAATCATCAACACGTGCGAGGTATCCCCTCCCCAGCGGGGAGGGGTTAGGGGTGGGGTGAGGCAGAGAGCGTTGCGGGTTTAGGCTGAGAATAATGGACAACCAAACTGCTCGCACGTTGCGCTAGAACCAAACGATCGCGGAAATGCGTCTCTGGAATGCGTCTCTGGCCGGAATTAAAAAAGCTACGCGCGCAAGGTTGCCTTTTCAAACGGCAACATCCGGTTGACTCTTACATCTTGGATTTCGCCTGCATCTCTCAAAAAATCATCATCGAAGACGATGGCATTCGACATTTGCAAACCGAACGCCTCAAAGCAGACGCCGCGCGCGACGCGAAGTTGTGCTGGCTCGGATGGAGGGTTCTGCGCTTCACGAATGGAGATGTGGCGAACTCGTTGGATGGCGTTATTTTGCAGGTTCTGGCAGCACTTGGCGCAGTGGCAAAAGTCGAGGGAACCCGCTAAGACCTGTCTCGCGGCTTCTCCCCACCTCTAACCCCTCCCCGCTGGGGAGGGGGACAGAGCGAGATAGCGGCATGATATAAGATTTCCCGCTGGGAGGGAGCAGATCCCCGCTGAGAGGGAGATCGTCCGAATTGACCTGTTCGGCCTGAGAGCCGAGCGCATTCACAGGTGCCCAATGACCAACATTCCGCCGCCCCCTGGCCTAGAGCCCGCGATGCCATCCATCGTGCTTGGCCGTCAGGACGACAGCCATCATATCGTTATCGTCGGTGGCGGCGCGGGCGGGCTTGAGCTGGCGACCCAGCTTGGCCACAAGCTTGGCCGCAAGAAAAAGGCGCACATCACACTGGTGGATCGCGCCCGCACCCACATCTGGAAGCCGCTGCTGCATGAGATCGCCGCCGGCAGCATGGACGTTGACCGGCACGAGCTTGAATATCAGGCGCAAGGCTGGTGGCACGGTTTTAAATACCGATATGGCGAGATGATCGGTCTTGATCGTTTCCACAAGCGCGTGCACCTGGCCGAAACCGTCGATGAAGATGGCCGCCAGATCACGCCGGACCGCTGGTTGCCGTATGACACGCTGGTCGTCGCAATCGGCTCGGTATCCAATTCGTTCGGCACGCCGGGCGTTGAGAAGCACTGCATCATGCTCGACACACCTGAGCAGGCCGAGCGGTTCAACCGCCGCCTGCTGAACGCCTGCGTGCGCGCCAATGCGCAGCAGGGGCCGGTGCGTCCCGGACAGTTGGACGTGGCGATTGTCGGCGCGGGCGCGACAGGATCTGAGCTCTCCGCCGAACTGCACTCGACCGTGCGTGGCCTCGTCTCGTTCGGGCTTGATAAGATCAATCCGGAGAAGGACATCAAGATCACGCTGGTCGAGGCCAACAATCGCATTCTGCCGGCGCTGCCTGAGCGCATGTCGGCGGCCGTCACCAGCGTACTCAAAGGCATCGGCGTCGATGTGCGCACCAACGCGCGCGTCACGGAGGTCAACAATCAGGGGCTTAAACTCGCCGATGGCGCGTTCATTCCATCCGAGCTTGTCGTGTGGGCAGCGGGCGTTAAAGGGCCAGCCGTGCTTGGGCAATTGGACGGCCTTGAAGTTAGCCGCATGAACACGCTGGTTGTGAAGCAATCGTTGCAGACCACCAAAGACGACAACGTCTTCGCGCTTGGTGATTGCACGTATCTGGTGCTGCCGGGCGAGACGTCGCCTCTGCCGCCGCGCGCGCAAACCGCGCATCAGCAGTCGTCGCATCTGGTCAAGCAACTGCAGCGGCGCGTGGCCGGTGAGACCGATCTCGCGGCCTTCAAATACACCGACTTCGGCTCGCTGGTTTCGCTCGGGCATTATTCGACGGTCGGCAACCTGATGGGATTCGTTTCCGGCAAGTCGATGCGCATTGAGGGCTGGTTTGCGAAAATGATGTACCGCTCGCTCTATAAGATGCACGAGACGGCCCTGCATGGCCCCGTTAAAGTCGGCCTCGACACGTTCTCGCGTCTGTTGACACGGCGCACCGAGCCGCACGTCAAGCTACATTGATTTCTGACGAGGGAGCTAAACGATGGAACTGAATTTCGAGACCTCATCGGGGCTCAAGGTTGTGCGCAACTGGGGCTATCAGTTGCAGGGCTCCAGCGGCAAGAAGGGCGGCGGCAAGACCAAGCCACTATCCGCCGCCGATCTTCTTAAGGTGCCGCACGATCTGATCGTGATCGACAGCCAGAAGGACGGCACGCTGAAAGGCGCGTTCACGCGCGCCGAGGTCGAGCAGCTGAAAAACCGCGACGGCGCGCAGTCTGTCGTGGTCTCGTACATCTCAATTGGCGAAGCCTCCGACTATCGCGATCACTGGCAGGATGATTGGACAACCTACACCGACGCCGACCAACGCGCAGGTGGCGAGCCGACGGACAAGGCGCCCAAGTGGCTTGGCGCGTGGAACGAGAACTGGCCGAACTCGCGCAAGGTCCGCTATTGGGACGCGGAGTGGCAGAAGATCATTTTCAATAAAGACAAAACGGGCTGGCTCGACGCAATCGTCGCCGCGGGCTTCGACGGCTGCTATCTCGACATCGTCGACGGCTACTATCACTGGGGCTGCGAGATCGCGCAGTCAGCCGATTGCCGCGATGGCGACCCGAAGAACGAGCGCGAATCCGCCGCCCGCATGATCGATTTCATCGTCGCGTTGTCGAAGCACGCCCGCAAGACCAATCCCGAGTTCATCGTCATACCGCAGAACGGCGCCTACATCATCGATGCGCTGGAGGATGAAGATCATCCGCGCCGCGATGCCTACCTCGAAGCGATCAACGCCATTGCGTGCGAGGATTTGTTCTTCAAGGGCGACAACGCCGAGAACAATCCTTATGCGCCTGACGAAGACGCGATCAGCGCGCTGCAGCGCGACTTCCTGGAGCAGGGCATCGTCGTGTTATCGGTCGATTATCTGAGCGAGAAAAAGAAAATCGCCAAATTCTACGAGGTAGCCATCGAAGCCGGCTTCCTGCCCTACGCCGCACCCAAGCGCGAGCTGAACATCATGGGCCCGCCGTATGACGGGTCGGGCGAGAAGGTGGCGTGAGAGGGATTGCATCAACAAAAAAGAATTGTAGGGCGCATTAGGTCCGGCGTCTGCACTTCGCCGGGCCGTAATGCGCCGGCGTGCCAAGCGAGATGTTGCCTCGTTCTGTGTTGAGCTTCGGCGGATTACGGATTGGCCCCGGACGTTCCACCACAAAACAACAAACCTGCGCCGGGCCAATCCTGGTCCGTCCTACAATTCTTTGTTTTGATGTTTAGGGCTATGCGGGCTTCAAGCCCAGAACTTCCACCAAGGTCGCGAAAGTTGCTGGATAGGCGTCGTAGCCTGCGATTTTTTGAGCCTTGCGGTGTGTTCCGCCTCATCGTCGTTTAGCCAGAACTCTGTTCCGCGTGCGTCTGCCAATTCACGACTGTTAATTGCAAAGCCCGTAAAAGACCGGCAAATTTCAGACGTAAGTTCCGGACCGAAATCGGCCTCGGACAGATCGCCATCGTCGGCATCATCTTGACTTCTGTAAATGACCGCGCCTTGCACATCGACGCGCACCAGTTTCGACAGATAGGCATCTTCCTCTTCCAGCCGCTGGCCTTCGTCGCAATCAATAGTGCCGTCAGCGCCGGACTGGCGCCGAACCAGGGCCCCATTTCGAAAGACGGCAAATCCCCAGGCGCCAACAACACTATGCAAAGTTAGCGCCGCAATATCTGCATCGGCGAAGCACCGCAGGATTGACTCTTCGAAGGATTTGAAGGCCTCGCTATCTGCTGGAGCTTCATCAAAAGGGGCGAACGCAAAATCTGAGTATATGACGATGCAGTCGCCAAGCGCGCCGATCCAGATGCTGCACGGTCCGCCTTTAGAAAAAGGCGTTTCACAAATCCTGCGCCGCTTTTCAAAGCCCAGGTCGGCCAAAAGCTGATCCGGACCGTCATCGAGGCGCGCAGGTCGGATCAGAATCGTTTGCGTTTTTTGCCCCATTGCAAGCCTGCGCCATCGTAAGCTGAGACACTCACCCCCGCCCCCTTAACGCTGCGAGAAGCGCAGGTGTCGGATAGCTATCCGCGGGGAAGCCGAGTTTTTGCTGCACGGCTTTGACGGCTTTGCGGGTGCCAGCGCCGAGTTTGCCGTCGGGCTCTCCAACATCGAAGCCGCGGCTTTTCAAAATCACTTGCAGCTCTTTGGTCTGGTCGTAGCTGAGCGAGTCCACCGGCTGGCCGTTGCCGCGTGACATTTGCGGTGCGCCCGCCATGCGGGTAGCGAGATGCGCCGCGGTCGTCGCATAGGTCAGCGACTGGTTCCACGACGTGTAGATGCGGAAGTTCGGATAGGCGAGAAAGGCGGGGCCATTGCGGCCCATCGGCAGCAACAGCGAGGCGTTGAGTTTTTCGCCCGACAGGCGGCCGTTTAAACCGGTGACGCCCCACGCCACCCACTGCGATGCCGGATGCTCAATGGCAAGGTCCGCCTGATCCCACGGTAGTTCTTTGGTGAGGCGCACTTCCTCAAGCCACGGCTCGCCGGCGCGCCAGCCGAGCGTTTTGATAAAGTTGGCGGTTGAGCCGATGATGTCGGGAATATCGCGAATGAGATCGCGGCGGCCATCGTTATCGTAGTCAAGCGCGAAGTTGTAATAGTGCTGCGGCAGGAACTGCGTCTGGCCGAGTTCACCGGCCCATGAGCCGATCATTTCATCGGCGCGCAAATCTCCGCGCTCGATGATTTTCATGGCCGCTTTCAATTCTTCGCGGAACAACTCACCGCGCCGGCAATCCCAGGCCAGCGTCAACAACGAACGCATGACCGGCAAGTTGCCCATGCCGACGCCGAAGTCGCTTTCCAGTGCCCAGAAGCCGGTGATGACCGCGCCCGGCACGCCGAACTCTTTTTCCGCGCGGCCAAAGATATCGCCGTATTTGGTGAGATACGAGCGGCCGTTCTGTTCGCGGTTTTTGGTGGCGAGCTTGCCGTAGAATTCAACGAAGGTCTGCGAGAAGAAGCCCTGCTTACGGTCGCGGCCAATGACGCTCATGTCGGGTGTCATGCCGCCAATGACGGCTTGGATGGTGGCCGGTTTGATGCCGTCCGCAATCGCTTCGTTTTTGAAATCCACGATCCAACGGTCGAACGGCACGGTCGTTTGGCAGTTGCGGTCTTTGGACGGCGGCGGGGCGGCGACATGTCCGGTCTGGGCGGCAGCAACGTTGGGCGACGCGATCGCGGCAAGCAACGCGAGGGGGACGAACAGAACGGTCGAGCGCATGAAAACCCTTGTCTAAAATTGACGTCGATACCTTGATCGCGGCGGCACTTTGCCAGCAGGCCAGACTGCGTCAAGGGACTATGGCGGGAGTGAGGCCCGCCCAACGCCATAGGCCACGCGACAGGATTTAGCGCAGCGGTCGCGGCAGTGTTTTGGACGTTGGCGCGCACGGCGCAAATCGACAAGCGATGATGGGCCCGCTCGGCTATTGAGCGGCAAACTGGCGAGCCTATTGCGGCTCAATGTTGTGCCGCCGGCGACGATCGACATCTGGCTTGTCGCCGATGTCTCTGGAAATGCATCACGAGATTTATGTACGGCTGCAACTGCGTGGCAACAGCCCACCGAGAAACCGGCCGTCGCGGCTTTGGTATGCATAAAATGCAATACTGATCTACCCGAACGGGTAGGGTCTGGACCGCCCTTTTGAGTGTCACTTCCCGTTCACAAAGCACTGATTACAGGCATATTTTTCGCGATTTTGCCCGGAAAAAAGGCGCCATACTGCGCTGCGTCAACAATGTTGCGATGCAATATCGCGAGTGTTATGCCACCCCCACCAAAGACGCATGCTGGAATACCGATGATTACAAGGCCCAAAGTGGCCGGGGAGCAACGGATGCCGGGCAGGTACTTAATCGTAGAAGATCATCCGCTTTTTGCCGAAGCGTTGCAGATGATCGCCAAAGGAAAGTCGTCATGTAACGATGTTACTTTGGTTCATTCGCTGCAAGACGCCAAAGCCGCACTCGAGCGCGACAAACCTTTCGACCTTATAATTCTCGATCTGAAATTGCCGGACTGCCGCGGATTTGAAGGCCTTCTCGCCCTCCGCATTGTTGCTCCCAAAACACCCATTGTTGTGGTTTCAGCCTTCGCCAGCGAGATCGTCAAAGGCAAGTGCCTGGTGCTCGGCGCCACCGCGTTCATCTCAAAAGCCGCCAAACGCGACGCCATGAAAAGCACATTCGACCAGGCAGCCAACCGCCACCACACCTCACCCGAGTTTGGCCCCTCGCACCACTGCTGCGCACTGACCCAACAGCAAATGCGTGTTCTGCAGTCGATCTGCATGGGCATGCCGAACAAAATGATCGCGCGGCAGCTTGATGTCGTTGAAACCACCATTAAGGCCCATGTCAGCGAAGTATTCCGCAAGCTCGACGTCTCATCCCGCACGCAAGCGGTGCTTGAAATATCGCGAATTGAGCAAGCCCCATGCGCCGATGAGCAAGCCGAAAGCAGAGTCTTTCTGACGACAGCGGTGCCCCTGCGCCCGGCTTAACGCAACTTCTGAAAATACCCCAGCGCGCGGCATGCGGCCGGCTGAGATGACAAGCGGGCCTTCATCACTGAGGCATCGCGAAGTCTACGGCACAGCCCTAAACCGCCGCGCCGTGCAGCACGGCCTCTAAGCACTGCCGATCAATATGCCGACGGCGAAGACGATCAGACCGCCGGCGACGACCTCGACGGCGGCGCGCAGGAATTTAGTGTCCATGTAGCGCGCGCGGATCCAGGCGATCAGCCATAGTTCAATCAGCACCACGACGGCCGCAAGCCCGGTGGCCGTCCAGAAATCTGGGATCAGATAGGGCAGCGTGTGGCCAAGGCCGCCCAGCGCCGTCATCAGGCCAGTGATCGCGCCACGCATCCACGGGTGGCCGCGGCCCGAGATCATGCCGTCGTCGGCCATTGCTTCAGCGATGCCCATCGACACGCCGGCGCCGATGGATGCGGCCATACCGACGAGAAACGTCTGCCAGGTGTTCTGGGTTGCAAAAGCCGCCGCGAAGATCGGCGCCAGCGTCGAGACCGATCCGTCGATTAGCCCGGTGAGACCGGGTTGCACATACTGCAGCACAAAGGCGCGATGTTCGGTGTGGGCTTCGGCGAGCTTGGCGTCGTCGGTCAGCTCTTTTTCACTGAGCGTCTGGGCGCTGCTGACGTGCTTGTCTTCAGCCGCTATCAAATCGCCGAGCAGCTTGCGGGTGGCGGCGTCTGTCGTCCGATCCAAAGCCGAGACGTAGAACTGGCGGGTCTCACGCTCAATGGCTTCTGCTTGGGCGCGGACCTTTTCCAGCCCCAGCGGGCGGACCATCCAGATCGGCTCGTGGCGCACGAAGCCCGACACATCCTGGCGGCGGATCAGCGGGATGTGCTCGCCGAACTTCTGGCGGAACAGCTCGATCAGCCAACGGCGGTGCTCGTTCTCTTCTTCCGCCATTTCCGTGAAGACCGTGGCCGATGCCGGATAGGCCTCAACCAAGCCTGAGGCGTACTCCGCGTAAATGCGGCCGTGCTCTTCTTCCAGCGAGATGGCAAGGGCCAGAATTTCACGGTCGTCGAGCTCAGAAAATCGGCGCATGGGCAGCTCTTTCGCGGGTCATAAGATGGCAGGGATAGCGAAGTTAGAAACGTTCTAAATCAATTAAATCCGGATGCAAGTCCGTCTTGCCGCAGCACTTGCCTGATGGCCATCACGATATCGGGCGCTTGTTTGATGCGGCACGGGGCGGGGCTTAAGCCGTTCTTCACCACACGGGACTAGCGTTTTTTGCATTGTTGCAACGCTTGGGCGAAAGGCCGCTCCCATGATCGCCACCTCCCTGATTGACTGGCTGAATTCGACCGTCGTGCAAACGGTCGTGCTGACCATTACCGGCGCACTGCAACCGGTGCTCGATTTCTTCGTCGATGGCAATTCGCGCTTCTACTGGATGTACTGCGCAACCGGCATCGTGATTGCTGCCTACGCCCACTACAAGCACAAGGAAGCGCAGAGCTTCCAATCGCAGCTGTTCGACCGCAACGTCTGGCTGTCAGCGAGCGCCATCAACGATTACATCATTGTCGTTATGACGCCGGTGCTGCGCCTGACGGTGCTATCCGCCCTGCTGATCAACTGGAAGCCGGTGTCGGCATGGGTTGTGACGACGCTGCATTCCGTTGGTGTTGCGGGCTCTGTGACCGACTCGACGGCCATTGCGCTTGGCATTGCCCTGACCCTGACCCTGTTCGTGATCGATGACGGCTTGAAGTGGCTGGCGCATTACCTGTTCCACGCCGTGCCGGAACTGTGGGAATTCCACAAGGTTCACCACTCCGCCGAGCATTTGAATTTCATCACCGCCGACCGCCACCACCCGGTTGAAGTGATCGCCACGTCGGCACTGACCGCATCCGCCTACGGGCTGGTCAACGGCGTGTTCATCGGCCTGTTCGGCGACCAGCTGACGGTTACCACCATCATGGGCGCCAACGCGTTCCTGTTCGTGTTCAACATCTGCGGCGGGGCGCTACGCCACTCGCCGTTCTGGATCTCGTTTGGTCCAGCGGTCGAGAAATGGATCATCTCGCCGGCCATGCACCAGATCCACCATTCCGATAAGGTCGAACACTACGACCGCAACTACGGCGGATCACTGGCCGTCTGGGACCGTATGGCCGGATCGCTGCATATACCGCAGGGCCGCGAGATCGAAGCGTTCGGCATCGGCGAGGAAACCAAGGACTTCCGCTCGCTGGGTGTGATCCTGGGCCGGCCGTTCGCGGCGTCTTATGCGATCTTCAAGGACCGCTTCAAAAAGCCGGATGCAGCTGCGGCGCGCGCGGCAGAACACGCCTCCGCG
This sequence comes from Hyphomicrobium sp., assembly GCA_013141015.1. Taxonomy (GTDB): domain Bacteria; phylum Pseudomonadota; class Alphaproteobacteria; order Rhizobiales; family Hyphomicrobiaceae; genus Hyphomicrobium_B. Next base: position 95,964 of record JABFRT010000001.1, on the reverse strand, counting down.
TAAACGCGCTCAATCGTTGCAGATAACAAAAAAAGGCCGGAGAAAACTCCGGCCTTTCGAATTTTCAGCGTTAGGATTTTGAGCCGCCATTGCCGTTATTCGGCCCGGTGCCGTGGCGGTCATGATATTTGTCTTCGAGCGCGTCCCAATCCATGGTCAGCGTGCCGCCCGTCGCTTTGTGTTGCTTCTCCCAGTTGGTCAGCAGGTCGAGGCAGGCGTGATCGATATAATCAAGTTCGCCCAAGTGAACGTGGACGTTTGAACCCGGGCGCAGCGTCTCTAATCTGCGCGCTAAGATCGGCAGGCGGACCAGCGTCGCCGAACCATCGAAGTGCAGATCAATTCGGTTTTGAGCGGCATCGTCATCGCTGCGCACTTCCAGGTGCGAGAACGCATAAAGCAGCTTCAACAACGACAGCACCAGACCGGTAATGACGCCCTTCAACAGGTCGGTCGAGACAATGGTCAGGATCGTCACCAGATAGATCAGCACCTCGGCCTTGCCGTATTTCATCAAGGCCGGAACGATCTTCGGATAGGCAAGCTTGTAGCCGGTGTAGACCAGCACCGCCGCCAGCGCCGACTTCGGGATATAGCCGAGCGTCCACGGGATCATGGCGACGAACAACAGCAGCCAAATGCCGTGGAAAATCGCGGATGCGCGGGTTTTAGCACCGGCTTCAACGTTGGCGCCTGAGCGCACGATCACGCCGGTCATCGGCAGACCGCCCAGCAATCCGCAAATCGCGTTGCCGATGCCTTGGGCTGAAAGTTCGCGGTCATATTTGGTGCGCGCGCCCGAATGCATGGCGTCCACGGCGGTGGCGCACAGCAGCGTTTCAGCACTGGCGATGAAGGCCACAGAGATCGCGCCGATCAGAATGGCGGGATCGAAAATCTTCATCAGGTCCGGCAACGCGGGCAACGTCGCGCCCGACAGTACGTTACTGAAGATGTTGGCCGGCACCTGCACATATTTGATGGCGTCAAGGTGCAGCACGGCGGCGGCGATCATGCCCACGGCCACGCCGACGAGCGGCGCGGGGATCACCTTCAGCGATTTCGGCGCCAGACCCGCCCAGGCAAAAATGGTGGCAATGGTGAGAATGCCGGTCATGCCCGCGCTCATCGGTGCGCCACCACCCGTGAAGGCGTTGATGATCGATGCCGGCATGTTCTTCAGATTTTCAAGACCGGACGAAAACGAAGCGCCGTCGAACATCACATGCCATTGCGAGGCGAGGATTAGAATGCCGATGCCGGCCAGCATGCCGTGAATGACGGCGGGCGAGACCGCGCGGAACCACTGGCCGAGCTTCAATACGCCAGCAAGCAACTGAATGAGTCCAGCGAAGAACACGATCACGCCGACCATCGGCACGCCGAATTTTTCAACCAGCTGCCAGACAAGCACGGCAAGCCCCGCGGCCGGTCCCGACACCTGCAACGGCGACCCGGCGAGGAAGCCGACGATAATGCCGCCGATGATGCCGGTGATGAGGCCTGAGGCTTCCGGCATATTGGACGCACCGGCGATGCCGATGCACAGCGGCAGCGCCACCAGAAACACGACGACGGACGCCAGCAGATCACTGCCGAACGTGCTGCCGAGCGATGGGCTTGCGGGCCGGCCGGTTGCGTCTATCGTCGCCATAACGTGTTCCTCCGTGCCGGGCCGCAGCGGCGGTCCCCAAAAGCACGCTCCCTCTTCAATTGTGTGTGGTGACCCAGACCGCGTCCGGGACGTCCCGTTGTGCGGCGGACGATAGACATTGTGCTTTAGTGCTGCAAGGCAACGCGGCCGCGACCAAGCGGCTGGTCCACCGTAATCGCCGGGGGCGGCAATCGTAAAAACGCCCCGCGTCCGTTTCCGGCGCGGGGCGTCTTCCAAAACAACAACCGGAACTGCGGAGCTTTAACGTCCAGAACCCGGCTTGGTGGTTTTAGCGACGTTATCCATCATGGTTTTCTGGGTATCGGCCCATGACGACATGGCCTGCTGGAAGCTCTTCTGCCACATATCCGCGGCCTGCATCCAAATCTGCATCGGCATCATCATCGGGTTGCTGCCCGCGCTGCCCATAATCGAACTCATGTCGGGCATGCCCGGAAACGTTGCGCCGCCGCCCATTCCAGGGAACGACGGCATGCCTGGAAAATTCGGCATCGCCGGCATTCCTGGGAAATTCGGCATGCCCGGGAACTTCGGCATCTCGAATTTTGCGCCAGGCTGCGTCGCCTGCTTTTCCCAGGTGTCCATGACCTGTTCGATGGCCTGCGACTGCATTTTGGAGAAGCTCTGCATCTGCTGGCGGGTCATATCGACCATTTCAGCCGGCCAGCCCAGCGACTTGGCGGCGCTCGACATCTTGTCGAACACGGCGGCGCTGTTCTTTTCCTGCATGGAATTGAGTTCCTGGCGCCAGTTCGACATCGCGTCGAATGCGGCGGCCATCGCCTTGCGCTGCTCGTCGCCGAGCGCACTGAAGGCGGCTGGATTGAAGGGATTTGATGAACTGTTCGACATGACGCGGCTCCACTGGCAGATAGGGGGGTATCAATACCCTCGCATAACGCCGCGATCTGCACCAGGGTTGCCTGCAATATCAGACGGGGGCGCGACGCCTTGACCGCATTTTGGGCCGTTGACCCGCCCGACAAGCCCCTTTTGCAGCAGGGGCCTAGATGCTAAGCACCGGCACATGACCGATCTCACACACATCCGGAACTTCTCGATTATTGCTCATATCGACCACGGTAAATCGACGCTTTCCGACCGGCTGATCCAGCTGTGCGGCAACGTTGCCAACCGCGATATGAAAGAGCAAATCCTCGACTCGATGGACATCGAGCGCGAACGCGGCATCACGATCAAAGCCCAGACCGTGCGCCTCGACTATAAAGCCAAGGATGGCAAAACCTATCAGCTGAACCTGATGGACACGCCCGGCCACGTCGACTTCGCCTATGAGGTTTCGCGGTCGCTGGCCGCCTGCGAAGGCGCGATTTTGGTCGTTGACGCAAGTCAGGGTGTCGAAGCCCAGACGCTGGCCAACGTCTATCAGGCGCTCGACAACAATCTCGAAATTCTTCCCGTGTTGAACAAGGTCGACCTGCCCTCAGCAGACGAAGACCGCGTCAAAAAGCAGATCGAAGACGTGATCGGGCTCGACGCGTCGGACGCGGTTGGCGTGTCGGCCAAGACCGGCCTCAACGTCGAAGCGGTTTTGGAAGCGATCGTGACGCGGCTGCCCGCGCCCGTTGGTGACAAGACCAAGCCGCTCAAAGCCATGCTGATCGACAGCTGGTATGATGCCTACCTCGGCGTCGTTGTGCTGGTGCGCATCAAGGACGGCGTTCTGAAAAAGGGCCAGAAGGTCCAGATGATGGCGACCGGCGGTCACTATCAAATCGAGCGCGTCGGCATCTTCCGCCCCAAGCAGGAAATGCTGTCTGAGCTTGGCCCCGGCGAAGTCGGGTTCTTTACAGCGGCCATCAAGGAAGTCGCGGACACGCGCGTCGGCGACACCGTGACCGACGAGAAGGTGCCGTGCGCCGAAGCATTGCCGGGCTTCAAGCAAGCGCAACCGGTTGTGTTCTGCGGCCTCTTTCCAGTGGACGCCGCCGACTTCGAAGACCTGCGCGACGCCATGGGCCGCCTGCGCTTGAACGACGCCAGTTTCTCGTTTGAAACGGAAAGCTCAGCGGCGCTCGGCTTCGGTTTCCGCTGCGGGTTCTTGGGCCTCTTGCATCTCGAAATCATCACCGAACGCTTGCAGCGTGAATTCAATCTCGACCTGATCACCACCGCGCCGAGCGTGATCTATCAGCTGTTCATGAACGACGGCACGATGATCGAAATGCACAACCCGGCCGACATGCCAGACGTCGTCAAAATCGATCACATCAAAGAGCCGTGGATTGAAGCCACCATTCTGGTGCCGGACGACCACCTGGGCTCGGTTTTGAAACTCTGCCAGGACCGGCGCGGACGCCAGAAGCAGCTGACCTATGTTGGCTCTCGCGCGATGGTGATTTACGAGCTTCCGTTGAATGAAGTGGTATTCGATTTCTATGACCGCTTGAAGAGCGTGTCGCGCGGCTATGCGTCGTTCGACTATCACATCGCCAGCTACGAAGAAGGCGACCTGGTCAAGCTGACCATTCTGGTCAACTCCGAACCAGTCGATGCGCTGTCGATTGTGGTGCATCGCTCGCGCGCCGAAAGCCGTGGCCGGTCGATGTGCGAAAAGCTGAAAGAGCTGATCAAGCCGCACATGTTCATCATTCCGGTGCAGGCCGCCATCGGCGCCAAGGTGATCGCGCGCGAGACGATCCGCGCCATGCGCAAGGACGTGACCGCCAAGTGCTACGGCGGCGACATTTCACGCAAACGCAAGCTGCTCGACAAGCAGAAGGCGGGCAAGAAAAAGATGCGCGAATTCGGCAAAGTCGAAATCCCGCAGGAAGCGTTTATCGCAGCCCTGAAGATGGATGAGAATTGAGGGGGAGGTAGCGCGCGTCCTCCGCCTGTCCGAAACCGACCACTCGCGCGCATGACCACAAATGTCATCCTAGCCCTTGTGGCTAGGATCCCTTCATCCCCTTGGCGACTGGCGTTTGTTGACCAATGGATTCCAGGCACAAGGCCTGGAATGACAGTGGGGTGTTTGCCGATTTTCCAGATTTAGGTAAGACTTGGCCGGAGGGGTTTGACGTAAGCGGCACAGGAACCAACTTGGCATGAAGACGTTTGCGTCTGTCACCGGAACGCCCTGCACGTGCCAATATCTCGAAAGAGCCGCGCGGAACCCCGACTATCCGATTGAATTCGACGAGAGGCTCAACGAGTTTCATATCGTCACGAAAGGCGCCTTCGGCAAAGGCGAACTAATGATCTACCATTGCCCGCTATGCGGCGGCGAAGCGCCTGAGTCCATCCGCCCGCAGCTATTCGCGACCGTTTCGATCAGTGAAGAATATCGGCTGAGAGAGCTTGTACGCGACTGCCAATCCTACGGCGAAGCGAAGCAAAAACTTGGACCGCCAGACTGGGAACCGTTCATAGGAGTTGGCAACAAGCTACCCGCGCCTGATGGACAACCGCCAATCTCGGAAGCATTCCCGGAGGCGCATTACAAAAGTTTCTCAGATACGGCCGACTTGATTATCATCGACTATCCCAACAGACGGATAGGCGTGCGCGTGCAGGCCAAGTACATCGGTCTGCCTGGCGAGCAGCCCTTTGGGCTTAATCTGCGACGCAACATCCCGCCGGATATGGACGCCGATGTCGTCGCTGAGATCGACGCGCGGCTCGATGGCCTGGAGAGCAGCGAGCGGGTCAAAATCGGCTTCGCCATTGAGAGCGGCAGCCGCGCCTGGGGGTTTCCGTCTCCCGATAGCGACTATGATTGCCGGTTCGTCTACATCAGGCCGCGCCACGATTACCTGTCGCTGTTTCAAAAGCGGGACGTTATCGAAACACCAATGACGCCTGTTCTAGATGTCAACGGCTGGGACATCGCCAAGGCGATCAAGCTTTTGCTGGCTGGCAATGCTGTGATTGTGGAGTGGCTGACCTCGCCGATCATCTATCGCGCGAATAGCGCGTTCTGCGCGGCGTTTCTCGACCTTGCCCGCGCTGTCGGCAATCGCGACCGGTTTGCGCATCACTACATCCGGCTTGCCCAGCGCACGCTGGCCGATAAGCTTGACGATACAGACGACGTTGCGTTGAAGAAGGTTTTTTATGCCTTGCGCCCGGCGCTCGCACTGCGCTGGCTAACGATGCACCCGGGCGAGCGGGTGCCGCCCATGGATATCCAGACGCTGATAAGCGAGACGCAATTGCCGGGCGATCTAACGGACGCGATCACCGGGCTGATTGCACAAAAGAAGGTCACGCGCGAACTCGGCAGGGGGCCGATGCCGCCGCTCATTCGCGACGCGATCCACCAGGAAATCGATAGCGCCAGCAAGCTCTTTGAAATATCCGCGCCAGCAACGGACGCCGACAAGGACCGCGCGGACGTATTTTTCCGCGTGGCCGTTGAGCGTTACGCGCCCGCTTAATATCGGTGCACAGACCTCATCGCGCGCGGAAAAGGCCGCGGCGGGCGTGGCGGTGGCGGAAGCCGTGGCGGTCGATGTCGAGGCGCTTGGCGTAGCGGTATTCCTGTTCTTCGAGTGTCAAGAACCCGCCATCGCACCAGGCGTTGCCGTAGTAGCCGTGCGGGCCGTTGACCGGTGTGCAATCGCGAACAGTAGGCGCGTAGCCGGCATCATGATCTCTGGACGCGTGGCGCTGACCGGCTTCAGCGGACGCGAGTGAGGTGAGAAGCGTTGCGGCAAACGCCGCCGCTGCAAGGGTCCGCCGCGCGGTCATTGTGAGTACCTTTCCTGCAATTGGTGCTTGAAACGCGAAATACGCGAGGAACAGCGCCGCGGGCTTCGGCTGCCCGCCTCACAACTCGCAACGATTCCGCAAACTCTACCACTCGCGATACTTTTTGGACACCCAGGCCGGATAGCCATATTGGCGGCGGTTGACGGCCTCCGATGGGCCAGTGCGGCACCACGGGTTGCCATAGTAGCCGTAGCGGCCGTTGAAGGGTGTGCAGTCGCGTTTCACCACCACGGCACGAACCGGTTTGCGGTTGGCGGCGGCCATTGCGGCAGTGGCGCTGGCAAGCACTGCGGCCGTTATAGTCAAAATGCCCCAAGTCATGATGTGCATTGGCTAAAGCCTCACGTTTGGTTTTGGCGTCCCCTATCCGGCCCTGATCCGGCAGCAGGCACATTCTATTAGATGGGCACTGATCCCGAAAATTCAAACGGTACGGTTTGCATCGTAAGGTGCCAGATAAAATGCCGGTGTAACGGGACGCAAAAAAGGCGGCCCTGTGAAAGGCCGCCTTCAATCAATCCAGCAATCTGGATAAAGTTTCAGCAGTCGTCGCAGCCCGGCAACCGGCCATAACGGAACGCGCCGTAAAGCCAGGCGGTTGATGCGCCGTAGCCAGCCAGGATGACGAGCACGGGAATGATTTTGGCCACGTCGCCGCCAAGGAATGGTGCGCCGCCCTTCAACATCGGCACGATCAAAAATACGCCGAGCAACGCCGGGCCGACAATGCCGAGTACGGCGCCGCGCAACGTCATCGCGCCTTGCGGCCGCGCACCAAGGATCAAACCAAAGACGGAGCCCCACACACCGCCCCAGAACATGGCGCTAAAAATTTTCGGAATTTGAATGCCAAGCAGCGCCACATCGACCGGCTCTTTGCTCCACGATGTGCGCGTCCACCCGGTCCACAGATTGGGGTTATTGAACAGCCAGCTGATGAACTCATGGACCGTCAGCGTCGCAATCGCGCCGGCAATGAAGCCCAGCACAATGGCTTTGATAAAATTCATGGGTCGTCTCCCTGTGTCTTCCCGAAATATTGTGAAATTTGAACGCCGTCTGACCGGTCCCGCCCATCCGTTCGCGGCCGACTATTTCATGTTCGAGGCACGATTTATAGGCGTCAGCGCGGGCGGGATGCGGCGCGGCGGCGCAGAACCCGGCTAATCGTGGGGCTTGCCATAATTCCGCCTCAGAGGTTTACTGATTATGCTGCGCTGCACAACGGACGTCCGGGTCCTGCTCCACGCATGGCCTGCACGCATGCCACCGTTGTCTGCTCCCGCCCACACGGGTTTCGCCCGGTGGGACATTTGGAGCGGCGTTGCAGGCAATGGGGATGGCTGGCGCTCGCGGTATCCCCCTCTCTTTCTCCACCGCCCCAAAATTTGAAATCGGGGCCCCGCGTCAGGGGCGCACGCCTCGCGTGCCTATCGGCTTCTCACGCGGATTTCAGCAACATCAACTCGTATGAGGATTTTCCATGCGTAACGTGACACTGGCTGTACTCGCAACCGCAGCCGCCGTTTTTGTGCCAGCCGCCGCCGAAGCCAAGCGTTACAACAACGACGGCTCGACCCTGAAGCACCGATCGATTACCAGCCGCAGCCAGGCGTCAAACAGCGGATCGTCGCGCTCGTGCCTGACGGGCGAAGCCCGCGCGCTGCTGAATTCCATTGAAAACAAGTTTGGTCGCGTCGAGATCGTCTCCACCTGCCGGCCGGGCGCGCGCATCGCAACCTCTGGCCGCCCGTCCAAGCACGCGTCGGGGCAAGCCATCGATTTCCGCGCTCCGGGCAAGAAGAAGCAGGTCGTCAACTGGTTGATTAACAACCACGGCGACGGTGGCACGATGACCTATTCCGACATGGACCACATCCACGTCGACGTCGGTTATCACTTCGTGGCGTTGAACCGCCCGTCGGGTCATTGAACCGATTGCAGGCTGCGGCGTGCCTCTACCATCCAGCGGTCCGTGACGGGAACAACCGGCCCCGGACGCTGGATTGTAGCCAAAAAACAGGCATTTGGCCGGGCTTTCGAGCCCTGGCCAAGCCTGCGGCGAACTTGCCTTTCCTGGGCAAGCAAGGCATAAAGATGCCGTCGAACACGCCTTGGCTAACTCTAAGACAGTGCCTACCGCCTGCCCTAAGACGTCTCCATGCGCGCGATTTGATTGTCTCCGGTCATTCAACCGGAGGACGCCTAAATGCTTTGGAGGCATGAATGTCTAACGGCACTGTCAAGTGGTTTAACGGTCAAAAGGGCTATGGCTTCATTCAACCGGAAGAGGGCGGCGCTGACGTGTTCGTCCATATCTCGGCTGTTGAACGCGCTGGCCTGCAGTCGCTGCGCGAAGGCCAAAAGGTTGCCTTTGAAACCGAACGTGGCCGGAACGGCAAAATCGCTGCCGTGAACCTGCGTCCACTCTAAGATTTTAAGTCGATTTGACGTTGGCGGGGAGCAGAACGATCTGCTCCCCGCTTTTCAATTAAAAGCTGTCCTCCCGGCGCGCGGCGTTGATCGAGGGACGCGACAACCGCGAACGCGACAAGGCTTCCGATTTGGCGCATAAGGCGCGCAACAGTTGAAGGTTGGGCCGCAAGCGGCACCGAGGGGACCGAATGGCCAAAGAAGAAATGCTCGAATTCGAAGGCGTGGTGGATGAAGTTTTGCCCGACGCCCGCTGCCGCGTGAAACTCGATAACGGTCACGAAGTGATCGCCTACACGTCGGGCCGCATGAAAAAAAACCGCATCCGCATTCTCGCTGGCGATCGCGTCACCGTTGAAATGACGCCGTACGATTTGACCAAGGGCCGCATCAATTTCCGCCACAAGGACATCCGTCCGGGTCAAGGCGACGGCGGTGGCGGCCAGCGCCCCGGCGGTCCTCCGCGCCGTCCTGGCGGGCGGTAATTCGATTCTGTCATCCCGGCATTCATTGCCGGGATGCAAGGTTCAGCGAATTCGAAACGCAGAAATCTGAAATAATTCTAGCCGGGTCACGGAAGCGGCCCGATGGATCCCGGGGACAAGCCCCGGGATGACAGTTTGGGGCGGGCAGGCGACCGCAATATGCCCGTAAACCATAGGAAAATCTCGACAGCGTGACGCTGCTGTGGTAGGGTTTTTGTATGGTCAGAGACGTAGGTGGTTAAGGCGCGCAAGCCTTTGCCGCCTTTTTTATTGGGCCGCCTTTTTTATTGGGCCGCCTTTTTTATTTGGCCAACTTTTTTTTATTGAGCCGCTTTATTGTCCGTGTGCCCTGGCCGCCGCGGATTTTGATCGCTGATGATCCGCGGACCGTCCTGCATGTGCGTTACCGAGCCCAAGCGCGGTCCAAATCCACAGGCCCACCAGCGGCACCGCAACCAGTGCCGTCGCACCCGACGCAAAGCCCATGCCCGTGCCAACGAACGCATAGACCCAACCCGACAGCGCATCGCCGCCGCGATAGACCACGGTGTCGATAAAGTTCTGCACCTTGTACTTCTCGTCCGCCGCGGTCAGCGTGTACATCACCTTGATCGCCGGACTGGATAGCGCAAACGCGGCAATGCGCTCACCGGCCATGACGGCGGCAACCACCGACAGCACCGGATCGTAGAACAGCGCCAGCGTGCCAGCCGTTGCCATCAGCGGCAGGGCAACGAGCGCCGCGGTAACACCGAGCCGCTGCATGACCTGCGCGGTGCCGAAGATCTGGATGGCCAGCGTGACGACAGACACGACCAGATCGCGGCCGGCGAAAAATTTGACCCGCTCGGCGCTGTCGGAAATGGTCACACCGACCAGCCGCGACTGCTCCATGTAGAAGAATGTTCCAATCACGTTGGCGAGGAAAACATAAAGCGCAATCCGGCCCAGATAGGGGGACGCGAAAACCTTGGCCGCGCCGTCAAAAATGCCGCCGCCCGCGGGTTCGGTTTCATGGCCGTTGACCGGGCCTTTAGAGCCGCCGCCAGCATGGACGTTGCGCAGCACGAGGCTGGCGAGCAAGGCCGCAATCAACAGCCCGGCAGAGATGAGCAATAAGTCCGCTGGCGCCAGATAGCGCACCAGAACCTGGGTGATGAGCGGGCCAGCCAGCGCCCCCGCCGTGCCGCCGGCCGATATAAAGCCGTACAGCCGCTTGGCTTCGTCGTTCGACCAGAGCTCCGACATCAAACTCCAGAACAACGAGATGACGAACAGATTGAAGACACTCGCCCAGATAAAAAATGCGCCCGCCGCTGCCGCGCCGGCGCCGCTGCTTTTGAGCAAGACCCAAAAGCCGGTCAGGTTGAGCGCAAAGAACAAGTAGACGCCGGGCAGCACCCACCGGCGGGGAAAGCGCGACGCTATCCACCCGAACAACGGCACCGCGGCCAGCATGACCAGAAACACATAGGAGAACAGATGATGGATCGCGTCCTTGCCAACCGTCACCCCCATTTCATCGCGCACCGGGCGGACGATGTAGTAAGCCGAGAGCAGCGCGAAGAACATGGTAAAGGACGCAAGCAGCGCCGCCACTTCGTGACGTTCAACGCTGACCATCCGCTCGAGCAGGGTCTGAGGCGTTGCCGGTGTGTGCGGTGTTGACTGCGGCATGCGTTCCCCCGTTCCCCGTCTTCACTGCGGCGGTGGCGCGAATCACCGTGCTGCGCGCCGCAGATGCCGTCAGTGATGGCGGTTGGCGTGCCCAATTCGCAAGCGGGTTGTTGAAAACTGTACCTTTCCTGCACGTTTGCCGGGCAATTCCCCAAGAACGCATGGGACCATTAGGCAGATCGGCGTTTTACGCATTGTGACGGGCAAAAGTCGGCCTATACTCCCGCGATGCAACATTGGCGGACGTTTTCGCTCAATCGGGCGGAGACCAACAATTCAGGGATCGGCCAACGATGAACTATTACGCCTACGAATTTGCCCACACGCTCGTCACGCCGTGGCGCTTTGGCATGCAGGCGCTGCGCCATAGCCTTGAATGGCCGATGAACCCGATGCGCAAAACCGTATTCGGCAAGAACATGATCGCCGCTTGCGAAGTGTTCGAAAACATCACCCGGCGTTACGGCAAACCCGAATTTGGCCTGAAGACCACGCAGATCACCGGCCTCACTGTGCCGGTCAACGAAGAGATCGTGCTGGTTAAACCGTTCTGCAATCTCGTCCACTTTGGCCGCGATGAAACCGTTTCCGGCGAACGCAACGATCCGAAAGTGTTGATCGTCGCGCCGATGTCCGGCCACTACGCCACGCTGTTGCGCGGCACGGTCGAAGCCATGCTGCCCGAGCACGACGTCTACATCACCGACTGGAACGACGCGCGCAACGTGCCGCTGGCGGTTGGCCGGTTCGATTTCGACGACTACATCGACTACGTGATTGAGTTTACCCAGTTCATCGGGCCAAACACCCACATCATCGCGGTTTGCCAGCCGGCCGTTCCGTGCCTCGCCGCAACCGCCGTGATGGCCGCGCGCAACGACGTGATGCAACCGGCCTCCCTGACGCTGATGGGCGGGCCGATCGATACGCGCCGCAACCCGACCAAGGTCAACGACCTGGCCGCATCGCGTTCGCTCAACTGGTTTGAATCGAACGTGATCTCGGCCGTGCCGTTCCCGCATCCGGGTTTCATGCGCCCCGTCTATCCGGGCTTTATGCAGCTGACAGGCTTCATGACCATGAACCTCGAACGCCACATGAACGCGCACGTTGATCTGTTCAACGATCTGGTGCAGGGCGATTGCGACAGCGTCAAGCAGCACCAGGACTTCTACGAGGAATATCTGGCGGTCATGGATTTGACGGCGGAGTTCTATCTGCAGACCATCAAGACCGTGTTCCAGGATCATGCACTGCCCGACAAGAAGCTGATCCACCGCGATGTGCTGGTCGATTGTGCGTTGATCAGCAAGACCGCGCTGATGACGGTCGAAGGCGAGCGCGACGACATCACCGGCATCGGCCAGACGCAGGCGGCGCAGGATTTGTGTTCGTCGATCCCGGCCGACGAAAAGATCCACTACATGCAGCCGGGCGTTGGCCACTATGGCGTGTTCAACGGCACGCGCTGGCGCACGGAAATCCAGCCGCGCATCCGCGAATTCATTCGCGACATTCAGTACAAGCGGGTCAACGGCGGCGACAAGCGCAAGGCGACGGTCAAAGCGGCACTGGCCGACACGGGTTCGGCCGACTGGAACAAGGGCGGCAAGGCCAACGGCCACTTGAACGGCAATGGCCGCTCGCATCCGCTGAGCGCACCGGGCGAGTAAGCCTGTCTGATTTGCAAACCGGTTTTGCCCGGAGTGCGCGGAACCAAAATGACGCCCGCTGCGTTTTCGCAGCGGGCGTTTTGCTTAGTGGGGTTTCATGGTTCAACCGGATGATGTCGACACGTTTTTGCGGCTCGGCGCGGCGGTGCTGTGCGGGGCGGCCATCGGGCTTGAGCGCGATTGGCGGCGCATGCCGACCGGCATCCGCACGCTGGCGCTGGTGTGTTTGGGATCGTGCGTGGCGGTGATCGCCGCCATCAAGGTGGGCGACAGCGACGGCTTCAGCCGCGTCGCGCAAGGCATCATCACCGGCGTCGGATTTTTGGGCGGCGGCGTGATTTTGCAGAAGGGCGATCTGCGCGATGTGAAAGGTTTGACCACCGCGACCGCGATCTGGTTCACGGCGGCTGTTGGATTGCTATGCGGCGCCAGCGAAATCAAATTCGCGTTCATCGCGACAGCAATGGCGCTGGCCGTGCTGCTCGCGGATACGGTGATCGATCCGCTGATTGCGATGTCGAGAGAAATGAGCCTTGAGTGTGCGAGTGCGGCACTTCGTTGGGCTACACTGTCAAAGGGAAACGATTCCGCGCGATACTGCAGCGAGAATGGCTGATGTCTTGTCGTTGACACTCAGCTTTCGCATGACGTTAGACATGTGATACTCGACAGTTTTTGACGAGATGCCCAATATGACGCCCACTTCGGCGTACGTTTTTCCGACTTTGCACCAGTTGATCGTTTCAATCTCTCGAGCTGTCAAACAAACTGCATCGGCCTCGGATGTATTCTGATGCTGTCGCGCCGCTTCCAGTTGGGTGCTCATGAGATAGAGGGCACCAACAAGCTGGGGCAGCGTGTTTTCATTCAATGACGGCCAGTCCGCCGAACTCCGGCTGACGTGACAAACATAGGTGGATTGGGAAGATAACTCGAAAGCCACCGATATTCTCCGGTGACCGCTGGGAACTTTTTCGCCAACGCAGCTCCTTTCGCAACTTCTTAGCGCGTCGGGTTCGTTTTCCCAATCAAACAGCCGCCCATGCTGCAAGACACGGTTGGTCAAGGGTTCGAAAAGCTGCGATGCGGCCCGCGATCCGATCACCTGATAACTGCGCGACATGCCCTTGGAATCTGCGTCGGCAAACTGCATATTGCGATAGCGCAGCAGGACGTGCCGATCATAGCCTAGCTCTTCCAATACATGACTGGAAGTCAGTGTATCTCTAAAAGAGACCGGTCCTGTCCCAGCCTGGTATTCGGTTGAGATTGACTTGCTTGTAATGGCCGAATGATCCTCGGCGGCGAGCGCACCGGAACCATAACCGATATTTTCACCGCGTTGCCGGGTGGAGACGCTCTCTGCAGAGCTATGAGTGCGTTGCGACTTGGCCGAGTGCAAAGATTTTTGCATGCGTTTCAGTGCGTTCCGTTGCCAAAATGGGTTCCAATGCCACTCGCCTACGAACAGATCGGCCTAAATAGGCTGCCTGATATAAGTTGCAGGTGTTCCGCAAATTTGTGACCCGCAACGACTTAATGTTACAAAGTGCGACAGTGGCTTTCCGGCCATACTGGCGCATTGCGGGATCCGGTATTCACCCTCGACCGAATTGCCTTTCAGTCGATCTGCAGCGCCTTCAGTGCATCGTTTTGGACGGACACCCCATGGACGAAAAAAACGATCAAAGGCCATTGAAAGGATTGGGAGCTAGCGCCAACCTAGCGGCCGCGAAAATCGCTGCAACATTTTTGCTATTTGCATTGATTTGGATTTTAGCCAGCGACCACATCCTCGAAGTAATGGCAAGCGACCGCAATACTTTGGCGCTCTATCAGACGTACAAAGGCATAGCGTTTGTCGCCCTAACCGCCGTTCTAATCTATTGGCTCGTTAGAATTCCGCTGGCCGCCCTCATAAGAGCTCGTGACGCTCAAGCGATAGCCGCCGCACGGTTTCGCGGAGTCTACGATCATGCTTTGGCGGGAATTGCGATCTGCGACAAGAGCGGACGCATCGAGAATTGCAATCAAGTCTTCTGCGATCTCGTCGGCCTCAGAGAGGACGAACTGATCAGTGCTGATTTTGATATGACGGTTCATCCCGATGACCGAATCTACCATGATGAAAAGTTTGCACGGATGCGCTCCGGCCAATTGCCCTTCTGCGCAACGAACACCAGGTTTTTGCATAAGTCCGGAAAGCCCGTATGGGTTCGCAAAGTCATTGCGCCGGTGCCCGGACCGGATGGTGAACTAGGGAGCTTCATAGCGCTCGCCATCGACGTAACGGATAGCCAGCTTGCGGCTGAGGCCCTGCGCGAAAGCGAACAGCGGCTCCAGCATGTAATGGAGGCGACCGGCGACGGTATTTGGGATTGGTCGGTCGGTTCAGACCGGGTGAAGCACAACATCCAATGGTGCAGTCTGATGGATTTGGATGATCGCTTCTTAGAGCATGATCTGGCCAGTTTTATCGACCGGTTGCACACAGACGACAAGGCAAGAGTTGAAGGTGCGATTAAGGCCTCGCTAGACACTGATATTCCATACGTCAGCGAACATCGCATCCGGCGTGCCGACGGGACTTTCATCTGGGTCTCGGACCGCGGAAGAGTTGTCGAGCGGAATTCCGAAGGCCACGCCACGCGAATGGTCGGAAGCGTTCACGACATCACCGAACAGAAAGCATTGGAACAACATCACACACATCTGCTGGTCAAGTTGAGTGAATCAGAAGCCGAATCGCGTCGGCAACAGTTACTTTTTCGCGGAATATTCGAATGTTCTCCCGATTGCATCATCGTGACGAACCTCGACCGGACAATCGTGAGCGTCAACCCGGCCTTTGCTCACACGTTTGGCTACGGACCGGATGAGCTTGTCGGGAAAACGACCCGCCAACTCTATTCCGACGAACAATCCTGGAACCGGGTTGGCGAGTACTCTATCGCTTGCGATGGCGTTCTATCCTTTGAACAGGACGCAGTTCGCAAGAATGGCGAAACGTTTCCTTGCAAAGTGAAGCTGGCAAAAATGCTTGATGAGCATGGCGCGCAACTTGGCAAAGTCGGCATATTGCGGGATATAGGCGTAGAGCGTGAACGCGAGCGTGCACTCTATCAGAACCGTCAGTTTGAAGCATTGGGACGCCTGACCGGAGGAGTCGCTCATGACTTCAACAATCTCCTCACGGTAATCAGCGGCAATCTTCAGCTTCTCGAATATGATCTTGAGAAGTCCGAACATAGGAAACTATTGGCAGATGCCATCCAGGCGGCCGAAATGGGCGCGCGCCTGAACCAACGACTCGTTACATTTGCACGTCAACGGCGGCTGGAACCGATGGTCATCGACGTCAACGACCTGTGCAGTTCCATGCGTGACTTGCTCCAGCATTCTGTCGGTGAAAAATGTCAGATCGTGATGAAACTTGCTGCCGACCCCACAACACTTCTCATTGACAGAAGCGAGCTAGAGAATGCCATGATCAACTTGGCCCTCAATGCCCGCGATGCGATGCCGAATGGCGGCACCTTCACGATTGCAACCTCCAATGTACGTGCAGATTTCGAGACCGACGGACCTCGCGAAGGGTTTTTAATTGGGGAATACATTTGCTTGTCGGCATCGGACGATGGTGTGGGCATGACTGACGAAATTCAATCCCGAGCATTTGATCCGTTTTTCACGACCAAAGATAAGGCCAAGGGGTCTGGTCTTGGGCTAACGACCATTCAAGGGTTTGTACGCCAATCTGGCGGGCATGTGAGTATCGCTAGTCAACTTGGCCACGGAACGACTGTGAAAATCGCGCTTCCGCGGCCGGTCGAGACCGTGACTAAGTCACCCGACACGCCATCAGATACGGCGCCGATCACTGTCGGCCACGGCGAAATCGTCCTGCTTGTCGAAGACAACCGAGCAGTGAAGACAGTAACGCAAAAGCGATTGGAGCTGCTTGGCTATCAAGTTCTGACAGCGGACGATGGCTTTTCGGCACTGCAATCCATAGAACGCAATCCGCTGATCGATATTGTTTTGACGGACATAGTCATGCCTGGTGGAATGTCGGGCGTCGAATTGTCAAAGCAGCTACTTGCTGCCTGCCCTGATCGCGCAGTTGTTTTAACTTCAGGTTTTTTCAATGATGTCGATTTACCGGTTTCCGAAATCGGACGCTCGACGCCGGTCCTGCACAAGCCGTACACGCAATCGCAATTGGCGTCGGCCATGACCCGCGCGCTTCAAAAAAATCACGGACGGTCCACGCGAGTAGAAAAAACATAACCCGTTCCGCGGACGGTCTTGATGTACACCGGCTGATTTACGTCAGATTCAATTTTCTTCCTGACCCGCGCAATCAATGTGTCGATGGAGCGGTCGAATGGCGTCGCGTCACACCCCTTCAGAAGATCAATCAGCGTCGCTCTGCTGAGTGATCTGCCAGGACGTTCGGTGAAGATCTTGAGGAGATCGAACTCTGCGCCCGTCAAAGGCACTTCTTCGCCTTCATCACTTGAGAGAGTTCTCGCAACGAGATTGAGCGTCCACTTTCCAAAGCGAACCGAGCTGCATTCTGTCAAGTTTTGGATCGCCGCCCGGTCATGACGGCGAAGAACCGCGCGAACCCGCGCCAGGACTTCGCGCAGATTAAAGGGCTTTGCGATATAGTCGTCGGCTCCCGGTTCCAGCCCGACAATTCGATCAAGTTCATCTGACTTGGCCGACACAATGATAATCGGAATATCACGAATGCTGCGGATTTTGCGGGCCAGTGCCAAGCCGTCTTCACTCCCCAACCGCAAGTCGAGAGTGACAAGGTCAATGGGATTTTCGACGATTGCGGCTTCGAGTTCAGCGCCGTTGCCGGCTTCGTGCACGATAAAGGCTTCTCTTTCAAAGACGCCCCGTAGCAGATTTCTCACTGCAGGTTCGTCATCAACAACCAAGATGTGCAGTCGATCCAACACGAGCGTCTTTCAAATCCAACGTAGTCAGCTCATCTCATCCAAGTGTGATTGGTGTACTTGTGCTGCGACAACGATTGCGGAAGGCGTTTTTGATTCAAAACAATGGTTGACCATGTGCCAAGAATTCTCGGACTTCAAGTAGAGCATTTCATTCTGGGCACGAATCAATTCCTCAGGAGAATACCAGGAGGGTATAAGGATGTTTGCTTGCCAAAGCGCGCCACCAAAGTCAGGAAATTCCAAGTTTAGAGACAAAACATTTTCTTCACACAGTCAACTTCGAGGCATGCGAACAAAAGCGCTTACCGTCTGACAGACACACCGATTGCTGACGTATCGCCAACGCTTTCTGAACATCTTAGTTCCGCAGCACGCTCGAACAACTGAACTCAATGATACTCGCTCGCATTTTGATTGTGCGACGTTCGTGCGCCAACACTTTTTGGAGTCCGCGACTACGAATCATAGTCGTGCCAACTCGAAGCGCGATCAAACTTCGTGCCTGACCCTGATAAGTCCTAGGATTTTACCTAGTGACTCCTAGGCTATTACCTAGGCCGCATCCCTAGGGGTTTACTGAGGGCGTTCAAGGATTCTGCTCAGCGAATAAGCAAAGCGGTGGCGCTGACATTTTATTGCTTCCTCACGACGGTGGTTTTGCTTGGCCTGCAAGCCTTGAAACAGGTTTGAGGCCGAACCTGCGAGTGCAGATATCATACTCACAACGCATATATTGATCAACAGGATCAGAATCATGACCAAGCTTGAAGCTGAGAACGCCACTTACGATTCTGCTAAACAGCTTGCTGCGCTTGCCGAACGGTTGAGCTTTGTCGGTTTGGATAAAAGCGCACTCGATTTGCTCCGATCCAACAAAAGCATGATCGACCGTGAACTCGATGCAGCGCTCACAAAATTCTATAAGATCGTAGTGGCCACGCCTGCAATTCGCTCATACTTCAGCGATGCCAATACCTTATCTCGCGCGAAAGCAGCGCAGATCCGTCATTGGCAGGCTTTTACATCGGGCAAACTCGACGAAGCCTATATTATCAACGTCCGCCGCATCGGTTATACGCATGCTCGCATCGGGCTTGAGCCGCGCTGGTATATTGGCGGATACGCTCTGCTGGTAGAGCTACTGGTCAAAGCTATTGTCAAATCGAAGCAACCCGCCGGGATGCTATCGGCGATCAACACAACGGACTTTGAAAGTCTCGGCGACACGCTCGTCGCGCTCGTCAAGGCCGTTTTCCTTGATATGGACTACTCTATTTCGGTTTACATCGAGGCCGCCGAAGACGCGAAGCGCGCACAAGAAATTGAGCGCCGCAAAGCAGAAGACGCCGCTGCAGCCGAGCGGAATCGCACTATCGAACTACAAACCCAAATTGCAGCCGATGCAGCGCTTCGCCAAAAGGAGCTGCAACAGGTTTTGGAGTGTCTCAGCACCAGCCTTCAGAAAATTGCTGAAAAGGATCTGACTTATCGCATGCGCGCGGAACTACCCGAAGCCTATCGCCAGCTTCAAGATAATTTCAACTCAGCCGTCGAACAAATTGAATTGGCGATGGAATCTGTGCATTCGAGCGCAAATACGATTGCCACTGGCTCAAAAGAAATGACATCGGCGTCAGATGATCTGGCACGGCGGACTGAACAACAGGCCGCGAGCTTAGAACAAACTTCCGCTGCGCTCGTCCAAATTACAGAACGTGTGAATTTGACGGCAACCAATGCGGCGGCTGCAAGTGCCGTCGCCGGAAACGCAAAGGAAGTAGCTGAGAACAGCGAACGCGTCGTTCTGCAAACCTCCGACGCGATCACAAATATCGAAAAATCGTCCATCGAAATCGGGCAAATCATCGGAGTGATTGACGAAATTGCGTTTCAGACCAATTTGCTGGCGCTGAATGCCGGGGTCGAGGCTGCACGGGCGGGCGACGCAGGGCGCGGTTTCGCAGTTGTGGCATCCGAAGTCCGGGCACTTGCTCAGCGGTCCGCCTCGGCGGCCAAGGATATCAAGAGCCTCATTTCAACCTCCTCAAGCCAAGTCGCCGAAGGTGTCAGGCTCGTCGGAGAGACGACAAAGTCCTTAAGTCAGATCGTGTTGCAGGCGGCCGAAACCAGCAAAGTCGTTTCAAAGATCGTTCTCGCCAACAAGGACCAGGCTGCGAGCCTCAACGAACTGAGCGTCGCAACGCGGCAATTGGATCAGATTACCCAGCAAAACGCCGCCATGGTGGAGCAGGCCACGGCTGCCAGCCATTCGCTCACGCAGGAAACGCGGCGCCTGCAAGATATGATCGGCAAGTTTCAGATCGGCGGACGCTCAGCTTCCATCCGCGGTCAGCTCGAAAAGGTGGCGCCACACGCCTTTCGCAACAACACCCAAGCCCGGGTCAATAGCGACGCCGCATCGTCCAACCCGCAAAAGAAATTGAAAACCGCTGCAGCAACCGGTTCATATAACAGCCGCAGCACAGACGAAGGCTGGGAAGAATTTTAAGTCCGGGCACCGCCAAAGCGCCCAACGGCTGGCTCCGTTGGGTGCGGCCCGGCGGACAAGTCGTCAATATTCCCTCTCAGCAATCCATTTCCCGGCGCGCACCAATGTAAGCAGACAGAAGTACTCTAGGCCACAAACTCATAAACTGACTTTGCAACGGCTGCGAACAGTGATTCAAACGACCAAACGGGGGAGCTTGAGATGGCACGCTACGAACTCACCGACGCCGAATGGAAAATCATCGCGCCGCTTTTGCCGAATAAACCGCGTGGCGTGCCGCGTGTTGACGACCGGCGCGTTTTGAACGGCATCTTCTGGCGGTTGCGCAGCGGCGCGCCGTGGGCCGATATTCCAGAACGCTACGGCCCTTACACGACCTGCTACAATCGCTTCGTGCGCTGGCGGGCAGCCGGTGTTTGGGATCAGATTATGAAGGCCGTTTCGCAAGCCTACAACGGCAAAATCAAATGATCGACAGTTCCGTCGTGCGTGTGCATCAGCATGCAGCCAACGGCGAAAAAAGTGGCCGGAGCCGTTGCATGGGCCATTCCGCGGCGGGCTCGACCAAGATCCACGCGCTCGTCGATGCGCACGGCCTCCCGATCCAGATCAAGCTGACCGAAGGCCAAGCTCATGACGGCGTCAGCGCTGCTGATATGCTGGGCTTGCTCGGCGACGGATGCATGCTGCTGGCAGATCGCGGTTACGATTCAAATGCGCTGCGCGAAAAGATCACCAGCCAGGGCGGCTATGCCAACATCCGGCCGAAATCCAATCGCGTCGAACCGCCGGTGTTCAGTCCGTTCGCATATAAACTGCGAAACCGGGTCGAGCGCTTCTTCAACAGGCTCAAGCATTACCGCGCCATCGCCACCCGCTTCGACCGCCACGATGACAACTTCATGGCCTCAGTGAAACTTGCTGCCATCCGCATCAGGATGCGGTTTAATGAGTCTGTGGCCTAGCGTCCGATCTGCTGCAAAATTGTGAGTGCGACGGAGGGCAATTCCGCCGTCGAGTTCTTGATATCGTACATGGCGCTAAATCGGCTAATGAGCGTGTCGACATACTTGCTGTCGTCAAACTTCGATACGTCCAGCTTCTTGCCAATGAGTGCCGCTTGGACATCAATGTCGAGATTGACCATGCTGTCGGGCAAGTTCAGCGCAGTACGCACGACCTGAAAAACGGCTTTGTCAGCCAAGATTTCCAATGCTGTTGTGACCGTTGGAGCTTTTCGCTGAAAATACAGGGCGAGCCGCACGGCTTCATTGCTATCGCCCGCCTCGGTCTCCATGGATTGGCGGACATATGCGTCCACCGTTGAAACCACTTTTGAATAGTCTTGTGTTTTCCCGGGTGCGCCAAAGCCGGCCGTGCCGTCACTCCTGAAATTGAATGCAGAGGCGATGAGACGATACTTTTTATTGTCCCCAGTATTGACAAAGCTGGACCGGTCAAGAGGGTCACTGGTCAGGATGCTGCGGAACGTGTCGTTGGAAATATCGCCGTCCGAGAATCCGTAAGCATTGGTGACGTAAGAGACGAGCTTTTTGTCCGAAAGGAACTCGTCCACGGACCCGACACCGTCCATGGCTTGGTTATAGTAGACGTTGGCATCCTTAGTCGCTTGCTGCGTCTCCGTTGGATCATCGACGGTTGTACTATAAAGGCGCATAGTGGCCTGTTTCGCAGATTCCAGCTGCGCTCGCGGTGGAACGATCAGTTGTCCGTCATCGCCAAAATTGAATGCCGAGGCCAAGCTCTTGAATCGCGCATCCCTCGTTGTATTGACGAAGCTGGAGGGATCATTTTCGTCTGCGACGAGCGCCCGGCGAATGGTTGCTTTCGACGTGCTATGATCGAAGCCAAACGCATCGAGCGTGACATTATAGAGTGTCGAATTGCGCATTAGATCATCGACACTGGTTACGCCCTTGCTGCCAAGCGTGAATATGTTCTTCGCAAAGGTGGCACGCCGGATCGCAGCATCATCGTAGTTCACCTTGTAGTCTGCAATCATTTGCACCTGGGCGTCGGCCTTCATTGCGGGTGTTCCGCTGGCGAGCGAGCCGTCGAATTCGAAATTGAATGCCTTCGTAATTTCCTGATAGGCGGGATTGCTTAACTGATAGACATAGCTTCCCGGATCCGAAAGATCGCTTATCAGAACATTTCGGATGCGTTCAGCGGTTTCGATGCTGGCATCCAGGCCGAAGCCGTTGGCGACGACGTTCAACAGCGTTTCATCGTTCACCAGATCGTCGACTGAGTTCACCTGTCCGATAGCTTGCTGAAAATATGCCGCCCGAGCCGTGGCCGCAGCGGGCGTTCCCCCATTATTGGTCCGTTCGAAATAGTTGAAGACTGTATTTGCAGTCTGAAGGGTCGTTTGCGCCCCGGAAGAAGCGGACCCATCGGCCGCAAAGGAAATTGCTTTTGCCAATTTGGCGTAGTTGCTGTTGCTGAACGAGTTAGCATAGCTCTCCGGATCGTTGAGATCGCTCGTTAGCACGGATTTGATTGCCGCCTTGGACGCGATCGAAGGATCAATTCCAACGGCTTTCAGAGCAAAGTCGAACAACCGGTTGTCGCTGACGAATTGATCGACATTCGCGATCGTTGCGATCGCCGTCTTGAAATATTCTGATTCAGTTGCGGCCGCGGAACCCCGGTTGGTGCTCTCAACGGAATAGGACTCGAGTGTGTCGTCCAGCTGCAATTGGTCTTGCATGCTCGGCGACACGGCGGCCAGCTTGCCGTCGGGCGAAAAATTGAAGGACTTCGCGAAGTTCAGAAAACGGGTATCGGCCAGCTTGTTGACGAACGAATTCGTGTCCGTGCGATCGCTTTCAAGAACTTTCCTCATGAAAGCCTTGGCGTAGATCATGTCCTCGAGGCCGTTTGCCTTCATGGCGTAGTTGTAAAGGCGCGGGTCTGCGAGGAAGTCATCGACCGTCGACGCTGATGAAATGTTGTCGCGATAGTACTGGGCTTCACGCGCGATATCGCTCCGCGCCGCCTGCCTGGATAGCGTGCGGTCCAAGTCGTTGGCCAAAACTCTAAAGGATATATATGTAGAGGTCATCGGCGCTGCGCCTGACTATCAAGCTGTCTTGTTAAACAGTCTGCCTTGCATCGGCCTAACAACTCGTTGCTTTTCTTGTTGGCGATGGCGCGGATACTGTAAGTTGCCGGCCAAAACGCAATTAAACCAATTCGCCGCGCCATTTCGTGAGCGCGCGCGCCAGCTTTTCCGACCGTTGTGTAAACTCACCAGCAAGCAGGGAACTTGCGCGATCTTTATCACCAGAGCCGGCGGCCGTGAGAACGTGAGCGGCGCAGTCGTGGAATTCCTTATGCAAGCGCGTCACGACTTTATATGGCACTTCTCGCCCTTTGTGGCGGCATCGATTTGGGAACTGTGCAGCCATTTTCCGAACTCGCAACTGCGATCGCAGCCTGCCTGTTTCGGTGTCACGGTGCTGGAACCGGTCGACACGGCGGTACGAAGTCTGAGCTTCCATGCGCCATGGGCGCCGAGTGCAGCGACAATGGCTTTCGTCATGCTAGAATTTTGCGACATGCCAAATCGTTTTGCGTTGAATTCCGGGTTGGCCTTATGCGCCTCGTCCCAATTGCCCGCCGCTTTGGCGTCGACGTGGATGGGGACGGAGAGTTTGACGGCGGGCTCAGATGCGGTTTCCATCACATGACGCGCGGTTTTTATCAACGCGGCCGTGTCGGCGTCCTTCACTTCAAACACCAGTTCGTCGTGGACCTGCAGCAGCATGCGCGCCGACGAGAGCTTGGCTTTCTCAAGTGCGGGCGTCATGCGGATCATGGCGCGTCGAATGATGTCAGCGGATGATCCCTGGATCGGTGCGTTGATGGCCGCGCGTTCGAGGAAGCCGCGCATCGACGGATTCTTGGTGTTGATCTCAGGGTAATGGATGCGCCGCCCGAAGATCGTCTCGACGTAGCCGTGTTCGTGCGCGAATTTCTTGGTCGCGTCCATGTAGTCGCGGATGCCGGGAAAGCGCACGAAGTAGGTTTTGATGTAGTCGCCCGCCTCCTCGCGGGAAATGCCGAGCTGGTTGGCGAGCCCGAACGCCGAGATGCCGTAGATGATGCCGAAGTTGATGGCCTTGGCGCGGCGGCGCACGTCGCTTGGCATATCCTTGACCGGCACGCCAAACATTTCGGACGCGGTCATGGCGTGAATATCGAGGCCGTCGGCGAAGGCCTTTTTCAATTGCGGAATATCGGCGATGTGAGCCAGCACGCGCAGTTCGATCTGGCTGTAGTCGGCGGACACGAGTTGCATGCCCTGGTCGGCGATGAAGGCGGTGCGGATTTCGCGGCCCTCTTTGGTGCGGATCGGGATGTTCTGCAGATTGGGTTCTGACGACGCAAGCCGGCCCGTGGTGGTGGACGCGAGCGCGTAGCTGGTGTGAATACGCCCGCTCTCGTCGATGTGGGCGGGCAGCGCATCGGTGTAGGTCGATTGCAGTTTGGTGAGCTGGCGCCACTCCATCATGGTGTTGACGAGGCGGCGCGCGTCGTCCGGCAGCTCTTCGTTGTTGGCGAGATCGTCGAGTAGACCGGCGCGGGTTTCCCACTGGCCGGTTTTGGTTTTCTTGCCGCCCGGAAGTTTCAAGGTGTCGAACAGGAATTCGCCGAGCTGCTTGGGTGACGCGAGGTTGAACTTATGACCGGCGAGTTGATAGACCTCCTCCTCCAGCCGGCCAGCGCGCTGCGAGAACGTGCCGGAGAGACGCGACAGAATGCTGCGGTCGACCTTGATGCCGGCCTGCTCCATCGCCACGATGACCGGAATAAGCGGACGTTCCAGCGTCTCGTAGACGTTGGCCATGCGTTCAGCTGTGAGACGCGGCTTTAATTTCATCCACAGACGCAGGGTGATGTCGGCATCTTCGGCGGCATATTCAGTCGCCTTCGAAACCGGCACGCCGGCGAAGGTCTTGTCAGCTTTTTTGGCGCCAGGCGCATGTTCGATGACGGATGAGAATGGAATGCAGGTATGGCCGAGGTGGCGTTCCGACAGATCATCCATACCGTGGCCGCCGCGCCCGCCGTCGAGCACGTAGGACATCAGCATCGTGTCATCGATGGGGGTGATCGCGATGCCGTAGCGCGCCATGACCAGCATGTCGTATTTGATGTTCTGGCCGATTTTCAGAACCGCGTCGTCTTCAAGCAGCGGCTTGATGAGTGCAATCGCGTCGCGCAGCGGCATTTGGCCGGGAGCCGCACCGCCGCCGCCAAACAAATCAGACGCGCCGTCGGTGTGGGCGAGCGGCACATAGCAGGCCGCGCCCGGCTTTACGCTGAGCGAGAACCCGACGAGATCAGCGCGGTGACTATCGAGGCCCGTGGTCTCGGTGTCGAACGCGACGTGGCCGGCGGCGTGGGCGGCATCGATCCATTTTTGCAAGTCTGCTGTGTTGGTGACCGTTTCGTATTTGCTGCGATCGATTGGAATTTTAGCGAGCGCGTTATGCGCGTGCGCGACGCCCGCGTGCGGTGTGCCGGTGCCGCCGGTCTTCGCGTCCCCGCCCTTCGCCGAGGTTTGGGGAGGGGAAATGCTGGAACCAACCGACTTTTCAAGTGGCGGTGGGGCCTCAACGCCAAGCCCTTCGGCAAAACGCTTGGTGAGTGAGTTGAATTCCATCAGCCGCAGGAATGACAACAGCGTATTGGCGTCGGGCTCCTGCACGCCCGCCCGCTCAATCTCGACATTGACCGGCACATCTTGCTTGAGCGTCACAAGTTCGCGGCTGATGCGGGCCTGGTCTGCAAATTCAATCAGCTTTTCGCGGCGCTTGGGCTGTTTGATTTTTTCTGCACTCGCCAGCAGCGTATCGAGATCGCCATATTCGTGGATCAGCTCCGCGGCCGTCTTGATGCCGATGCCCGGCACACCCGGCACATTGTCGACGCTGTCACCGGCCAGCGACTGCACGTCGATGACTTTTTCAGGCGGCACGCCGAATTTCTCAATCACCTCGTCGCGGCCAATGCGCTTGTTCTTCATACCGTCAAGCATGACCACGCCCGGGCGGACCAGCTGCATCAGATCCTTGTCGGATGATATGATCGTCACGTCGCCGCCAGCTTTGACGACGTCACGCGCGTAGGTTGCGATCAGGTCATCGGCCTCATAGCCGTCTTGCTCGATGGACGCGACGTTGAAGGCCTTCACCGCATCACGGATCAGCGGGAATTGCGGAACAAGCTCTTCCGGCGCTGGCGGACGCTGCGCTTTATATTTGTCGTAGATCTTGTTGCGGAAGGTCTCGCGCCCGGCGTCGAATATAACCGCGACGTGGGTTGGCGCTTCAGACGCCTTGCTCTCCCGCAGCAGCTTCCACAGCATGGCGCAAAAGCCGTGCACCGCGCCGACCGGCAACCCGTCCGACGGGCGCGTTAAAGGCGGGAGCGCATGAAAGGCGCGGAAGATGTAGCCCGATCCGTCGATCAAATAAACGTGGCTGCCTTTGATCACGGGCACGGGCTCGCCGTCTGGCAGTGTGATGCCGTTACCGGTCAACTGGCCTGCCTTGACGGTTGTATCTGAGGTTTGGTCGGTCTTTTTATCTGTCATGGGGCCTGACTATAGGGGCTGGCGTGCGCAACGTCAGCCCGTCATCGGTGTGCCACCGGCTGGTCACTGGCTCGACATGGGCTCGACATGGGCTGGCCACAGGGGTGGGCGATACCGCGCCTGCAACAAACGTTGCCGACAAACGTTGACAGGGCTCTCCCCGCGTGGCTCAACGTGCAGGCGTCATACGCATTGCACGCTTCAATGTTTCGACAGAAGCTTTTCTAGTGAGGGAGTTCCCCATGTTCAATATGGCTAAGTTCGCAACACTTGCTGCGGTAGCAGCGCTGACTGTCACGGCCGGCTTAACGGCCGCCACGCCTGACGCCGAAGCCGCCCGCCGCCACGCTCACGCCTCGACCTGCAAGGCACCGCTGCGCGGTTCGGCCACCGGCCAGGGCCTGTTTGGCAAGGGCACCGCGCAGGCACGTGCCGCCGCCCGCTATGATTGGGAATCTAAGGCGTCCGTCGCCTACGGCGATGCGTATGGCAACTTCGACAAGTCGCGCGGCAAAAGTTTTGACTGCAAGAGGGGCGCGGTTCTGAAGGCCAAGTGCACGGTCGTCTCGCGTCCTTGCAAGTAAGCCAGAGCGTCATTTTGGCTGGTTTACATCTGCCAGTTGCGGCGAGGGGCCCTGTTCCTCGCCGTTTTCATAAGGCCCTCAGCTTTGAGGGGCGCAAAGCCTCACAAGCAGAGCCAGAAATAGGGCCTGTAATAGGGCCATTTGCCCGCGGGCCACGAATGGGCTATTGAAGCTCCGCAATGCACCCGTAGCTCAGCTGGATAGAGTGCTGCCCTCCGAAGGCAGAGGTCGTAGGTTCGAATCCTACCGGGTGCGCCATTCAACGAATATAACTGCAAGCCAGATCGTTCGAGGCGGACCTTGTCAATGGGTCCGGCTTTCCCGGCCCGTCAGCCGAAAACAATGGCCAGCGGCTTCGCCTTTATCAATGATGGCAGCAAACACGCCACTAGGAATCAGAATTGCTCCTGGCGCCAGCAACTCGCGCATGACAGCGCGCGCAGCCGTTTCAAGACTTGCCTCAAACTCCGGCGCCACCCGGCTAGATAGTGTCGGGCGTTCGAGCGCCGCAACCGTCCGCCGCTGGGCCTCATTCACAAGTATCAATGCCGCAGGTCATTTGGACGGCGGTTCCAGACGGGTGATGGTGTTCTTGATTTCGCCGGTGCGCCGATTAAGACCTTGACCTTCGCTGCTGTTCGTTGAGCGCGCCGCGCGGATCGTAGCTATTGCCCCGGTGGCTGCCACTTAGTGCCTACCAAATGCGGCGCTCATGCCGGGCAAATGCTATGCGCTGTTCTTCTTTGATCACGGACCGGAGCACCCGACATTCCTGATCCAACGGGAAACCGCAGGCGGCCCCTGCCCGGGGCTGTCCTGCAGCAAGTCATCTGTTAACGGCCTATTAGGCATTTGCGGGCATGTTGGCGCAGACCGGTGTTTGCGACTTTGCAGCGCGGACTTTTCGTTGCCGCCGGCTGCTGAGCGGTTGTTCAAGAATGCTCGCAGTGCCAGTGGAACCTAAGCTGCGTACGGCTGTCAAAACTTCAGTGGGCACCAAATGGTACTGCCAAACAGAAGCTCTTCGCGCAAACCGCAAGAGATCGAAGCCACCCCGCAAAATATTGCGGCTGTTGCCCGGAGTGGTCTTGGCACTGCGTCACGGGAAGATGCTGCGGACGACGAGCGCCGCCGGTCTGAACGTGCAAAACCGGTACTCCGCAAAAAATATCTACCCCAGTATGCGAACCGGACCCCGGCGGGCTGGACATTGGCGTTCTGCGCCGCAGTTGCAATGATGTTGGCATATGGCGGAAGCGAGGTTGTCGAACGGCAGCTTAGTCCGAAGGATGGGCTTGGCTATTATCTCGGCATTACAGGCGGGCTGATGATGCTCGGCTTGGCACTATATCCGTTGCGCAAGCACTCCAAATTCTTGAGTTCACTCGGGACAGTGACCGGCTGGTTCCGCGCCCACATGATACTCGGGATTGTTGGCCCGGCACTCGTCATCGTTCATTCTGGCTTCCAGATGAAATCGGATAACGGCTCGGTGGCAATGCTGGCAATGCTGTTAGTGGTGGTGAGCGGAATTTTTGGGCGCTATATCTACGCGCGCCTGCATGCGGGCCTTTATGGGCGGCGCACGGATGTGGCCGAAATCATAAAGAATATCCAACAAACCGAAGCCAATATTGCAATCGATTCTGCAATTCCGGCCGGAACGATCACAGCTTTGAAACAGCTTGCTGACGCAGCCCTCACACGCACGCGGACGCCAATTGGCTGCTTGGAATTCCGGGCCGGCCGCGCCGACCGCAAAGCGCTCAAGCGCGCCACACACACGGATATCGAAACGACAATTGCAGTCGCTGCGCTTCAAACTCACGCCGAACCGGAGGCGCTGCGCGCCGAACTCAACAAAGCGCATGAAGCGGTTGACTACTACTTTCTGATGGTCGAGCAGATCGGCACCGTGCGGCTGTACGAGCGCCTGTTCAACTATTGGCACTATCTCCACATGCCGTTTTTCTTTCTGCTTGTCGCGGCGGCACTTCTTCATGTCCTAGCAGTGCATCTCTATTGAGGACTTTGGCTGCGGTGAGCACTTGGCACCATTCTTGGCGGTTGATTGCCTGCGCCTGGTGCGTTTTGCTGGCGCTTGCCGTGCTCTCCATGCCCGCGGCCGCACAAGGCGTGTTTGAGCGTCTGATGGTGCCCGGCGACGTCATTCAAGGGCACGCGAAATTCGAAAAAGACTGCAATTCCTGCCACAAGTCGTTCTCTAAAGCCGGGCAAACTCAACTCTGCTTGGATTGCCACAAGGACATCGCCGAAGACATCAAAACGAAAACGCGGTTTCACGGAAAGTCGGTTGCAGCCAGCAGCAGCGAATGCCGGCATTGCCACACCGACCACAAGGGCAGAAAGGCCGACATTGTCCTGTTGGACCCATCGACGTTTGATCATTCACAGACGAGTTTTGCCCTCGCTGGCCGCCACACCGGCGTTGCATGCTCCTCTTGCCATGCCGGCGGCAAGAAGTTCCGCACAGCACCCACTGCGTGCGTCGCCTGTCATCGCAAAGATGATGTGCATGGCGGCAAACTGCGCGAGACCTGTGCCGACTGCCACAACGACAAGGGCTGGAAATCGACCACAGCTTTTGATCACAGCAAGACCAATTTCGCGCTTACGGGCGGTCACAAGTCCGTCGAATGCGCGAGGTGTCATGCTGGAGAGCGCTACAAGGGTGTGCCAACGGCATGCGCTGAATGCCACCGCGAGCGGGACGTTCACAACGGCGCGCGCGGGCAAAAGTGCGACGGATGCCACACCACCAAAACGTGGGCCGAAGCGAAGTTCGACCATGATGTTGATACGAAGTTCCCATTGCTCGGCAAGCACACCGCCGCCCTATGCGAGTCGTGTCACAAGCAGCCGCCCAAGCAGGTGAAACCCGAGAGGGCCTGCAACACGTGCCACAAGAAGGACGATGTGCACAAAGGCAAGCTCGGCCCAGAATGTCAAAATTGTCATAACGAGTCTGGCTTCAAGATTGGCGTGCTGTTCGACCACGACAAGTCGCGCTTTATACTTCGCGGCAAGCACCAGAGCGCAAAGTGTGACGATTGCCACAAGACGAAACTTTACAAAGACACAACTTCTGCATGCATCGAGTGCCATCGCAAAAAAGATGAACATGAAGGCCGTC
This sequence comes from Hyphomicrobium sp., assembly GCA_013141015.1. Classification (GTDB taxonomy): domain Bacteria; phylum Pseudomonadota; class Alphaproteobacteria; order Rhizobiales; family Hyphomicrobiaceae; genus Hyphomicrobium_B. The sequence goes on along the minus strand of JABFRT010000001.1, from coordinate 65,439 downwards.
TCGGCGCCGGCTGTGGCAGCTGCCATGGTGCAGAAAAATGGAAGGGAGCGACGTTCGATCACGGCAAGACACGCTTTGCGTTGACCGGACGCCACGCACAAACCGGTTGTTACAATTGCCATAAACAGAAGCACGTGCAGCGGGCCAGCCTCGCAACGGGTTGTTACGGCTGCCATAGATCTCAGGACAAGCATCGAGGCCTGTTCGGACGGAACTGCGGCTCATGCCATACCACAAGCACGTTCGGCGTTGCCTATATCCGCCGCTGAGACTGCGTTTCGGGACTAACTTGTACACCCAACCAATCCCGGGTGTGGCATCGCCGTCTGCATTGCACAGTTTTTGATGTGCGCAGATGATTTTTGGAATGAACGAATCGGCATACCAAACCACTGTGGCAATCACGTGTGTCGCCAGAGGGTGGTGTGGGGCAATCCGAACGTGCCGGGTTTGGTGCTAAACTTCTTGCGCGCAAAAATGCGTTCGCGGGCGCGGCTACCTTTGTTTTGCTGGCCATAGTTGCCGTTTGGTGTGTGCTGATTGCATTCGGCGGTATGCAGCCGGGCGCAGCACAGTCGGCTAATTCCTGGCAGGCTGACGTCGTCCCGTCTGCTCCGCTGACACCTGGTTCATCGACAGGGCGTGGCTCATCGCCAAGAGATGTGCATAAAGGCCTCTCCATTGGTATGCCAAACGGAGAGGCGGCATCAAAGCCCACGGCGCAAAACCAATCCGGCCCCCCCGAGGCATCCGAAACGCGTGATTCCGGCCCCGCCTCCGCAATCACAACGCCATCGCGTGCGGGCGCAACGCGCATCGACCAGAACTTCGATCACAATGCCACGGCGTTTCCCTTGACCGGGGGCCACGCTAAGGCGTCGTGTGAAACTTGCCATACGGGCGCAATTTTCAAAGGCACACCAACTCTCTGTTCCGGCTGCCATGGCAGTCTGCGCGGAACAAGTGGTATCCGCAGTACGGCCAAGCCAGCCAAACATATCAAATCATCGGAGACGTGCAGCGATTGCCATTCGACGGCGGCATGGAAGCCGGCGCGAATGGATCATTCACAGGTGACTGCTGAATGTTCGACCTGCCACAATGGCGTTGACGCGAGCGGAAAGTCGCAGCGTCATCCCTCAACCTCAACGACCTGCAATGTCTGTCACATCACCCAGACGTGGACGACACTGCGGCGCATGGAGCATACCGATGCTCATGCCGCGTGCAGCACCTGTCATAATGGTACTGTGGCGATGGGCAAGCCGGCGGCGCATACGCCAGTGACGGCGGAATGCGGAACGTGTCACCGCACAACAGCATGGACACCTGTCCGCTTTGATCATACCGGCGTCGTTGACGGCTGCGCCGCCTGCCACAACGGTTCCCGCGCCACAGGTAAACCGCAAGTCCACTTGCCAACCTCGAAGCCATGCGAGACCTGCCACGCGACGACCGGTTGGATCCCGACCAGCTTCGATCACAGTGGCATCAACGGAGGGTGTGCGACGTGCCATGATGGCCGGACGGCGACAGGAAAATCTCAACGTCACATCGCGACCGTACAGCCTTGTGAGGATTGCCATTTCACGTCGGGTTGGAAGCCGTCGTTCTTCAATCACGTCGGTATCACGTCAAGCTGTTTGAGTTGCCACAATGGCGTCAGCGCCACGGGTAAGTCAGCAACCCATATGCCAACTCCTCAACCGTGCGAGACGTGCCACACGACATCGGCTTGGAAGCCGACCCAATTCAGTCATCAGGGCATCACGACGGGTTGCACCACGTGCCACAACGGAAACACGGCTTCGGGCAAGGCCGCATCGCATATTCCGGCCACGCAGGCTTGCGACGTTTGCCACACGACGGCCGGTTGGCTGCCGACTTTATTCAATCACACCGGCATTTCCGGGGCGTGCGCCAACTGCCACAATGGCACCAACGCCGTTGGCAAGAAGGCTGGACATCTGCTTACGGCCGCGACGTGCGAGACCTGTCACGACACGGCGGCCTGGGCGCCGACCCATTTTGCCCATGTCGGCATTACCGACGGATGTGCCACCTGCCACAACGGCAAGTCGGCAACGGGCAAAGGACCGCTCCACGTTGTTACGGCAGCGCCATGCGAAGCGTGCCACGCGGTAGGCGCATGGAAGCCGGCCTTCTTCAGTCATGCTGGTATCGTCTCAGGCTGTGCGGCATGCCACAACGGCAAGACGGCGACCGGTAAAGCCAGGACGCACGTACCGGCCAACGAGCCATGCGAAGCGTGCCACGCGACGAACGGGTGGGTTCCAGCGAAATTCAGTCACACCGGGATCTCTGGCGGGTGCGCAACTTGCCACAACGGCATGACCGCTTCCGGTAAAGACGCAAACCATCTTTCAACAAGTCAGCCGTGCGAGCTGTGCCATACGACGGCAGCATTTAAGCCGGCGAAATTCGTTCACACCGGCATCGTGGCTGGTTGCGCCACCTGCCACAACGGCACCACGGCGACCGGCAAGGCCGCGAAGCATATTCCGACCACGCAAGCCTGCGAAACGTGCCACGCCACGACAGGCTGGCGTCCGTCATTCTTCAACCACGTCGGCATCAGCACGGGCTGCACCACGTGCCACAACGGCACCACCGCCAAGGGCAAGACGGCCACGCATATGCCAACAGCGCAGCCGTGTGAGACCTGCCATTCGACTTCTGCTTGGAAGCCGACCGTGTTCAACCACACAGGCATTACGAACAACTGCAGCAGCTGCCACAACGGCACGGCGGCAACCGGCAAGAGCGCAACGCATATTCCGGCCACGCAGTCGTGCGAGACCTGCCACAAGACGACGGGCTGGTTGCCGACGTCGTTCAAGCACACCGGCGTCACCGGCAATTGCGCGTCGTGCCACAACGGCACCAATGCCATTGGCAAAAAAGCCGGTCACATCCCGACAGCACAGCCGTGCGAGACCTGCCACGTCATAGCGGCATGGAAGCCGACCGTGTTCAATCACACCGGCATTACCGGAAATTGCGCCTCTTGCCACAACGGCAAAGCGGCCGTTGGCAAGCACGCGACCCATCTGCCGACAACGCAGCCGTGCGAAACCTGCCATGTCAAAACGGCTTGAAGCCAACCGTGTTCAAGCACACCGGCATCACCGGCAATTGCGCGTCTTGCCATAACGGAAAGTCTGCGACCGGCAAAGCAGCAACGCACGTGCCGACCACGAAGGCTTGCGAAACCTGCCACAAGATAACCGGCTGGGTTCCCGCCGCGTTCAGCCACACGGGCATCACGACCGGCTGCGCCACCTGCCACAACGGCGCGACGGCAACCGGAAAAGACGCCAACCACATTGCCACGGCCCAGCCGTGTGAGCTGTGCCATACGACGGCAGCGTTTAAGCCGGCGAAATTCGTTCACACCGGCATCGTGGCTGGTTGCGCCACCTGCCACAACGGCACCACGGCGAAGGGCAAGGCCGCGAAGCATATTCCGACCACGCAAGCCTGCGAAACGTGCCACGCCACGACAGGTTGGCGTCCGTCATTCTTCAACCACGTCGGCATCAGCACGGGCTGCACCACGTGCCACAACGGCACCACCGCCAAGGGCAAGACGGCCACGCATATGCCAACAGCGCAGCCGTGTGAGACCTGCCATTCGACTTCTGCTTGGAAGCCGACCGTGTTCAACCACACAGGCATTACGAACAACTGCAGCAGCTGCCACAACGGCACGGCGGCAACCGGCAAGAGCGCAACGCATATTCCGGCCACGCAGTCGTGCGAGACCTGCCACAAGACGACGGGCTGGTTGCCGACGTCGTTCAAGCACACCGGCGTCACCGGCAATTGCGCGTCGTGCCACAACGGCAGCAACGCCATCGGCAAAAAAGCCGGTCACATCCCGACAGCACAGCCGTGCGAGACCTGCCACGTCATAGCGGCATGGAAGCCGACCGTGTTCAATCACACCGGCATTACCGGAAATTGCGCCTCTTGCCACAACGGCAAAGCGGCCGTTGGCAAGCACGCGACCCATCTGCCGACAACGCAGCCGTGCGAAACTTGCCATGTCAAAACGGCTTGGAAGCCAACCGTGTTCAAGCACACCGGCATCACCGGCAATTGCGCGTCTTGCCATAACGGAAAGTCTGCGACCGGCAAAGCAGCAACGCACGTGCCGACCACGAAGGCTTGCGAAACCTGCCACAAGATAACCGGCTGGGTTCCCGCCGCGTTCAGCCACACGGGCATCACGACCGGCTGCGCCACCTGCCACAACGGCGCGACGGCAACCGGAAAAGACGCCAACCACATTGCCACGGCCCAGCCGTGTGAGCTGTGCCATACGACGGCAGCATTTAAGCCGGCGAAATTCGTTCACACCGGCATCGTGGCTGGTTGCGCCACCTGCCACAACGGCACCACGGCGAAGGGCAAACACGCAACGCACATCGCGACTGCCCAGGGATGCGAAGTCTGCCATACCACCAATGCTTTCAAACCCGCGAAGTTCGGCCATACCGACGTGACTTCGGGATGCGCAAGCTGCCACAACGGTACATCTGCCACTGGCAAGCCCACCACGCATGTTCCGACGGCAAAAGCCTGCGAAACGTGCCACACCTCCACGGCCGCTTGGAAGCCGACGCCGTTCAATCATACCGGCATCACGACGGGCTGTGCGACCTGCCACAACGGCGTTTACGCAAGCCCGAAGCCGGCAACACACATTTCATCCGGCACGAATTGCGAAGCGTGCCACACGACGGCCGCGTTCAAGCCCAGCACGTTTACACACGCCAAGACGACCGTCGCGCCATGCTCGGTTTGCCACAACGGAACCAATGCATCCGGGAAAACAGCGAAGCACATTGCTTCGACCACCGCGTGCCAGGCGTGCCACGTACAGACGGCCTGGAAGCCCGCAACAAAGGTCGATCACAGCCAGGTCATGGGGCTTTGTACGGCCTGCCACAACGGCACGATTGCCAGGGGCAAGAATGCTGGCCATGTCGTCACGACGTCGAATTGCAGCGCATGCCACTCAACGGTGGCGTTCAAACCAGCGACGAAGTTCGATCACACCGGCGTGACGTCAGGTTGCGTCACCTGCCACAACGGTACGACGGCAAAGGGCAAACACGCGACGCACATTGCATCGACCACGGCATGTCAGTCATGCCACAACACCGTGTCGTTCAAGCCGGCCACACGCGTCGAACACTCTCAAGTGACCGGCGCTTGCGCCACATGCCACAACGGGTCGATTGCCAAAGGCAAAACGCCAACGCACATCAATTCAACCACAGCATGCGCCAGTTGCCACACGACCACGGCGTTCAAACCGGCATCGAAGGTCGACCACAGCCAAGTCTCCGGCACGTGCGTGACCTGTCACAACGGAACGATTGCCAAGGGTAAGACCGCGGCCCACATCGCGTCATCGACCAATTGCGCGGCGTGCCACACGACGACGGCGTTCAAGCCTGTGACGAAAGTCGACCACACGCAAGTCGTCGGGACATGCGCGGCCTGCCACAACGGCACCGTTGCCAAGGGCAAAAAGGCCGGCCACATCCCTACGACGACAGCGTGCGCATCTTGCCATACGACCACGGCCTTCAAGCCGGCACGCATGGACCATACGCAAACATCGTCGGCCTGCGTCACCTGCCACAACGGCACTGCCGCCAAAGGCAAGCCGGTGACGCATATCGCCTCGACAACAGCCTGCGTCAATTGTCACAACACGACAACGTTTAAGCCTGCGACGCGCGTCGATCACACGCAAGTCGTTGGCTCTTGCAGTTCCTGCCACAACGGCACCAAGGCGCCGGGCAAATCTGCGACGCATCTGCCGGTAACTGGCGAATGCAGCGCATGCCACAAGACGGCGGGTTGGTTGCCGGCAACGTTTAATCATACCTACGCGGCAGCAGCTTGCTCGGTCTGTCATACCGGGGCCAAAGCGACCGGCAAGACCGCAACCCACTTCATAACGACCCGGAATTGCGACTACTGCCATGTGAACACGGTCTGGAAGCCGTCAACGTTCAGGCATACATCATCTGGATATCCGGGCGACCACGCAGGCTCGCTGACTTGTAAGAGCTGCCATACAACCAACGCTGAGGCCGTGACATGGCGGACGCCAGCATACGCCCGCAGTTGCGCCGGATGCCACGCGTCTGACTTCAAACCGAGTGCGCACAAGAAGTACGGCAGCGTTTTGTACACGGTGAGCGATCTCAGAGATTGCGCGGGTGCGTGCCATCAATACACCGACAGCACCTTGACCAAGATTAGTAAGTCCAAAACGGGTGAGCACCGCGCCAACAAGTCATCTTGGTAGAGCCGGGCGATGACGTCCGGTAGACGCTGGCCAAAGTAAGCTCACGGATTAACCGCTTGTGAACCGAATCTTGCGACCTCTTGATCTGAGGTCATAGATCGGTTTGCAGACGTGGATTTACAGCGATCCCAAGTCTTACGGTTGGCACGCGGGCCGGTTTTGGCGGCCGGCATCGCTGCGCTTTGGGCAATGCCGGCAGATGCGCAGATCATCGCCGACCATAATTTGGCGGGCGCGACAATAGTTGAGCGCGGGGCGTGCTCCATTCTCCGCATTGAATTCTACAGCCGCGTGCAGATGCGCAGCCATTTCCACGAGGCGTCGGGCGATGAACTGCGCATAAATCTTGAGCTTCTTGACCGGCCGGTTGTGGCGCAGGGGGACAAGGCGGCTGTCGCCAATGAACCCGCAAAATCGACCGGCAAGCCCACCGTACGGCGCGAGCAGACCGGGGCACCAGCGAGCGCACAGGCGGCAATCGGCAGCATCGAGTTGGAAAGCAGCGGGCAGGAGCAGACGCTCAGCGTCTATTTCCGGCATGCGGTGGCGTTTCGCGTTGCACCTGCAAAGGATGCGCGTGCGCTTTTGATCGCCATTGCGGGCCGCACGCCCAACTCCAGCTGCAAGCCAGAAATGGATGATGCGGCAGCGGCCTCCAGTGTGCCCAAAATCCTTGGCAAGCCGGGCTTGACGCCGCTTGATATCGACATCGCGGATGCCCGTGCGGCAATGGCCAAAGCCGACTACGACCGGGCCATCGCACTGCTGACGCGGGTGACTGAAGCTGGCACGACCAAGCAACTGGCTGAAGGGCTTGAACTTCTCGGCGTAGCGCAGGAACAAAAGGGCCATCTGGCTCATGCAAGAGCCGAATATCAAAACTATCTGAGGCAGTTTCCAAAGGGCGAGGGAAATGCGCGCGTTCAGAAGCGGCTGGCGGCACTAGATAAGCGCGAGCAGATCAAGCCACCGCCCACGCCAGCAGCCACAGCTGCGCATGGCACCGTTAAACTTCAAGACAGGCTAACGGCTACGCCGAGCGCTGCAAATGGCGGGGACCTGCGTCCGAGCCTCTCCGACGACAAAGCCCCGCCTGCACAGCCGCCTGATGCCTGGACCTTCCAGCAATCGGGAAGCGCATCAGCATATTACAACTTGAACCAAGGAGGACGCGATTTCTTCGTCCGTCCAAATTTGCAGAACGGATGGGACAAGGAAAGCATCAACCGGGTGTATCGCAACAGCATCTTGTCGCTTGGCGATTACGAAGGTGAGGCCAACAATCCGTTCTATCGGGCCACAGTTCACGTGTCTGCGTCGCACGAAAAGCGCTTTACCGATACTGAGGATGAAGCGCGCATTTCGACGTTGACCTTCGAAGGAAAACACAAGGAAAGCGGCACGAGTTTGCGAGTCGGGCGCCAGACGCACTATGGCGGCGGCGTGCTTGGGCGCTTCGACGGTGGGATCCTGACGATGCCGGTTGCAGCCGACTGGATGATGCGGTTTTACGGCGGCGGACCGGTCGAACGCGCCAACGATCAGCCGTTTCAATTCGACAGAGCCTTCTTTGGTGCAAGCGCCGACTATACGTTCAGCAAGAAGTTGGATGTTGGCGCATTCGTTGTTCAACAAGAGGCTGGCGATTTCCTTGAGCGGCGGGCCATCGGCGCTGAGGCACGCTATGTGGACGACACCGGATATGGTTTCGGCTCGATGGACTACGACGTCTATTTCGGCGAGATCAACAGTCTGCTTGGCAGCGGCACGCTTAACTTCGAAGACAAGTCATCGCTGACTGCAATGCTTGATTATCGCCGCTCACCGACACTTTTTGTAAGCAATGCACTCCAGGGGCAAGTTGAAACTTCGTTGCAGGATCTACTGGGGCGCTACACGACACAGGAAATCGAGAGCTTGGCGCGGGACCGAACACCCATCAGCACCTTCGCCAGCATTTCCTACTCGCGCTACATTCAAGAAAAGCTGCAAATCACCGGAGAAGTGACAGTCGCCAACATGGCATCACTGCCCGAATCGGGCGGCGTGGCGGCGACCCCTTCCACGGGTTGGGATACCTATACGATGTTGCAGCTGATGGCCACGGACGTTCTGCGCGAAAATGACTCGATCACCGGAACCGTGCGCTATGCAGCCACGCAATCGGCCGCGCGGACGTTGTTTGAAGCGTCCATACGGATGCCTATGAGCGATCCGAATTGGCATGTCGGCCCATCATTGCGTCTTGGATACGCCGGCTACACGAACGACCACAGTGAGGAATACGTCATCCATCCCATGCTTCGCACTTCGTACAATTTCGCGCAGAACGTTCAGTTGGAATTCGAAATCGGCAAACGATGGACAACGCGCGAAACCGCCCGCGGCGAAGAAAACGAGACTGAGCTGCTGCTGCTCAGTGGTTTGCGGTACGACTTCAATTCCAGCCGGTAAAAGCCTCGCCTGATACTAACGCCCCAGACGTCAGCGCAGCGCCGACGCGATGGTTTTGTGGCCGTTCTTGTCCGCGATTTCGACAGCGGATTCCCGCCGGAGGTTGCGAAGCGAACGATTTGCGCCGGCCTCGAGCAACACCTGCACGGCCTCCGCTCGACCTGCCGATGCCGCAACCATGAGGGCTGTTTGTCCATGCTGATTGCGGCTGTTGACGGCCGCTCCATGCTTCAGCAAGGCCTCCAGAACCCCACGTACACCAGTTGCCGCCGCGCATAGAAGCGGCGTCGTGCCATCACGTGATGGCGTTTCTGCGTCTGCCCCCTTAGACAGCAGCAGCGTCGCCACTGCAGGGTGCGCAACCGCGCGGTGCAATGGCGTCTCACCGGCATCATCAGCAGCATTCACGCTGGCGCCAGCCGGCAGCAAAATGGCCAGTGCAGCGTAATTGCCGGCGTTTGCGGCATGCCACAGCGCGGTGCGTCCTTTGCTATCGCGGGCGGCGAGGGCAGCCGTCCGCGTTGATGACGAATGCAGAATCTCAGCGAGGGTTTTCTCGTCGCAATGCTGGGAAGCAATCATAAGCGCAGTCTGCCGCTCTTTTCCGGCTGGTGCGTTGACGGCGGCGCCGGCTTTCAACAACGCGGCAATGGCTCCGTCATGACACCGCGTGGCAGCAAGCGCGAGTGGGGTTAGGCCTGCGATCGTCGGCTGATTGATCATTGCGCTTTTCGCGCCCAGCAGCCTGATGATCGCGGTGTGCCCGTAGGCTGCAGCCTGAGCGAGGGGCGTTTCAAGCCGCGCATTGGCTAGATCGGCTTTAGCTCCCGCCTCAATCAGCAGCTTTGCAATTGCGACATGGCCGCGCGCAGCAGCGATATTGAGCGCAGAATTGCCGGTGGCATCGACGGCATCGACGGCATCGACGGCATCGGGCGTCGTGGTGAGGAGTTCAGCAACCCGGTTAGCCTGCCCGAAAGCCGTAGCCTCAATCAGAGGGGCAACACTGGTCGTGTTGCCAAAGTAAGTCGTAACGCCCGGCTCGGCGTGCACCGGCACCAGATGAACAAGCACCGAAAGCGCCAGTGTGCAGGCTATCAGCCCGGCTTGATGTGATTTAGTGCGTGCCATATTTCGTCTCAACTTCAATGCCGATTTTGCGGAGAAAGTCGGATGGCAGGATGCCGCCAGCGCAGACAATGACCACGTCATTCTTGATTTCTACAGTGCGTGCACCGTCATCCAGTTTGCGGGTCAAAACGACGGAGCGATCCGAGATGCTCTTGACGGTTGAGTTGAGCACGACGTTGACCCGGCCTTCGCTTCGGTTCGCCTCGATCTTGGCGCGGTTTTTTGGTTTGCATCGCGCGAATGCACCACTGCGATATGATAAAGTGACCGTCGTGCCAGGCTCGCCGGCAAGGGCGTTCGCCGCTTCAATGGCGCTATCGCCGCCGCCGACCACGAGCACGTTCTGGCCAGCGTATTGGGCGGGATCTATCAGACGGTAGACCACTTTGGACTGGTCTTCACCAGGTACTCCGAGCTTTCTTGGTGTGCCACGGCGGCCGATGGTCAGGAGCACGGTGTTGGACGTATAGGCGCCCGAGGTGGTGCGGATTTCGAAGCCCTTGTTGGGGCCCAAGGGCCGGATTTCCTCGACGCGTTCGCCGAATTGAATTTTTAAGCCGGTTTTGCGCACGGACTGCTGCCAGAAGTCTAACAGTGCCTCTTTGGATACCTCGCGGAAGCTCATCTTGCCGACGAGTGGCAGCGTGGCGGGTTGCGTCATCACCAGTTTACCGCGCGGGAAGTGAGCAACTGTGCCGCCGAGCTCTTCCTGTTCCACGGTCACGCAGCGCATCTTCTTTTCCAGCGCACCGAGACTTGCCGACATGCCAGCCGGCCCCGCGCCAACGATAAAAACGTCGAGCATGTTGGCGGTCGTGGCGTCCTTGCGTGCCGCTATCGCGTTCAGGGCTTGGCGGCCCTGCTCGATGGCGTTTCGGATAAGGCCCATTCCGCCAAGTTCGCCGGCAATATACAGTCCTTTGACATTGGTCTGAAAATCGGGCCCGACCACTGGCAATTCCACGCCGCGCGTTTCTGTGCCGAACACCAATGAGATTGCGTCGAACGGACAGGCCGCTTTGCAGGCGCCGTGACCGATGCATTCTGCCGGTTCGATCAACGTGGCTTTGTTGTCGATCAGGCCGAGGATCTCTCCCTCGGGGCAGGCCGACACGCAACTGCCGCAACCCATGCATTTGGCGAGATCAATGACGGGGTGAAGCGTAGGCGGTTCGCCGAGGCCGGCTTCAAGCGATTCGGCCAGCAGCGAGACGCTACGCGCATGCTCCCGCGAGCGGGAAAAACCATATGCAGCAAAGAACATTGCCAGCGGAACGCCATAAACCGCTAGTTCGATATCCATCGCTACGCACCTTACAAGCACACATACCCCCTACCGGAGAAGGCAGGGACGCTAACCGGCTGGATCTTGCCAGGATGGAGTTAACTGAGCGTTATCACTCTTCGCTATCTGGGCGTGCATCAGCAACAATCTCAACAATTCCCAACCCTCAGTATCCCGGCATAGCCAGCGAAAAGCGCGGCCCTAACCTGTGGTTTGATGAAAATACTGAACTGAAACGGATTTCGCCGTTCCCGGAAAAAGAACAGATTTTTTACCGGTCCGATCCGTGCTTGATTGGCGCTGTCCTGCGTGTCGCTGGCGTGAAGCCGCGTTCGCATTTCAAGCACAGCATCGAATAAAGCACAGCACCGCAACGAAAAAGGTTTGTCACTTGTCTTCAATCAATGACCGCATCGCCAAGGAACTCAACGTCCAGACGGCTCAGGTTACAGCGGCAGTCGATTTGCTGAGCGAAGGCGCGACCGTGCCGTTCATCGCGCGCTACCGCAAAGAAAAGACCGGCGGGCTCGACGATACCCAATTGCGCAAGCTTGAAGAGCGGCTTGGCTATCTGACCGAACTTGAAGACCGGCGCGCGGCTGTGCTCAAAAGCATCACCGAGCAGGGCAAGCTGACGCCTGAACTCCAGCGCGCGTTGAACGCCGCCGATAGCAAGGTCGATCTTGAAGACTTGTATGCGCCTTACAAGCCGAAGCGGCGCACCAAAGCCCAGATCGCGCGGGAAGCCGGCCTTGAACCGCTCGCCGGCGCACTGCATGGCAACCCAGCGCTCGAGCCGTCCAAGGAAGCTGTGCGTTTCATCGATGCTGAAAAAGGCGTTGCCGATATCAAAGCCGCGCTGGATGGCGCGCGCTCGATATTGATTGAACGCATCGGTGAGAATGCCAAACTTGTCGGCGATTTGCGCCAATGGCTTTGGGCGAACGGCGTCATCACCTCCAAGGTGCGCAAAGGCCGGCAGGCCGATGGTGCAAAGTTCTCAGACTATTTCGACTTCTCACAAGCCATCCGCGATATGCCCTCGCACCGCGCGCTGGCCCTGCTGCGCGGCCGCAATGAAGATATTCTTGACCTTGAACTCGATGCCGCCGTCGAAACCGGCCAGACACATCCGGCCGAATTGAAGATCATGACCGCGTCGAACATCGCAGCCCGCGGCCGCCCCGCCGATGCCTTCCTGGTTGAGACGGCGAAGTTCGCCTGGAAAACCCGGCTGCATTCGTCGCTTGCCGCTGACTCTTTTGTGCGCCTCAAAATGGAGGCCGACAAAGCGGCGATTGACGTGTTCAAATCAAACCTCAAAGACTTGCTGCTGGCGGCGCCCGCGGGCCCGCGCGTGACGATGGGGCTTGATCCCGGCATCCGCACCGGCGTCAAGGTGGCGGTGGTCGATCAAACCGGCAAGGTGCTCGACACATCGACCGTCTATCCGCATGAGCCGCGCAACGATTGGAACGGATCGCTGGCAACGCTCGGCGCGCTTTGCCTCAAACATAAAATCGATGTGATCGCGATTGGCAACGGCACGGCTGGGCGCGAAACGGATAAACTGGCCGCTGACCTGATCAAGAAAATGCCGGATCTCAAACTCAGCAAGGTGATGGTGTCGGAAGCCGGCGCGTCGATCTATTCGGCGTCTGAACTTGCGGCCAAGGAATTCCCCAATCTTGATGTGTCTCTGCGTGGCGCCGTATCGATTGCCCGGCGCCTGCAAGACCCGCTTGCCGAACTGGTCAAGATCGAACCGAAGGCCATTGGCGTTGGCCAGTATCAGCACGACGTCGATCAATACGCGCTTGCGCGCTCGCTTGATGCCGCGGTCGAGGATTGCGTCAACTCGGTTGGCGTTGACGTCAACATGGCGTCGGCGCCGTTGCTGGCGCGCGTTGCAGGCCTCAACGCGACGATTGCGCAAAACATTGTGCTGCACCGGGACGAGCATGGCGCGTTCAAGAAGCGCAGCGAAATCAAGAAAGTTGCGCGTCTTGGGCCGAAGGCGTTCGAGCAGGCGGCAGGCTTCTTGCGGATCATGAACGGCGCCAATCCGCTCGACGCTTCTGCCGTCCACCCGGAGGCCTATGATGTGGTCGAGCGGATTGCGGATGCCACCAAGCGGCCAATCAAGGCCATGATCGGCGACAGCGCGTTTCTCAAATCGCTAAGCCCCAAGCAATTTGCCGACGAACGCTTCGGCGTGCCAACCGTCAGCGATATTCTATCAGAGCTCGAAAAGCCCGGCCGCGATCCACGCCCAGAATTCAAGACTGCCGAATTCAAGGAAGGCGTCGAGAAAATATCGGATTTGCGCGCTGGCATGGCGCTCGAAGGTGTCGTCACCAACGTCACGGCCTTCGGCGCATTCGTCGATGTCGGCGTGCATCAGGACGGCCTGGTGCATGTTTCGGAACTCGCCGACACCTTTGTCAAATACCCGCGCGATATCGTCAAAGCCGGCGACGTGGTGAAAGTGCGCGTGAAAGAGGTCGATGTTGACCGCAAGCGGATTGCTCTGACCATGAAATCGGGGGCAATTGATCGCACTAGTGACCGGCGCGCAGCAAACGCGCCGGGCGGCAAGCCCATGCCACCCAATCCATCGCGCACAAGCGCCGCGCCACCGAAAGCCAAACCGCAGGAGGCAGAATCGGCCATTGCAGCTGCATTGCGGCGGGCGCGGGAGCAAGGCAACAGCTGACAACGCCGTTTTTCCGGTGTCTGCAGCCGCATGGCCGCCGCAATCTGAACAATTCCTCAGCCTGCTGCCGCATAATCGCCTGCAAATTCTGGCTATGCTGAAGCTCGTGCGCTGACCGAATCATTCCGGCCGCATGGGTTTTAAGCGTCACGGCTTGTCGTTGCCGGCTCGTGCAAATCGTCCGGCATTCATTGGCACCACAATATCGAGGATGGCATGACTTCTATACCGCTGCGAAATCATTGGCCGCTGATCGCGTCCGCGCTGACCTCAGTTGCCGCCTTGGCGCTAACGGGCCCGGCATTGGCCGAGCCAACCCTAAGTTTCCGCGTCGCGCAAGGCGCGCCGGTCAAGGCGCTGACGGAAGAAGAGATCAAGCGGCTTGAAGCCCTAAAGCGGAAGAAGCAGACCGCACCTCCCCCGGCAGTTGTCAAACCCGCGACGCCGCCACCGGTCGCCACGCCAAAGGTTGTGCCGAAAGCCGCACCTCTGCCGCCCAAGCCAACCGCCGCACCGGTTGTGCAGCCAAAGCCCGCCGTTGTTGCACCCAAACCCGCGCCGTTACCGGTTACCAAACCGGCCTTACCGCCAGCCGTAAAGGCCGTTGCACCGCCGCCACCCCTCAAGACCAAGCCGCCCGTCGTTGCAGCGCCGCCGCCCGCAACGAAGACGGTTGCGCCGCCAGCACCGCAAGTCAAAACGTTGAACGCACAGCCGCCAGCTGATCCAGCCCCCCACCCCTTGAAGCCCTCGGACGGACGCAGCCGCCCAGATGGACAACGTGACGGTCTGCGAGATGGGCAGCGCAACGATCCGCGCGCAGTAACGAAGCCTGGGACACCCCCGGCACCGGTCGCCGTACCGGTGACGCCGCCTGCCGCAAAGCCGTTGCCTTCAACCACGCCGCCAACGGCAGGCGCCAACTCTTCGCAAACCAAACCGATCATGGCGCCAAAACCTGTCGTGCCCGTGGTCAAGAATCTTGAGGAGGCCAAGGGCGGCCGGACGCAAAAAGTTGAACAAGGCGGCAAGCGCGTCGTGATCAAGGAAGCCGACAAGCGCACCATCGTCCGCCAGGGCGACAAGGTCGTGATCCAGAAGGACGAAGCCGCGCAGTTGCAGCGCGTTGCCCCAGGCGCGGTCATTACGCGCGACAAACTCGGCACCAATACAGCCGTGGTCGAGCGGCCGAACAACGTCAAGATCATCACCGAAACCGACCGCAACGGCCAGCTGGTGCGCCGCTTCCGCCGCGATGGCCATGGCCGCGAAACGGCAATCCTCGACAACCGCCGCCGCAAGAAAAATAACTTCGGCCGCAACCTGGCGATTGGGGTCGGCGTTGGCGCCGGTTTGATCGCGGGCGCCGCGATTTTGAATTCTGTTGTGAATGTGCCGGAACCGGTGGTCCGGGTGCCGCGCGAGAAATACATCGTGCGCTATGAGGATGCGAGCGAGGACGACGTTTACGAAGCCCTCAACGCGCCGCCGGTTGACGAAAGCGAAGACAGTGCGCCGCGCACCCGCTACACGCTTGACCAGGTGCGCGCCACGCCGCGCCTGCGCGAACGCATGCGCCGCGTCGACCTCGACGACATCAACTTCGAAACAGGCTCTTGGGAAGTTGATCCGGCAGAATACCGCAAACTTGAGCGCATTGCGCGCGCCATGAACCGTGTGATCGCTCGCAATCCCAACGAAGTGTTCCTGATTGAAGGGTACACCGATGCGGTCGGCTCTGACGTCGATAACCTGACGCTGTCGGACCGGCGTGCGGAAGCTGTATCCGTGGTGTTGTCCGAACAGTTCGAAGTGCCGTTCGAAAACCTGACCACGCAGGGATATGGCGAGGAATATCTGAAGGTCGAGACGGAGGACTCCGAGCGCGCCAACCGCCGCGTTGCGGTCCGCCGTATCACGCCACTGCTGGCACAGGATGAGTCAGCCGCCGCCGCCCCGCCGCCGCCACCGCGCGTTGAAGAACGCCGCTACGACGACGGAGACAGTTTTGAAGAACGGCGCGAGCGCCGCCGCAAATGGCGCAAGTATCGCCAGCAGCGGACCTATGATCGCTATCGCTGAGGCACTGAAATTCCGGAATACAACAATGGCGCTGAGATGCAGATCTCAGCGCCATTTTTTTATTTCAGCGATAGAACTTTGAATTCAGCTCTGCGGGCCAAGGTCGAACGATTTGCTCCAGGTGCCACCGTCGGTGTCCTTCATGGTCAGTTCGAAGGTTTGCGAGCCGCCGCGCTTGAAATCAAACTCAATCATCGGGTTCTGCGAGAAAGCAATCGAGCCCTCGGCGGTGAACACCACGTCTTTGCCCTGGCGCACGCTGACTTCAGAGACCATCTTCATCGGCGTATAGAGCAGTGTGATCTGGTCCATCACCATGCCGGTGTGATTGGGGTGATTGAGGTCGGCTTTGGCGCGTCCAAGCGTGGTGGTGGCGGCGGCCAAAGCCTTAACCTCGGCCAAATTCATCTTGCCCATGTTGGCCGCGATTTCCTTGGGATCACCCGTCGGCGGTGCCGAGCACGAAGCCTGCCCGCCGGCAAATTTGATCAACTGCGAGACCATGTACAGCTGGCCGTCGCTGGCTTCGACGACAGCGCGCACGTCGGACTGGCGGTCAACGCGGAAATGCGATTTGAGCGAAACCGTATCGCGGCCGGCACCCATGTGGAACACGGCGACGACCGGCGTCGGGTTTTCGTCGAGAATGAAGCTGACGGTTTTGATCGTCCGGCCATCGTTGAAGGCAGCGTCGATGCTGACCGGCACAACGCGCATGTCGTCGGGCCGGTTGGGCGCACCGAGTGTGATGATGCCGCGGCCATCTTCGATCTTTTTGGAGCCGTAAACGCTGCCGCGGATCTCTTCCCAGGCGTTGCCGGCGAACGCAGCGCTGGATGCCGAAAGGGCAACGGCAGCTGACAGCATGGCGAGCGCAGTACGTCCGAAAGTGTAGCGCATGGCATCCCCTGTCATAGGCGTTGGTTTAAAAACTTGGCACTAAGTGGCGCCCGGCGCCGAGGCGCGGGCCGAACCTTTATAGGGAAAATATCCCGAACTGGACCACCCGGTCAACGCAAGTTCTGATTTCCGCGAGGGCCGGATCGCGGTTTCAGCCCCTTAAATGCGGAGAATACTGGGAAAAGGCCGTTGCCGGTTAGTTGGTGAGCGCTGGCCGCCAGCCGGCCGCCTGAGCGTCAGCCTCTGAGCAGAACCATTGCTCGCCG
Organism: Hyphomicrobium sp.; assembly: GCA_013141015.1. Taxonomy (GTDB): domain Bacteria; phylum Pseudomonadota; class Alphaproteobacteria; order Rhizobiales; family Hyphomicrobiaceae; genus Hyphomicrobium_B. The sequence continues at coordinate 48,253 of JABFRT010000001.1, read as the reverse complement.
CGCGCCGCATCGACCGTCACACGCTGATACCAGGGGCTCCAGGGCATGTGGTAGATGTGGCCCTTGCCCGAGACATTCCCCTTGATCGCGCAGCCCTGAGGCGCAGTCGCTTCAGCGACCTGCCAGCCCTTATGGCGGAAGTCCCAAGGCGCCTGCGTCGGAGCCTGCCAGACACCTGCTAACGCGGTCCGGGCCTCGGCCTCCTCGGCCACATACGACTGCGAATACTTGGTGAACGCCCAGGCCATGCCGGTCTTGACCATCGTCGCGTTGAGATCGCGGCCTTCGGTGAAGCAAAGCCCAAGGATGCGGCCGTATTTGTCAGTGCCGCGGCTGTCGCACGACACGTCGGCGGCGGCGACCAGCGCTTGGAGAGCCCGGGCCGCGGCGCGTCCACACTCCCAGGTGCCGCCGCTGTTGCTGGCGCACGATTGCGCGGTTTCCGGCGCGTCGATGCCCTCAAGGCGGATGCGCTGGCCGTTGATGTCGATGGTATCGCCGTCAACCACGCGGGCCGGTCCGGAAATGGTTGTGACGCCTTCAGAGGCTCCACGCGCGTCCGCCAGAACTCTCGTATCCAATTGATAAAATACGAAAAAGAGCGCGCCAGCAGCGAAGCTGGCGCGCCCAAGGTGGAAGGACGTCGGGGTAGAGGTCGTCATGCCGGCAGGATTGACTGAGTCGTGTGTCACAACCTAGGCGGACTCACGGCGGCATTATGCAACCTATTGGTGCGGATGCAACTCAGCGAGAATCGCCATCAACCGGACAACTGCGCGATCCAGCCAAGGCCATCGGCGGTAGCGGCGGCGGGCTTGTATTCAGCCCCCACCCAGCCGTCGTAGCCGAGCGCGTCGAGATGCTTGAGGAGCGCCGGATAGTCGATCTCGCCGGTGCCGGGTTCATGACGGCCCGGGGAATCGGCAATCTGCACATGGCGGATCAGACCCAGCGCACGGGAGATGGTGGCGAGCGCATCACCTTCCATAATGTGCATATGGTAGGCGTCGTATTGCACGAACAGGTTTGGAGATCCGGCATCCGCGATCAGATCAAGCGCTTGCTGGGTGGTATTCAAATAGAAGCCCGGCATGTCGCGCGTGTTGATCGGCTCGATCAAAAGGCGGATGCCTTCGCTGTCTAGCGCGCTGGCCGCGAACTGAAGGTTTTCAACCAACGTCGCGCGCAGAACTTTGGGGTCAGCACCCTGGGGCGCGATGCCGGCCAGACAATTGACTTGGGCACAGTCCAAAGCCTTGGCGTAGCGTATCGCGCGTTCGACACCGTCGCGGAACTCGGCTTGGCGGTGCTCAAAAATCGCGATGCCGCGCTCGCCCGCGCTCCAATCTCCGACCGGCAGGTTGAACAGAACTTGGTTGAGGCGATTGGCCTTCAAGCGGTCGGCGATGTCGCCCGGATAGCAGTCATAGGGTGAAACGTATTCCACGCCTTTGAAGCCAGCCTTGCGTGCCGCGCCGAAGCGATCAAGGAACGGGACTTCGTTGAACAGCATAGTCAGGTTGGCTGAAAATTTCGGCATCGCGGCCCACGGTATAAGAGCTGAGCTTGAAAAACTTAGGCGCGGGCGTTGAGCGCACGCCGCGCCGCACTGAGCCGGGTAAAGTCCGCGCCGGCATGATACGAAGACCGCGTCAACGGGGATGACGCAACCAGCAGGAAACCCTTGGCGTTGGCGATGGTTTTCAGGTCTTCAAATTCTGCAGGCTCAACATAGCGCTTGATTTCCGCGTGTTTCAGCGTCGGCTGCATGTATTGGCCGATAGTCAGGAAATCGACGCCCGCAATGCGCATATCGTCAAGCACTTGCAGGATCTCATCGCGGCTTTCGCCAAGCCCGACCATCATGCCGGACTTGGTGAACACCTGCGGATCAAGCTCCTTGGCGCGTTGCAGCAGGCGAAGAGAGTGAAAATAGCGCGCACCTGGGCGAATGCGCGGATAAAGCCCCGGCACAGTTTCCAGGTTGTGATTGAACACATCCGGGCGGGCCGCAATCACGACCTCAAGTGCGCCGTCTTTGCGCAGGAAATCGGGGGTGAGAATTTCAATTGTGGTTTGAGGCGCGGCGGCACGGATGGCACGAATCGTCTCTGCGAAATGTGCAGCACCTCCGTCGGTGAGATCATCACGATCAACCGAGGTGATGACCACGTGTTCAAGTCCGAGGCTCGAGACGGCGTCAGCGGTGCGGCGCGGCTCATCGGCATCAAGCGGCTTTGGTAGTCCGGTTGCGATGTTGCAGAAGGCGCAGGCGCGCGTGCAGATGGCGCCCATGATCATCATCGTGGCGTGGCGTTTTTCCCAGCACTCGCCGATGTTCGGGCAGCTGGCTTCCTGGCAGACCGTATGCAGGCCGTTGCCTTTGACGATGCTGAGCGTTTCCGAATAGGCCCGCGATCCGGCGGCCTTGACGCGCAACCAATCCGGTTTGGCCAAGCGCGGAGTATCCGGCTTTGACGCTTTTTCAGGGTGGCGCGGACGGGGGGCGTCAGGCGCTCCACCGCGGGTATCGATGAGTGTGACCATGATTTGTCTATCTACGGCAGTTCAGGCATCAGCACAAATGCGACGAAGGGCTCAACCCGGAGGCAGAGCCCTTCGAACATCTGCATTCAGGGCGAAGGCCTACTTCTTGATGCCTTCGACGTGCAGCGTTAACTCGACTTCCTTGGATGCCGGACCGAGGTCTTTCGGCACGCCGAAGTCTGCCAGCTTAAATTTTGTGGTGCCGGCAAAGCCCTGGCGCGTGCCACCCCAAGGGTCGGCGCCGCCGCCAATGGTTTCGGCGTCAATGGTGACTTCCTTGGTCACGCCGCGCAACGTTAAATCGCCGACGATGGTGGCTTTACCGCCGTCTTTCGGTGTCACCGATTTGCTGACGAAGCTCGCTTTCGGGAACTTGGCGACGTCGAGAAAATCCGGGCTGCGCAAATGTTTGTCGCGTTCGGCGTGGTTCGAGTTGACGCTGGCCGTATCGATTTCGACTTTCACGGAAGACTTCTCAGGCGCCTTGTCGTCAAAGCTGAACGAACCGCCGAACGTATCGAACCGGCCGGTCAACCAGCTGAACCCCAGATGCTTGACGCGAAAGCCGATAGAGGCGTGCGCGCCCTTGGTGTCGATATCGTAGTCAGCGGCGTTTGCGGGCGGCGCAAAAGCAAGTGACGCGGCCAAAACGGCGAGGGGCGCAAGACGGAAGGTCATCAATGTCGTTCCTTATCTAGTGGTGATGGGGGAAGGCGGGGAAAGGCTATCGATCCAGAGGGCCCGACCACATGCGGGCCAGGATATTACTCTTGTCTTTGAAATGATGCTTCAAAGCGGCAATCGTGTGAACAACAGCCAAGCCAACCGTCACATAGGCAAGCACGCGATGAACAAGCCCCGCTGTATCCTCCAATCCCTTCTGCTGAATGATCGACGGCACGCTGAACAAGCCAAACACATCGATCGGCCGGCCATCCGGAGTTGATATAAAATAGCCGCTCAGCATCAAGGCGAGAAGTAAGGGATAGAAGCCGAGATGCACAAGGTGGGCGGCCTTGCGTTCGAAGGGGGTCAGCTCTGCATCATCTGGCTTGACGTTGAGGACGCGCCACGCCATCCGCGCAAGCAGAGCGATCAACAGAAGAATTCCCGCACCGCGATGCAGGTCCGGCGCGCTGTGATAGTAGACGCTGTAGTAGTCGAGCCCGACCATCCACCACCCCAGCGCAAATAGCCCGAAAATTGCGAGCGCCATCAGCCAATGGAATAGGCGCGAGACCAGACCATAGCCAGCGGGCGTATCTTTGATGTGCATATGGGCTCGCAGGTGTGGGTCGCAAGTGTGGGTAATGTTATGACCCTGCGGGATGTGGGGGCGCACGCGCCGCCAATCAACCCATGGCTTTCACTTTTCGTCACACCGCTTGGCGCTGCGCCCAGAACAATTGGCCTCGCGGGCCAGTAGGACCTTCTTTCGCGAAATACCCCAACGGTAGCCCGACAATGCGCCATCGGTGCGGACCACGCGGTGGCACGGAATGACGACCGCGACGGGATTGGCGGCACACGCCAAAGCGACCGCGCGTGCCGCTTTCGGCATGCCAATCGCTTTGGCGACATCACTGTAGCTCGAGGTTTTGCCGGGCGGGATGCCCTGTAGCGCCGACCAGACTTTGTGCTGAAAGGCGGTGCCGCGCACGTCGAGGGGCAAGGCTTTGGCTGGCGGCTTATGATCGACAACCGCGATGGCGTGGGCCGCCAATGTCTCGAAGGCTTTGTCGCCGCCGGTCAGCGTTGCGCGGGGAAACCGGTCCTGCAGATCGCGCAGCAACGCGCTGGCATCATCCCCCAATAGAATTGCGGCAATGCCTTTATCGGTCGCGGCGATGACGATGGCGCCGAGTGAGCATTCGCCAGCCGCGAACTTTAGTTCCACGTCTGCGCCGCCGGCTTTGTACGCGGATGGCGTCATGCCGAGCGCCCTTTCAGAGACGGCATAGAAACGCCCGCTTGACGTATATCCGGCATCATAGAGCGCATCCGTGATCGTGGCCGATGTTTTGAGACCAGCTTGCACCCGCGCCGTGCGCTGAGCACTGGCGTAGGCCTTCGGCGTGACACCGGTCATTGCCACAAAGACGCGATGGAAATGAAACGGACTGAGTCCGGCATCGCGCGCCAGACCGGCCAATGCTGGCGCGGTGCCAGCGTCTTCAATCGTCCGGCAGGCGGCAGCCACGATCCCGGCATGCCCGTGGTCTGCAGCGTCCATATCTGGCTTACAGCGCTTGCAGGCGCGGAAGCCCGCGGCTTCGGCGGCCGAGGATGTTGCATGATACGCCACGTTCTCGCGCTTAGGCTGGCGTGATGCACACGACGGGCGGCAATAGACCCCCGTTGAAGCAACCGAATAATAGAAGTTACCGTCCGCCCCTGCGTCACGTTTTTGGATTGCCGCCCAGCGCGCATCATCTCCCGCATAAGGCGGACGGCGAAGTGGCTTTTTCAAGAGACTGCTCATCGGCGGCCTTGGCTGCGTTCACTTGATGTGAGACAGCGTTTAGCACACGCCGAAGTGTTGGGCACTCCGGTCCTTGCGGTGCAATTGGCGCCGCTGTGCGATCTGCGGCCTAACCGTTTTCAATCAGCGGATCATCCAACAGCAGCTGATCGTCAAATTTGACACCTGCGGTTGCGCCGCGTGACCACATCACTTGGGCATCCAGCTGACGCCCCGTCTCCAGCGTCAGCACAACGCGCGCTCCACGCACCAGAGCCGGCACCTCGTCAAGCAGTGCGCCGCCCATCGACAGGTTGCGGATCACGGCGGGCTTGGAACCGCCGCGCAGCGCAATCATGCACTTGATATTGACGGCGCGGCGATCCCAGCGGCGGCGCTGTACCCAATCAGGCAGCGCGTTTTGAGCATCGTGGCCAATGCCGCTGGAGGCCAGCGTTTCGCCGCTGTTGGCCGCGCGCAACAATTGCATTAAGCGCATCGGACATTGGTTTTTTAGTGTTGTTCCCCGCTGCGTATCCACCCGCAACAAGCCATACGCATCGAAGACGTCGAGCGCAGTGAGAAATTCGCGACACGCGGCGCGCCAGACGTTTGCAAGGCCAACCGGGATCACCGGGCGCTCCGGTTGCTGGTGTTCCAGTGCTTCTTGAAACACATTGAGCGCGATGCCGAGATGGTCATACGCGATCTGCGCGGCCATAAGCGCTGCGCCGTAGCGCCTTGGCATTTCGAGCAACCCCTGGCTGATTGCGCGATAGAGCGCCGGCTCTTCCGGCAGATTGATTTCAACAGCCGCGATGCCGCTGAGGCTGGCATTTTCTGCAAGCGCATTGCAACCCATCGTGACAAAGGCCGACATCATTGCAACATGCATAAACTCATGGCGCCACGCTTCGATCAGGCGCTCGGATCCGCCGACCAAATCCTTGTCGTCTGAGTATGCGTTGTTGACCGCCGGCATAAAAACAGCTCCATCCGAAAAAATATCCGTGTCGCATCAGGCGACGCCTGAGTATCGCGAAAGATCGCTACCAACGTCTTGCTTTGGCTGGCTTAGTTAAGTGACATTTTCTTTCAGAGACGGTCAGCGATTGACACAAATGTTGGCAACGCGACGCAATATTCGCGATCACCGCAGGCCAGCTGAAACCGTCATCATGTATCCTATGCCGCGCACACTCATCAGCAGCGCTGGCTGGCCGGGATCAGGTTCGATTTTGCGGCGCAACCGCGCCACCAAGGTGTCGAGCGAACGATCCAGCGGCGACCACGCGCGCCCCTTGATCCGCGACGTGATTTCATCGCGCGTACAGGCCCGGCCGGAATTCTCGATCAGCACTTCGAGAAGGCGGCACTCGGCCGATGTCAGCGCAACCATTGCGCCGCTGATATGACTGAGTTTGCGGGTTTGCGTGTTCAACTGATAATCGTGAAAGGTGACGACAGACGCGGCCGATATGCGGCTCTCTGCTATGCGGCGCGTGGCCTTGGCGCATCGCCGTAGAACGGCACGGACGCGGGCTGAGAGTTCGCGCGTGTTGAACGGCTTGAGAATATAATCATCAGCGCCGAGTTCGAGCGTGACGACGCGGTCGTAGTCGTCATTGCGGCCACTGACGATAATGACCGGAGTTTCGGTCGAAAGGCACAGCTCCCGCACGAGCTCGACACCGCAGACACCAGCCAAACCAAGATCAAGCGTTATCAGATCGAACACCTCACCGGCGATCGCCTGCAGCATTGCCGCCCGGCCGGATGCCGGCGTAACCTGATAGCCCTCGGCTTCCAGAATATCCCGCAACAGGTCGCGGACCTGCGGGTCGTCATCTACGACAAGTATTTTCTTCGCTTCGCGCATGTGCCCCCGCGCATGGCCTTCGCAAATCAAGTTGCAAGACTGAACCAATGTGTATCATTGGTTGCAATATATTGTCACGATACGTTTTAAGGTTGTATTGGGGTTGTTTAAGTGGCCAAGCTGGCCTGGCCAGACTGTTGAGGTGCCGCCGGGACGAAGGCCATACAAGTTGATTTGCATCAGCGACCGCCGGGGCAGACGTGGTGTTCTTTAGATGCGCAGGAGACGCGCCAACTTCTGCAGGCGTCCGCCTGTCGTCCTATGTCTGAAATTTAGGTTTTCCGCGTGAACCATACCGCCACAGCACGTCTCGGTGTCGAACTCGGTGCTGGCAGCGTCCAGCTTTCAGCAACAGGCGATTGGAGCGCACGCAATGCGCTCGCGCTCGATGCTGCTGTGCGCAATGCCGTGGAGGTTGCACCACGCGGTCTTCCGGTGAGCCTTGATCTGTCCGGCGTTGATGAAATCGATACCTTCGGGGCCTGGCACCTCGCGAACCTCGCCAAGGCATTGGCGGCGCAAGGCAGCGTGGCCTCCGTCACCGGGCTTGCCCCCCGCTTCGCTGGATTGCTGACGCTTGTCGGCCAAGCGAGCGAAGGCGATGCAATGCCGCCGCCCGCCCGCTGGACGCCGCTCGGCGCACTTGAAAAAATCGGCCGCAACACCGCTGACGCCTGGGCAAGCCTAGCGCTGCTGGTCAACATGCTTGGCGCGATCGGCGACGCGGCGGGACGGACACTGCGCCACCCATCGACGTTCCGTTTAACGTCGGCCATCCACCACATCGACCGCGTCGGCTTGCAGGCCGTGCCGATCATTCTGCTGATCACCTTTCTGATCGGCTGCATCATCGCGCAACAAGGCTTCTTCCATTTCCGCAAATTCGGCGCCGATGACTATGTCGTCGATATGGTTGGCATCTTGGTGCTGCGCGAAATCGGGGTGCTGATCGTTGCCATAATGGTCGCAGGACGCTCTGGCAGCTCCTACACCGCCGAACTCGGCTCGATGAAAATGCGCGAGGAAATCGACGCGCTGCGCACCATGGGTTTCGATCCCATTCAGGTGCTGGTGCTGCCGCGCGTGCTGGCACTGGTGATTGCGCTGCCGATCCTGACGTTCCTCGGTTCGATGTCGGCACTCTACGGCGGCGAGCTGGTTGCTTGGCTCTATGGCGGCATGAGTCCCGATATTTTCGTTGCCCGGCTGAAAGACGCGATCTCGATCACCCATTTCAAGGTCGGCATGATCAAGGCGCCGTTTATGGCACTGGTTATTGGCGTGGTCGCCTGCACCGAAGGCCTACGCGTCGGCGGCAGCGCCGAATCGCTGGGGCTTAGAACGACTGCATCCGTCGTCACGGCGATCTTTCTGGTCATCGTGCTTGACGGATTATTTGCTATTTTCTTCGCTTCGATTGGAATGTGACGCATGGCCATTGCCGCAGACATCCCAAGGATCCGCGTCAGAGATTGCGTGGTTGGTTTCGGCGACCGCGTGGTGCTCGATCATGTCTCGATTGACGTAATGGCCGGCGAGATCCTCGGCCTCGTCGGCGGCTCGGGCAGCGGCAAATCCGTGCTGATGCGCACCATCATCGGGTTGATCCCTAAGCGCTCCGGCACGATTGAGATCATGGGTCAGAACCAAGACACCCTGAGCGACGAAGACCGCCAGATCACCCAACGCCGCTTTGGCGTGCTGTTCCAGCATGGCGCACTGTTTTCGTCGTTGACGGTGCTGCAAAACGTGCAGTTTCCGATGCGCGAGTTTCTGCGTCTGCCCGAACATCTCCTCGCCGAAATTGCCGCAACCAAGCTGGCCATGGTTGGCCTGTCGCGCAAGGACGCGGATAAATTTCCGTCTGAACTCTCAGGCGGTATGACCAAGCGTGTGGCGCTGGCCCGGGCACTGGCGCTCGATCCCGAACTAGTTTTTCTCGATGAGCCCACGTCCGGCCTCGACCCGATTTCTGCTGGTGAGTTCGACGCGCTGATCCGCACCCTGCAACAGACGCTCGGCCTGACCGTGTTCATGGTCACACACGACTTGAACAGCCTGCATATGGTTTGCGACCGCATCGCCGTGCTCGCGCAAGGCAAAATCGCCGCCGACGGGCCGATCTCAGAAATGATGCTGAGCGAGCATCCGTGGGTCAAATCGTATTTCAGAGGCCCTCGCGGCCAGCTTATCAGCCAAAGATTGCAACACGCATCCGTTTGAGGCGACACGTCATGGAAATTCGCGCACGTTATACGCTCATCGGCCTGTTCACGCTGTTGGTCATCGCCGCCGCGTTCGCTTTTGTATATTGGCTGAACAATGCGGGCGGCTTGAGCTCTCGCGCGCAATACCGCGTGCGCTACGAGAACACTGTCTCGGGCTTGCTCAAAGGCTCCGCTGTGCTGTTTAACGGCATCCGCGTTGGCGAGGTTTCCGGACTGCAACTAAGCGCTGAAAATCCCAAGCAGGTCGTCGCCGTGTTCGCCGTCGACCGTGCAACGCCGGTCCGGGCCGACACAAAAGCCGGCATTGAATTCCAAGGCTTGATGGGCGCGCCGGTCGTCTCGTTGCGCGGCGGTGCTGCGTCCTCGCCGCTACTCATAAGCTCTGACGGCGCCCCGCCGATGTTGATTGCAGATCCGGACGCCGGGCAAAACATGACAGAAGCCGCCCGCGCGGTTCTTAAAAACATAGATTCCGTCGTCTCGGATAACTCCGAGCCATTGAAAGGCTTGATCGCCAATATCAATACGTTCTCGGCAGTGCTCGCCAAAAACACCGATCGCATCGACGGTATTCTAGGCGGCATTGAACGCATGACAGGCGGCGCCAAAAAGTCGTCGGCCCATGTCTACGATCTGGTGACACCTGCCGCATTCCCCAAACTCGCCAAACTGCCCGCTGGTCAGCTGGTCGTGCCGGAACCTGAAATTCTCGGCAATCTGTTCAACGACGAGATCGTCGTCAAAGGCCCGGGCGGCGAGCGCATGACAACCTTTGCCGGAAAATGGCCGGACACGCTGTCGCGCGTATTGCAGTCCCGCGTCATCCAAGGATTTGAAAATGCGGGTTACCTGAATGCGCTTGGCCGTCAGCCGGAAGGCTTGAAAATCGACTATCAGCTGTTGATCGATGTGCGGAATTTCCAGGTTATGACAGCCGCTGAACCGCACGCCGACATCGAATTCTCAGCGAAGATCGTTGCCGACACCGGCCAGATCCTCGGTGCGAAAATCTTCAAGGCCAGCGTTCCGGCGCGGATTGCGGATGAAGCGGCGATTGCTGCCAGTCTCAACGAGGCGTTTGCAAAAGCTGTCACGGAACTCGTGGTATGGACATGCGCATCGCTGTGACGTGCCGTATGCCCGCCGCCCGAAAGGACCTCAATGACCATCCGTAATTTCGGCCCGCTGCTGGCGCCCACATCGGTGGCGCTGGCTGGTGCCAGCCCAACGCCTGGATCTGTTGGCTACAACATTGCACGCAACCTGATCAGCGGCGGATTTGACGGCGACATCTTTTTCGTCAATCCCAAATACGATGCCGTGCAGGGCGTCAAATGCTATTCCAGCGTTGGCGACCTGCCGAAAGCGCCGGCGCTCGCGATCATCGCAACACCGCCCAGCACGATCCCGGCCCTGATAGCGGAGTTCAGCCGTACCGGCACGCGCGCGGCGATTGTTATCACGGCCGGTCTTGGCGCCAATAAACAACTGATGCTCGACGCCTCTAGCGCCAATTGCCTGCGCATTCTCGGGCCCAACTGTCTGGGTCTGATGCTGCCGCAGATCGGCCTAAACGCCTCGTTCGCCCATCGCGCCGCACCCGCTGGCGACTTAGCGTTCCTGTCGCAATCGGGCGCACTGGTGACCGGCGTGATTGACTGGGCCGCATCGCGCAACATCGGCTTTTCGCACGTTGTCTCGCTCGGCGACATGGCCGACGTCGACTTTGGAGACATGCTCGACTACCTGGCGGGCGACACAAAAAGCCGGGCAATTCTGATGTATATGGAGGCGCTGACCAACGCACCGAAGTTCATTTCAGCGGCGCGGCGGGCGGCGCGCGTCAAGCCGGTGATCATCGTCAAAAGCGGCCGCCATGAAGCCGGCGCGCGGGCGGCCAAATCGCATACCGGCGCACTCGCCGGATCGGACGCCGCTTATGACGCCGCGTTCCGGCGCACCGGCCTCGTGCGCGTCAAAACCTTGCCTGAATTGTTTGCCGCCGCAGCGATGCTATCGCGCCGCCCAAAGCTTAACGGCGAACGGTTGATGATCCTGACCAATGGCGGCGGCGCGGGCGTGCTCGCCGCCGATGATTTGCAGGATGCCGGCGGCACACTCGCTACGCTTTCAGCTGAAGTCGTGGCAGCGCTTGACCGCGTTTTGCCGCCAACATGGTCGCGCGCCAATCCCGTCGATATTATCGGCGATGCCGGGCCGGACCGCTACCGCCAGGCCCTGCAGCCACTCATTGCCGACACCGCGTCCGACGCAATTTTGGTGATGCAATGCCCGACCGCGAGTGCTGACCCACTCGACAATGCAGCAGCGGTCGCCGGTCTCGCGGGTAGTGACCACAAAGGTGATGACGGGGCGGCAGCAAAGCCCGTTCTATCCTGTTGGCTTGGAGACGACGCGGCGCGTGCATCCCGTGCCTTGTTCGATCAGCATGGCATTGCGACATTCGAGACGCCAAGTGACGCAATCACCGGCTATATGCAATTGGTGCGGCATACGCGGGCGCAAATCGAATTGATGCAGACGCCGGACGGCGCTGTGGCGCAATCGGGGGAAGCCCAACGCGAAATCACGACGCTGATTGCACAAGCTGTTGCAAGCGGCCGCGCCATGCTAACTGCGGTCGAGGCTAAGGCGATCCTGAAGGCGGCGGGCGTTCCGGTTGCCGAAAGCGTCGTCGCAGCCAATCCGCAAGAGGTGCGGTCGGCCGCGCAGAAACTGCTGATGCACGCGCCGTCCGTTGCTGTCAAAATCTTGTCGCCCGACATCTCACACAAGTCCGATGTTGGTGGCGTGCGTCTTGCCATTGAAAGCGCGGAGGCGGCCGGACTTGCAGCCGAAGAAATGCAGGCGCGCATTACTGAGAAGCGCCCCGACGCGCGTCTCGATGGCTTTATGGTCGAGCCGATGATCCGCCGCACAAACGCCCATGAAGTGATTATCGGCATGAGCGTCGATCCGACATTTGGACCACTGCTCATGTTTGGCGCCGGCGGTACGGCGGTCGAAGTGATGGCGGACACCGCGCTGGCGCTGCCACCCATCGACGACGTGCTGGCGCGCCATATGATTGCCGAGACACGTATTGCCCGCCTGCTCGCTGGCTACCGCGACCGCCCACCGGCCAAGATTTCAGCCATCGTCGACACACTTGTGCGCATCAGCAATCTGGTGGTGCAGAACCCGGAAATCCGCGAACTCGACATCAATCCGCTGATCGTCGATGAGCACGGCGCAATCGCGATTGACGCGCGCATCGCCGTCGTTAGCCAAGCCGTCAGCCGCCGCGCGCCGCTGGCGATCCGGCCCTATCCGGCGCAATGGGAGACAGAAACGGCCGTGCCCGGCATTGGCGCCGTCGATATCCGCCCGGTTCGCCCTGAAGATGAGCGGCACTATCAGGCGTTCTTCGCCAAGATCTCCAGCGCTGATGTGCGCATGCGCTTTTTTACGCCCCGCGTTGATCTTTCACACCGCTATCTGGCGCGGCTCACTCAAATCGACTACGCCCGCGAAATGGCCTTTGTCGCAATATCCCGCGAAAGCAGCGAGCTGCTTGGCGTTGTGCGGCTGGTGCTGGAACCCGACCTCTGGCGTGGGGAATACGGCATCCTTGTGCGCAGCGACCTCAAGGGCAAGGGGCTCGGCTGGACACTGATGCAGCACTTGATCAACTATGCGCGAGCTGAGGGGGTGCGCGAAATCACCGGGCTGGTATTGGGTGAGAACACAACGATGCTCGACATGGTACAGAAGCTCGGGTTCGCCTTGCGCACAGCCGACGACGAGCCGGGCGCGGTCGAAGTGGTGCTGAACCTATCACCAGCCGGAAACGAACTTATCGCTTGCCTGCCGCCCGTAACGCCACACCTTGGATGAAGGCCGTGATCGCCGCGTCGAACGCGGTGTCCGGATTGAGCTTCTTGAACGCCGGAATAAATGCCCGCGTCGCGGGATAACCGAGCGGGTCGAGAGCCAGAAGCTCGGCCTCTTCGCCATCATTCAGCGGCAACAACAGCCCTTCGCACTCAGCCAGGGCAAAACCGAGCACAAACGCATAGAACGCCAGACCGAGACCAGCCGCGGCGCCGTCTGGCAAGCCGGTTTTGCGCATGGCGCGGTAGACGACCTCGCTCGACGCGTGATCGGCCGGACCTGTCGCATTAAAGCGAAAATGCAAATGAAACAGCCGCGGGTGGCGATGGGCAAGATCGCGGTAACCATCAGCCACGCGGCGCAAATCAAGCCGCCAATCATCCGATGGCGTCGGCAAGGCGACCGTTTCCAAGGCGCGGTCGGCGATGCGCCTCAGCAATTCCTCCTTGGAGCCGAAATGGTGCAGCACGGTCATTGGATCAACGCCGGCCTTGGCGCCAAGCTTCCGCAGCGAAAACCCGCTCTCGCCCTCGCTCGAGAGCATTTTAAATGCCGCCTCTAGAATGGCGTTGCTATCGACGCCCCGGGGGCCGCGCGTGCGCGACTTGGATTTCTTGGCTGTCTTGCTTGACAATTCTACACCGTAGCCCATAACTTCTGCGCTGTAGCCTACTTTAGGTACACCCACGTCCAACATTTGTGCAAGCGCGCTTCGCTGTTGACCGTAGGATTTTCCTAGTGGATGCTGGAGGCAATGGAGGAGCTGCGTGAACGGTTATAAACCGATTGCGGGCCGTCGCGGGCAACACGCACAGATCCCTTCGCGGATCTGGCGGGGAATTGCCCCCGCACACGTTTCCATATGCCAATCGGCTTTTATCGCTGGGCCGAGCCGCAAGCTGCAGCTGCTTGAGCTGTGCGCGCGCATCGGCTTCACCCCAACCTCAACCTCCATGCCTGACGATGTTTTGCCCTCGTTTGCCGTGCTGGAGGTTTCACCATGTCTCAAAAAATCGCGTCGCAGCAATACGCCCAGCTAAAAGAGCTGGACGCCCTGCACCATCTTCACCCGTTCACCACGCATTCCTCACTTCGCTCGGGTGGTGCGCGCGTGATCGTGCGCGGCGAGGGCCCCTATATTTTCGATAGCGAAGGCGCGCGCATTCTAGACGGCATGTCCGGCTTGTGGACAACTTCTGTCGGCTATGGCCGCGAAGAGATCGCCAAGGCCGCGTACGACCAAATGCTCGAATTGCCATTCTACAACACGTTTTTCCGCACCACGCACCCGCCGGTTGTTGAACTGTCGCGCAAAATCGCCGAACTCGCGCCCGAACACCTCAATAACGTTTTCTATGGCTCGTCTGGCTCTGAATCGAACGATACGGCAATCCGCCTGATCCGCCACTATTGGGCGCTGAAAGGCCAGCCGGAACGGCGCATCATCATCAGCCGCAAGAACGCCTATCACGGCTCGACGATTGCGGCCGGGTCTATGGGCGGCATGCCTCATGTCCACGCCCACAGCTATCCTGTTTACGAAGGCTTCCGCCACGTCATGGACCCGTACTGGTACGGCGAAGGCCGCGACGGCGAAACACCTGAAGACTTCGGCATCCGCGCCGCTAAAGCGCTCGAAGACGAGATCTTGGCTGTTGGCCCTGAAAACGTCGCGGCGTTCGCTGGCGAGCCCGTTGAGGGTGCCGGCGGCGTCAAGATAGCGCCCTCGACTTACTGGCCGGAAATCCAGCGCATCGTCGACAAATACGGCATTCTGCTTCTGGCCGACGAAGTGATCACCGGCTTTGGCCGTCTCGGCAAATGGTTCGGCTCAGATTACTACGGAACCCGTCCCGACATCATAACGTTCGCGAAGGCTGTAACGTCGGGATACATCCCATTGAGCGGCATTATCGTGCATGACAAAATCGTCGATGCCTTGATGGCCCACAACGACGACTTCAACCACGGTTACACGTTCTCCGGCCATCCGGTGGCGTGCGCTGTGGCCCTCAAAAACATCGAGATCATAGAACGCGAGCGCCTCGTTGAACGCGTCAACGAATTCTCGGGCCCGGCGCTCGCCCGGATGCTCGCCAAGTTCAAAGATCATCCACTGGTCGGTGAAGTCCGTTCGGTCGGCATGCTTGGCGCCATCGAACTCGTCGCCAATAAAAAGACGCGCCAACGCTTCGCTGACCCAGGCCGCGTTGGTCTCATCTGCCGCAATCACTTCTTCCAGAACGGCTTTATCATGCGGGCCGTGTTCGACACGATGGTGACCGCGCCACCGTTGATTTGCACGCAAGCCCACTTCGACGAAGCGGAAGCCGTGATCCGTAAGTCGCTCGACCAGACCCTCAATGACGTCGCTGGAGAAATTGCGGCATGAGCCGGCCTATCGTCATTATTCCTGCGTGCACCAAGGACATCGGCGGGCTCGACTTCGACGCGGTGGGCCGTAAATACACGGCTGCCGTGGCAGAGGTCGCTGAGTGCCAGCCGCTGCTTGTGCCCGTCGGGCCGGGGCTATCCGATATCGGTGCGCTGCTCGACATTGCCGGCGGCATCATGCTGACAGGCAGTCTTTCGAACGTCGAGCCGGTGCACTACGGCGTTGATAAAATGCTACGGCCAGAAACCATGGATCGCGCCCGCGATGCGATCACCTTGCCGTTGGCCCGCGCGGCTATTGAAAAGAAAGTGCCTTTGTTCGCCATTTGCCGTGGATTTCAAGAGCTGAACGTGGCGCTTGGCGGCTCACTGCATCAGGCTGTGCATGACCAGGACGAGCTGATGGATCACCGCGAGCGCGAAGGCGTCGGCATGGATGAGAAATTCGGTCCCGTGCATCCGATTACGCTCAAAGGCCAGCTGCGCGACTGGATTGGTCACGACGAGATCATGGTCAACTCGCTGCACGGCCAAGGCATCAAGCGGCTGTCGGATAAGTTGACGGCCGAAGCTTTCGCTAAGGACGGCCTGGTCGAAGCTGTGCGCTGTTCGGCCGATCATCCGTTTTGTCTCGGCGTACAATGGCATCCTGAATGGCAGGCGAAGTCGAACCCTGTCTCCGTTTCACTCTTTCGCCGGTTCGGCGCGGCAGCTGGGGTCAAATAAAAATGTCGGACAAGCTCCTCTCTGTCGATGAAGCCAAGGCGTTCCTTGATAAGAATCCATCCGTCCAGTGGATCGATCTGTTTCTGGTCGACATGAACGGCATCCCGCGCGGCAAGCGCTTGCGCCGCGGCGATCTGCTCGGCGTCGCCGAAAGCGGCATTATGTTGCCGGCGTCTGTTTTCATCATGGATCCGCGCGGCAACTGCGTTGAAGAAACCGGCCGCCTTTGGGAAACCGGCGACCCTGACCGCCCTTGCCGCATGCTGGCTGGAACGCTGACTTCAATTCCGGTCAACGGAAACACACACGCACAAGCCGTGATAGCACTTGAAGGCAATGATGAACTCGATCCACGCGGCGTGCTCGCCCGCCAAGTCGCTCGTTTTGCAAAAGCTGGCCAAACACCTGTGGTCGCGGTCGAACTCGAATTCTACGTCATGCGCAAAGGTGCCAATGGCGCGTTCAACCTGACGCCGCCGGACGGCCTTTCGGATGATCCCGCGCGCCCGATGACCTTCCAGTTCGAAGAAATGGATATGCTCCAGCCGTTCATCGACGATATTTATCGCGTCTGTGAAGCGCAAGGCTTACCCGTTGACGCAGTGATGCAGGAATCGGGACCCGGCCAGTTCGAAATCAATCTCAAGCATCGGGCCGATCCCGTCGCCGCCGCGCTTGATGGCCTGCTGCTGAAGCGCGCCGTAAAGACAGCAGCTCTCGCCCACGATTTGAACGCGACGTTCATGGCTAAGCCGCACCACGACTGGTCAGGTTCGGGCATGCACATCCACGTCAGCCTGATTGACAAGGCGGGCAAGAACTTGTTCGCCGGCGATCCTATTTCACCGCTGTTTCGCAACGCGATAGGCGGCTTGAAAGAAACAATGGGCGACTTCATGGCCATCTGGGCGCAATCCGCCAACGCCTATCGCCGCTATGTGCCGAAGTCTTATGTATCGATGGCGCCGCATTGGGGCTTCAATAATCGCACGGTCGCACTGCGGATTCCGGGCGGCAACCCCAAAGCGACACGTATTGAACATCGCGTGGCCGGCGCCGACGCCAATCCGTATCTGGTCGTCGCCGCAATCCTCGCAGGAATGCAGCACGGCATTACCAATAAAATTGACCCCGGCCCCGCCGCTGAAGGCAACGCTGAAATTTTGCAAGCGGCGCCTCTGCCGACCGCCTGGAACAACGCGCTTGATCGCTTTTCGGCGTCAAAAGTTGTCAGCGACGCCTTTGGCGCCAACTTCCAGGACGTTTACACGCGCTTGAAACAGACCGAGCGCAGCGAATTCGAGCGCGTCGTCACCTCGCTCGACCACCTCTGGTATGCCCACGTCGCTTAAAGGATTTCGCCGATGACCTCGCTCGCCCATTTCGAAGCGATTGCCGGATCGATGAACCTGCCCGGCAAAGCCATCATCAATGGCAAGGCGGCGGCTGCCCGGTCCGGCAAAACGTTCGACAATATCACACCGCGCAACGGCCAGGTGATCAACGCGGTTGCCGAATGCGATGCAGCCGACATTGAGGATGCCGTGGCGGCGGCACGGACCGCATTTGACACAGGCAGCTGGCGCAAACTCAGCTATGGCCGCAAGAAGAAGCTGATGTTCGCGCTCGCCGACCTGATGGAAAAGCACGCCGAAAAATTCGCCGTGCTTGAAAGTCTGGACGTCGGCAAGCCAATCGACAACGCGCTGAAAGCCGATATTCCCGGATCGATCAAGACGCTGCGCTATTATGCTGAAGCCCTCGACAAGGTCTACGGCGAGGTTGGACCGGAAACCAACGACCGCATGTCGTTCGCGGTGCATGAGCCGCTTGGCGTGATTGGCATCATCGTACCGTGGAACTTCCCGCTGCTAATGACCATGTGGAAAGTTGCTCCTGCCATCGCAATGGGCAACTCGGTCGTCATCAAACCCGCCGAGCAATCGCCGTTGACGGCGCTGTTTCTTGGCGAACTTGCGCTCGAGGCCGGGTTCCCGCCGGGCGTAATCAACGTCGTGCCGGGTTTTGGCGCCACCGCCGGAAAAGCGCTCGCGCTGCACAACGACGTCGATATGATCGCGTTTACCGGCTCGGGCAACGTCGGCAAATTGCTGATGCAGTATTCCGGGCAGAGCAACCTGAAGCGCGTCAGCCTCGAACTCGGCGGCAAGTCTCCACAAATCGTTTTCGCCGATTGCCCGGACGTGCGTGCTGCCGCAGAGCATGCGGCGTGGGGCATCTTTTACAATCAGGGCGAGGTCTGCACCGCCGGTTCGCGGTTGCTGGTCGACGAGACAATCGCTGACGCATTCACCGAAAGCCTGCTCGACGTTGCTAAGAAGATCGTCCCTGGCGACCCGCTGGAGCCGAAGACAAACTTCGGTGCGATGGTCAGCGCCGAGCAGATGAATACCGCGTTACGTTACATCGACACCGCCAAACGCGAAGGCGCCAAGTTGTGCCTCGGCGGCCATCGCACGCGCGTTGACAGCGGCGGGTTCTACGTTGAGCCAACCGTGTTCGGCGGCGTCAAACCGGATGCCACGCTATCGCGCGAGGAGGTATTTGGTCCGGTGCTCGCAATCACCAAATTCAAGACGCCAGAAGAAGCATTGCGGCTTGCCAACGACACCGTCTACGGCTTGGCGGCAGGCCTTTGGACCAAGGACATCAGCCTAGCGCATCGCGCCGCACGCGAATTGCGCGCCGGTCTTGTCTGGGTCAATGGCTGGGACAGTTGCGACATCACCATTCCGTTTGGCGGCTTCAAGCAATCGGGTTTCGGCCGCGACCGGTCGCTGCACGCACTTCACAAATATGCCGATCTCAAATCAATCTCGATCACGCTCCGCTAAAGGATAAAGCCATGACGACGACGCCCGTAACGTATCCAACCGGCGCTCTGATCGATGGGCAATGGATCACGTCGGCGACGTCGTTCCCGGTAATCAATCCAGCGACCGGCAAGGAGATTGCGCGCGTTCCCAATCTTGGGGCCAAAGAAACACAGGACGCCGTCGATGCTGCCAGCCGGGCGCTTGGCGCCTGGTCTGCAAAGCCGGCCAAAGACCGCTCCATTGTCCTGAGGCGCTGGTTCGATCTCATTACCGCCAACACCGAGCCACTCGCCCAGCTGATGACTGCCGAACAGGGAAAGCCGCTCTCGGAAGCACGCGGCGAAGTTGCCTACGGCGCATCGTTCGTCGAATGGTTCGCGGAAGAAGGCAAACGCGCCTACGGCCGGACAATTCCGACAACCGTCGCATCGCGGCGCTACATCACCATCAAGCAGCCGATTGGCGTTGTCGCGGCCATCACGCCGTGGAACTTTCCGATTGCAATGATCACACGCAAGGTCGCGTCGGCACTGGCTGCCGGATGTACGATCATCGTCAAGCCGGCGGAAGATACGCCGCTGTGCGCGCTTGCCGTTGCCAAACTGGCGCTCGATGCCGGCGTTCCGCCCGGAGTGTTCAATGTCGTCACCACAATGGACGCGCCAGCGGTTGGTAAAGTGCTGACAGATGACGCCCGCGTGCGCAAGCTGACCTTCACCGGCTCGACCGCCGTCGGAAAGGCGCTCTACCGGCAATGCGCCGACACCGTCAAAAAGCTGACGCTGGAACTTGGCGGCAACGCGCCGCTGTTGATATTCGACGACGCCAATCTTGACCAAGCGGTCGCCGGGGCGATGGCGTCGAAATACCGGAACGCCGGGCAAACCTGCGTCTGCGCCAACCGCATTCTCGTGCAGTCCGGCATCTATGACCGTTTCGCGGCGGCACTTGTTGCGGCCGTTGAGAAGCTGCATGTCGCGCCCGGCACGGACGCACGCTGCACCATCGGGCCGCTGATCAACGCCGACGCGATTGCCAAGGTCGAAGCGTTAAGCGCGGACGCGATTGCCAAAGGCGCCAAGGTCATGACCGGCGGCACAGTCAACGCCGCAGGCCCGCTGTTCTACCAACCAACGGTTATCAGCGGTGTGACGCGCGACATGGATATTGTGCGCGAGGAAATCTTTGGCCCCGTGGCAGCATTGATGCGCTTTGAAACCGAGGCAGACGCCATAGCTCTTGCCAACGACACGCCGTTTGGACTGGCGGCCTACCTGTTCAGCCAAAACCTCAGCCGCGCCTGGCGCGTCGCTGAAAAGCTTGAAGCCGGCATGGTCGGTGTCAATGATGGAATCTTCTCCAACGAAGTCGTGCCGTTTGGCGGCGTCAAACAATCGGGCCTTGGCCGCGAGGGCGCTGCCGAAGGCTTGGACGAATATCTCGAAACGAAATTCATCTGCCTTGGCGCGATCGACGCGTGAAACTGCGGCCGGGAGCCCCCGGCCGGCTCATACGCCAGGGTTCACAGGCAAGGCTCTACCGACGTCGTTCTTCTCTGGTAAAGTGATGATACGTCATGAACACGCATGAACCAGCTCTGATCGCTCCAAGTTTTTCTTGGAGCGACCCTTTGCTGTTTGACGACGCGCTGAGCGACGATGAGCGGATGTTGGCCGAAAGCGCCAAGCGCTTCGCCCAGGATCGCTTAATGCCGCGCGTGCTTGCCGACTACCGCAACGAGACGTTCGACCGCTCGGTCATGACCGGACTTGGCGGCATGGGCTTTCTTGGGGCGACAATCCCCGAGGACTATGGCGGCGCAGGCGTCAACGCTGTCTGCTACGGATTGATCGCCCGCGAAATCGAACGCGTCGATTCCGGCTACCGCTCGGCGATGAGCGTGCAATCGAGCCTGGTGATGTACCCAATCTATGCCTACGGCAGCGAGGCGCAGCGCCGGAAATATCTGCCGCGCTTGGCAACCGGCGAATGGATCGGATGCTTTGGGTTGACGGAACCAGATCACGGCTCGGACGCGGGCGCGCTGTCAACGCGGGCGAAGTCGGTCAGCGGCGGATATCAAATCTCAGGCGCGAAAACCTGGATCACCAACGCGCCACTCGCCGATGTATTTGTCGTCTGGGCGCGGACTGACGACGGCTCGATACGCGGTTTTATTCTTGAACGCGGCATGAAGGGCCTCTCAACGCCGAAGATCGACGGCAAGCTTTCGTTGCGCGCTTCCGTCACCGGCCAGATCGTGATGGAAGACGTGATGGTGCCGTCCGAACATATGCTGCCTAACGTCTCCGGCATGAAAGGTCCGTTCGGGTGCCTCAACAATGCGCGCTTTGGCATCGCCTGGGGGGCTCTCGGAGCCGCTGAATTCTGCTGGCACGCGGCGCGCCAATATACTTTGGACCGCAAGCAATTTGGTCAGCCGCTCGCGGCCAATCAGCTGATCCAGAAGAAACTGGCCGACATGCAGACGGAAATCACGCTGGCGCTGCACACCTGCCTGCATGCCGCCCGCCTCAAAGACAGCAATAAGCTGGCACCCGAAGCGGTATCACTGTTGAAACGCAACAGCTGCGGCAAGGCGCTCGATATCGCACGAGCAGCCCGGGATATGCACGGCGGCAATGGCATCTCTGACGAGTATCACGTCATCCGCCACATGATGAATCTCGAAGCGGTGAATACCTACGAAGGCACCCACGACATTCACGCGCTCATTTTGGGCCGCGCCCAAACCGGCATCCAAGCATTTTCTTAAGGAGACACGTACCCATGGCATCTTCCGCAGAGCTTCAGGCCCGGCGCATTGCAGCCGTTCCCCGCGGCGTCGGCAACGTCACGCAGATTTTTGCCAAGCGTGCAAAAAATGCTGAGATCTGGAGTGAAGACGGCAAACGATACATCGATTTCGGAGCTGGCATCGCCGTAGTCAACACCGGTCATCAACACCCCAAGATCGTTGCAGCGATTGAACAGCAACTGAAAGCCTTCAGCCACGTCTGCTTTCAGGTGACCCCGCATGAGAACTACATCACCCTTGCCGAACGGTTGAACGCCATCGCACCCGTTTCCGGCCCCGCCAAGACCATGCTTGTCTCAACCGGCGCAGAAGCCGTCGAAAATGCCGTCAAAGTCGCGCGCGCCTTCACCGGCCGCTCCGGCGTGATTGCATTCGGAGGTGGGTTCCACGGCCGCACCCACATGGGCATGGCGCTGACCGGCAAGGTCGTGCCGTATAAAAAGGGCTTCGGGCCGTTTCCTCCCGACATCTATCACGCCGAATTTCCAAACGCATATCACGGAGTCTCGAACGCGGAGAGCCTGCAAAGCCTGCGGCACCTGTTTAAACACTCAATCGACGCGTCCAACGTCTCGGCCATCATCATTGAGCCGGTGCAGGGCGAAGGCGGCTTCAACATCGCACCGGTCGAATTCCTGCGCGATCTGCGCGCACTCTGTGACGAGCACGGCATTCTACTGATCGCCGATGAAATCCAGACAGGCTTCGCGCGGACGGGGAAAATGTTCGCGCTCGAACATGCAGGCATTAAGGCTGATGTTGTCACGCTCGCCAAAGGCTTGGCCGGCGGATTGCCACTCGCCGCCATCGTCGGCCGCGCCGACGTGATGGACGCAGCCAATCCGGGCGGTCTCGGCGGCACGTACGCCGGCAACCCGATTGCGTGCGCCGCAGCCCATGCGGTTCTCGACGTGATCAAAGACGAAAAGCTGTGCGACCGCGCTAACGCAATCGGCAAAATTATCCTCAGCCGTCTTGGCCAATTGAAAGATCGCTCGAACTTGAATTGCATTGGCGACATTCGCGGCCTTGGCGCGATGTGTGCGCTGGAATTGGTCAAGGACACAGCGAGCGCCCAGCCGGATGCCGCGCTGACCTCGGCACTTCTGAAAACGGCCAACGAAAAGGGGCTCATCCTGCTGTCGTGCGGTACATATTCCAACGTCATCCGCTTTCTGGTGCCCCTGACGGCCAGCGATGCGCTGGTTGAGGAAGGCATGGATATTTTCACCGAAAGCCTGATCGAAGCGATCAGCCGGACCTCATAGCCACACCACGACTTCAGATTTGCAAGACATTCCGACCGGAGACGCCCGATGAACGTCCAGCATAAAGCCAACGACCTATCCGCCTTCTGGATGCCGTTCACGGCCAACCAGCAGTTCAAGAAAAACCCGCGCATTTTTACCGGCGCCGAACGTATGCACTACATCACCGATGACGGACGCCGCGTGCTGGACGGAACCTCTGGACTTTGGTGCGTCAACGCCGGGCACTGCCGCCCGAAGATTGTCGAAGCCATTCAGAAGCAGGCGGCGACGCTCGATTTTGCCGGCACGTTTATGATGGGCCACGACAAGGCGTTCGAGTGCGCCTCACGTCTCGTCAACATCGCGCCTGAAGGATTCGATCATGTGTTTTTCACAAACTCGGGATCTGAATCTGTCGAGACGGCGCTCAAAATGGCGCTTGCCTATCACCGCGCCAAAGGCAACGCCACCAAGGTCCGTTTGATCGGCCGCGAGCGCGGCTACCATGGCGTCAACTTCGGCGGAATGTCGGTCGGCGGCATATCAAACAACCGCAAGATGTTCGGTGCGTCCGTCGCCGGCGTCGATCACATCCGCCACACCCATGACCTGTCAAAAAATGCCTATTCGCGCGGCATTCCCGAGCATGGCGCAGAACTGGCCGACGATCTGGAACGGTTGGTCGCGCTGCATGATGCGTCAACAATCGCCGCCTGCATCGTCGAGCCTGTCGCCTGCTCAACAGGCGTACTCATTCCGCCGAAGGGCTATCTCAACCGCCTCGCTGCGATCTGCGCTAAGCACGATATTCTGCTGATCTTTGACGAAGTCATCACCGCCTTCGGCCGCCTTGGCACACCGTTCGGCACCGACTACTTCGGCGTCTCGCCCGACATCATCACCACAGCCAAAGGCATCACCAACGGCGTCATTCCGATGGGCGCGGTGTTCGTCAAATCAAAGCTGCACGACGCGTTCATGAACGGCCCACCACATGTCATCGACTTCTTCCACGGCTATACCTACTCGGGCCATCCGATGGCGTGCGCGGCATCTCTCGGCACGCTTGATACTTACCAGGACGAAGGCTTACTGACGCGCGCCGCCGGACTCGCACCCTACTGGGAAGAGCGCCTGCACGCCTTGAAGGGCCTGCCGCACATTATCGACATCCGCAACATCGGCCTCGTCGGCGCCATCGAGTTTGATCCGGTGCCGGGCGAACCAACCAGGCGGGCCTATGAGCGCTTCGTCAAAGCTTTTGAGAGCAATTTGCTCGTCCGCCAGACCGGCGACATCATCGCGATTTCGCCGCCGCTGATCATTTCGAAATCCGAGATCGATCAGCTGTTCGATACGCTGACCACGGTTCTGAAGGCCTCATACTAAGCAAGCCCCTCGGCCCCCACGAAAGACCTGAGTACCATGCAGTCACTGCCCACACTTCATAACGCCATCGGCGGCCGCAAGATCACGTCCGCGTCAACGCGCACAACGCCGGTGTACAACCCGGCGACCGGCGAGCAATCGGCGATCCTACCGCTATCTACGGCGTCTGAAATCAACGACGCCGTCGCGGCCGCTAAAAAGGCCGCAGTCGAGTGGGGCGTCACGCCGCCGTTAAAGCGTGTCAAGCCGATGTTCAAGTTCAAGGAGTTGCTGGAGCGGCACGCCGGAGATATCGCACGCGCGATCTCGAAGGAGCACGGCAAGACCCACGCCGACGCGCTTGGTGAACTGGCGCGCGGTATCGACGTGGTCGATTTCGCCTGCGGAATTCCGCACCTTTTGAAAGGCGAATACAGCCGCAACGTAGGGCCGGAAATCGACAGCTGGTCAGACCGGCAACCGCTGGGCGTCGTCGCCGGCATCACGCCGTTCAACTTCCCGGCGATGGTGCCGATGTGGATGTACCCTGTGGCGGTTGCGTGCGGTAACACCTTCATCCTGAAGCCGTCGGAGCGCGATCCGTCGGCCGTCAACTTAGCTTGGGAGTTGTTCCAGGAAGCCGGCTTTCCTGACGGCGTGCTCAATGTCGTCCACGGCGACAAGCAAGCGGTCGATGCGCTGCTCGATCATCCCGACATCGCGGCGGTCAGCTTCGTCGGCTCGACGCCGATTGCCGAATACGTTTACGCGCGCGGCACGCAAACGGGCAAACGCGTGCAGGCACTTGGCGGCGCCAAGAACCACATGATTATCATGCCTGACGCAGACTTGGATCAGGCCGTCGATGCATTGATGGGCGCAGGCTACGGCTCGGCCGGCGAGCGTTGCATGGCGATATCCGTCGCGGTTCCCGTCGGCGAAGAAACAGCTGATCGCCTCGTCGCAGCACTCATGCCAAAAGTCCGCAATCTCAAAATCGGCCCATCGACCGACGCAGACGCGGAGATGGGGCCGGTGATTACCGCCGACGCCAAGCGGCGCATTTCTGGCCTCATCGATCAAGGCATAAATGAAGGCGCTGAACTTGTTGTCGACGGGCGCGGCCTTGAGCTGCAGGGCTATGAGAACGGCTACTTCCTCGGCGGCACGCTGTTTGATCGCGTTACCAAGAACATGGAAATCTACAAACAAGAAATCTTCGGGCCTGTGCTCGCCGTTGTGCGCGCAGGCACCTATGACGACGCGGCAAAGCTGATCAACGAGCACGAATACGGCAACGGCACTGCGATCTTCACGCGTGATGGCGACACGGCCCGCGCCTTTGCCGACAAGATCCAGGTTGGCATGGTCGGCATCAACGTGCCGATCCCTGTGCCGGTCGCCTATCATTCATTCGGCGGGTGGAAGCGCTCCTTGTTTGGCGATCATTCGGTTTATGGGCCTGAGGGCGTGCGCTTCTACACGCGCCTAAAAACCGTCACTGCCCGCTGGCCGACCGGTATCCGTGCCGGGGCACAGTTCAATTTTCCAACGACAAAGTAGCGGGCACTCTATTCAGCCGCTGATGAAAACCCGCGCGTGCCTTGCAGGTTGTCGAAGCCGAGCGACGCCGCGACGGACGAATGCATGATGCGCCCATCGCGCACGTTGAGGCCCGCCGCCAGATGCGGATCGCGGTCGAAGGCTGCCAGACCGCGCTCGGCGAGTTTGAACACAAACGGCAGTGTTGCATTGTTGAGGGCTTGCGCCGACGTCACTGGCACCGCGCCCGGCATGTTGGCGACGCAGTAGTGAATAATGCCTTCGACTTCGAAAGTCGGTTCTGCATGTGTTGTTGGATGTGATGTCTCGAAGCATCCGCCTTGGTCGATGGCGACATCCACCAGCACGGCACCACGCTTCATGTCTTTGAGCATGGCGCGCGTCACCAATTTCGGCGCACTGGCACCCGGAACAAGCGCCGCGCCAACCACCACATCGGCGCCAAGCACTTCGCACTCGATCGTTTCCATAGTCGATGCCAGCGTGCGCACGCGGCCTTCAAACAGTTCGTCCAGCTGACGCAAGCGCGGCAAAAACTTGTCGATGATCGACACGTCGGCACCGAGGCCAGCCGCCATGCGCGCCGCGTGCGTGCCGACCACGCCGCCGCCGAGCACAACGACCTTCGCCGGACGCACACCCGGAACGCCGCCCATCAATACGCCCCGCCCACCTGTTGGCCGGCGCAATGCCAGCGCTGCAGCTTCGATCGACAAGCGGCCCGCGACTTCACTCATCGGCGCGAGAAGCGGCAGACCGCCGTTGACGTCGGTCACCGTCTCATAGGCGATAGCCGCGCACCCCGATTGCATCAGCCCGCGGGCCTGCTCGGGATCGGGCGCCAAGTGCAGATAGGTGAACAGGATCTGATCGGCGCGCAGCTGCGTGTATTCAGAGCGCTGCGGCTCCTTCACTTTGACGATCAACTCAGCATCGCCAAATACCGCCTGTGCGTCGGGCACGATCCGCGCCCCAGCCTTGGCGTAGGTTGCATCATCGGCAAAGATGCCCGCCCCGGCGCCGGACTGCACGATCACCTCGTGCCCCTTAGCGGTCAGCTCGCGCACCGAGCCCGGCACCAGACCGACGCGGAACTCGTTGCTTTTGATTTCCGTTGGCACGCCGATGCGCATTTTTGTCTCCTGAAGCAGGCTAATACAGATGCCCATCAATATAGACGCATATCAGTTTTGGAACATGGCGCAATTCACTTGAAAAGTGGCTACATCCGCCATTATCCTGCGAAAAATTGCTCACTATTGGTGTTTTCCATCGATCATGACCATCAACACGCTTGATAGGGCCATTCTGGCCGCCCTGGTGGAAGACGGCCGGCAAAGCCAAGTGCAACTGGCCGAACGTGTTCCGCTGTCCGCGACCGCGATTGCCCGGCGCATCAAGGCCCTGGAAGACAGCGGCGTGATCGAGGGCTATCAGGCCAAGGTCAGCCGGCGCGCGCTTGGGTTGCAAATGACGGTTTTTGTGCAGATCACGCTCAAAAGCCAGAACGAGGAACTGCTGGCCGCGTTCGAGAAGGCAGCGTCTAGCGCCCCATCAATCGTCTCGTGTCACCTAATGTCGGGCGATGATGACTACCTGCTGACCGTGCTCGCCCGCGACCTCGCCGACTATGAGCGCATCCATAAAGAACAGCTATCCCGGCTGCCGGGCGTGGCGCGACTGAAGTCGAGTTTCGCGCTCCGCGAGGTCACCAGCCGCCAGCTGCCGACCTCGATTTTGAGCGCATAGGCCGCCCAAAACTTAGGCAGGCAATCAATCTGGCCCCCGATTGCGTGCTGTTTTGGCCACTCTGCCAAGTAACGTGGTTCAAGTTACCAAGATCTGCTTGAGGGATCACGGCGTTTGCGGCTTCCATAAAAGATGGATTCTATTGCGCGAAGCCGTTGTAGCCTTGCTAGGCTTTGACGGGCCATCCTGGGGGATTACGAACTATGAAAAAGTTTATTGCTTTGGCGGGTGCAGCTGCCATCTCTGGGCTGGCCTTGACGGGTGCCGCACGCGCCGAGGACGCCCGCGAGTTCAGCTGGTCGTTCACTGCTGGCGCCACAAGCGACTATATCTTCCGCGGCCTGTCGCTGAACAATGAAAAGCCAGCGGCGCAAGGCTCTATCGATATCGGTTACGGCATTTTCTATGCTGGCGCCTGGGCGTCGAACGTCAGTGGCGACGGCTATCAGCCTCTTGAAGTCGACCTCTATGCTGGCTTGAAGCCAGTTCTGGGTGCCGTGACATTCGACTTCGGCATCATCGGCTACACATACCCGGTAACGGGCGTGAAATCGCTCGACTACGTCGAATTCAAGGCCGGCGCATCGACCGAGCTGATGAAGAACCTGAACGGTACTGTCACCCTGTACTATACGCCGGATGCAGCCAACTATCCTGAAACGTTCACCGTTGAAGGCACACTCGGCTACACACTGCCTGAAGTCGGCATCTTCACACCAACACTCAGCGGTACACTTGGCTATGCTGAGGACACAGACAATGCTGGTGCCTTTTCAGACTTCACGGACAGCTACGTCTACTGGAACGTCGGCCTTGCATTGGCCGTCGAAAAACTCACCTTTGATTTCCGCTACTGGGATACGAACCTCGACCAAATTGCCGACGATACCTACTACGGTCTGAGCGACTCGCGCTTCGTCTTCTCGGCCAAGGTCACGCTGCCATAGTTCGCGGTTGATCAGCGGTTGAAAATTCTAAACCGGAGCCTCGCGGCTCCGGTTTTTTTTATGCGGCACGTTCCAAGAAAACAGCCCTTCGAGACGCCGCTTAAAGCGCGTCTTTCATCCGGTAATAGAGCATACCAAGCGCCAGCATCTGGTTGCCGGCCCAGCGGCCAACGGGCAAGCGCACTTGGCGGATCTTATCGAACAGATCGAATTTCTCTGTCGTCCCGCATATCGCGTCCGCGACGATCTCGGCCGCGATGTGCGTGGCATTGACGCCGTGGCCGCAATAGCCCTGCAGATAATAGACGTTTGGCTCCAGCCGCCCTATCGCTGGCACACGCGTCAACACAATATCGATGCGCCCGCCCCAGCTATAGTCGATCCGCTTGTGCGCAAGCTGCGGAAAGATCTCAGCGAGCCGTGGCTGGAGGGCGGCCGCCAAATCCTTGGGATCGCGGTTTGAATAATTGCAGCGCCCGCCAAACAACATGCGCCGGTCTGCTGATAGGCGGAAATAATCGAGCACGATGTTGCTGTCTGCAACCGCCAGATTTTGTGGATTGACCGCCTGCGCTTCGGCCTCCGTCAGCTGTTCGGTTGCTATGATGTAGCTGCCGGTCGGGAACGTCAGCCCGCGCAGGCGGCCGCGCTGGAATGCGTGATCCGTGCTTCCCGCCAGAACAATTGCGCCCGCATCAACGCGGCCCTGCGCCGTCACCACGTAGGGTTTGGCGCCACCGTTGATCTGCAACGCCGCGCTGTCTTCGAAAATCCTGACGCCGATGCTGGCGGCAGCTCGCGCTTCGCCCATGCACAGGTTAAGCGGATGCAGATGGCCGCTGCGCCGGTCTATATAGCCGCCGTGATAGATATTGGTGCCGAGCACACGGCCGATATCTCCGGGCTCAACAATTTCGAGTTCGTCACCCTCCGCGCGCCGCTCATCGACGTAACGTCTGAGGCCATCCATGTGGCGCGGGCGGGCGGCCGCTTCCATCCAGCCGCGCCGGAAATCGCAATCGATGGCGTACTTGGCTATCCGGCTTTCGATAATGTCGTGGCCACGATAGCGGATATCGCGCAGCAGATTCGTTCCGTCTGCGCCAAACTGGCGGGCAATGTTGTGCTCGCCGCTGATGCCGGCAATGACTTGCCCACCATTGCGCCCGGATGCGCCCCAGCCGATGCGGTTGGCTTCCACCAACACAACCTGATAGCCGCGCTCCGCCAATGTCAGCGCCGCAGAGATCCCGGAGAACCCGCCGCCCACGACACAAATGTCGGCTTTGATCGCACCTTTGAGTTGGGGGTACGCCGTCCGGTCATTGACCGTCGCGGCGTAGTAGGACGAGACGTGATGTTCAACCATGCAATTGCCTACGCTGCACCCGCATCAACGGCGCGCTTTTCACGTTCGCGCAGCATCGACGACCGCTTGGTCATGTAGGACGCGAGCAACACGCCAACCGTCACGAACGCAATCATGACTGTTGAGATCGCATTAATTTCCGGCGTCACACCCAAGCGCACCTGACTGTAGATTTTAATTGGCAGCGTGGTCGCACCAGGCCCCGTCGTGAAACTGGCGATAACGAGATCGTCGAGAGACAAGGTGAAAGCCAGCAGCCAGGCGGAGATCACAGCCGGCGCAATAATCGGCAGTGTTACTTCCATGAAGGTCCGAAGCGGCGGCGCGCCCAAATCCATGGCCGCTTCCTCGACCGACTTGTCGAAATCGAGCAAGCGCGATTGCACAACGACGGCCGCAAAGCACATTGAGAACGTGGCGTGAGCAATGGTGACGGTCCAAAAACCGCGGTCAAAGCCAAGCGCCACAAATAGCAACAGCAGTGACAGGCCGGTTATCACCTCCGGCATGACCAGCGGCGCGAACACCAGACCCGAGAACAGCGTGCGCCCGCGGAACCGGCCCAAGCGGATCAAGACTATTGCCGCAAGCGTGCCGAGGATCGTGGCAATAGTTGCAGACACGAGCGCCACGCGTACCGTCACGCCCGCCGCATCGATCAGCGCATCATTTTTGAGTAGCCCTTCGTACCACTTTGTCGACCACCCGCCCCAGACCGTAACCAGCTTGGAATCGTTGAAGCTGTAGATCACCAGCAACAGGATCGGGATATAGAGGAATGCAAAGCCAAGCACGATCGACGTGACGTTGAACCAGGAGAAACGCGTGTTCATGATGCTGCCTCCTGCTGGCGTTGCTGCATGCGCTGGAACAGCACAATTGGAATGACCAACACCAGCAGCAGCACGACAGCCACCGCCGACGACACAGGCCAATCGCGGTTATTGAAGAACTCGCTCCACAGCGTTTTGCCGATCATCAAGGTATCCGATCCACCGAGCAGATCCGGGATCACGAATTCACCGACGGCCGGAATGAAGACAAGCAGACATCCGGCAAAAACTCCGGGCAGCGACAGCGGAAACGTTACTTGCCAGAACGCTTTCCAGGGCGGCGAGCCAAGATCTTCGGCAGCCTCCAGCAACGAAGGTTTGATTTTCTCGAGACTCGAGTACAGCGGCAGGATCATGAACGGCAGATATGAATAGACAATGCCGATATAGACGGCCGTTGTCGTATTCAGAATGGTCAGCGGCTCGCTGATCACGCCCATGTTCATCAGGAACATGTTGAGCAGCCCTTCCTTTTTCAGGATGCCCATCCAGGCGTAAACGCGGATCAGGAATGAGGTCCAGAACGGCAGAATGACGAGCATCATCAGCGTCGCCTGCCAATCTTTGGGTGCGCGCGCCATGCCGTAGGCGACAGGATATGCGACAAGCAAAGTGAAGAACGTGGCGACCGCGGCGATCTTCACGCTCGACCAGTAGGCGCCAACGTACAGCGGATCACTGAAAATGAAGGCGTAATTTTCAAAGTCGAGTTGCGAGAAGAAGCTCTTGAAACCTGCCCACCCCTCGGCCAGATCAACCGTCGGTGTGTACGGTGGAATAGCGGTCGCAATCTCCGAAAGCGATATCTTGAAGACGATGAAGAACGGCACCAGAAAGAAAAGCAGGAGCCAGAGATACGGCGCTCCAATGACATACCAACGGCGCATATCTTTCACTCCATTCTACGTGTGGTGCAACGCTTGCCGGCCAAAATCCGCTTTACTTGTCCAGCACCATGCCGGCGTCATACGGCCATTCCAGCCAGACGTCGTCGTCCCACTTGATATTTTGCTCGACGGTCTGCGCCGAATTCGCCCGAAGCGCCGTCACGGTCTGTCCTGAAGCAACCCGCACGTGGTAGTGCGAGATCGATCCGAGATAGCCAACGTCAATCACCTTGCCGGGAATGGTGTTGCAAGGTGCAGTCGGCTTGGACAGCGAGATCCGGACCTTTTCGGGCCGCATTGCCAGCCAAACTTGCTGGCCGGTGCTCAAGCCTCCGACGGCAGCTGCCGTAAAGCTGCTGCCACCCGCCGGCCAGTCGATCTCAACCGAGCCGTCTGCGATCGACGTGACCTTGCCCTCGAAAACATTGACGTCGCCGATGAATTGAGCAACGTAGCGCGATTGCGGGAACTCATAAATATCGCCTGGCGTTGCGATATGTACCAATTCACCGTGGTTCATGACCGCAATCCGGCTGGCCACCGTCATCGCCTCTTCCTGGTCGTGCGTGACGATGATGAACGTTGTGCCGGTCGTCTCTTGAATGCGCATCAGTTCGAATTGGGCCTGTTGACGCAGACGCTTATCGAGCGCGCCGAGAGGTTCGTCGAGCAGCATGATGCGTGGTTTCTTGGCGATCGCACGCGCCAGCGCAACACGCTGCTGCTGGCCGCCAGACAATTGATGCGGCTTGCGGGCTGCGAACTTTTCCAATTCCAGCAACGCCATCGCTTCCGCCACGCGAACGTCTATGTCGGCTTTTGCCATGCCGTCCTGGCGCAGCCCAAAACCGATATTCTTCTCAACACTCATGTGTGGAAAGAGCGCGTAAGACTGGAACATCATGTTGACGTCCGTGCGCTCGTAAGGGGCAAGGTCAGTTATGTCCTTACCGCCGACGATAATCCGTCCTTCCGTTGGCTTTTCAAATCCCGCCAGCATGCGCAGCAACGTGCTTTTGCCGCATCCCGATGGCCCGAGCAGCGCAAAGAACTCGCGCTCGTAGATATCGAGTGAACAATTCTTGATAGCTATAAAGTCGCCAAAACGCTTGGTGACATTCTCAAAACGCACGATCGGCTGCTTGGCGGGGTCTTTCCAAGGCGCGAAATTCGATTGAGGGGCCGGTGTGCGGCCTGCCGGCTTGTGCGCGGCGGACGCGGGCTTTGCGGCCCCTGCCTCCGCGACGGGTGCGTTTGCGGCCATGCTCTACTCCTCAAGCTGAACGTCACGTTACGCTGGTGCGCAGCCGTTAGGTGCGCTGTCGCTTCTAAAAGTTAAGAGCGCCGGGATCATCGGCCCCGGCGCTCTCTCTTCCTCGTCTATTTACCGGTCACGACCTTGGTCCAAAGCCGTGTCACCGCACGTTGCGTTTTCGCATCATAGGACGTCTTCACAAACAGGCGCTTCATCGTCTCTTCACTCGGATAGACTGACGGATTTGTTTTGATCGCTTCATCCAGGAACTGCTGCGAAGCCTTATTGCCGTTGGCATAGCTCACAACGTTCGAAGCTTTGGCGATGACTTCAGGTTTCATCATGTAGTTGAGGAAAATATGGGCTTCCTCAACCCGCTTTGAGTCCGCCGGAATGGCCATTTGGTCGAACCACATCTGTGCGCCTTCTTTGGGCAGCGAGAAGATCACGGTGTGACCGTTCTTTGCTTCTTCGGCACGCTTGCGCGCCTGCAGAATGTCGCCAGAGTAGCCAACAGCAATGCAGATGTCGCCGTTTGCCAACGCATTGATGTATTCAGACGAATGGAACTTCAGAATATTCGGACGCACGCTCTCCATCAGCGCCGCGGCCTTCTTCAGATCTTCCGGGTCTTTGCTATTGGGATCGAGTTTGAGATAGTTGAGGGCGGCCGGCAGAATATCATCGGCCGCATCAAGAATGTGAATGCCGCAATCCTTGAACTTGGCGATCACGTCGGGCTTAAAGATCAAGTCCCAGGAGTTGACCGGCGCGTCGGCCATCCGCTCCTTAATCTTGGCTTCGTTGTAGCCGATCGCCGTTGAGCCCCACATATAGTTGATCGAATACTCGTTGCCCGGATCGTAGATCGACGAGCGCTTGGCGATATCGTCCCACATGTTAGTTATGTTCGGCAGCTTCGACTTATCGAGTTTGCGGAACACTTTGGCGCCGATCTGACGCGACAGGAACGGGCCGGTCGGCACCACGATATCGTAGCCTGTGCCGCCCGCGAGAAGTTTTGTTTCCAAAACTTCGTTGCTATCGAACACGTCGTAGACAACCTTGATGCCGGTTTCCTTGGTAAAGTCTTCAAGGATCGCCGGGTCGATATAGTCGGACCAATTGAACACGCGGACTTCGCGGTCTTTGGCGAATGCTGCATGTCCGAAGGCGAGAGCAGCAAACATTAAGCTGGCCGCAGACAACCTGCGGTTCATTTTATTTCCGGTCATTCGATTAACCTCCCTTGCGAACTTTAAGCCCCGCCCGAACGAAAGCAACAATTAGCCATCGGCACACGCACCACAAGTCTTTACCGCTGTTGCCTAACCGTTCCATTGTGGTCATAAATTCTCTCGGGTACAAGGGATGATCGACGCTGTTCAGTGACCAGAATCTTTGCACGCGACAATCGCCTTGGTTACTGGCTATGCAGTTTGAAATGAATCGCTAGGTGCAATCATGACCGCCGACACCGGAGTTGTTAACCCGGAAACCGAAGGCCGCAGCTTTGGATCAACGCCTGAAGGGCTTCCAGACTGGTTGAGAGAGCACCGCATTCAGGAAATCGATTGCGCGGTTCCAGATATTGCCGGCGTGGCGCGCGGTAAGACCATGCCGGCCGAGAAATTCGTCAAACTTGACGCGGTGCACCTGCCGATTTCCATCTTTCACCAGACAATTACCGGCGATTACGTTGGTTTTGAAGAGGATGGGCAGGCGCTTTACGCCGAAAATGACCTTAAAATGGTGCCGGATCTCAGCACCATCCGGCCTGCACCGTGGGCCTCAAGCCCAACCGCGCAAGTCATCCATGATGCCACGTGGCAGAACGGCGAGCCGGTCGAAGTCGCACCCCGCAATGTGCTGAAACGCGTGCTGGCGCTGTATGCCAAAGAAGGGTGGACGCCGGTCGTCGCGCCGGAACTTGAGTTTTACCTCACCAAAACCAACGCTGATCCCGATTACCCGCTGGAGCCGCCGACGGGGCGCTCTGGCCGTCCGGGTGCAGGCCGCCAGGCCTATAGCTTGGGTGCGGTTGATGAATATGACAAAATTGTCGACGACATTTACGAGTTTGCCGAGCGGCAATACCTGAAGATCGATACCATCATCCAGGAAGGTGGCGCGGCCCAGCTTGAAATCAACCTGCTGCATGGCGACGCGCTGCACCTCGCCGACCAAGTTTTTTTGTTCAAACGCACGATCCGCGAAGCCGCCTTTGGGCAAAGCTGTTACGCCACCTTCATGGCAAAACCTCTGGCCAACGAGCCGGGCAGCGCGATGCACATTCACCAAAGCATCGTCGATTCAAAAAATGGGAAAAACATCTTCACCGAAAAGGACGGCAAAGCCAGTAAGCTGTTTTACAACTTCCTTGCCGGTCAGCAGACCTACCTGCCGGCTGCGATGTGCCTGTTTGCACCGTATGTGAATTCCTACCGCCGTTTGGTGCCCAACGGCGCCGCACCAATCAACGTCGAATGGGGCAATGACAACCGCTCATGCGGCTTGCGCGTGCCGATTTCACCGGATGCCGCCCGCCGGGTCGAGAACCGCCTGCCGGGATCGGATGCCAATCCATACATTGCCATCGCCGCGAGCCTTGCATGCGGTTACATCGGCATGAAAAACAAGCTCGAACCGCGTGCCGCCGTTATCGGCAACGCCTACCGCAATGACCACCAGTTGCCGCGCGGCCTGCTTGAAGCGCTGATCGACTTTGAAGATTGCGCCGACCTGCAGAATGTTCTCGGAAAGCGCTTTTCCCACGTCTATCTGGCGTTGAAGCGCTCTGAGTTCGAGGAGTTCATGCGGGTCATCAGTCCGTGGGAGCGCGAGCATTTGCTGCTTAGCGTCTAGGCCGCGCGCGCCATCACGCGTCCGTCAGAAAGTTCTTGGACACTGATGCCGTGACGCTCGGCAAGCCTTCGGCTTCGTCTTTGAGATTCACGCCCGATAGTCCGCGCCTGCGCGCTTCAGTCATCAGGTACAACAGCTTGTGGGCGGCCATCTCAAAGCTCAACCCTTGATCGCGGATATTTGAAATGCAGTTGCGCGCTTCATCCGTCAATCCAGTGCGCGGCTGGTATGTCATGTAAATGCCGAGGCTATCGGGTGAGCTTAAACCCGGTCGCTCGCCAATCAACATGACGACAATGCCGGCACCCAAAAGCTCGCCCACTTCATCGCCAACAGCGACGCGCGCCTGGCCGACAATCGTAACCGGCGCGATCCGCCACCCGCCGTCACGTAACGCCGGAACCATAACGTCGAGAAATGCCACAGCATTGGCTTCAATCGCTAACGCCGACAGGCCGTCTCCGATCACAAAGGCAACATCGTAGGCGGGTGAAGAAATAGTACGCGATTGCAGATCAGCGCGTGATGCTGCATCAAGCCGCCGGCCTTTGTCGGGACGCTGCAAATATTCTGGCCGGTTAGCCGCTGCACTGTGCAATTCGATGACTTCGTGGCCCCGCGCCATCAGCGCTTCGCGCAAATTTGCAACATCCAAGACGTGATGTACGGCATTGCGCGCCCGGGCATGTGCCAATTGAAATTCCAGGTGCGGCGCCGTCGGCAGGCTGGTGCCAGCGTGACCAAGAGCAATGCGCGCGCTGGTATATTGGCGCAACTTGCGCCACGGATCATTGGCAACAATCGCGCTGCTCCCTGGCGGCGTTGGCTTATCTGGCATGTTGGCCTCAATGCAAATGAGCAAGCGCGCGTTGGAACGGCTGCGGCAATGTATCGGACATCTTGAGAGCGTCTCCCGCAGCAAAGATGCCGGACGACTGCAGCCACGCTTCGAACTCTGGCGCCGGCTTCAAGCCGAGCACCTTGCGGGCATAGAGCGCGTCGTGGAACGACGTCGTTTGATAATTGAGCATGATGTCGTCCGAGCCGGGAATGCCCATAATGAATGTGATGCCTGCGACGCCGAGCAGCGTCAGCAGCACGTCCATGTCATTCTGATCAGCTTCGGCGTGGTTGGTATAGCAAATATCGCAACCCATCGGCAGGCCCAGCAGTTTGCCGCAGAAGTGATCTTCAAGGCCTGCACGAATGATTTGGCGGCCGTCATACAGATATTCAGGCCCGATAAACCCGACCACAGTGTTGACCAGCAGCGGCTTGAATTTGCGGGCGACCGCATAGGCGCGCGCCTCAAGTGTTTGTTGGTCGATGCCATGATGGGCATTCGCCGACAGCGCGCTGCCCTGGCCGGTTTCGAAATACATGACGTTGTTGCCAACGGTGCCGCGCTGCAAGCTAAGCGCCGCCTCCTGGCCCTCCCGCAACATTGCAAGCGTAATGCCGAAGCTTTTGTTTGCAGCCTCGGTGCCGGCGATCGACTGGAACACCAGATCAACCGGCGCGCCGCGGTTGATCGCCTCTATGCTGGTCGTCACGTGCGTAAGCACGCACGACTGTGTCGGAATATCGTAGCGCTGAATAATGTCGTTAAGCATTTCGATCAGCGTCGTAACGGCCGAGATACTATCGGTTGCCGGATTGATGCCGATCACCGCGTCGCCGTTGCCGTACATTAGCCCATCGACAATACTGGCGGCAATGCCGGTTGGGTCGTCGGTTGGATGATTGGGTTGCAGCCGCGTCGATAGCCGGCCTTTGAGGCCGATGGTGTTGCGGAATTTGCTGACCACACGGCACTTCTGCGCTATCAGCACCAAATCCTGCACCCGGCAAATCTTTGAAACAGCGGCTACCATTTCAGGCGTCAATCCCGGCGCCAGGGCAATGAGTGATTTATCCACCGCCGCATCCGACAGCAGCCAATCGCGGAACCCGCCGACGGTCAAATGCGAGACCGCGGCGAAGGCTTTAGCGTCATGATCATCAATGATCAGACGTGTGACCTCATCGCTCTCGTAGGGCACGACATGGTCATTGAGAAACGTGTGCAACGGCACGTCGGCGAGCGCCATTTGCGCGGCAACCCGCTCCTCGTCATCGCGCGCGGCGACGCCAGCGAGATAGTCTCCGGATCGTGCGGGGCTCGCTTTGGCCAGCAAGTCGCCGAGTGATTTAAAGCGATGCACGTGCCCGGCAATCGTTTGCGAAAAAATTGGCATAGCCAAGCCTCAACCGTTCGGGCCAGCGATTTGGGGGCACGTGGCGTGCCCCCAAATGTTGTCTATTACAAAGCCAATCAAACGTGCTTGTAAGCGGCTTCGCCCTTCGACATGGCGAACTCTTCTTCCGGCGACAGGATCAGCTTATGCCGGCCGATCAGCGCGAAGTAAACGATGCCAATCGCGAACCATGCGGCCACCCAAAGCACGCCCGTAATATACATCGGATCTTGCAGCTGCATGTAGATGGTGACGAGGCCGATGATCACCGTCAGAGCCGCACCAAAGACGCCGAGCGGGCTTTTATACGGCCGCTCGATGTTCGGGAACTTACGCTTCAGCTGAATGTAGGACAGGCCCTGCATGATGTAGGAAAACATCGCGCCAAACACCGCCATATTGAGAAGCGTGCCACCGATGACTTTGGCGCCTTGTTCAGCGCCTTGGCTGAACCACACGGCCAACATCACGGCAAGACCGAGCAACGAGCCGACAATCATGGCGATATGCGGCGTCTTGCGCGTTCCATGTGTAACCGACAGTGCGGTTGGGAAGTACCCAGCGCGGCTGACCGAATATATCTGCCGGCCGAATGCAAAGATAATCGCGTGGAAGCTGGCAACCAGTCCGATCACCGCGACCGCGGCAAGCAGGTTTGCAAGGTCAGAGCCATAGATCGCCCGGAACCCGTCGAGCAACGGCTCGCCGGATGCGCCGAGCTTTTGCGAGCCGACGCCGGCAACCGAGGGGTTGAGATACAGCACCAGAAATGCCGAACCGATCAGCGTGAACATGCCAAGCATGATCCCCTTGGGCATATCGCGCTTGGGATCGACCGATTCTTCAGCCGCCAGCGGCAGCTGTTCAATGGCCAGGAACAGCCAGACCGCGAAGGGCAATGCAGCCAGAATGCCGTAATTGCCGAACGGGAACATCGGACCATTGCCCTCTGCCAGCTCCTTGCCATCGGTTCCGATGTTGAGCGCCCAGCGGTTGAAGTCGATGTGGCCGAGCGCGCTGACGTAAAACACGATCAAGCACGCCAGAGCCAGAACGGTTACGATCATCGAAAACTTGAACGACTGCTCAACACCGAGAATGTTCAATCCAACAAACAGAATGTACCCGCCAATCCAGAACAGCGGTTGCCACTCGGTCGGCGCGCCGACAATGGCTGCGAGATAACTGCCGATGAAGAATACGATCACGGCGGCGGTCATGACATATTCGACGTTTTCAGCGAGGCCGGTGATGAACCCGCCCCAGGGACCGAAGGCCGTTCTAGCAAACGAGTAGGCGCCGCCGGTGTGCGGCATCGCGGGGCTCATTTCCGCGAGTGAGAATGTCAGGCCGAGATACATAATGGCGATAATAATGGTGGCGACGAACATGCCGCCCCACCCGCCTTGTGCGAGACCGAGGTTCCAGCCGGAGAAGTGGCCGGAAATAACCGCGCCAACTCCGAGTGCCCACAGCGACCAAACTCCCGCATGACGCCGTAGCCCGCGAGCCTGGAAATATGCGTCGTCAACCTTCTCATAGGTGACGCCTGATACCTTCTCTTGCATTGTCTTCGTCCCCTTTTTTTGGGGGTACGCGCGGTTCAAGCAGCGCTCACATTCCGTGGGCAGGGCCCTGCCGGGTCCGTTGAGGAACGCGGCGAATACCGGCCATCGACCTGCGACCTGAAAACGTCACTCGAAAGCGTGATCCCAATTCACGTCCTTGAAGTTTTTACTTTCGATTACTGCCGGGTCGTTTCAATTTTGTTTTCAACATTCAAACAGCACGCTTGAAGCCGGCCATCGCATCTGGCGGCCCCTCAGAGCAACTTCGCACCCTAACACGTATTGCATACGCTGAACGGCGGGCGACGCTCAGCGTCATCCCCACAGAAGAACCGAACCTCAGGAAGAAGCTATCCACTTTCGGCAACTTCGCAGTGCGCCATGACCTGGAAGCGCCCACCTATTGTGCAACTGCACAATAGTTTTTGTGCAGTCGAAGAAAGATGACAGTGGCGAATCCAAGCTACACAACATCCGTCATCTCGATTTTCATTGATTTAGGCTGTTTTACAGCGACAATGCAGGCGTCGTGAGCTGTAAACACTGCGAAGCGAAGAAAATGACCTTGGGACAATCATCCGCTTGTGCCGGAACGTGCCCGCCCGCCGGCATGGCCGCTACGTTGAGTTCCGTCATCACACACGACGTCGATGAGCAAGCCGCTTTGCTGCGCGGATGGAACCAGAGCTACGCGCAGTTATCGGCTGGAGTATTTAACGGTTCAATTTCTGAGACGAGTTTCAGCGGCATTCACCTCTTCGTCGAACAGACCGACAACGAGCTTTTCCAGACCGGCGTGCTGCCGTCCAATCTTTGCGCCGTCGGCGTACCGGTGCGGTTCGCAGGCACCGCCAATTTCTGCGGCGCCGCCACGGCGGGAGAGGCGCTGCACGTATTCTCCGGGCGCGACGGCTTCGAGTTTCACACACCTTGCGGATCGGTGATGGGCGGCATCGTGGTCGATATCGACGATCTTGCGGCATCGTTCGGTGACGATGAGCAACAGGCCGTCTTCCCGACATTGCGTGAAGCGCACTTGCGCAGAGCCAACCCCAAGTCAACGTCCGCGCTGCGCCAGATGATTTTGGGTGCGTTCGATGTGCTCAACAACTCCCCGCAACTCATCGATGATGCAGCGCACGGAAGAGCCATGAAGGGTGCACTCGTATCAACACTCGCCCAGGCGCTGACTGACGAACAACCCGATACCGGGCCGTCGATTGCACCGGCCAAGCGTTGGTTGATCGTTGCCACCGCACGCGGCTTGGTCATGGACCACCCTGATACGCCGATGAACGTTGCCGATTTGTGCCGGGCGATTGGAATCAGCCGGCGGAATCTGCAATATTGCTTCCAGGACGTGCTTGGCATTAGCCCCGCGGCATTCTTGAAAATCGTACGCTTGAATGGCGCGCGGCGGGCGATCAAGACAGCAAAATCGGTGACAGACGCGGCCACCACGTGGGGCTTCTGGCACTTCGGCCGGTTCGCAAGCGACTACCGGGCGATGTTCGGCGAATTGCCGTCGGAAACCTATCGCCGGTTCCACGGTTCGGGTATTGCCACGTCATAGCCGCGCTACACGCGCGCTTGCGCCTCACGCCGTCCAGCCATACAGCCAATCGTAACGGCGCATCATCAAGCCGGGGGGGGCCGCCGCGAGCACGCCATTACGCGCCAACGCCATCGGCCCATCGAGATGATAGATGCGGCCGTTGGTTTTCGACGCGGTGACAACGCGGTTGACGCGCGCCTTTCGCTCAACTTCATACGCATAGAGCCGATCCGGCAGTGTTCCATCCCCAGCGATATTCTTTGCAAGAACGGCGGCATCTTCAATCGCCATACCGCCGCCTTGGGCGAAAAACGGCAGCATCGGATGGGCTGCATCACCCAGCAACGCGGTGGCGCCGTTGGTCCAGCGCTCGACGGGTGCAAGCTTCTGCAGCGGCCACATGCGCCAGACGTGGTTTGCAAAAATAAAGTCGCGCACGTGCGCGGCGAACCCTGAGATGGGTGACGCGCGCAGGGCATCAACCGATGCCGCGCTGTTCCAGGATTCGTGCGAGGCAACGCCGTCAATAACAACGACGACCGCGACTTCACTGCCTTGGCGCACGGGATAGTGAACAATGTGGGCGCCCGGTGCGAGCCAAATGTGGACGTCGTTAGCGCTCAACAAGGGCGGTAAGGCCGCCAGCGGCACAACAGTCCGGTAGGCGCATTTGCCGGCTGGCTTCGGGGCGGCTGTGGGCGTCACCTGCGCCCGAAGTTTCGACCACAGCCCATCAGCCGCGATCAGTGCGGTGGCGGCCAGACATTCCCCATTGCCCATGGAAATATCAACGCCATCCGGGCGGTGGAGGAACGAGACAACGTCCCGGCCCGGCGAGACCGTGATC
This sequence comes from Hyphomicrobium sp., assembly GCA_013141015.1. Lineage (GTDB taxonomy): Bacteria > Pseudomonadota > Alphaproteobacteria > Rhizobiales > Hyphomicrobiaceae > Hyphomicrobium_B. Next base: position 6,176 of record JABFRT010000001.1, on the reverse strand, counting down.
AGCGGATCGCCTTGTATAGCGCTTGACAGGGCGCGGTGCAGGTCCTGCCGATGCACTGTCAAATAGGGTGCGCCATGTCGTTCACGCATCCATTGGCCAAGCGGCATGCGCGCCAGCACGCGGCCGGATTGTCCGTCGTGCACGCGCAAGTGATCGGGTTCGCTTGAGAACACACGCACGGATTCAAGGATACCAAGACCCGCAAGCACCTTGGTCGCGTTCGGCCCCAGCTGAATACCGGCACCCGCTTCCGACAGCGCCTCGCGGCGTTCGAACACCTCGGATGCAACGCCGCGCCGGGACAATGCCAATGCAGCCGTCAGACCGCCGATGCCAGCGCCGGCAATGACAATCCTCTCTGGCACAGCGTCGTCCGGGATATTTTTCGCTGGTCTTTTTTTACTCATGGGATGCGCCCCCAAATACCCTGCGCACCGATGCCGGCTTAGGCGGCGTCTGAGACGAGGCTGCCCTTCGGATCGCTTTCGTTTTCGGCAAGCCGCGCGTCGTGGACATACAGCGTCGAGCAATAAGGGCAGAGAATTTGGCTGTCCTGGCCCATATCGAGATAGACGTGGGGGTGATCGAACGGCGCGCGCGCACCCATGCAATTGAATTCCTTGACACCGATGAAGATGCGTTCGGTGCCTGCATCATTGGCGAAGTGGGGAATAAGTCCGCCGGCCATGCTCGTGCCTCTTGTCTCATGTTCGAATTTGTCCGCCGAAGATACCGTTGAAGTTGCTGGCGCGATAGGGGACAACACTCCTCCATTCGCCGCAGGCAGGACATGACAGACATCAAGTTTTTCGACAGTGCGGGCGTCAAAATCGCCTATATCGACGTGCCCCCCAAACTTGAACAGGGGACTGCGGAAAGCGCCGCGCCCGCGGTGCCGCCGCTGGAGCCGATCCTGCTGATCCACGGCTTTGCCTCCAATATCGCCATGAACTGGACCGCGCCGGGCTGGGTCGAGGTTTTGCGCCGCGCCGGATATCGCGTCATTGCCTTCGACAACCGCGGCCACGGCCACAGCGCCAAGTTGTACGACCTAGCCGACTATGGCTCGCCGCTGATGGCCGAAGACGCCCGCCGCCTGCTCGATCACCTCGGCATCAAACGCGCCCACGTCATGGGCTATTCGATGGGCGCGCGCATCGCGGCCTTTCTTGCCATTGCCCATCCCGAACGCGTGTCGCGCATCGTATTCGGCGGCCTCGGCATCAACATGGTGCGCGGCATGGCCGGTACAGGGCCGATTGCGCACGCGCTCGAAGCGGCGAGCATCGACGATGTAACGAACCCGACGGCGCGCACATTCCGCGCTTTTGCCGAGCAAACCAAAAGCGATTTGAAGGCGCTCGCCGCCTGCATCCGTTCATCGCGCGCCAAACTGGCAGCCGAGATGATCGCGACGATTGCCAGCCCTGTGCTGGTGGCGGTTGGCGAGCATGATGTGATCGGCGGGTCACCTGACGAACTTGCTAAGCTGATAACCGGCGCGAAAGCCTTCGTCATTCCAGGCCGCGAACACATGAAAGCCGTCGGCGACGCAGCCTACAAAGCCGAGGTGCTTAGCTTCCTCAAGTCTTGATGATTGATACCCTGGCGAAAGACGGCCCTGGCGAGCGACGGGTTGATTCTGAAGAGGGCAGACGGGGTGTTGCCTTCAGAACCGGCCAGCCTTTTGCCAAACGTCTTTCGCCAGGGCCAGACCACGTGTCTTGGCAATCGTGCGCACTGGCCTAGCTGTACGCAAAACGAGCTCAGCCAACAGAGTCCGACCCGACGCGATACCAACCGTCAGACCCCTCAGTGCGTCTCTTTGGGACGGATACTCAGTACATTGTCCGGCCCAGCTCCTTTGAGACTGGAGCATGGGCTTCCTAGCTTGAGCATATGACGAGCCGGTTTCACGCTCTGAGCACATCGCAACATCCTGTGGATAACTTTTAGGCAGTCCACACCGCCATTATTTTGAGCCGCCCCAGGTCCGCCGCCTGCCAGACGCAAATGGGCCGGATTGGCGGACGACATGATGAGCGGGGATTTGAAGGGGTTAAGCCGTCGTTAACCAAGTTGCGGGTAGTGTGCGCCGTCATGGTATTGCGTCGTATCCGAGTATTCTTGCCCCTCAGCCTCCTGATGATGTCAGGATTGGTGCTGCTATGGGGCTGTGGCTCCTCCAGCAACGTCGATTTCGTCGCCAAGAAAGAGCCGTGGCGCTCCGCTGAAGAGCAGGCCTGCATCGCCTCCGGCGCGGTCCGCCAATCGAATTTCGTGCGCGCCAAGTCGGCGCTTGGCGGCCCGAGCGTTTGCGGCACCGAAAGCCCCTATGAAATGTCAGCGGCCAACGGCGGACGCGTGTCCATGAAGCCGCCGGCCATGCTGCGCTGCCCGATGATCCCGCAGGTCGACCGCTGGATTGCCGAAGTTGTCGAACCCGCCGCCCGCTTCCATTTCCGCCAATCGCTGGCCGAAGTCACGGTTGCCGCGTCTTACGCCTGCCGGCCGATCAACCACCAAAGCGGCGGCCGCTTGTCGGAACACGGTTACGCCAACGCGCTCGACGTTTCTCGCTTCACGCTGGCCAGCGGCGAGATCATCACTGTCAAAGGCGGGTGGTACGGCACCGAACAGGAGCGCGCCTTCCTGCGCGAAGTCCACTCCGGCGCCTGCAGCACCTTCACGACCGTGCTCGGCCCGAACTACGACAGCAACCACAAAGACCATTTCCACGTCGATCTGGCCCGTCATGGCCGCGACGGATTGATGCGGATTTGCAAGTAGACGCTGCGCATCGTTATGCGGCTCAGCGCACAACCCCATCTTGCGGTAACCGCAACAGTTCCGGCGCCTCTTTCGGCGCTTCGGGGCCTGTGTGCGCGGTGCCAGGTGCACTGGCAAGAGCCGCATCGATATCAATCGCCGCGCATTGCGTGGCTTTCAACATGCCATTCAGGCCATCGGCGGCCTTGCGCTCGTTAGCGAGTTTGCGCGTCTGCTCGGCGACTTTTGTGTTGGGCTCCGCTTTGCCAAAAATTCCTTGAATCGCGCCAGCCACGGTCGAGGGTGGAGCGCTTGCCGCTTTGTCGATAGCCACGCGCAACGCCTTCATACTCGCAATATGCAGGTTGAGATTGCGTTCAATGGCACTGCACATCGGATTGACGGTCGCGCCATCTGATGCTGCCGCACCCTTCGTTTCCGTGGACCAATTGGAAGGCTTGGTTGCCGCGTCGCCGCGGCTGGAGAGCACCGGCAGCGCGAGGCTGAACACCGCCAAACCGGCCACCCAAAAGGCGCGCGGCCGCTGGCCGCAATTGTGGTGAAGCATCGTCATCTCATCCTGCTGCAAATGCTGCATCCCCCCGCCGGATGTTAAAACCAGAAACGGGCGGCTGCAGCTAAATCCGTCGCGGCCAATTGTGCCTTTTTGGCAGGTCTCCTCTGCGCGCCGCGTGCATGCGGGCGGCAAACCGGCTAGAAGGGCGCCATGTCATTTGATCGTGATTCAAGCTCCGGCGCGCGCCGCGGCTATCATCATGGAAACCTGCGCGAAGCCTTGATCAAGGCGGCGCTGGATCTGATTGCGCAAAAGGGCCCGTCCGGATTTTCGTTTGCCGAGGCGGCGCGCGCTGCAGGTGTCAGCCCGGCCGCACCCTACCGGCACTACCGCGACCGTGAAGCCTTGATGGCAGATGTGGCAGCGCGCGGCTTTGCAGCGTTTGAGGCCCGATTGACCGCCGCCTGGAACGGCGGCAAGCCGGACGTGCGCACAGCGTTCAACCGGCTGGGCCGCGCCTATCTCGATTTCGCGCGGCGTGAACCGGCGCAATATTCAGCGATGTTTGAATCGGGCCTCGCCTTCGTCGCGTTCCCGGAGTTACACACGGCCGGCGACCGCGCGTTCGATGTTTTGAAAAACGCCTGCGCGGCGCTGGTTGCCACTATGCCCGAGGGCAAGCGTCCGCCGGTGATGATGATGGCGCTGCATATCTGGGCGCTGTCGCACGGCATCGCGTCACTGTTCGCCCGCGGCGACGGCGCGCGCCGCCCCATCCCGATGCCGCCCGAGGACCTCTTGGACGCAGCCGTGCTGCTGTATTTGGATGGGTTGGGGGTTGGGAAGGGGTGAGGGTTCAGCGCCCCGCCGCGATCTTGTCCACCGCGGCGCTCGCGAGAAATGCCGACCGCGTCAGGCCGCGCGCACGGGCCTCGCGGTCGATGGTCTCCAGCAAGCCCGCGTCGAGCGAAATGTTGGCGCGCACGGGCCGCGCCTTATCAAGCAGCAGCGGAATGTAGACGACGAGATCGATGGGCTCGCCCTCGGCTGCGAGCTCCGCTTTGATGTCCTGCCAAGAGCGTGGAGCAGGAAGTGCTTCGCCGTCAGCGACCATGTCGGCCGCAAATTCGCGCAACGCGCGCGTTGCGTCATCGACGGCGGCGTCCATTGTCGCGCCCGCGCCGAAGCAACCGGGAAAATCGGGAATGCGCACACCCCACGTCGACTCGGCGCCGTCTACGAGTGCGATATACCGGGCCATTGATCTCACTCCTTGTCCTGCCATCCGGCGACTTTGGCGATCGATCGCGCCACGCCAATCGACTGCTCTCTGTGGCGCGGAACAATGATGCGGCCAGGCCGCGCCGGATGTTTGTAAATATCGTGCCCGCCGCTGTCGCGCCGCTGCCAGCCGTCGCGTTCGAGCCGCGCCACGATTTTGCGGGTATTGGTCTCAAAATTCATAGGCGTCCCAATTATGCGCAAATATATACACACTAAGATCTTTCAAGCAAGTGTCCGGGGTGGTTCCACCACCACCCCTAAAAATCCCCGCCCACCCCCTTGATCCCTTGCCTCCTGCCTCTTACCTATGTGAATGTAATGAACATTCACATCTTAACCAGTGAGGGTATCGATGTCTGAGATGGTCGCAAGGCTCGACGATTACGGGCGTCCTGCGTGGATCGCCGTGATGGTCCTTGGCTTCGTGCTGTTCTGGCCGGTTGGCCTCGCAATCTTGGCTTACATGTTATGGAGTGGACGCATCTCTTGGGGATGCAGTGGACGCAATCGCAGCCAAAATCGCAGCGAGTGGCAGAACCGTTTCGCGGACAAGTTCGGCGACAAATTCGATAAGGCGCGCTCGCGCGTCGAGGACGAAGTGCGCAATTTCTCGGGCGGCTTTGGCCCGGCCTATTCCAGCGGCAACGCCGCCTTCGACGACTACCGCCAGGCAACTTTGAAGCGGCTGGAAGAAGAGGAACGCGAGTTCCGCACTTTCCTTGATCGCTTGCGCAAGGCGAAAGACAAATCCGAGTTCGATGCGTTCATGTCGGAACGGCGCGACCGCCCGGCGCCAGCCGCGCCTGAAACGCCAGCGACGGACCAACCGCCGGCCTGACGTTAAAGCCTGACGTTCTGACCTGACGCTTCGCAGACCCGAGGCGGTGGTTCGCCGCCGCCTCGCAATTCACATTGCCCTGTCTTTCAAGGAACACCAGGATGCCCTTACACCTGTTCGGACCGCCGCATCTGCATGTGCTACCCGTTGTGTTGACATCGGCCCTCGCGCTTGCAGCCGCCGCATACGCCGTCACCCGCAACGGCCGCTTTGCAGGACTTGGCAATAAAATCAAAGCACGCGTTGCAGCGCTTCGTGCGGCGCGCGCAAATAGCGACAGCGGACCACTGATGTTCTCCCGCGGGCACGCCGCTTCAAAAACAACCGGCAATCGCGCGTTTGAAGACTACCGGGCGGCAACGCTTGAAAAACTCGAATCGGAAGGAGCTGAATTCCGCGCTTACCTCGACGGGTTGCGCCACGCCCGCGACAAATCCGAATTCGACGCGTTCATGTCGGAACGGCGCGAAAGCGGATCGACCGGAACGCCATCGCCCTGACGTCTCAAACCGGGCCGCGGGTTTAGGGCGTCTGACGGCCAAAACCGCCGCCCGTCGGCGTTGCGATTTGTGATGGCTTCGCCAGCCTCAAACGCGTTTCTGCGCACCCGCCGATATCTTCGGGCGCTGCGACAAACGCCGCACGCTGTTGCGGCCAGTCTTCCGTCGTCACCGCCACCAAGTCCGCGCGGGCGGACGCGGCGAAAGCCCGACAGAATTGCCAAATCCATATCTTCTAGAAAGCGGATGACGCGGCGGATGCCGTCGC
>JABFRT010000007.1 GCA_013141015.1 Hyphomicrobium sp. | reverse complement strand
CAATGCTCCGGTAGTCGATATGTTCCTTCGAAGTGAAAATTAGTCCATCCGGGACTGTATTGAGTTGGCGCTCGATGAAACACTCTTGAGGGCGTCCTGCAGCACGCAGCACGGTCGAGCGATCTTTCAATTCTTTGGTACAGGCATCAGCAATGCCAATCGTCCATTCCGTTATTTTCTCGATTGCTCCGCCTCTGGTGCTTCTGCGAACTTCCACCAGTCGATCGAACTTTCCATAGGCGAGGGCAACCACGGACATGGCCCCACGTTCGGCATCGTCGATCACCGTGCGTTGTTCCCGGGCGATTGCGGGAATTTGTACCGCATAGAGGTCCGCTGTGAGTTTGAATTGGAGATTGGCCCGGGCAACGACTGCATATCCAAACTGCAGAGCCAGATAAATAATCGGGGCCGCGGCCCAACTCCGGTGCCGGACCGGTTTGGTCAAGCCGAACCACAGCATGACTGCTGCGGGTATTAAAAGTCCGAAGACGGCAATCGCTTGCCCAAATGGAGCAAGTATTCCCTGCGAGCGAAAAGTGAGGAAGAATCCAAGGGCGCCGGCGAAAACATTGGCTGCGAATAGGATAATTAGCCCCAGCACAACCGTCGCAATAGAGAGGTCAAGCGACTTGATCCGGTTCAAAATGGAACTAAACGCCTTCAAAAGGAAGGTCTCCTCAAATGGGTCAGGCCGGATCCGGGCCGATCATCTTTTCGGGCCGTACAATCGCGTCGAAATCAGCGGCTGGGATTCCGGCGGCAATGGCTTCCTCGCGCAGGGTGGTGCCATTCTTGTGTGCCGTCTTGGCGATTTTTGCGGCCTTGTCGTAGCCGTACTTTTCTTTCAGCGGCGTCACCAGCATCAGCGAGTTGGCGAGGCCCTTGGCGATATTGTCGAGGCGCGGCTCGATGCCAACCACGCAATTGTCGGTGAATGAGACGGCCGCGTCGGCCAACAGGCGCACCGATTGCAGGAAGTTGTAAGCCATCATCGGGTTGTAGACGTTCAATTCGAAGTGGCCTTGGCTGCCTGCGAAACCGATGGCCGCGTTGTTGCCGTGGATGTGGGCTGCAACCTGGGTGAGGGCTTCGCACTGCGTCGGGTTGACCTTGCCTGGCATGATCGACGAGCCGGGCTCGTTTTCCGGCAGTGCCAATTCGCCAAGGCCCGCGCGCGGGCCTGAGCCGAGGAAGCGGATATCGTTGGCGATCTTGAAGCAGCTCATTGCAACCGTTGTGATCGCGCCGTGCGTCATCACCATCGCATCGTGAGCAGCGAGGGCTTCGAATTTGTTTGGCGCTGACGTGAACGGTAGTTTTGTGATCGCCGCAATCTGAGCTGCGACTTTGTTGGCAAACCCTTCGGGCGAGGCGAGGCCTGTGCCGACGGCGGTGCCGCCTTGCGCCAGTTCCATAAGCGCCGGCAGCGTCATTTCAATGCGCTTGATGCCGTTGGCGATCTGCTGGGTGTAGCCTGAGAATTCCTGGCCCAAGGTCAGCGGCGTTGCATCCTGCGTGTGCGTGCGGCCAATCTTGATGATGTCTTTCCAGGCTTTGGCTTTGGTATCGAGCGCTGCGTGCAGATGCTTCAATGCGGGGATCAGGCGATGCACGACTTCTTCTGCGCACGCAATGTGCATGGCCGTCGGGAACGTATCGTTCGATGACTGGCTCATGTTGACGTGGTCGTTCGGGTGGACCGGCTTTTTCGAGCCCATCTCGCCGCCCAGCATTTCAATGGCGCGGTTTGATATGACTTCATTAGCGTTCATGTTCGATTGCGTGCCCGAACCCGTCTGCCAGACGACGAGGGGGAAATGCGCATCGAGCTTGCCGTCTATGACTTCTTGCGCGGCCTTAACAATCGTCTCGCCGATTTTTGCGTCGAGCTTGCCAAGGCCCATGTTGGTTTCAGCAGCCGCGCGTTTGACGATGCCAAGTGCGCGCACGACAGGGGCCGGCTGCTTTTCCCAACCGATTTTGAAGTTGCCGAGCGAGCGTTCCGCCTGCGCGCCCCAATATTTGGAGGCATCTACAGCAATTTCGCCAAAGGTGTCGGTTTCAACGCGGGTTTTGGTCATGATCGGGTTCGCTTCACTTGAGAGGGTTTTCCTGGCCCGCGATAGCATAGGCGCGCGCGCCATGTCACCCTGGCCGGAAGGCGCGGATCAGCCCACAAGCGGCGTTAAGGGTCGCGCAACTCGAACGTCACATCAATACCGGCAGGCGTGTTGCGCTGGACCGGCACAATCAGCTGATCGTCGCGCACCTCACCCAACGCCACGTCGCGGCCCGGCAACACGATTGTGGCGTGCGCTCCGGCCCATACCATCACCATGCCGCCTTGCCGCGCGGCGGTCGCGGCCCATTGCTTGATGGTCTTGTAGTATGGCTCCGCGCGCCAGGCGTCTGGCCGCGCCGGATCGGCGTGGATCACGATGCGTTTGGCCGCGTCTTCGTAGTTGATCAGAAATTTGGCCTTTGCCGGTTTCCAGCGGTCATCCAATTCGGCGATGCGCAAATAGCCGCAATAAAAACCGCGGCATGGATCGGGTCGCGTCTCGTAAATGGTGCAGCCGCGCTTTTGATCGCAATGGCTGCACCACGCCCCGCGCGGCTTTTCCAGCACGTCGATAGCGAGCAGCTTGCAGCACATCGTGCAGCCGTCGCATGAGCGGCCAGCAACGAGATCTGCAACGAGATCAGGTGCGAGCCCGGCGGTCGTGGTGTCTGTCAATGGCCTTCCGCTTCGTCAGCGCCTTCCGACTGCAGCAGGCCATAGTTCTCAACGCCGATGCGCTTCAACAGATCAAGCTGCGTTTCGAGGAAATCAATATGGCCTTCCTCGTCTTTCAGAAGTTCTTCGAACAGCTGCATGGTCACGTAGTCACCTGCCTCGCGGCAAACATCGCGTGATTTCGAATAGCTTTCACGCGCGATGTGTTCGCCCTTCAAATCGCATTCCAGAACTTCCTTGATGTTCTCGCCAATCATCAAAGGCGCAACGTGCTGCAAGTTCGGATGACCATCGAGGAAAATGATGCGATCAACGATCTTGTCGGCGTGCTCCATTTCTTCGATGGATTCTTTTCGCTCCTTTTTTGCGAGCTTGGCGTATCCCCAGTTCGCAAGCAGGCGGTAGTGCAGCCAGTATTGATTGATCGCGCCAAGCTCAAGTTTAAGAGCTTCATTCAGGCGCGCGATAACGTCTTTGTTGCCCTTCATGATTGTTGCTCCGGTAATGCAGTGGTTGATGCGTCTACGGCCAGATGCGGCGCGTGGATGTATTGGACCAAGCCTAGCGGATCAAGGCGGTATCCGCCACCGTATGCGTGGGGGTTTGATCAGGCGCGTGATGCACCGCGCCGTGCAGCCGCGAACAGGTGCTCGTTGCGCTCGGCTTCGGCGCGCGCCTGGCGGGTGGCGCGGCGTTCCTCAATGCGGGTTAGTTTGGCGCGTGCATCGGCAAGCGCGTAGGGGCAAACGCGCGTGTCGGCAGCAAGCCGGTCCATAGCTTTGTAAATTGCCGATACGGCCACCGGCGCACAGGTGCAGCAGTTCATGCGCTTGTTGAGATGGCGGAAGACGACGCCGGGCGTCGGCAACAGTGCGTGCGGCGCGCTCATGATTTCGGCGACGGCGCAGACAATATCGCGGTCTGTAATGACTGCGCAGGAACAAACAATCACAGCAAGGCTCCAATCAAGCGGGGTTCAAGGCCCCGATATCGGACTAATTTGAAACTCTACGTCTTGATGTTGCGCAAATTTGAGGATCTTCGTCAAGTTAACCGGCGGTCGCAGGCGCCTTTTTAGAAGACCTCAAAACTACTGTCCGGAAATCCGGTCGAGGAATGAGCCTGGGGATGCATTCCCGGCCGTGTTCCCTTACGGTGCCGCTCGAAAAGGCGGCCAGCGGGGGCGGTATGACGAGCAGGGACAGTGGTGCGGCGCAGGCCGGCCGGCAGGGGTATGGACCGGCGTCCCTCGGACCGGCGATCACCATCGGCGTGTTGTTCTTCATCTTCGGATTCGTGACTTGGCTGAACGGTCCGCTGATCACGTTCGTCAAGCTGGCGTTCAGCCTTGATGACGTCGCCGCCTTTCTGGTGCCAATGGCTTTTTATCTGTCGTATTTTTTCTGGGCACTGCCATCGTCGGCCATTCTGCGCCGCACCGGCATGAAGCGCGGCATGGCACTGGGACTGCTCGTCATGGCCATTGGCGCCGTGCTGTTTGGCCACTTCACGACCATGCGCGTCTATTCTGGTGCGCTGACGGGATTGTTCGTGATCGGCTCAGGCCTCGCATTGCTGCAAACCGCGTCGAACCCATATATCTCGATCATCGGGCCGATTGACAGCGCCGCGCAGCGCATCGCTTTCATGGGCATCTGCAATAAGTTTGCCGGCATCCTGGCGCCGATTGTATTTGGTGCGCTGGTGCTCCGCGGGATCGACGATTTCGACGCGCACGTCAAAGCTGCCGCCACGCCGGACGCGCGCGAGGCGTTGCTTAACACCTTCGCCGCTCAGGTCTACATGCCCTACATGATCATGGCGGCTCTGTTGGCGTTGCTGGCCGTATGGATCATGCGCTCGCGGTTGCCGGACATTCAGCCGGAGGCGGTCAACGAGGACGCCATGCAAAGTCAGACGGGCCGTGGCCTTGCCATGCCCCGCATCTATGGCTCGGCGTTGTCTGTCTGTTTCTCTATGTCGGCGTTGAGGTGATGGCGGGTGATGCCATCGGCGTCTATGGCGCGGGCTTTAATCTTCCGCTCGCCGAAACACGATTATTCACCTCCTACACGCTGGCTGCAATGCTGTTCGGCTATATCGCCGGACTTCTGGTGATCCCGAAGTTGATTTCGCAGCAGCACTACCTCGCACTGTCGGCGGCGCTTGGTGTGGTGCTGACGCTCGCTGCAACGGCTACCAGCGGCTATACGTCGGTTGCTTTCATCGCAGCACTTGGCTTCGCCAATGCCATGATGTGGCCAGCGATTTTTCCGCTCGCCATTCGCGGCCTTGGGCGGCACACGGAAACAGGTTCTGCGCTGCTGATCATGGCTATCGCGGGCGGCGCGCTGCTGCCTTATGCGTTCGCTGTGTTGAAGCAGTCGATGGACTTCCAACTCGCCTACGCGCTGATCGCCGTGCCGGGCTATCTGTATATTCTCTACTACGGTGTGCGGGGATGGAAGGCGTGAGGCGGTAATTGCCGGTCCGCTTTCCTCCCGAAGCGATGCAGCCCGTGCAGCTATGCCGGGGCCTCAAAACTCAATCGTGAATTTCGGGTTGGCGGGTGTGCCAGACGCGGTGGGTGGTGCCGCCCCCGGTGCCGCCGGCGCGTCGGCTGGTGGCAACTGGCGCGATCGGGCCATAGGCCGGTTGGCGGTCTTTGGGATACCGGCAGTGTCGCACGTGCCGTTGTTCCAATAGTCCTGCGCGGTTGCCGAGCGCACCGCCTCATACATCGAATAATGCACCAGCTTGTTGGGGCCGCCGTAACGCGGGTCCTGCATCAAGGTTTTCAAAACTTCAGCCATCACGGTCGCGGCTTTATCGACGTCATAGGCTTCAAAGCCCGGCACTTTGCAGTGCTTCATCGCAAACAACCAATCGTGGATGATGAAGGCCGGCGCATAACCCCACGGCGAATAGCTTTTAACGGCGCGCAGCGGTGGCGGAATAGTGCCGCCATCGGTCACCATGCGCTGCGGTTCAATGACATCGCTGTTCTTGCGCGTGTAGCGCAGCGGGTTTGCCGGATCGGGCGTGAATACAAACTTGTCCTGGTCGATCCATTCGACCACGAGGCGGCCCTTCAATTGGCCAGCTTCGGTTTGATCGTAGACGCGGCCATAGAGCGCTTCGGTGCAGGCCGCCGGGAGTGCAAGCGCTGCCAGCGCGAGGACTGCAAGTTTCATAGAGGTTCACCTTCAAGCTGATGATGTTGGTCATCTGACCAAGAAACGCCCGGCTTTGCAACGGCCAGAGCGCGGTTCTCTATGAGCGCCGCAATCGCAAAAAGCGGATTTCCGTGTCGCCATAGGTGCGTTGATCGATGGCTTCATACGCCGCCGGAATATCGACCGCCACGCCGGCGCGTTCTTCAAGCACTGCAATCGCACCGGGCACCAGCCATTTGCCGTCCGCCAGAATAGCGAGCGCTTTTTCACCAAGCCCCTTGCCATACGGCGGATCGAGGAACGCGAGTGTGAAACTGTCCTTGGCGCTTGCGGGGCCCAGGTCCGTCGCGTCACGCCGGAAGATGCGGGTTTCGCCGGTTAGCCCGAAAGCTTCGATGTTATCGCGGATCAGCGCGCGGGCATCCGCATTGTCTTCAACAAACAGGCAATAGCTGGCCCCGCGCGACATGGCTTCTAAGCCGAGTGCGCCGGTGCCGGCAAACAGGTCCATCACGCGCGCGCCCGGCAGCTCGAAATCATCGATGCCGTGGGCCAGAATATTGAATACGCTCTCGCGCACGCGGTCAGAGGTCGGCCGCAAGCCTTCGTGCTCTGGCGCTGCAATCGCGCGTCCGCGGAATTTGCCGGAGACGACCCTCATTCGTCGTCATCCTTGGCACTGGCCGCTTTGCCGCGGGCGTGGCGGGCTTTGCGGTCATCGGTGCTTTCGGAAAGCCCCAGCTCTTGCGCCATTTTCGCACCCAGTTGTTCCGCAAGCGTGCGGCGCTTGACCTGCTCGATGGCGCCCGGCCCAAGGTCGAGCAACTGGAATGGCCCAAACGACACGCGGATCAAACGGTTCACTTCGACGCCGAGATGCGCCAAAATTTTGCGGACCTCGCGGTTTTTGCCTTCGCGGATGGCAATCGTCAGCCACATATTGGCGCCTTGCACGCTATCGACGCTGGCTTCGATTGGGCCGTACTGCACGCCATCGACTTCGAGGCCGCTTTTGAGGCTGGCCAGCTGATCGGCTGAAACGCGGCCCTTGGCGCGCACCCGGTAACGGCGCACCCACCCGGTTGCCGGTAATTCCATGAAGCGCGCCAAACCGCCGTCATTGGTCAGCAGCAGCAGCCCCTCGGTGTTGAAGTCGAGGCGGCCGATGGAAATCACGCGCTCCAGTTCGGGCGGCATTTTCTCAAACACCGTCGGGCGGCCTTGCGGATCGGCATGCGTGGTGACGACGCCGCGCGGCTTGTGATAGCGCCAAAGTTTGACAGGTTCGGCAGTTGGCAATGGCCGTCCGTCCACGATCACTTTGTCCTTGGGCCCGACCTCGCAGGCTGGCGTTTTGAGCAGCTTGCCGTTGACGCTGACCCGGCCATCTGCGATCCAGCGTTCAGCCTCGCGGCGTGAACAGAGCCCTGCGCGCGCCATCGCCTTGGCAATCCGCATCGGTTCGCCGGTGCGTTCGCTCGGCGGGGCCGGTGCGGCGGCTCTTGTCCGCTAGTGCTTTGCGGGTGCTTGCGGCTTGGCCGCTGCTGCAGGCTTCATCGGCTTGCGGGCGCCGGGAAACTGGTTGGTGGACTTGGTGACCATCGGAAGCGGGTGATCCTATTGTGAAGGCGTCGTTATGACATCGGCTGACCGTTTAAGCCATATGGACCTGGCGCTCTCCGAGGGACGTGCCGCCGCAGTGCGCGGCGAAGTGCCGGTTGGCGCGGTGCTGGTCGCGCCCTCGGGCGTAGTTTTGGCCAAAGCTGGCAACCAGACGCGGGCGTTGAACGATCCGACCGCGCACGCTGAAATTGTCGCGATCCGTCAGGCCTGCGCTGAGCTTGGGTCTGAGCGGTTAACCGGCTGCGATCTCTATGTCACGCTGGAGCCGTGTCCGATGTGCGCGGCCGCCATTTCATTCGCCCGCATCCGCCGGGTGTACTTTGCCGCCAGCGACCCCAAGGGCGGCGGCGTCGAGCATGGCGCGCGGATCTTCAATCAGCCGACCTGCCATCACGCGCCAGAGGTCTACAGCGGGCTTGGCGAGCAAGAGGCCAGCGCGCTCCTTCGCGCGTTCTTCGCAGAGCGCCGCGGGGGGTAGACTATACCGATGACTTCGGCTTGGTTCTACTTCGTGACAGCAGGCGGCGGCGTTTGGGGATGACAGGCGCGGGCAGATCCAATGCCTCAACTTGATCCAGTGTTTCAACGGACAGCACGCGATCAAGCTGGGCTTTCAGGCGTTCCTTAGCGGGCCCGGCGGCAGCGAGAATTTCATCGACTTTCAGAAAGTCGAGCACTTGAAATTTGCTGGTCCCGGCACTGATCAGGATATCCGGCATCGCGGCTTTCAATTTCTCGCGTACGATTGAATTTTCAAATAGAAACGCGCTGGCGAACAAAGCTTCAAAAGCCGTTGGAGACGCGCGCTTTGGATCTGGCACCGGCGCACCCGTTACATCAATCGCCACGATAATGCTGGCCTGGCCAGCCAACAGATCAAACGGCAGCGGGTTCGTCAAACCGCCGTCGATCATGGCGCGGCCATCGCACATCACGGGCTGGAAAATCACCGGCAGTGCCATGCTGGCCGCTATCGCGTGGCGCAACGGGCCGGAAGAAAAGACCACCGGTTCCTGATCGTAGAAATCGGAGGCGACGATTTTCAGCGGGATGACGAGGTCCTCGAACGAACCTTTGACGGCTTTGGGAAGCACCAGATCCAGTAGCGCGTGAGGATCGAGTATGGCGGTGCGGGACGCGAACGGATTGAGCAACTTTTGCAGCGGCAGAGCGCGCGCGGAGAATAGATCGCGCACCAGCCCGAAGCGTTGCGACAGCACGTCCTTGGTGTGCGCGCGCAAGTCCTTGCCGGAAATCCCGGATGCGTAAGCCGCGCCGAAAATCGCGCCAATTGAGGTGCCTGAAATGATCGCCGGTTTGATGCCGAGTTCATCGAACGCTTCGAGCATCGCGATGTGCGCCAAGCCGCGCGCACCACCGCCGCCAAGAGCAAGGCCGATCACTGGTGTCCCGCCAGCGGGGCGGGGATGGCGCTTCGCCACCACGGGGGCACCGTTTGCGTCAGAGATCTGCCGGCCGGAGGGTGATCTGTTCATGCCATCACTATGCGCCGGATTGCGTCGATGCAGGTACACATAGGATGCATAGCAGGAGATACCAAGAGATTGCGCCAGATCTCAACGCGCCAGATCTCAACGCAGCACGCCGCACCCACGACGTGCCTCAACGCTCACCGCGCGCAATCGCCCGCCAGCCAATATCATTACGGCAGAAACCTTGCGGCCAGTTGATCTGTGCGATGGCTGCGTAAGCGTGGGCCTGAGCCTCAGCCACGGTTTTGCCGCGCGCGGTGATATTGAGCACGCGCCCGCCATCGGCCAGCAGGCGCTTGCCGTCGCGCTTTGTTCCGGCGTGGAAGATTTCGACGCCGTCGATTTTGGCGGCGGCGCTGAGGCCTTTGATCTCGGTGCCCTTCAACGGCGTTCCCGGATAACCGTCTGCGGCCATCACCACGGTCAACGCGACATCGTCGATCCATTTCAAGGTCAGCGCATCCAGCGTGCCGTCTGCGGTCGCGAGAAGGGCTGCGAGTAAATCGGACTTCAGGCGCATCATCAGCACCTGCGTTTCAGGATCGCCAAATCGGGCGTTGTATTCGATCAGCTTTGGCCCGCTTTCTGTAATCATCAGGCCGGCGAACAGCACCCCCTTAAACGGCGTACCCCGCTTGGCCATGCCAGCGACTGTCGGGCGGATGATCTCTGCCATCGTCCGTTCGATCAGGTCCGGCGTCATAACGGGCGCTGGCGAATAGGCGCCCATGCCGCCGGTGTTGGGCCCCGTGTCGCCATCGCCGACGCGCTTGTGATCTTGCGCGGTTGCCAGCGCGACAGCGGTGGTGCCATCGCAAAGCGCGAAGAAGCTGGCTTCCTCACCTTCCATGAATTCTTCAATCACGACTTCCGAGCCCGCCTGCCCGAAGGCGCCGGAGAAGCAGGCGTCAACAGCGGCGCGCGCTTCGTCATGCGAGGTCGCGATGATGACGCCTTTGCCGGCGGCTAAGCCATCGGCTTTGACGACCAGCGGGATGGTGTGGTCTTCGATATAGGCCTTGGCAGCTGGCGCATTGCGGAAGCGGCCATAGGCAGCGGTTGGAATATTGAACTCAGCGCAAAGGTCCTTGGTGAAACCCTTCGAGCCTTCAAGCTGGGCGGCGGCCTTAGTCGGGCCGAAGTATTTTATGCCGGCCGCGCCAAGCGCATCGCCAAGTCCAGCAACCAGCGGCGCTTCCGGGCCGATAATCACGAACCCGATTGTGTGCGACCGGCAAAAAGCGATCACCGCGGCATGGTCGCTGCTATCAAGTGCGACGCATTCAGCGATTTCGGCGATTCCGGCATTTCCCGGTGCACAATAGAGTTTGGTGAGCAGGGCGCTTGGCGTTAGAGCCCAGGAGAGTGCATGTTCCCGGCCGCCGGAGCCGATCAGTAAGACGTTCATGGTAGGGTGCCTGTTGCAATTTGAGGCTTGGTGTAGCATCGAACGGCGTCGAGACAAGATCGGACTGCTGTGAGCGACCCTCTATCAACATCTGTACCGCCAACCGGTTTGGCCGCTGTCCCGTCTGCGGGCAAGGCCCAAGGCAATGCGCCCGAATTTTCGGTCTCCGAGTTGTCAGGGGCTATCAAGCGGGCTTTGGAAGACGGTTTTGGTTACGTCCGCCTGAAAGGCGAGATTTCCGGGTATCGCGGGCCGCATAGCTCCGGGCACTGCTATTTCGCGCTCAAGGACGATAAGGCCAAAATCGACGCGGTCATCTGGAAGGGCGTGTTTGGCCGGCTGCGCTTTAAGCCGGAAGAAGGCATGGAGGTGATCGCCCAGGGCAAGATCACCACTTTCCCCGGCAAATCCAACTATCAAATCGTCATCGAGGCGCTGGAACCGGCAGGCGCCGGTGCGCTGATGGCGTTGCTTGAAGAGCGCAAGCGCAAGTTTGCCGCCGAAGGGCTATTTGACGACGCGCGCAAAAAGCCGCGGCCGTTTTTGCCCAAATCTGTCGGCATCATCACCTCGCCGACAGGGGCCGTGATCCGCGACATGCTTGCCGGGTTCAATGAGCGCTTTCCGGCCCACGTGATCCTTTGGCCGGTGCGTGTGCAAGGCGAAGGCAGCGCCGCGGAAGTCGCCGCCGCCATTCGCGGATTTAACGCCATAGAGCCCGGCGGGCGGATACCGCGTCCCGATGTACTGATTGTTGCGCGTGGTGGCGGCAGCCTTGAAGATCTGTGGGGATTCAACGAGGAAATCGTGGTCCGCGCCGCCGCCGAAAGCCGCATTCCGCTGATTTCCGCCGTTGGCCACGAAACCGATTGGACGCTGATCGACCTCGTCGCGGACGCACGTGCGCCAACGCCGACCAAAGCTGCCGAATGGGCGGTGCCGAAATATTCTGATCTTGTCGATCAGCTGGAAATGCTGGGCACGCGCCAGCGCGGCTCCGTTCGCCGCTTCTTGGCTGAAACGCGCACCCATTTGAAGGCCGCCGCGCGCGGGTTGCCAAAGCTCGAAAACTTGATTGCATTTCCGCGCCAGCGGTTTGATGAAGCCGACAAGCGGCTGGGCCGCGCACTGCTCGCCAACACCCGCGCGCACGGCATGCGGCTGGCCCGCACCGGATCGCGGTTGACGCCGGGCGCGCTGCTGCAGCGGGTGGGGCGGGCCGGTGAGCGCCTCGCCTCGGTTCATGCCCGCGCCGGGCAAGCCTTAAACAACCGGCTGAGTATGCGCCGCCGCAGCCTGGAGGGCGTCGGCAAGCTGTTGCACTCGCTCAGTTATCAAAGCGCTCTGGCGCGTGGCTTTGCTCTTGTGCGCGATGCTGACGGGCGGATGGTGCGGCTGGCCGCGCCACTCAGCGCCGGCGCTGGTCTCTCAATCGAGTTTTCAGATGGCCGGGTAGCCGTAGAGGTGCAGGGTGGGCCAGGTGGTGCAAGTGGTCCGCAGCCTGCGCCTGCCCAGACGGGTGCTGCAGACCCCGGCGTCAAACGGGCGCGGCCCAAACCGCCGCCCGGCAGCCGGGGTGGTCAGGGTTCACTCTTTTAACCACTGCGGTGTTTTATCGTCTGGCCCTTGACGGGCGCGCGCCAATTGGCAATCTCACTTTTCCGGCGCTCAGTGAACCGCCGCTATCGTGTGTAAGGACACCTATGAACCGTATCGAAAAGTTCTTCGGCCTCAAAAATGAAGCCAAGGTGCGCTTTCTCGACGGTGAGTTCGAGGTGCTTTCGCCCGGTGACTTCGTGCGTTGCGCTGTCACCGGCCAACCGATCACACTGGCTGATCTGAAATACTGGAGCGTTGACGCGCAAGAGGCTTATGCCTCAGCTGATGTCTCGCTGAAGCGGTATCTCGAAACGCATAGTCGTTCGAGTGGCTAAATCTAAGGCCTGAGCTTAGGCGCTGATCGCCTTGGCGATGTGACGGGTCAGGGCTTCTCGATCCTCAGCGGTCATCTGTAAGGCGATATCGAGCGTCTTGCTTTTCTCACGCAAGGTCTGCCGGGCCCCATCAAGGCCTGCCAGCCGCACATAATCCTTGGCCGTCGTTATCAGCTGCGCATTGAGCTCTGTGGCTTGGCGCAGCAAGCCCTCCGCCTGGCTTTGCGTCACGGTTTGATGATCGGCAAACGCAACACGCGCCGCGACCTTGGCGCCGAGGCTTTCGAGCAGCGAGAAAAACCGTTCGGGGTTGGCGATGCCCGCGAACGCCACAACGTCCGCGCCGTTGAGCCATGCGGTGTCGTGCGTTGCCACAGGATGCGCGGCGAGCACGCTGACAAAACCGGTATCTGAGTATTCGCTGAGCTGCGCGCGGGCACGGTCTCCCGCGGCGCCGTTGATCACGATCACGTCTGAACGGGTGATTTGCAGGCCAAGATGCGCGCGAAGCGGCCCTGCCGGAATAACCAGGCCATTGCCAAAACCGCGTGCCGCATCGACCACGGCAATCGACAAGCGCTTGGCAAGCGTGGGATTTTGCAGGCCGTCATCCATGATAATCACGGCATTGCCCGGCGCATAGCGTTCGATGAATTCAGCGCCAAGCGCACGGTTGCGTGAAATGACCGTTGGCGCGCGCGCAGCCAGCAGCAATGGCTCGTCGCCAACTTCTGCGGCGGTATGCCGGGCGGGGTCGACGCGCTCCTGTCCGTCGAGGCGGCCGCCATAGCCGCGCGACAGGAACCATGGCTGATATCCAAGCTGTTCAACGATCCCGGCGACCAGCAGCGACATCGGTGTTTTACCCGTGCCGCCGGCTGTGAAATTGCCAACGCAGATCACCGGCAGCCGCGAATGATAGGGCGACGCATTGAGCATGCGGCGGCGTGCGGCGTAAGCGTAGACTTCGCCGATGGGCGCAAGCACCCGCGCCGGCCATCGCGGTCCGTCCCCATACCACCACGAGGGTTCGCGCACGGCCACGGGTCACCCCCCCGCAGACGTTAAAAACGGCTTTAGCGCTGCCATTGTTTTGGCCAATGCCCCGCCAAGTTTAGCAAGCGCTGCATTAGCGCCCGCGCGCAATTGATCAGCCTCATCCGGGTGGCTCATCAAACGTGTGACCGTGTTTGCCAGATCCTCCGCCGATTTGACCTCGCGCACGCCTTTGGCAGTGAGAAGCTCGGCATAGATGTCGCGGAAATTATGAGAATGCGGCCCGGTCAGAACCACAGAGCCGTGGCGGATGGCTTCAATCGGATTTTGTCCGCCATGTTCAACCAGGGATCCGCCAATCAGCGCGATTGGAGACAGCGCGTAGAACGTGCCGAGTTCGCCAATCGTATCGGCAATATACACCTGCGCGTTGCGTGACGGCAGCGGAGCTTGGCTGCGCCGCTCTGTGATCAGCCCGCGGCCGGCCAACTCGGCGACGAGTGCTGGCCCGCGATCTGGGTGGCGCGGCGCGATGATGGTCAGAAGATTTGGGAAAGCCTTGGCGATCACAGCATGCGCGGCAGCGATCAAGCTCTCTTCGCCAGCGTGCGTGCTGGTTGCCAAAAAAATCGCCCGGCCCTCGGTCGCGTGGCCAAGCGCTGCCAGCGTTTCAGCGCATACGGGCGGCGGCGGCGCGTCTATTTTGAGATTGCCCGCAACGATGACATGGGGTGCGCCAAGCCCCTTGATGGTGCGCGCGACCGCGTCGTTTTGGGCGAGAACCACGTTAAAGCGCGAGAACAGCGGACGTCCGACGCGCGCATTCTTGCGCCAGCGCTTCATCGAGCGCGGCGACATGCGGGCGTTGATCAGAGCCAGCGGTATCGCCCGTTCGGCAATCGCCAGCACCAGGTTGGGCCAGATATCGGACTCGGTGAAGATCGCCAGATTGGGCCGCCAGTGATCGAGAAAGCGCTGGGTGTATTGTGGCACATCGAGTGGCACGAACTGGTGGATGGCGCGCTCTGGCAGACGGCGGCCGGCAAGCGCTGCCGATGTTGTTGTGCCCGTGGTCAACAGCACCTGGGCGTCAGCATCGGCGTTGAGGATCTCATCGATCAGCGGCAGCACGGCGTTGGTTTCGCCAACGCTTGCCGCGTGGATCCAGATCAGTTTGCCATCGGGGCGGACGCGGCCGGCAAAGCCAAGGCGTTCACCGCGGCGCGCCGCATCTTCCTTGCCTTGGCGTTCGCGCAGGTTGAGAAACACCGGCACGGCTGGCCGCAACAACGACAGGGCTGAGCGATAAATTTTAAGCCCCGTGCCGGGCGGTGGCGGATTGAGGGCTGCCAATTGATCAAGCGGTGTCGCGCGTTTGATGTCGGCGCCGGCCAGCTCATAGGCGCGCACGGTTGCCGCATTCAGCGACGTCTCCAGTTTTTTCCGTAACTCTTCCAGTGTTGCCGCATCGGCGTCGCGCGGCACGTGGATCGGCTCGCCGCCGGCGAACACGAGTTTCGAATAGGGCAAATTGACGGTCATCCGGCTCCAGGTGTCGAACGACTTGAAGCGCGAGGAGGCGGCTGCCACCGGCACAATCGGGCAACCCGACATGCGGGCAATGGTGATGATGCCGATGCCTGCCACCCGCGCCGGGCCGGGCGGAATGTCGGCGGTCATGACCAGCGAGGATTGCTCTTGCAGGGCTTTGACGGCCGCTCGCAAGGCGTGCGCCCCGCCACGGTCGCGTTTGCGGTTTCCAGCGCCAGCTCCGCGGATTAGGTCGGTATTGAAATGGCGCATCGCCTCGGCAATCACCTCGGCGTCGCCGTGGCGCGCAACCATCGCCGACACCTTGATATCGCCAGGGTGCAGTTGGCACAGCATCATGAACTGGCCGTGCCAGGAGGCGATGATGCACGGATGGGTGGCGCGCAACCGGGCCTTGAGGTCGGCTGGCTCGTAGGTCACCGTCGATGTGTTGGCGACGTGCGAAATCAGCCGGGCCAGGGTCCGGCCCCCGAATCGCATGACCGCTGTCTTCGTTCCGGCCATACGGGCGTGATACCTTGGTCTAGGAAGTGGTGCTATCGGGTCACGGGGCGGATGCGTTGACCCTTGCGGCTCGTACCTATAGCGAATATTGAGCCAGTGCAAATGCACTTGTCCGCAGGCTTGATCCTGCTCAGTTCCGCTATTGTTCAGCGCATTGACCGGCAATTGGCTGCTTCGGCCTCAAGGATCTCGATAAGTCGCCCGGATGGCAGGCATTCTCAAAGAAGCGAAGCGGGGGCTGAGGCGCAGGAGCGGGGCGTTTCTGCACAACGCTATCCACAGTTCTCCGTCGTGGCTGCGGCGCACCACCGCTCCGGCTTTATGCTACGCCGAAATGCTGCTGATCGACTATGGCTTGACGCGGACATTTTTTGCCAACCGTCACAAGATTTCCGATGACGCTTGGCGCTCGGCCCAGCCCGCGCCTCACCACATCCGATGGGCTGCGCGCAAGGGCGTGCGCACGGTCATCAATTTGCGTGGCGATCAGTCGTTTGGCACGCGTTGGCTTGAAGAGCAGGCCTGCCGCCACAACGGACTGAAGCTTGTCGATCTGAAACTCAGATCGCGCGCCGCGCCGAGCCTCGATGAGTTGCGCGCGGTCCGCGACACGCTGAAATCTGTGACGTATCCCATTCTCATTCATTGCAAATCAGGCGCGGACCGTGCCGGTCTCATGAGCGTGTTGATCCAGCATCTGCATCACGGTGTGCCGATTGCGGACGCGAAGAACCAGCTGTCGCTGCGTTATGGCCATTTCCGCAGCGCCGACACGGGCGTGCTGGACGATGTGTTTGATCGCTATATCGCCGACAACGAAAAAGCGCCGGTCGCATTCTGGGATTGGGTTGAGACCGTCTACGATGCCGATGAGGTCAACCGGTCGTTCCGCGCCAAAGGTTGGGCCAACCGGCTGGTCAACGGAATCTTGGATCGCGAATAGGCGCCTCAGTTGGCGTGCGCCGGTTGTGGCGCATAGACCGTGCCCGCAAGACGCGCATAAGAGCCGTTGTTGGCCAGCAATTCGCTATGCGTGCCACGCTCCACCACGTAGCCCGCATCCATCACGCAGATCTGATCGGCGCGCTGCACGGTCGATAGGCGGTGGGCGATGACAAGCGTAGTCCGGTTCTTGGTGAACTTTTCAAGCGCGCTTTGCACCAGTTGCTCGCTTTCTGTGTCGAGCGCGCTGGTGGCTTCATCAAGCAGCAGGATGGGCGCGTCTTTCAAAATGGCGCGGGCGAGAGCCAAGCGCTGCCGCTGGCCGCCTGAAAGCCGCCCACCGCGGTCACCGATGACCGTTTGATAGCCCTGCGGCTGAGCCATGATGAAATCATGGGCGGCGGCGGCCTTGGCGGCGGCGATAATTTCGTCGTGGCTGGCAGACAAGCGTCCAAGCGCGATGTTGGCGGCGATTGTATCGTCGAACAGCGTGATGTCCTGGCTGACGATAGAAACATTGTCGCGCAACGACGTGATGGTGACGTCGCGCAGGTCCTGGCCGTCGATTGAGATTGAGCCTTCGGTCACGTCAAACAAGCGCGGCACCAGATTGACGATCGTCGATTTGCCGGCACCCGAGCGGCCAACCAGTGCCACCGTTTTGCCGCCAGGAACATCGAGCGAGAAATCGTAGACCGCGCGCTCTTTGTTGGCTGGCTCATAGGCAAAGCCGACGTTCTTGAAGGTGATTGCGCCCTTGCTGACAACAAGCGGCTTGGCGCCAGGCTTGTCGATGATGCTCGCCTTCTCATCGATGATGCCATAGACGGATTCAGCAGCAACGAGGCCCTCGTGAACGCGGCCCGCCAAATTGCCAAGTGCGCGGATCGGTTGGGCGGCCATCAGCAGCGCCGTTATAAATCCCATGAAATCGCCAACGGTCGAGATGCCGTGCGAGATCCGCAGGTATGCGAAAGCAACGACGCCCGCCACAGCAAAGCCGCCCAACGCTTCAAGCATGGGGTCGAGTCTGGCGCGGGTTTTGACGGCCTTCATGCGTAAATTGAAGACTTGATCAAAGCTGCCGTCGAGCTTGGCCGCCGCATAGTCCTCAAGGCGGAACGACTTTATCAATCGTGCGCCGGAAAGGTTTTCGGTCAGCATCGACGTCATATCGCCAAGCTCGGTCTGGGTGCGCTTGGCAACGCGTCGCAGCCGGTCGCTGATCATGGCAACCGGAATGGCGGCAAGCGGATAGACTCCAAGCACGACCAGCGTCATCATCCAGTCGAGATAGAGCATGGAAATGACCAGCGCGAGCACCGACAGGCTGTCGCGCAGCGCGGAGTTCAGCCCGGATGTGAGCGCCGTTTGAATAAAGCTGACGTCGTTGGTCAGTTTCGAAACCAACCGGCCCGGCGTGTCGCGGGAGAGACGCGCAAAATCCGCAGCGATCAGATGGGCGAATGCCTGCTTTTGCATATCGGTGGTGATGCGCAGCACGAAGTGATTGGTGGCCACCGCTTGGAAATAGAGAAAGGTGGCGCGGATCGCAGTGATACCAATGATGGCAGCCAGAACCCACCACAACGTGCCGCCCTTGTCGCCAGCCATCAGTTTGTCGAACGACATTTTGATAACGGTTGGATAACCGCCGGTCGCGGCAGCGAGGCACGTGGTCAGGGCCAGCGTGGTCACAACTTCGCGCCAGCGCGGCCAGACCCAGTCGGCCATGAAGCGCTTGAGCAATGTGCGCGACGCGTCGTCGAGCCGCAAACTCGACCGCTTCTTGCGCGCAGGCGCAGGTGTGACCGGCTCTGAACTCACGAGGTTGATGCCGCCTCGTTGGCATGGGGCCGGGTGGCGCTATCGGGCTCCAGCAGTTTGTGCAGGTGCACGATCACGTAGCGCATCATGGCGTTGTCGACGGTTTTTTGTGCCGCTGCTTTCCAAGCCACGAAGGCGCTCTCGTAATTCGGAAATACGCCGACGATATCGAGATGATTGAGGTCGCGGAATTCGTGGCCGTTGAGGCACGTCAACTCGCCGCCGAACACGAGATGCATGCGCTGTGTTGGGACGGTGTCAGGCGTTGTCTTCTGTCGCACGGGCGCTCCGCAAAAAATGTTGTTGAAGGGGATGTTTACAGCAACCGGTCAATCGTTGCCGCCTCATTGTGTACATTGGCCATCGCTCTGCACAAGAAAAGGCGGCTGCCGAGCGGCTTTTTGTCCTGATTTGAGGCGCTTGGGCCAGAGAATTTTTACGGTTTCTCTTAATCGGTTCGGAAGACAATCCTGTCAATATACCGGGCAAGGCTGGCGGAACAGCCACTCGAAAAGTCAATTGTGAGGCACAACGGCGCGGCGCGGAAGCTACCTTCCGCGCCGTTGCTGTTTTCCGGGCGCCAACTAGCTCAATCCGGCAAACCACGACAGCGTCATGTCAAGCACGAGGCCTGCAAAGACAGCGATGCCGACATCGCGGCTGGAGCGGAAGCGGCGCAGGCAATTGGCAGAATTGGCTGTATCGAGCGTCGAGACCTGCCACGACATCTGCAGAAACACCAGCGTCAAAGCCAAAAAGTAGATCAGGTGCGTACCGGCCATCGCGCCTGCGATCAGCCACAATACAATCGCTGCGCCGTAAAGTGCGCCGACATACGAGATGGTGTTTTCACCAAAGCGCAATGCTGTCGAGCCGAGGCCAAGTTGGGCATCGTCGTCTTTATCCTGGTGGGCATAAATCGTGTCGTAGCCGACCGTCCACAGCACGCAGCCGATATACAGTACAACGGCGGGCCACCCGACCGATCCTTTGATGGCCGCCCACCCAACCAGCGCGCCCCAATTAAATGCCAATCCGAGCACAAGTTGCGGATAAGTGGTGAACCGCTTGGCAAAAGGATAAGCGGCGACCATCAGCAGCGAGCCGATGGCCAGAAAAATCGTGAAGGTGTTGAACTGCAGCAGCACGGCGAGGCCGCCAAGCGACGCCAGCACGACAAAGACCAGCGCTGCCGCCGGTGAGACTTGCCCCGATGGAATGGGCCTTGACGCCGTGCGCTGCACCTTGGCGTCAATATCGCGATCTACATAGTCATTGTAGGCGCATCCGGCGGCCCGCATGGCAAGTGCCCCGGCGGCGAACAAGATTATGTAGTCAAGGCGCGGATACGGTTTTCCGGTTCCAAGTTCGGCCAGCGTCTGCGACCACCAGCACGGGAACAGCAGCAGCCAAGTGCCGATCGGACGGTCAAACCGGCCAAGCCGCAGGTAGGGTTGCAGGGCCCTTGGTGCATAGCGGTCGACCCAGTTGGCGGGCGGCGCATCTGCAACCTGCCCTGGACGCCCTGGCTGCAGTGGCTGGTTGGCGTTGGCGCCGGGGTGCTCAGGTGTGAGTGTGCTGTCCAAGGCGAAACTCCGCAAATTCCGCCCCGACGCTAAAGCCACCCCTGCCCTGCCGCCCCGCCCCGCCGCCCGCCGACGCATCCCCCGCCGCATCCGGGCTTTGCCTGACTGCCCGGCCCCATTATACGACAGCATGGCCATCCGCGATTTGACCTCCGAACGCCTTTATGTCGATCACCCCCTTGCAGCGGGTATGCGTGTGCCGCTGCGTGAGGAGCAGGCGCACTATCTGATCAACGTGCTGCGGCTTGGCGCTGGCGCGCAGGTGTTGGTGTTCAACGGCCGCGATGGCGAGTGGTTGGCGGAACTTGGTGAGATCAAAAAGCGCACCGCTGTGCTGGTGGCGGCGGATCAAACGCGGCCGCAAACGAACGGCCCGGATATCGACTATCTATTCGCGCCGCTGAAACGCTCGCGCCTCGATTATATGGTGCAAAAGGCTGTTGAAATGGGCGTGGCCCGGCTGCGGCCGGTGATAACGCAGCGCACCATCGCCGAGCGTGTCAATCTCGAGCGGATGCGTGCCAACGCCATCGAAGCGGCCGAGCAGTGCGGCGTGCTGCGGGTGCCGGATGTGAGCGAGCCGGTCACCCTTGAGAAAGCGCTATCGGGCTGGGACGCCGCCCGCACACTCATTTTTTGTGACGAAGACGCGACAGTCAAAAATCCAATTGAAGCACTCGGCGCAGTCTCATCCGGGCTGGTCGCCGTGCTGATTGGCCCTGAGGGCGGGTTCGACCCGCGCGAACGCCAGACGCTGCTCACCAAACCGTTCGTTCGCGCGATCTCGCTTGGCCCGCGGATCATGCGGGCGGATACGGCCGCCGTTGCCGCTCTGGCACTCGTGAATGCGACGCTTGGTGATTGGTCCTGACTACTCGTCCGGACTGACCTTGGCGATCCGGCCTGATCGGCGGGGCTCGGGCTTGCGTATTCACCAAGGGTACGGGCCGAAATCGTGACGCCGCAAACGTGGATATGAAGGTTGCAGGGGCGCCAATCATCACAACTCTTGCCGTGCCGGGATAGCATGTCCATATAGCGGCAGCAGGTGCGAACCTGCCAGCCGAAGCCGCCAGCTGGATATCCGCCGGGGCACACAACCAGACGAGCAGGGCCAGAGAGCGCGCATGTCGACCAGAGAAGAAGGCGCGCTGAGCCCTGGCATTGAATCGCGGGACGATCTGGTCCGTTGGATCGCGGCTGGCGAAAAACCAAAGCCGCAGTGGCGCATCGGCACCGAGCACGAAAAATTCGTATTCCAGACGGGCACGCTGGCAGCCGTGCCCTACTCTGGGCCAACCGGCATCCAGGCGTTGATGGACGAGCTGATCCGCCGTTACGGCTGGATTGCCATCCGTGAGAACGGCAATGTGATCGCATTGAAGCGCCCGGACGGCGAGAAGGGCGGCACGATCAGCCTGGAACCCGGCGGTCAATTCGAATTGTCAGGCGCGCCTGTTGAAACGCTGCACGAGACCGCGGATGAAACGCAGACCCACCTGGTCGAAGTGCTCGACGTCGGCGAAGATCTGCAAATCGGTTTTCTTGGGCTTGGGTTCTCGCCGAAATGGCGGTTGGACGAAGTTCCGACTATGCCCAAGCAACGCTATCAGGTGATGACGCGGTACATGCCGATGGTTGGCAGCCGTGGTCTCGACATGATGTACCGCACGGCGACCGTGCAGGTGAACCTCGACTTCTCCAATGAAGCCGACATGGTCAAAAAGATGCGCGTGTCGCTGGCGCTGCAGCCGGTTGCAACCGCGCTGTTTGCGGCTTCGCCGTTCACTGAAGGCCAGCCCAACGGTTTTCAATCGATGCGCTCGGAAGTCTGGCGCGATACCGACAAGCGCCGCACGGGCATGCTGCCGTTCGCCTTCGAATCCGGCATGGGCTATGAGCGCTATGTTGATTACGCGCTCGATGTGCCGATGTATTTCGTCTACCGCGCCGGCAAATACATTGACGTCGCCGGTTCCTCGTTCCGCGATTTTATGGCCGGTAAATTAAAGGGCTTTGAAGGCCAACGGCCATCCATCGACGACTGGTCCGATCACCTGACAACTCTGTTTCCGGAAGTGCGCCTGAAGCGTTTTCTTGAAATGCGCGGTGCCGACGGCGGACGCTGGAATTCGATCACCGCGCTGCCGGCGTTCTGGACCGGCATTCTTTATGATGACGCGGCGCTCGATCAGGCGTGGCAGCTGGTCAAGGATTGGACGCCACCGGAACGCGAGGCGCTACGCAACGCCGTGCCGAAATCGGCGCTGCGCACGCCGTTCCGCAACACAACGGTTGGCGAGATCGCCCGCCACGCGTTGCGCATCTCCCGGCTTGGCCTGAAAAACCGCGCCTGCATCAACGCCCGCAACCAGGACGAAACGCTGTACCTTGCGCCGCTGGACGTCATCGCTGGCAATGGCCGGACGGTCTCGGATCTGCTGCTTGCCCGCTACAATGGCGACTGGCAGGGCAACATCGACCATGTTTTCGAGGAATTCGCCTTCTGACGGACATCGTCTCAAAAGCCAAAAATCCGGTTCAGCTTCCGTTCAGGCTGGCACGGGTAAAGCCTGGATCCTGAGGATTTGCAGCTCTAGCGTGCGTTTCTCAGACCCGGCACGGCCCCAGCGGGGGGCCGTCGAAGAGGCGCAGAGAACCATGAAGCTGATGCTCGCAAGTCTGGCGATTTTCGGCGCTTTCACTGTTGGCGGCCAACGTATTGAGTTGGCGGCCGCTGATCAGTGCGTGGCGCAATGCCGGAGCGCGCACAATCAGTGCCGCCTGGCCAATAAAGCTGTCTCGTCGCCGCAGTGCGACGCCCAGCTTCAAGCCTGCATCGACCGCTGCGGCAAAGGCCGGTAGTGGTGGCGTGACGTCAAGCCCGGTTGTTCACTTCGGCGCGGATTTGCGCGCCTTGGCGGCCGCGGCTGCCACAAGTTGCGGCGGGGCGTTGGCCTTGCTCCAGGCCGGATCACGCTCCAGCAGGTCGCCGAAGAATTCGATGAAGGTGTTGACCTTCGACGGCATGAACTCGCGGCACGGATAAACGGCGAAAATGCCGTTTTTAGATGAGCCGGTATATTCCGGCAGCACGATCTGCAGTTCGCCGCGCTCAAGTTCCGCGCCGATATCCCAGGTGGCGCGCAACGCCAAGCCCAAGCCCTGCGTCAGCGCCGTGCGGATGAAGTCTGCCGAATTCGAGCGGATATTGCCTTTAACGCGCACTTCAATTGGGCCGTCCGGCCCGTCGAGCCGCCACATGTCTTGGGCGCCCGCGAGTAAGCAATTGTGGGCGTCGAGGTCTTCGATGGTCTTTGGTGTACCCGCCGCCGCCAGATATTTCGGTGAGGCGCAGATAACCCGGCTTTCCTTGGCCAGTTTGCGGGCCACGAGGGAAGAATCTTCCAGTTCGCCTATCCGCACAGCAAGATCGAAGCCTTCGCGGATGATATCGACGAAGTTGTCGGTCAGCTGCATATCGATTTCGATGTCGGGGTAGCGCGCCAGGAACGCCGGCAGGTGGGGCGTGATATGCAACCTGCTGAATGATGTCGGGGCTGAGATTTTGAGTGTGCCGCGCGGCTTGGTGTTGCGGCGGCTGACGTAGTCTTCGGCTTCTTCAACAAGGCTCAGGATGTCGACCACCCGCTTGAAGTAGCCTTCGCCGGTTTCCGTCAGTGTCAACTGGCGCGTGGTGCGCTGGAACAGCCGGGCGCCGAGGCGGTCTTCAAGCAAGCTGATGCGCTTTGAGACGACGGCCGGCGACAAGCCCATCTCGCGCCCGGCCATCGACATGTTGCCGGTGCGGGCGACGCGTGCAAATATGTCTAGATCGCTGATTGCCGTCACGTTGGGATCTCTTGGAGACGTTATTCTGGGCGAACTCATAAAACCGATCCCATTGTGCCATGTTGTGCCAGACGAATGTGCTTCACTAAATCTTGGTATTTGCACAACAGTTATGCCCCCAAGAGTAAACTGAGACGTACTGTTTCGCCATGCTGAATACGGACTAAATCGCAAACTTGACTAATACGAGGCGGCTGTCTCACGCATCAAATGGCCCGCATGTGTGTTAGGATGAGCCCGGCTTGCTGAGGAGGCCTTGGAATTGACCTTTGTCAGGCTGCCCGAACCGGATCAGGGGGTCATCGGCCGCCGCGCCATCATCGCTGACGACATCGCCCGCTTGATCGGCGGGCCGCAAATCATCATCGATGAAGATGGCCGTCGCGCGTTTGAGACCGATGCGCTGACGGCCTACCGCCGCATGCCGTTGCTGGTTGTGCTGCCGCGGACCACGGACGAGGTGTCCAAGGTTCTGCGCTATTGCAGCGACAACGCAATCAAGGTCATCCCGCGCGGTGCCGGCACGTCGTTGTGCGGCGGCGCGCTACCGGCCGAAGACGCGATTGTGTTGTGCGTCTCAAAGATGAATCGCGTGCTTGAGATCGACTTCGCTAACCGTTTTGCACGCGTCGAATCCGGCATTACCAATCTCGCCATTTCTGCGCGCGCCGGGCAGCAGGGCTTTTTCTATGCGCCCGACCCATCGTCGCAACTCGCCTGCACGCTGGCTGGCAATCTGGCGATGAATTCGGGCGGCGCCCATTGCTTGAAGTACGGCGTTACCACCCACAACGTGCTCGGCGTCAAAATGGTGCTGATGGACGGCACGATCGTCGATATCGGCGGCGCCCATCTCGACGCGCCCGGATACGATCTGTTGAGCTACATGATCGGCTCCGAAGGCCAGCTCGGCGTGATCACCGAAGCCACCGTGCGCATTCTCAAAGCCGCGGAAGGTGCGCGCCCGATGCTGCTCGGTTTCGCGTCTCCCGAACAGGCTGGCGCGTGTGTCGCCGCCATTATCGGAGCTGGCATCGTGCCGGTGGCCATTGAATACATGGACAGGCCAGCCATCGAAGTCTGCGAAGCGTACGCGGCGGCCGGCTATCCGCTCGACGTTGAGGCGCTGTTGATTGTCGAAGTTGAAGGTTCGGAAACCGAAATCAATGTGCTGCTCAACCGGATTGCGGAAATCGCCCATCCGTTCGGGCCGAAGTCGGTGGTGATCAGTTCGGATGCCGGTCAGAGCGCGCGCATCTGGGCGGGGCGCAAGGCCGCGTTCGGCGCGGTTGGCCGTATTTCCGACTACTACTGCATGGACGGCACCATTCCGCTTGGCCAGTTGCCGCGCGTGTTGACCCGCATCGGCGAAATCTGCGCGGGCTATGGCTTGAAAGTTGCCAACATTTTCCATGCCGGTGACGGCAATCTGCATCCGCTGATTTTGTATGATGCCAACAAGCCCGAGGAAGCCGCCAAGGCCGAGCAGGCGGGCGCCGATATTCTGCGGCTGTGCGTAGAAGTTGGCGGATGCCTGACCGGCGAACACGGTGTCGGCATAGAAAAGCGCGATCTGATGACCGTGCAATTTTCAAGCGTCGATCTCGCTGTGCAGATGCGCATCAAAACGGTGTTCGATCCGGGCTGGCTGCTTAACGCGGCCAAGGTTTTCCCGCTTGATGCCAGCGGCGCGCACATCGCAGGGCACGGACCTGGCCAGTCGCGCGCTGCATGAGACCGCCCATCGTGTCCTTGTTCCAGCCTTCGATGTCCCAGCCTTCGATGTCCCAGCCGTCAATGTCCCGATCATCAAAGAGGAGCAGACCGTGACCGAGCTTTTGCGTCCCGCCGCCGAGTGGGAACTGCAATCGATCATCGCCCGGCTGGCCGCGCAAAAGCAGGCGGTCGAGGTGGTTGGTCACGGCGCGCTGCGCAATGCCGGCCGTCCGTCTGCCGCGGCTACGGTCATTTCGACCGCCTCGTTGCGCGGCGTCACGCTTTATGAGCCGAACGAGTTGGTCATGTCAGCGCGGGCCGGCACACCACTGTTTGAAATCGAGGCGGAACTCGCATCTCGCGGCCAGATGCTGCCGTTTGAACCTGTCGATCTTGGTCCGGCGACCGGCGCACCGGCCGGCGCGTTATCAATCGGCGGCGTGTTTGCAACCAACATCTCCGGCAGCCGCCGCGTCTTCAGCGGCAGCGCGCGTGACCACCTGCTCGGCGTTCGCGCCGTCAACGGCCGGGCGGAGCTTTTCAAATCCGGCGGCCGGGTGATGAAAAACGTCACCGGGCTTGATATGGCGCGCAGCCTGACCGGCAGTTGGGGCACGCTTGCTGTGCTGACCGAAGTGACCTTCAAGGTTGTGCCGCTGCCTGAGGCCATGACCACATTGGTCTACCGCAACCTGCCTGACGATCTGGCCATCGAAGCGTTGACGGCGGCCATGGGCACGCCATTCGAAGTGACGGGCGCTGTGCACTTGCCGAAGGTCGCGGCCAGCCGGCTCGGCAATCAGAAACTTGCCGCCCTGGGGGAAGGGTTGACGCTGCTGCGGCTTGAAAATTTTGCGGCCTCCGTGGACTACCGCCGGGACAAGTTGAAAGAGGCGTTGCGCATTTATGGCACACCGCTTGAGCTGGGCTCGGCGGAGACCTGGGGCCTTTGGAGTGATCTGCGCCGCGTATCGGTCATGCCCTATTCGGCGGAAACTAGTTTGTGGCGCATTTCAACGGCGCCAACCAAGGGGCCTGAAATCGTGGCCGCAATCCAGAAGTTCATGGCCGCTCACGCGTTCTATGATTGGTCGGGTGGGCTCGTTTGGCTTGAAGTGCCGGCCGCGGCCGATGCGGGTGCATCCGACGTGCGCCGCGCGGTCGCCGTTCGTGGTGGTCACGCAACCCTGATACGGGCGCTGCCGGAGGTCCGGGCGAGTGTCGATGTGTTCGAGCCGTTGAAACCTGAAATGGAACGCCTGTCACGTGGTATCAAGGCCGCATTCGATCCGCATGGTCTTCTCAATCGCGGCCGGATGTATGCTAATTTCTAACTGTCACCGTTCGCAACCACAACACTCAGAGCACCCGCAGTTTACTCAGGCGCCATGCAAACAAATTTCACAGCCGAACAGTTGCAGCACCCGGAAACCGCCGAAGCGGAACGCATTCTGCGCCGCTGTGTGCATTGCGGGCTGTGCACGGCGACGTGCCCGACGTATGTGCTGCTCGGCGATGAGCGCGACAGTCCGCGCGGCCGCATCTACGCCATCAAGGACATGCTGGAAAAGGGCATCGAGTCCCGGCCTGAAATCTCAACCCACATCGACCGCTGCTTGTCGTGCTTTTCATGCATGACCACGTGCCCATCCGGCGTCGACTATGCGCACCTTGTCGAAATCGCCCGCAACCACATTGAGAAAACCGGCGCGCGCAGTTTGAAAAGCCGCACCGTGAGGCGCATGCTGGCGGCGATCATTCCTTATCCAAACCGCTTCCGCTGGGCGTTGAAGGCCGCCCCTCTTGGCCGCCGCCTGGCGCCAGCATTCCGCCGCATCGGCCTTGGCGAACTGGCCGCCATGTCCGATCTGGCGCCAAAGCGC
This sequence comes from Hyphomicrobium sp., assembly GCA_013141015.1. Lineage (GTDB taxonomy): Bacteria > Pseudomonadota > Alphaproteobacteria > Rhizobiales > Hyphomicrobiaceae > Hyphomicrobium_B. The sequence continues at coordinate 137,988 of JABFRT010000007.1, read as the reverse complement.
GGCGTGCGTGCAACCAAGTTCAAAGGGCCTGGCACCGCGGCGACGACGGGCACCCGCACCGCGCGCGTGATTATGCTGGCAGGCTGCGCCCAGCAGGTGCTGCGTCCGGATATCAATGATGCCACCATCCGCTTGCTGGCCCGCGGCGGTGTTGACGTGATCGTCTCGGCAGGCGCTGGGTGTTGCGGCGCGCTGACCCAGCACATCGGCATGGAAGACCAGGCAATCACCTCCGCCAAGCGCAATGTCGATGCGTGGTCGAAAGAGATTGAGCGTGGCAACGTCGATGCCATCATCATCAACGCGTCGGGATGCGGCACGACCGTCAAAGACTACGGCCATCTTCTCGCGGGCGATCCGGACTACGCCGAACGCGCGGCGCTGATTTCGTCGAAGGCCAAGGACATCACCGAGTTCTTGTCATCGCACGACATCGGCGCGCCGAAGCGCTGGTCGAGCCTCAAGGTCGCCTATCATGCCGCGTGCTCGCTGCAACACGGCCAACGCGTGACGTGGCAGCCGAAAGCCCTGTTGAAAAAAGCCGGTTATGGCGTGCTCGATATCGCGGAAGGGCACCTGTGTTGCGGGTCGGCCGGCATTTACAATATCGTGCAGCCGAAGATCGCCACCGAACTGCGCGACCGCAAGGCTGCGCACATCAAGGCGCTGCGTCCGGATATCGTGGCGGCCGGCAACATCGGCTGCATCAGCCAGCTGCAATCGGGCCTCGATTATCCGGTGGTGCATACTGTTGAGCTGCTCGATTGGGCCTATGGCGGACCGGTGCCGCCCGGCCTTGAAGCGCTGGAAGGGTTCTCGACGCCCGTGCCGCAACCGCAACGCAGCGCCGACGATTATATTGGCTCATGACTAAAGCGGCAGACCCGAAGGCGCCTCGCGCCGAGTTGGAACGTGCGCTGCGCGCGCGCATCGACGGCAAAGCCAAACCGGTTGGCGCACTCGGGCGGCTTGAAGAGCTGGCCATTCAGATTGGGCTGGCGACGGGCTCGTTGTCGCCTGATTTGGGCTTGGCGAAAATTATCGTGTTCGCCGGTGACCACGGCCTCACAGCGGAAGGCGTGACCGCATACCCATCCGAAGTGACCCGGGAAATTGCCAAGCTGATCCTGGCAGGCACAGCAGGAATTTCGGTGTGTGCGCGTGCGGCCAATGCCGGCGTTGTGCTGGTAGATGCCGGGCTACTCGCGCCGTTGGATGCGCATCCGCGCTTGATCGACCGGCGCATCGCGGCTGGCACACGCAACGCACGGCTCGGTCCAGCGATGACCACCGATGAGCGCGATGCGGCGTTGCGCGCTGGTGAAGACATTGTTGAGGCCGCCGTGCGCGACGGCACACGCGTGTTCGCATTTGGCGAAGTCGGCATCGGCAATACGTCGGCCAGTGCGCTGCTCGCGCACGCCCTGACCGGGCTTGGTTTGTATTTTCTGGTTGGAAATGGTGCTGGTGTGCCACCGCTAGGACTTGCGCATAAGCGTGAAATTCTCGCACAGACCTTTGCACGCGCTGCGCTGCCGGCGTCGCCACCCGGAGCGCGAGCCGAGGCCGCACTTTCCGAATTTTGCGGGTTCGAAATGGTCATGATGGCGGGCGCGATCAATGCTGCTGCGCGGCACGCATGCATCGTCGTGGTTGACGGCTTCATCGCGACTGCCGTCGCAGCAGCGGCGATTGCGCGAGATCCGCGCGTGCGTGACCACTGCATCTTCGCGCATGCTTCCGCCGATATTGGCCATTGGCAGCTGCTCGAAAATCTAGGCGTCGAACCTTTGCTTCTCTTCGGTATGCGCCTTGGCGAAGGCACGGGCGCCGCACTTGCGCTGCCGGTCGTGATGGCCGCCGCCGGGATTTTAACCGGCATGGCCGATCTTCCAGGCGAGCACCCGCAATGATTGAACGCGAATGGCGGCTGTTTCTAGTCGCGCTGCAATTCCTGACCCGCATTCCGGTTGGTTCGTTCGACGGCTTCGATCCGGCCTGGCTTGATCGGGCGGCCAAATATTTTCCGCTCGTTGGCGCCTTGGTTGGCGCCATCGCCGCCGCTGTTATGATCGGCTCCAGCGCCGTGTTGCCGCAGCCGTTGCCGATGCTGTTTGGTTTGCTTGCCGCCATCGCGGTTACCGGCGCGTTCCATGAAGATGGGCTGGCGGATACCGCAGACGGTTTGGGCGGCGGGCTGACGCGCGAGCGCCGCTTGGAGATCATGAAGGACAGCCGCATCGGCACCTATGGCGCGGTTGCGCTGATCAGCATGCTCGCCATCAAAGCGGCGGCGTTGCTGTCGATCGGGCCCATTCAAATGGCTCTGTCATTGATTGCGGCCCACGCCAGCGCGCGGCTGGCGACGGTGATCGCAATCCGCGTCATGACGTATGCGGGAGACGCAGACGCCGCAAAGGTTAAGCCGCTCGCAACCGGCGTCACCGCCACAGAACTTGGCGTTGCCCTGGTCTTTGGCCTGTTGCCCGGTGCGCTTTTGCTGAACCCTGTGACGTTTTTGATATCTCTGTTTGCTGCCATTTTGGCTGCTTTGCTGCTGGCCTATCAGGCACAACGCCTGATTGGCGGATACACGGGCGACGTGCTTGGCGCCATTGAACAGGTGTTTGAAACCACGTTTCTGGTTGCAGCTGCGGCTGTGATTGCCGGGCCCGGTTAGCACCTGAGGCGTGCACATTTGGCAATACATTGTCTATAAGCTGCAGGATTGACGTCTCGTCCGTATGCGCGATACTTGAAGTCCAATGGTGGATGGCGAGGCCCAAGCATCCGCTGACGGCGTTAGGTTTGAGTATTGCGTATGGTTATGCCGGAAAGCATTGGCGCGTTGAGCGCTGCAGCATGGGTCGCGCGGTGTGGGCTGATGGTCCGCACGGCAGCGGTTGCGTGCCGGCTATGACCACCGCAACCTTCTCGCATGAGACAATGCTTCCCGACGCATCCCCAAAGCGGCGCGCCTCGTGGTGGCGTGGCCCGCGCTTTCTGGTCGAAGTGTTCGACGGCGCGGATGAAGCGCTCGACGCGCTGGAGGCCGTACAGGGCGGAATGACGTCTAATGGCGCGCTGACCTCAACCGGATTTCAATCGCTCAATTGGCTGACGGTTCTCTATGAGGAGCTTGCGCCCGCGCAGCGTGCCATGCCGCGCTTGGTTGTCGTAACCGAACGCAACTCCGGCGAAGTCGCGATGATCCTGCCGCTGGTCATCAAGAAGAAGCGGTCTCTGCGGGTCGCGCGGTTTGCGGACCTTGGCGTGTCGGACTATGGAGCGCCGATCCTCGGCCCTGCACTTCTCAGCAAAAGCCGCTCGATGCGCCGGGCGTGGCGCGCGGTCCGCCAAGCACTTCGCGATGTCGATCTGATCCGGCTCGAAAACATGCCGGCGGAAATCGCGGGCCGGCCCAATCCGCTTCTGTCGCGTGCCGGCATCGCGCCCGCGCGCAACCCTGGCCACGTGTTGCACATTGCAGCCTCCGTCAACGAATTTATCGAGAGCCGTGGCGAAGGCTTCAGCACCGATTTCGTCCACGCGCTGAAACTTCTGGCCAAGGAAGGCCAATCGCGGTTTTTCCGCGCGACAACGCCTGAAGATATTGCGCGCGCCTATTCGGTTCTTGAAGAACAGCAGGCCGCCCGCCAACCGGTGCGGGAGCGCAAATCGAACAGCACCGAGCCCGCCTTCCGCCAGTTCTATGAACGCGTTGCTATGGACGGCAGCGACGTCGAGTTTGGCTATCTGTTCCAGTTGGAAGTCGGTGGTGAAGCCATCGCCACGTTGTTTGGCATTCTGCACGAAGGCCGCTTCACCGTGCTGCGGGTCGGTGATGCGGGAGAGACATGGAACGACATTGGTCCGGCCCGGCTGATCCTGATCGAGATGTTGCGCTACTTCGTTGATCGCGGCATCCGCGATTTTGACCTGGGGCGGGGCGAAGCGGCACTCACAGCCTCGTTCGGCGCTTTGGAAGTTCCACTATTCGACCTGATCGTCGCCCGCGATCTGGCGGCTGTGCCCCGCGCGACCTTCCACCGCGTCAAAGGCCGGGCCCGCAAAAACCAGCGGTTACGCGCATTTGCCCGGGGGTTGGCGCGGCTTGGCGGCGGCTGAAGGCCGCTTTCGCACGGGCAGCGCTTCCGCTATAAGGCGGGCTTATTCATTCCAGGCGCGCGCACCTTTAAGCGTTAGCTGCAACTCTCAAAAAGTCATGACACAGAAAAAGAAGGACGCGTTGCCAGAGGCGCGCATCGCCAAAGGTTTTCGCGACATCGAGACGGCGGAACTCGCAGGCCTCGCGCAGATGCTGCAAACGATCCGCGGCGTCTATGAGCGCTACGGATTTGAAGCGCTTGAAACGCCGGCGCTCGAATACACTGACGCGCTCGGCAAGTTCCTGCCCGATCAGGACCGGCCGAACGCCGGCGTGTTCTCGTTCCAGGACGAGGATGAGCAGTGGATGTCTCTCCGCTACGATTTAACGGCGCCGCTGGCGCGGTACGTGGCGCAGAATTTCGATCGTCTGCCAAAGCCCTACCGGCGCTATGCCTATGGACCCGTCTACCGCAACGAGAAGCCGGGCCCGGGCCGCTTCCGCCAGTTCATGCAGTTCGACGCCGATACGGTCGGCACCGACAGCGTCGCGGCCGACGCCGAGATTTGCATGCTGGCCGCAGATACGCTCGAAGCGCTCGGCATCAAGCGCGGCGATTACGTGATCAAGGTCAATAATCGCAAGGTGTTGGATGGCTTGATGGAGTCAGTCGGCCTCAGCGGTGATGAAAACGCGGCGCGCCGCCTGATCGTGCTGCGCGCCATTGATAAGTTCGACAAGTTCGGTGAAGAGGGCGTCTCCCTGTTGCTCGGCAAAGGCCGCAAGGATGAGAGTGGCGACTATACTGCTGGCGCCGGACTCGATGCCGCGCAGATTGGTAAGATCCTAAGCCTGTTCAATGTCGGCTATGCAAATTCTGGCACTTCGACCGTTGCGCACCTGCGCAAATTGTTTGCAGACACCGAAATCAGCCGTCAGGGCCTTGACGAGCTTGACGGCATTGCCAGCCTGTTTGACGCGGCTGGATACGGCAATGATCGCATCCGCATTGATACGTCCGTCGTACGCGGTCTTGAATACTACACCGGGCCGGTGTTCGAAGCCGAGTTGACGTTCGAGGTCAAAGGCGACGACGGCCAGACTGTGCGCTTCGGTTCGGTCGGCGGCGGCGGGCGTTACGATGATCTCGTCTCCCGCTTCACCGGCCAGAAAGTTCCAGCCACCGGATTCTCGATTGGCGTCTCACGATTGCAGGCAGCGCTCGCCCACATCGGCGCTAAACCGAAAGCGGCGCTCGGCCCCGTGGTCGTGCTGGTCATGGATAAAGCCGAGATCGCGTCGTACCAGAAAATGGTCAAGCAGCTGCGTGATGCTGGTATCCGCACTGAGATGTATCTCGGCACGTCCGGCATGAATGCGCAGATGAAATACGCCAACAAGCGCAACTGCCCGTGCGTCGTCATTCAAGGGTCCAATGAACGCGACGCGAAAACCGTGACGCTGAAAGACTTGATCGTTGGCGCGCAGGCCGCAGCCTCGATCAAAGACAACAAGGAATGGAAAGAAGCGCGCGCCGGGCAGGTGACGGTTGCCGAAGCCGATCTGGTCGCCGAAGTCCGCAAAATCGTTGAGCTGCATTCCGGTCAAGCGAGTTAGCGCCGTGATGACCTCGCAGCAAAGTCACCGTCATTGCATCACGCACCGCTCAAATCCCCCTCCCCTCAGGGGAGGGGTTAGGGGTGGGGTGAAGCAAAGAGCGGATACGAATGAAATTTTTGTCGTATATGCCAAGACAAACCTTCTAATGGCGCGCACATCACGCTCGCATTTTCTCCCCACCCCTAACCCCTCCCCGCTGGGGAGGGGAACAGGTCCGAACCAGATCATCGAGACCCAATATGGCCGCTGAATCCGCGCAACAGTTTGCCCGCCTAGAGGCGCAGGCCCAAGTCGTGATGTCGGTCTTCACCAAGGCCGGGCATGAATCGGTCGCGCCTGCCGTCATCCAACCGGCCGGTGTGTTTCTCGATTGCATCGGCGAAAGCCTGCGCGCCCGCACCTATGTGTTCACCGATCCCGATGGCGCCGAGCTGTGCTTGCGACCGGATCTGACCGTGCCCGCTTGCCGCCTGCACATCGCCCGGCAGAGCGACCCCGCGACACCGGCTAAGTATTGCTACAACGGCCCGGCGTTCCGCTTTCAGCCGCAAGGCGCCGACGCCGCCCACCCGCGCGAGTTCCGCCAAGCCGGTATCGAACGCTTCGGCGACAAGGAAGCCGAGCGTGCCGAGGCCGAAACCATCGCGCTGATCGTGAAGGCGCTGAGTGCTGCCGGATTGCAAGATTGGACGCTGCAAACCGGCGATCTCGGTCTGTTCCGCGCCGTGCTCAATGCGGTGCAAATTCCAAAGCGCTGGCAGAAGCGCTTAAGTGACGCCTTCTGGCGCCCGGATGCGTTCCGCGCTGAACTCAAGCGCTTAACGACCGCGCCGGGTGCGGCTGCCAAAGCGCTGCCGGCTGATCTCATTGCCGGCTTAAAGCCGCACGACATTGCAGCCAGCGCATTGGCCGTGCAGGCATATCTTGAACGCAATAAAATCGAGATCATCGGTACGCGCACGCTTGAAGAAATGGCCGAGCATCTGATCGAGGTTGCAGCCGATATGTTGGCGACGCCGCTGGACGCAAAGTCTGCGGCGCTGATTGAATCCTATGTCGCGGTGCGTGGTCCAGCAAAAACGGCGGGCGTGGAAATCGGCCGTCTGCTCGCCGGCACCAAAGGCGGCACCGGCGCGGCGCTGGATGCCTATGACCGCCGCTTGGCGCTGTTGGCCAACGCTGGTGTGCCGCTCGACCGCGTCAGTTTCTCAGCCGAGTTCGGTCGCAGTCTCGAATATTACACCGGGCTGGTGTTTGAGGTTCTCGCCCCCGCGCTTGGCGCGCAAAGCCCGGTTGCCGGCGGCGGGCGTTATGACGGCCTGATGCGTGCCGCAGGTGCGAACGCCGATGTGCCCGCTGTCGGCGGCGCCATCCACACCGAACGCTTACTCGCAGCACTCGATGGAGGCCGCTCATGACTCGCCTCACACTCGCCATTCCATCCAAGGGCCGCTTGATGGAACAGACCACAGAGATGTTCGCAGCCAAAGGCCTGGTCGTCAGCAAGGTCGGCCACGCGCGCGGCTATCGCGGTGAGATTGCCGGCCTGCCGCAGGTCGATGTTGCGTATGTGTCGTCGTCGGAAATCGCCGCCGCGTTGAAAAGCGGCAGCGTGCACATGGGCATTACCGGTGAAGACCTGGTGCGCGAGTCGATGTCGGACGCTGATCAGCGGTTGCAGTTCTTGAAGAAGCTCGGCTTTGGCTTTGCTGATGTGGTCGTCGCGGTGCCTGCCTGGTGGATCGACGTAGCAACCGTTGCCGATCTGGAAGCTGCAAGTCTGCCGTTCCGCCGCGTGCATGGCCGATACCCGCGCGTCGCCACCAAATATATGAATATCACCCGGCGGTTTTTTGCCTGCAAAGGCTTCGGCGATTATCGCATCGTCGAGAGTTTAGGCGCGACAGAGGGCACATGCTCATCGGGCACTGCGGAATTGATCGTCGATATCACAACGACGGGTGAGACGCTGCGTGCCAACGGCCTCAAAATTCTGGACGACGGCATTATTCTCAAATCTGAAGCGAATTTGCTGGCCTCCAATGTTGCGGCGTGGACCCCGCGGCTTGACGCTGTGCGCGCAGAAATTCTGTCACGCATGCAATCGTGACGCGCGCGGTAAAACCCTGTTAACCAGCATGCGGCACTCTGCGGACTAATGATGCTGGCTGGATATTGCCCAGCCGTTAGCAGTCCGGAGATTGTGAAATGGCTATTTCAAGAAACCCTGCGGACAAGCGCGCCTTTGGCCGCCGCCCAACGCAGGATCACGCCATCGTCCGCGTGGCCGGGCGCCCGCCGATGCGCTGCGTGATCCGCGATATTTCAGAAGGTGGCGCGCTCTTGGATTTTGGCACCGAAGTCTGGCTGCCGTTTCAATTCAAGTTGATCTGGGAAGGCACCAAGCGCGAGGAAGACTGCGAAGCGCGCCATCAAAACGGTGGCCGCGTCGGTGTGATGTTCGTCACGCAGAAAACCGAGAACACGGCCAAGGGCGTTATTTCCGTCAATGAACTAGCGCCTTGGATGTCAGAAGGCCATCCGTCGCGGCGGTAGGCACGCCGGGTTCATCAATCAGCGGTTTGCGCTGGCCATGACGAACAGCGCAGGTGCCATTCCGGCATATATTGCCGGGATGCCGAAGAGCGGTTGACGCAACGGTGCGCCCCAACTTCTCGTTATCTATTGGCGGCGGCCATCAACATACATTTGAGAATGCCGTAGTCGTAGCGGCCTTCAAGCGCTGCGTGGGCGGCGCCAAGCTTGCCGGTGTCGATTGTGTGGCAGCGCTCGAATGCGCTTTCGATCTCGTCGATCCCGGCTGCATCCAGCTTCAAAGCATCCTTGACGTCGAGTAGACCGGCTTCAATGGCGTCGGCAAAATGCCCGTAGACGGTTGAGACTTCGATGCCGCGATCTTTTGCAATGGCGTCCGGATCAAGCCCGCGCAAATGGGCGGCAAGCGTCTGATTGACGGTTGCCGACAGCCGGTTCTTCAACAGCGGATGAGCTTTGAACTGGCTGATGGTTTGCAGCAGTGCCTTGCCGTAGCGCGCAATCTTGCTGGTGCCGAGGCCCGTTATGTCGTGCAGTGCGTCTTCGGTTTCAGGGCGCTTTTCAGCAAGTTCTATAAGTGTGCGGTCTTGCGCGATGACGTAAGGCGGAAGTTTCGCCGCGGCCGCCAGTTTCAGACGCAGCGCTTTCAGTGCCTGATACAGCGTTTCGGCTTCGCCTGTGACTTTGAGCGCCGTCTTGCCGTCTCGGGCTTTGGCGTCACGCTTGCCCTTTGCCGGTGCGGCGCGCGTCACGCGCATCAGAAATTTGTCTTCACCGCGCAGCAGCGGCCGCGCGCGATCTGTCAAAACAAGCGTGCCGTGGCCGTCGTCATCGCCGCTCAAATATCCAGCGGCGACAAGTTGGCGGAACAGGCCCTTCCAGGCGGCAGCCGGCACATCCTTGCCGACGCCAAACACACTGAGCTTGTCGTGACTGTTGCGGATCACGCGTTCTTCGGGTTTGCCGGTCAAAACATCGCTTAAATAGGTGACGCCGTAGCGCTGGCCGGTGCGGTAGACGGCGGACAAAGCCTTTTGCGCGAGCACAGTGCCGTCTTCTGTGAGAGGCGGGTTCAAGCAGTTATCACAGTTGCCACATGGCTCGCGCAGCCGTTCGCCGAAGTAGGCGAGAAGGGCTTGACGGCGGCATCCGGGCATCTCGGCCAAGCCGATCAGCGCGTCGAGTTTCTGGCGCTGCACCTGCTTGAACGCGTCAGCGCCTTCGCCCTGCGCAATCCATTGGCGCAATTGCACGACGTCTTGCAGGCCGTACGCCATCCACGCGTCCGCCGGTTCGCCATCGCGGCCTGCGCGGCCGGTCTCCTGATAATAGGCTTCAATCGATTTTGGCAGATTGAGATGCGCCACAAACCGCACGTCCGGCTTGTCTATGCCCATGCCGAAAGCAACGGTGGCGACGATGATCAGCCCGTCATCGCTCAAGAACTTGGTTTGGGCGGCCGCGCGGATGTTGGCGTCGAGGCCTGCGTGATAGGCCAGTGCCCGGCGTCCCTTGGCGTTCAACCAGGCAGCCGTCTCCTCAACTGATTTGCGCGACAGGCAATAGACGATGCCGGCATCGCTTGGATGCTCGGCTTCGAGGAATTGCCACAGCCGCTCGCGTCCGCTCATCGATCCGGTTTCGGAAATTGTGTAGCGGATATTGGGCCGGTCGAATGACGCGATATAGCAATCGGCATCTTCGAGCGAGAGTTCGGTGACGATTTCCTGGCGGGTGCGTTCGTCCGCGGTCGCGGTCAGTGCGATGCGCGGCACATTGGGAAAGCGTTCAGCCAAGATCTTGAGCTGGCGATACTCTGGCCTGAAGTCATGGCCCCACTGCGACACGCAATGGGCTTCATCGATGGCAAATAGCGCGACCTCATGCCGGGCAAGCAGCGCCAGCGTGCGTTCCTGCACCAGCCGCTCGGGTGCGACGTATAAAAGGTCCAGCGCGCCGCCTGCGAATTCGCGTTCAATCGAATCCTGCTTGTTGCGATCAAGCGTTGAATTGAGGAACGCCGCTTTGACGCCAACATCGAGCAGTGCATCGACCTGATCCTGCATCAACGCGATCAGCGGCGACACAACGATGCCGGTGCCGGAACGGACCAGGGCTGGAATTTGATAGCACAGCGACTTGCCGCCGCCGGTTGGCATCAGTGCCAGGCAATCGCGGCCCGAGACCAGCGTTTCGATGATCTTCGATTGATGCAGGCGGAAACTTTTGTACCCGAACACGTCTTCGAGCTTGGCATGCGCGTCCGCCATCAACCGGTGGGGGGCGGGCTCATCAGATCCAAGCGCAACAGACAGGGCGAGAGACGCGGCGCTGGCCGGCATCGGCGAAATTCCTGATCAACGACAACTATGATCAGCAACCCTAGTGTGATTCTGCGCTCATCCCGGCCCGTCGGCGAACTTATCCGCACGCAAAACGCATTGAAAAAGTTAGGTAAAATAGAAAATTTACGAGTCTAAATGCTTTTCAGTGGCCGTTCAGCATCAGTTCATCTTTTCGGCTGTATGGTCCTACCCATGCTGGAGATACGCCCCCCGTGCTCCAGATCAGCGGTTCCCGGCCAGACTTCCCCCATCCCCCCGGTCTGGCCGGGACCGTCATCCCCTCAAAAATCCAAAAATTTTAAACAGCGACGTTGCCGGTGACCGTCATGCGGCCGCTGATTGACGGTTCACGGGCGAGGTCTGGGCCTGAGGTGACGCCGAGCGTCATGCGGCGGATTGCGCCGTCATCGGTTTTTGAAATCAGGTTATTGGCGATCAGGCAGGCACCCGCGTCCGGCGCCGAGGTGACTGAGATGCCGACCTTCGAGCGGCGGACAACGTTGCCGGTCACAGCGACGTCGCGCATGAACGAACCCCAGCCGATTTGAATGCCAACCGTTGGCGCGCCTTCGATGGTGTTGCCGGACACAACAGCGTCGGCTTCAACGCCGATGCCCTCGCCGCGCTTGTCTTCCTTTTCGTGCTCGCGGCGAAACAGGTTGCGGATCAGGTTGCCCTGGATCACGGCAAGGCGTCCGCCCTCGTTGAAGTTGGTCACGGAAATTCCGGTTGCCGCAAATTCGATTGTATTGTTGGCGATCAGCGCGCCTTCAAATCCGAACTCCGAATAGATCGCGACTTCGCCCAAGCGCTCGCAGCTGTTCGACAAGATCTGGATGTTGGACGCCGCGTTGCCGCGAATGGCGGTATAGGCGCAATCGGAAATCCGGTTCTGCGCCACCAGAACGCTGGCTGCCTTATAGACATTGATGGCGTTGCCGTATTCGCCGGTGCCGCCCGACGCGTTGCGGATTTTTGAAATCCGGTTGCCGGTAACGGTGGTGCCGTCCTCGCCTTTCTCAGTCCGCCAAACCAGAATGCCGTTGTTGGCGCAGCCGGTGACGGTGTTGCCGGTGATGTCGAGGCCCGAGGCATCCAGGCTCTTGATGCCAAAATCCAGCATGTCTGAAATTGTGATGTTCGAGACGCGTCCCGCGCATGCGATCAGCGACAGGCCGCCGCGCGCACTGTTTCTGATTTCGATATCGTCGATTGCGAGGCCTTTGGCGTTGGCGATCGTCAGCAAGCCTTCGCCGCGCGCATCGTTGAAGGTTTGGAAGGCGCCGTCGAAGACGAGGCCCTGCAGCACAAGTCCGTCGGCCTTATCTGCGGTTACGAACGCGTCGCCGCCTGCAAATTGCAGAACGGTTGTGCGCGACGCGCCAAGCAAACGTGTGCCGGCGCGCAACCGCAAATCGCTGACGCGGAAGGTGCCGGGCGGCAGAACCAGTGGCACGTCTTTGGCCGCCGCGGCATCGATTGCCGCTTGCAGGATCGCTGTTTGATCGTGGGCGGCGTCCGGCTGCAAAGTGGGGGCATTTGCAGGTGTCACCGCCGCCGCTGCCTCACGCGGCGCTTTGATTTGCCCGGCATGGGCCGCAGCCGTTGCGGCACCAAGCCCAAGGCTTGCAGCGAGGATGGATCGGCGGTCGAAGGTCATGGCGGCGCTCCCAAAGTGATCGCTCAATTCAAGCAAGCCTTGCGCCAGAAAGGTAAACGTTAAACCGGCTTCGACCCCTCATCCCACACGACCGGTTATCCCGGATGCGATGCAGCAATCCTAAATTGGTGCAACGCTGATCCGGGATCTTTGAGGGGAATAAGATCCCGTGTCTGCGAAGCGGCAAGGAGGGTGCCGCATCGCGCACGGGATGACGGGTAAACCGGTTAACGCCTCAGCCGTTCGCAAGGCAGGTCTCGATCACGATCAGACAGGCGTTTAAAGCCACGGAGAAGGTCAAGGGCGGGCGTGAAAGGTCATCGGGTAGGTGGATGAAGCCGGACATCGCCGGGCGCCCTTGCGCACGGGAATGAGACAGCGATTGGTAAAGAACCGCGTTGCATAAATAGCCGCCCGCATCGTCTGAAATCGACACAGGCACACCACGCTGTTCGAGCTTTTGGTAAATGTCAGACACCGGAATACTGGCTTGATGAAACGCCGCTCCGTCTCGCACCAGCAAAGGAGATAGCGGCGGCAGTCCTGCCGCATCAACGGCTGAGCGGCACAGGTTCGATGCTTGCGTTTCGATGCGCAGTGTGCGCGATCCTTGCGCCACACCGAAGTGCAGCGACAGCACCGGTTGCAGATCTTCGATCAGCGCACCGATGCGGGCCGGCGCTTGGCGCCATTCGGTGTCGAGAACTTCGCACGCGAAACGATAGTGCGGAAATTTTCGCGCCGCCCGTTGGCGCAAGGCTTCAACCAGCCGTCCACTGACATTGTCTGCGACGCCGGGAAACGGCCCGAAGCCTGTCAGCAGAACAGCGGGCCGGAACGCTGCAGCCGGGCGTGTGTTTGTTTTCATCGAGGCGCGTGGCATGGGCCGAGCATACGCAACGGCGTGCGCAAAAGACAGATGGCGCCAAAACGACAGAAGGCGAGACCAACTAGCGGGGAAGCTGGTCTCGCCTTCATTGTCGTCTCGAATTCTGATACGCAGGTACTTTCGAGACGTCGTCCGGGACCGCACTGTGAGACGCGAAACAATCAGTTTGTTCGCCGGAATTACAAAGACAACGCGCCGTTGCGCGGTCTATTCCGTTATGTTTAGGCCGAGCCTGTGGACAAGCCAAATCTTTGTGGTTTGCCAGAGTATTGGGCGTTCAAAATAGTTTTGCAGGCCGCGCGTTTCAGCCAGACGCCGATTTCGTGGCCGCGCTAAGCGCCGCTTCCGCTGCCTCCGGCCCAAGCGTTGAAAACAGCTGCTGCAACTCAGCGCCCGTCCTCGGCGTGTAGCGCTCGATACCGTCGCGGCCATAGAAAGCCTTGAACATCTGCCGCGCGGACTCGAGCGACAGGGGGCCAACCTCAATTACGTCGTCGATGCGGCCGGGGCGTACAATCGCCGGGTCGAGTTTGGTGATGTGATTGGTCGTGACGATGAACTTCAGGCCGTCCGGCGTCTGCATACCGTCCATCGAATTGAGGATCTCATGCAGCGGCGATCCGCGCGCGCCCACCCCGGCACCGGGGCCTTGCAGATCACCCGCCTTCGCCGCCTCCCGGTTCAAGCTGCCGGATATGGTGTCGATATCCTCGATCACGAACAAATCGGTCTTGCCGCCCGTCAGGAACGCGGCCCCGACGCCGTGAAGCGATTTGATGTACTTGATGTCGAAGCCGAAGTCGGAGGCGAGCGCGTGGATCAGGCTGGTCTTGCCGGTGCCGGGCGGCCCGTGCAGCACAATACCAAGCTTCCACGGAATGCCGCGCGACGAATGCCACTCCTCGGCACCCAGAAACCAGGTGAAGCGCTCAACCAGCCGGTCTTTGATGGCTTGATCGACAAACACGGTGTTGAGCCCGCGCTTGCGCCGCCGCAATCCGCCCGAGCTTCCCCCCGCAGAATACATGGCAACATTGATCGAGTTTCTGTGGTCTTCCGGCTTGCAGTCGGTCATGAACCGCTCAACCACGCGGCGGTCGCGGGTCAGGAACGACAGCGTGATCGTCTCGAATGGGGCGATCTGCTGCGTGGATTTGTTTTTCGAATAGCGAAACAGTATGCCGCCGTACGTGCCCCAGCCGCGCCCGAAGCCGGTTTTCAGGCGGCCGTCTTTCATCTCCAGCGAGCGGCTGAAAAACCCGAGGCGGCGGCCTTCGATGTAGGCATCGACATCGCGGTATTCATTCGACAGGCTTTCGACAAACACCTTGGTCCACACCGTCCGCTCGATCAGATCGAGCAGCATTGAAGGCACCGCGCGCAGCACGTACATCAGCGAGCCAAACGCCAATGTGCCGATGCCGCCGGCGAGAATCGGGTTGGACTGGATCGCGTTGAAGAGCGTTTCTAGAAGTGTCATGTGACGACCTGTTGCCCAGCCAAAGCCTATATCCTCAAGGCCGCAGCATGTGGCCCGCCAAACCGCAACTTACAAGACCAAGAAACTGCGGGGGGGCTGAAAGGCTTACAGGCCCATCAGCCCCATGATGCGGTCTACCGCCAGCGTCGGCAGCAGCGTGCCCTGGCGGACAGACGCTTCGATGCCGTCGAGTTCGGCGGCGACTTGCGGGTTGGCTTTCAGCGCTGCCATCATGCGGTTTTCCAGCATGTCGCGCATCCACTGCACCGCTTGTTGCTGGCGCCGCGTTGCGAATTCTCCGGTCGCGGTCATCTTTGCGCGATGATCGACAACCTTGGACCACAGCTCTTTCAAGCCGCGGTTATCCAGCCCCGACACGGTGACGACCGGCGGAAACCAGGTCGCGCCGTGGGGCGTGAAAATCTGCAAGGCGCCGCGATATTCGTTGGCGGCGCGTTCCGCCCGCGTGATGTTATCGCCGTCCGCCTTGTTGATGGCGATCATATCGGCAAGTTCGATGATGCCCTTTTTGATGCCCTGCAAGTCGTCGCCACCACCCGCCAGCAGCAGCACCAGAAAGAAATCGACCATGTCGGCGACCGCAACTTCCGATTGGCCGACGCCGACCGTCTCGACAATCACCACATCGAACCCGGCGGCCTCGACCAGCGCCATCGTTTCGCGCGTCTTGCGGGTCACGCCGCCGAGCGTGCCGGACGACGGCGACGGGCGGATGAAGGCATTTTTTTCAGCAGCCAGCGAACTCATGCGCGTCTTGTCGCCGAGGATCGAGCCGCCGGTGCGCTTCGAAGTTGGATCGATGGCCAGCACGGCAACCAGCTTGCCGTCAGCGACGAGATTCATGCCGAGCTGGTCGATGGTTGTCGATTTGCCGACACCCGGCACGCCGGTGATGCCAAGGCGGATGGCGTTGCCGGTTCTTGGCAGAAGCTGCTGCAACACGGCTTGTGCCAGGCGGCCATGCTCGGGGTTGGTGCTTTCCACCAGCGTGATCGCGCGGGCCAGCAAGGCCCGGTCACCGGCCGGAATGCCAGCCACGTAGGTGTCAACGGAGATGCGATGGGCGGGGAGTGAGAGGGCTGACATTGTTGTGTTTTATCGAAGCCATAGAGTTGGGTTCCGACCATGAGCAGGAAACGGGCGGCCCGCAAGCCGGGATTTCGCCGCTGTTGGCTGTCATGCACATTGCATTGCCGGGGCGGGCCGGGAGCCGTAGATTGACGGGTCTTGAGGCGCGTCCTCAACGGGCGAGATTTACCGCACTTTGTTTGGCCGTCACCTAAGAGGCTTTCATGTCTTTGATTTCCCGATTTTTTAATGACCGGCGCCCGGCCGCCATTTTGTGTCTCAGCGCGCTGTTGCCGTTGAGCGCCGCGCTGACCGCGTGCAGTAGCGAAGCGCCGAAACTACCCGAGGCGCCGCGCTCCGAAACCACAAGCGCCAAGCCGCCAACCACCGGCGCGCCCGCGGGCGATGTTGATAAATCCATGCCGGACAAAGACGGCGGCGCGCAGCCTGCAGCGGAAGAACCGGCGGCGGCGGCCGGCGCGGAAAAACCTGCACCGGAAAAAAAGGCCGGGCGTCCACGCACGGGAGCGCCACGGGCGATCACCGCGGCAAAGCCGCCGGATGACCAGGAGGGAGCCGGAGCTGGCGCACCCGCAGGTGGTTCAGCGCCGCCGGCTGAAGTTGCAGCCGTGCCACCGCCTCCGCCCCCACCGTCGCCAGTCACAGCGCCGGCTCCGGCCCCAAGCGCCAGTAGCGGCGACACTGATGCAGCCGTCGGATCGCCGTCACGCGGGCTTGGCATCGGCACACCTGCTGGTGCGCCAGCGGCGGCCCCGCCCAAAGCATTTGATACCGTGCCCGTATTCTACGGCACCGACCGCGTGGTCGAGCCAAACGCCAAGCGCCTGCAATATGGCACCGAACGCGGGCACAAACTGCAACTCGGCCGCGCCGTTGTAACCGTGCCGACAGCGCACAAGGTGCCGAACATCGAGCGGCCATGGGTGGTGGAAATCCCGTACTTCAAATACAAAGTTTATGAAGAGAAGGAAGATCCGGCCAAGCACTTCACCATGCAGGAAGTGGCGGCATTATCCAAAGAGCAGATGCTCGCCTACGTCAAAGAGCGGCTGGCGAAATCGGCAAATTTCAAAGACCACGCGTTCGTGTTTGTGCATGGCTTCAACACGTCGTTCGATGCCGCTGTGTACCGCTCGGCGCAGATTGCCAACGACATGAAGTTCGACGGCGTGCCATTCGTCTACAGCTGGCCGTCAGGCGGCAAGGTCGCGAGCTATACTTATGACCGCGGCAGCGCCGAACAGTCCGAGCCACACTTGGCTGAGTTCCTGGACATTGTCGTCAAGGAGAGCGGCGCCAAGTCCATCAGCCTGATCGCCCACTCGATGGGCAACGAGCTGCTGATGCGCGTGCTGGAACGGATGCGGCCGGCCGTGCCCGATGGCGTGGTCATCAGCCAAGTGATTTTGGCTGCGCCTGACGTTGATCGCGATAAGTTCACCAACATCGCCCGCCAGATCACCAACTTCGCCAAGGGCGTGACGCTGTATGCGGCCTCGAACGATAAGGCGCTCAGCTATTCGGCGCGCTTCTGGGGCGGTGTGCCGCGCGCCGGCGATGTGCCAGCCTCCGGCCCGCTGATCATCAATGGTGTTGATACAATCGACGTCACGGCGCTCTCGACCGACAGCCTCAGTCTCAATCACTCAGGCTATGCCGAGAACACCACGCTGCTGGAAGACATTGCGCTGTTGTTGCAGACCGGTGAGCGCCCGCCCGACAAACGTGTGCCGGTCTTGAAAAAGATCGAAAGCGCTGCGGGAGTTTTCTGGAGGTATCCGGCACGTACGCCCTAGGGCGTGAGAGCGGCCTGACAGCCGTCAGCGGGCGGTCAACGCTTTATCAACGTCTGTCTCATATCGTGACACTCGGAGTTTTCCGTAGTGACGAGGGTATGGGTCATGGCGTGTATGCCGTTCGGCGTCGGTGCTGGTCTTACAGCGGTTCTGGCATTGGCAGCTATGTCCGCGTCAGCGTTGGCGGATGAAGCCTATCTGTGTGGTCCCGACAGGATTGTCTACGTGTCGGTTGCCGATCTTGAAATGAAGAAGCGCACAGACCCGTGCATTGCCGCTTACTACGGTTTGAAGATCGAAGAACCGGCGAAGCAGGAAGCCGCCGCACCCGCTCCTGTGGCCGCCAAACCCGCGCCGCCAACGCCAGCTCCTGCATTGATTGCGGAATTAAAGCCATTGTCGGATGCGGAAGTCGCGCCGCGCGTCATTGGCAGGCCCGGCCGCCAAGCGTCGCTTGAGACGCCGCGCGCCATGCCCGGCACGGACTACCGCAATGTAAAAATCTTGAACGCTGCAACGCCTGACGCCGCGTGGTTTCACCACGTCCGCTAGGACCGGATATTTTCTGATTTTGTGATGGCTTGTTTCATGTTTCTCAGCGCAATGCCGCATTTTCAATTTGGGGCTGTCCGTCCATTGGCAGGGGGATTGCTTGCGTGCGCAGTGATCGCCAGTGCCGCGCCGGCATCCGCCAGTGAAACGCCGGGCATTTTCCGGCCGGTCGTTGAAGTGGCTCAGCCGGATGGCCCACGCGACAGCCTCATGCATTTCCTTGCCGCCCTTGAGGGGGATGCCGGTACAAGCGCTTTCAATCGCGCCTTCGGAATTGCAAAAGCCGCGCTGACGGATCAACCGGCGCCTGCGGCTGATATAGCGCCACCCGGTCCGCGAATGATCATGGTTGCTGCCGCCGACCCCTACTTCGACCGTTGGCAGAAGGACGCCAACGAACGCTTGAAAGAAGAAGCGAGCGGGAAAAAATTTGTGCTGCATCCGCTGCAGGCTGCGACACCCGATGTGTCGGTGATTGTCTGCGAAGCGGGCTGCCGGACGCTGAAAGACGAAGTCGTCTATACGGCAGCCTACGTGCCGGCTGTTCCACCGGCGCGGACGTTTGAGCCCGCATCGTCGCCGCCGAACGCTGGTCCAGCGGCAGAGCCCGCGTTGGATGAAGGTAGCCTGCCGTGCATCGCCGGATGCTATGAGCGGCCAGAGCGGCCGGCCTCATCGCCGCGCCGTCAAGCCGGTTTGCACGATGGCGAACGCACGGTTGTTTCAGCCAGTGGTGTTGTTGAAAAGCGTGTGCCGCCGCCGCAACTCATCACCGGCGCCATTGCGCCGCTCACCGTTGCGGCCACTCCGGGCCGCGCCGTGCGGGCCCAACAGATCGGCTACAACGGCGCCATTGTCGAAGTGCGTCCAGAGCAACGCAAATCGGTGCGCACTGGTTTTCATAAAGGCCGCACAGCACTGCGTCTGTTGAAACTGCGCCCGGCCAAGGCCACGCGCGACAGCGATGCGAAGGCCAAAACCTTGCCCGGCTGGCGCACCACGGTTGTTATGGTGCGGCCCCAAGAGAAGGCACACAAAACACCGGCTTTGCGGGTGCTGAAACACGTGCGCAATGCGTTCCGGCCAGCGCGATTGGCCCGTGCTGGAGCGCACTAAGCGCGGCCTGTTTGCTGACGCGGTGCCAGCGATAATTTGAAAGCGCGGCGATTTCGTAACTCTTTTTTCACTATGGCCGGGCAGAGTCCTGGAGTGTTCGTTCAGCGTTGTGGGTAATTGTTATGGTTCGTAAAAGTGTTCGCGTTTCTGGCAGACTGATCTTGTCTGCGGCGATCAGTTGGACATTGATCCCGATCGCAGTGGCTGATGCGCCATCAACGCCGGCGGCGGAACAATCGTCCGGCCTTGGCATGGACAATGCCGTCAAGCAGCTGCACTCCGTTCCTGAAGACGGTATGGGCGACAAGGGTTGGCTTTCGGGCGCAACGCGCGTGGTCCGCGAATTGCTCGCCAAGCGCCCCAAAGAAGATCTGATTATTTGCGTCGCAGGCTGCGTTGAAAAACAAGACCGCGTGGTCTACGCCCAGCCCGCCGATGCGCTCGCACCAAAACCTGCGGCGGCCGTTTCCGATGCGGCGCCCGCGGACGCACCTGCGCCACAAGCTCAAGCCGAAAAACCGGCAGCCGTTGAGCCGGCCAAAGAACCCGTCAAAATGACAGCGCCAGTAGCGCCCGTGGACGCGAAACCGGCCGCTGTGCCGGTTGCGGCGACGCCGGCCGCCACGCCAGCCGTCAAAGTCAAGGCACCTGAAGAAGCATCCGCCAGCCAGCCAGCACTTGCGCCAGCGGCCCGTGCGACAACCGCCAACGAGCCGGCGGTTCCCCAGTTCATGCCATCGTCGGCCGCACCCAAATCTGGCGCCGCACCTCAAGCTGAAGGCGACAAGTCTGGCGCAGACGCCGGAAGCGCAGCCAAATCCGAGGATGAGGACCGCAAGCCGCGCACGATCCGCAAGGACTAACGGGGCAAGCGTTCAAGACTTACAGAATGAATCGTTCCGGCGCCGGTAAGGGTTTCCCTCACCGGCGTTGTCGTTTTTCAGCGCACCAGTTTAAGCACATCGGCGTAGCTTGCCACTTTGTGGACCACGCCGTCCTTGATCAGATACAGCCATTCGAGCTTTTCGGTCTGGGCCAGATCTTCAGGCGTGATGGCGTATAACTCGTCGTTCAAGATATCCTGGAAGTTGATCGCGGTATCCTTGGCGTCGGCGCCGAGATATTTCCAATCGCCAGGCGCCGGTAGACGGCTGGCTGCGCTCTTCGAGAACACCACATCGCGCAAAACTTCAGGCGAGAGTTCGCCGCGCTTGATGCCCTCGATCACCGCTTGCACAAAGCCAATCTGCACAAGCCCCGAACAAATGTATTCATTCGGCGGCTCCCAGTCGCGTTTGTGGTAAGCCTCGACGGTCTTCTCACGGGAGCGCATTTTTGATTGCACGCCGAACCAGATGTTGCGGGTGATCCGCCAGATGGTCCAGAAGTCGTAGCTATCTTTAATCTTGTCGAGCAACACGCCGCGCACGCGCGCTTGGCGCGCTCCGTTAAACCAGTCGCGCTTGAAGCGCTTGATGGCAACGAATGTGCTTTTGTTGGTGGCGTAGTCGCGCAGCGCCGTCAAGTCGACGCCGCTGGTGCCGGCTTCAATCACGAAGGTGCCGGAAATGCCTTGGTCGAATTGGGCGCCGGTATAGACCATCGCCGCATGTGAGAACGCCGAGTTGGTAGCCCAGCGGATCAGCGACGAAGCTATATCGCCGGCGCGGCGCGTCAGCACCACGTCAGCGCGTTCCAGATAATTGCCGCTGAGGAATTCGGTGACAGGTTTCGGCCAAACATCATCGAGCGCTTTTCCCGGCGCCTGAGCCGCCTTTTGCTGCGGCGTACTGCTGGAGGTCACGGCCAGCGCGCTTCCGCACGCCGCACCCGCGATCACGGCGGCGCAGAGCATTGTCCGCCAAACACCCGATTTGTTCATCAAGGCCCCGCTCCCTGTTCACTGAAGTCCGCCAGGCTTTCGGCCCTGCGCCTTCCAGCGGTTTTATCGCATTGACGCGGCGCCCATCAAACCGCAGACCGCGCACAAGCCATATTTGGCGCTGATTCAATTGCCTGGTGTGGCTGAGCGGCCATGCTCGGGCCGTTCGTGGCGCAATCCGGCAACCTTCAAGGGTTACAAACCAGCATTACAAATTGGTAGGCCGCTGATCCGGCCGCGCAAGCCGCGACGGAAACGAACATTGCCTGCGTTCTTATCCTCGAAGGCCTGGCAGACCTCCCCCCGGCGCTGCCAACAGGACCTCAACTGAGGAGAAACAAGAATGCTGAAACTCTCACGTACCGCATGGATTGCGATTGCGGCTGTTGTTGCCGTGCCCGCGACCATCGCCGTTGCCAAGGCCGTCGATCACCGTGGCGGCTGGAATCAGATGAGCCCGGAGATGCGCGCGCGCCTCGACGAAGGCAAGTTGGCGATGGCCAAGACCGCGTTGAAGCTGTCGGCAGATCAGGAAAAGCTTTGGGCGCCTGTTGAAGCGCAGGTCCGCACCTTCTTCAAGGACCGCGACGCCAAGATGGCTGAGCGCATGAAGATGCGCGACGAGCGCCGCGCAGCTCGTGCTGATGACAAGACGGATGGTAAGACCGGTGATACCGCCAAGAAGCGCCCCGACATGGCTGAGCGTCTCGACAAGATGAGCCAGAACATGAGCGAGCGTGCCGAACGCATGAAGGCCTTCGCTGGCGCATTCAAGCCGTTCTATGCGTCGCTGTCGGATGAGCAGAAGGAAGTGCTGCGGCCTTTAGCACGTGACTTGATGCCCGGCATGGGCGGTCGCGGTCATAAGGGTGGCCGCTTCGCCCGCGGTGGCGGCGAAGACGGTGGCTGGGGTGGCCGTGGCGGCCATCATGGCAAGGGCCATGGCGGCTGGGGTGGTGGACGCCACCACGAGCGTGGTGGTGAGTACGGTGGTCGCGGCGGCCCGATGATGGACGATGGTGGTCCTGATGACGATGCAGCTCCCGGCAACGCGCCAACGCCGCCGGCTGGCGACGCGCCGAAGCCAGCTGACAAGCTTTAATCCCCCCGCACGCGATATATGCGCATCGGATAGCGTGCAAATGGAAAGGCCAGGGTTCCTGAAAAGGGAAGCCCTGGCCTTTTAGCGTTCTCTGCGCTCCAGTCTTGCAAGACTGGCCGAGCCTTTGAGAAGAGCGCGCAGTGGTCCGCCGGCCATGACCTCGCGGTAGGTACGCTGGTCATCACTGTCGAAGGCGTGCTTAATTGGCGTGCCTGCATCGGCGCGCGTCGTCACCTGTGCACCAAGTACAATCGTGCTGCCCAACCCAGCATAGACGTACTTTTCGCCGAACGCCGCTTTGAGCGCTGCAAAAGCCGCCTCGCCACTGCAATGTGCCGGAGCGATAAAGTTGATCTTCAGCGTATCATGCAGCGTGGTTGTGACCGACTTCAGCTGATCCTCTTTGGCGGGCAGCAGATGCAAGCCGCCGACGACGAGATGGATCGGCTTGTTGATCGCGGCCTCCGCGGCCTCCGCAATCTTTTCGATTGTTGGATGACTGCACCCGACGATCAGCACGATACCGTCCGGCGTATCGATTGCCAGCGAGAGTTCCTTAACTTCGAGGTCGACGCCCCATGGTCCGTTGAGAAGGATCGCATGAATGCCCGGTGCAATCTCGCTGGTTTTGCTGATCCAATTGAATTTTGCATCTGGCCAAGGTGAACCGAAGCGCAGCGTTTCAGGCGGCTTGCCGTCGAAATATCGTTGCTCGGCCGGTAAAGACTCTACCGGCTTTAAAAACGTGCCGGGCAGTGCCGCACCGAACACGCCAAAGTTCTCCTGCGGCGCATGGATCGTGACGCCCGGATTGACCTTCAGAAGGTGGCTAATGCCGCTCGTGTGGTCGCCGTGCCGGTGCGAAACGACCGCGAAATCGAGCCGCGTGAGGTCAATGCCCTTCTCTTTCACGTTGTGCGCAAAGATCTCGGCGTTGTTGCCTGTGTCGAACAAGATCCGCTTACCACCGTATTCGATGAAGGCCGCGAAGCCCCAATCCTTGCGCAACGACGAGGCTGGTCCAAACGCGTCGTTGAGGATGGTGATCTGCGCGGCGGCGGGCGTTTCGGCAGCAACAGGTGCCCCGCATGCAGCGGCAAAAACGCCAGCTGCCAAGCTCAAGGGCAGCAATCGCGTGAGCAAAGTTTTCATGTGAGGTCTCCCGAACGGTGAACCAGCGGCGAGGGTGTCGTGCTGCGCAGTGATGCGGAGCAAGGCTCCCCATCAGTTGAGGGCTTACGCTTCAAGCGTCAAATTCATTTAAGTGCCGAGCTTATCCAATTATATTCTTTGACGGCGTACTGGCAATCGGCGGCCGCAAATAAAAAAGCTCGCGTAGCACGGATCAAATAAAGCGAAGATGCGAAGCCCCCACACTTCATCCCCGCGTCTGCGAAGCAGATCGTCGCGAAGCGGCGACAGGCCGGAACCCAGTAAGTAGGACGGGTCAAAGAACAATCCACTTGTAGGTTGGCGTCAAGCGGAGCGCAAACCCAACGATCTTTTGATTCCGCTTTGTGTTGAGTCTGCGCGAACGCTTGACCCAACCTTGTCTCTTGGCTTTCTGGCATAGTGTGATGAGACGGCCTCCAAGGAGACCGTCTCGCGGGGTCGGAGTTTTTGGCGCCGGCATTTATCGCGCCCGACGGTCCCTCAAATAAAAAAGGCCGGAGACACTGTCTCCGGCCTTTTTGTTTTTTTACCCGTCATCCCGGATGCGGCGCAGCAATCCTATATTGTTGCGGCGCTGATCCGGGATCTTATTGCGACCGAAGATCCCGTGTCTGCGAAGCGTCATGAAAGACATGCCGCATCGCGCATGGGATGACGGGTGGAATGTTACGCCGCCGGTTTGCGGTTCGGGCGGTCACCACCGCGCGAGCCTAAAAACTTCGGCGGCTTCTGGCCGTTCCAGTTGCGCTCGCCGCCTGGGCCACCTTGCGGTTTGCCGTGCGGCTTGGCGTCTGAACGCTGCGGCCGGTCTGAGTCCGAACGCGGTGCGTGTGAGCGCGGCGCATCGTTGCGTGGAGCATGAGCGCGCGGGCCTTCGTGACGAGGGCCATCCGTACGTGATCCTTCGCGACGGGCCCTCAGGACGAGGACCGCGAGCGTCGGCTGAGCGTTCCGGGCGCGGGCCGTTGTGACGCGGACCGTCCGAACGTGTTCCTTCACGGCGCGGACCCTCATGACGAGGACCACGCGCATCGGCTGAGCGTTCCGGACGTTCAGAGCGTGACCCTTCTGAACGCGGGCCATCAAAGCGCGGACGTTCACGGCGCGGGGCCTCCGAACGCGGCGCATCTGGACGATGCAACGACGCGGCCGGATTAAATCCGCCAGCTTCGACCGCACGCGGGGCGCGGTCATCACCGAAACGGTCAGCAGAGCGGCGGTCTGCGCCACGTCCAGCGTGCACATCACGGCGCTGCTCGTTGAATTGACCACCTTCGCGCGGTGTGCGTTCGCGGGTCTGCGACGGACCCTTGGATGGGCCCTTGCGGTGCGCGCCAACCCGGCGCGGATCTTCGTGCGCGTGATGCGGACGCTTTTCCGGCATGGCCAAATGTTCGCCGCCAACGTCGCCGATGACTTCGATCTTCTGCTTCATCATCTTTTCGATGGCCGAGATTTCCGGCTTTTCCGACGGATCGCACAGCGAGATCGCGATGCCGTTGGTGCCCTTGCGGGCGGTACGGCCAACGCGGTGGACGTAGGTCTCGGGGTCTAGTGGCATGTCGAAGTTGATGACATGCGTGATGTTGTTGACGTCGATGCCGCGCGCCGCGATGTCGGTCGCGACCAGCACGCGGGTGTGGCCCGCCATGAAGTCGTTCAACGCGCGCTGACGGGCGTTCTGCGCCTTGTTGCCGTGGAACGCGGCTGACGAAATGCCAGCCATGCCGAGACGGTCGGCCACGCGGTCGGCGCCACGCTTGGTGCGCGTGAACACGATCACGCGTTCGCATGCGGCGTCGGCGAGAATGGTGTGCAAGCGGCTCTGCTTTTCAGCATTGCGCACGATCATCACCTTCTGGTCGATCCGGTCGACAACCATCGTCTTGGTGGAGAGATCGACGCGGAATGGATCCTGCAAAACTTCGTAAGCGAACTTGCGGATTTCGGGGGGCATGGTTGCCGAGAACAACGCCGTGCGGCGCTTCATAGGGATCAGCGACACGATTTTGCGGATGTCGCGGATGAAGCCCATGTCGAACATGCGGTCGGCTTCGTCGAGGATCAGCGTGTGCACGCCCGAGAGATCGCACGAGCGCATATTGACGTGATCGAGCAACCGGCCGGGCGTCGCAACGCACACATGCACGCCGCGCTTCAACGCGTTGATCTGCGGACCCTTGCTGACGCCGCCCAGAATAACCGCACGGCGGATATTCATGTTGCGGGCGAGAGACGCGACTTCCAGATCGATCTGGACGGCCAGTTCGCGCGTCGGGGCAAGTATCAGCGTGCCGACTTGCTTATAGCCGGGCTCCAACTGCTTGGTGATGATGTCTTGGAGCAGCGGCAGCACGAAGGTTGCGGTTTTACCCGAGCCGGTTTCGGCCATGCCAAGCAGGTCGCGGCCTTCAAGTTGCGGGGTCAGCGCCTGCACCTGAATAGGGGTCGGCGTCGTGTACCCAACTTGCGTCAGGGCACGGGCGAGAGGTTCGGCAAAGCCGAAGGTCTCGAATGTCGGAGATGTCAAAGTAGAAGTTTTCCCAAGGGCTTCGAGACCGGCACTCTGGCTCGGAATTCTCGTCCCATGGCCCACACCGGCGCTTGCGGGGGTGGCCTAGTTTGTTCGGATTGGTCTTGAATGCAGGGTCGAGCGCGTTTGTTCAAACGCTTAGAAGTGGCACGAGGACCCGAGCGCCATAGAAGAGCAATGCGCGGTGTATGACCGTGTTCGGTTGTAAAGTCAAGGAATTGCTGCACTGCGGGGGAAGTGTCGCGGGGGGAGGGGGAGCCCCTGGGTTGATTGCCTTGACTTAACGCGAGCAGTTAGCGGAGGAAGTTTCTGCGGACAATGCGGGCGCACGCAGGGGGATCACTGATGCAAGCGTACATGGTTGAGTTGGACCTTGAGTCCGTTACTCAAGCGCAGGCAAATAGAAGTGCTGCACAATTCGATCCTTTCGGGAGCTGGCTTCTGAAGACGGGTGGTGGCGGCAAAGTGCCCGAAGAATGGCTTCAGCACTGGCCGTCTCGTGCTTCTGGTCCGCCGAGTGAAACCGAACCGACCGCTTGGATCAATGCCGCCGGCTATAGTGTCCGTCCAGAGGTCAAAGACGTGATCGAAACTTTGGCGCCGGGTGTCCATCAGTTCGTTCCATTAAAGCTTGAAGCAGGGCCTAACGCACAACGCAAAGAATACCCCTACTACTCAATTCACGTTGCCGATCGGGCAGACGACGTGATCGTCGAGAAATCGGAAGTTGAATGGTTAGAGATGAGCGGACTTCGATATTGGTCTCGGCGATTTGGGGGGGTCATTGCATTGCCTCAGCCATCGATTGTCGGCAAACATATCTGGTGGAACCGCCGCTGCAATATTCTCCTTGTTTCTGGTGAATTGCATGATCGCTTAGTGCAAAAGGGCCTGACAACGGGCTTGAAATTCCAAAAGCAAATTGTCGAGTAGCGAGTGGCAACGTCAATCGCCTCAACAAATGCTGTCATCCTAGCCCTTGTGGCTAGGATCCATTTCACAACTTGCGCCGGCGTTTGCGGCACGATGGATCCCAGGGACAAGCCCTGGGATGACAATTGTCTTTGGCCTACGTTTCCGTGCGCCTTCGGCCGGGAATGCAAGCAGGGAGAGTTGGGCGTATTGCACGTCACTCGCGTACGTCAACAGCCTCAACAAATGCTGTCATCCTAGGCCTCGTGTCTAGGATCCATCGTGCAACAAACGCCAGCACAAGCGGATGAATGGATCCCAGGGACATTCTTGTATCGATGCTGCGCATCGGGGCCCTAGGATGACACTGTGGGTGGCGCGGGCCGGGCACCTTCTCCCCAAGGGAGAAGGAAGTGTCTAGGTCCCGGACCGGGCACTTCCCCCAAGGGAGAAGGAAGTGTCTAGGTCCCGGGCCGGGCACTCCCCCCAAGGGAGAAGGAAATTCCACGCGACTCGTCTAAAACCTAACGCCAGCGCGGGTGCGTGATGTGCTCGGGGCAGGGGGAATTTTTCAATGCGCAAAATGTCGAACCTGTCGATTGCCGCTGTAGCCGTGCTCTCTGTTATCAGCGCGGCACCGGCCAACGCCAAGACTTGCTATAAGAAAGCCGCTGTCGGCAACGCGTTGACCGAGACGCTCGCTAAGTTCCAGGTCGATGCCGCGTTGCTGCAATCGGTCAGCTGGGGCGCATACGGCACGTGGGTGACGGGCAACGGCACGCCCGGCTGGTCGTTCAGCCCGCGCGCTTACAAATGCGAAGGCCAAGCCATCGGCTGGCAGTGCCGCGGATCCGCGACGCTGTGCAAATTGAGTTGATTTCAGCCGCCGCCGCCGGCGCGCCGTCATTCTCGAATGGCTGAGCCGGCAAGTCGTCATCATGGATGACGTTTTGCACGTTACGACTTCCGGCGTGCAGCCCACACTCACTCCAAGCCCTGCACCTGGATCTTGTCGGCCCATTCGGAGGCGGCGGTCTCTGCTTTTGCGCGGTCGGCTTTGGAGAGTTTGGCGATCATCGCGTCGAGCGTTTTGTCTTCGACACCGCCTTTGGCGGCGATGATCCGCCACTTGGCCGCTTCGACGATATTCTTGTCTGTGCCGACGCCATCCATGTGCACATAAGCCAAGCGGTTTTGCGCGCCGGCAATGCCCTTGACTGCCGCCGATGTCAGCAGGGCCATGATTTTCGGCTCGTCCTTTGTCAGCCCGAAGCCTTTGAGCAGCAGCACTGCGTAATCGTATTCGGCGGCGGCGAAACCTTTCTCGGCGGCGCGTGACAGCCAGCGCGCGGCCTCCTCTGCGTTGGGATCGACGCCTGATCCTGCTTGGTACATGGCGGCCAGATCGTATTGTGCTTGCGGAATGCCCTTTTCGGCGGCGTAGCGGATGTGCTGGAAGGCGCGGATCGGATTTTCCGGTTTGCCGTCGCCTTTCAAAAACAGAACGCCGAGATTGTAATTGGCTTCAGCGTGTCCGGTCAGCGCGGCTTTTTCAAAAAGCTGGGCTGCGGCCTCGCGGTTTTTGCCGACGCCGCGGCCTTCCGCCAGCATTAGTCCAAGTGCAAAGGTGCCTGGAATGTCGCCCTTTTCGGACGCGCGCGTGTACCAGTTGACGGCCGCCTTGTCGTCCTTGGGCACGCCCAGACCTTCGGCATAGATGCGGGCGATCAAGGTGTGCGCCTGCGGCTCACCGCGGGCCGCCGCTTCCTGGGCGAGTTGCAAGGCTGTCAGATATTGGCCCTGATCGAAGGCGGTATAGGCCGCGTCGTCGCCTGTTGCCGGCACCAGCGACGGAGATGCTTTGCGGACATTGGGTGCGGAGGGCTTTGGCTCGGTAGCCGGTTTCGGCAGGGTTGTTGTTTTTTCGTCCGCCTTTTTCTCAGAACCCCAGAACCACGAACTGCTTTCGGCGTGCGCGGGCAAAGCCGCCGCACTGAGGACTGCGAAGCCAGCTGCTGCCATTACTATTGGAGCGATGATCCTCATGAGGCTGCCCCTGCCGGTGTGATGGGTGGTGTGCTTGCAGGTGTTATCGCATCCGCGAAGGCCGCAATCCGCGCGCGAATTTCTGCGGGCGGCAGCGTTGACGATATGGTGACCGTAACAAAGTCGGCGCCGTCACCGGCCAACGCGCTGGCGTGGTCCGGTTGCGTCACGTCAAACGCGACGCACGGGATTTCGAAAATTTCGCTCCACCAGCCAATCAGATCGCGTTGGCGGTCTTCGGCTGTTGCGCGGTCCTCGACATGAGCTGGGATGCCAAATGCCACGTATTCAGCGCCCGCTTCGCCAAGCTCCATCGCGTCATCGCGCGAGCGGCCAGCGTCAGCGCCGATCATGAAGCGCTCGCCGAGCAATTCGCGGGCCGCATCGTAATGCTTGAGGGTATCTTTCGACCACGACAGATGCACTCCGTCGGCTTTGATCAGGCGGGCGAGGTTGGCGTCGTCTGCAACCAGCGCCGCGACACCTTTTTTCTGTGCCATGCCAGCCAGCGTCTTGGTCAGTCCGGCATCAAGCGGGCGGCCCGGCTCCGGCGCGATCAGCAGGCAGGCGACGGGGGCTGCCGCCAGCACGGTGTCCAGGCAAGCGATTGCCGCCGCCGCGCCATCGGGGCCGGGTGCTGCGGTCTGCAGCGTGACATAGAGTTCTGGCTTGCGGCTCAAGGGGCTCTCCGGAGTTTGAAGGCGGGCTATCGAAGCCGATTGCGGCAGAAAGAAGAACGGCAAGCCGGGCCGGGATGCTTAAAGCGGCGGCAGAACCGGCCACGCGAGTCTATCCTGCCGCACAGGCCGAATTTCGAGTGGCAGTGGCGAAAACCTTGTTTACCACAGCCGCCACTCACGTCATGCTGCGCTGATGTTTTCGCGCGGTTGGCCTGAAAACGCCATGTTGACCGAGGTAAGGTCTGCCTGGATACGAGGCCGTTTGTTGATTTTTTCTGTCGGAGCCGATCGATTATGAAATTTTTTGGCGCGCCCTTGGTGGCTTTATCAGCCGCGATGACGCTCAGTATGTCTGCCGCCGCGCCGGTGATGGCAAATCCGGCACCGGCCGAGAATCCGGATGCGAGCCGGGACACGAACAAAGGTGTGACCACCTATTTCGGCGAACCGGCCAAGGATGCCGCCCCGGCGGCAGAGGCGGCCAAGGCGCCCGCCGCAGCGCCCGCCAGCGCCGTTACAACTCCAGCACCTGCCGCGCCCGTGGCAGCGGTGCCGCCCAGTCCGGCTGCTGGCAACGGCGTGGTGGATGCCGTCCGCGCCAAGCTTTCAGAGAAGGCCTTCGCCGCCAAGGCGGTGGGCCCGCACGCCGATGTGTTGAAATCGTTTTATGCGGCGCGGACCGAGCCGCTTTGGCTTAAGGACGGCGCGCTGACCGCGAACGCCGTGGCCGCAATTGCTGAACTCAAGAAGGCCGATAGCTACGGCTTGGATGCGTCGCAGTTTGCGGTGGCGGAGTTGGCTGCTGGCGCGAGCGTTGAAGCTCAAGCCGAGGCGGAAGCCAACCTGGGCTTGGCGATATTGAAATACGCGCATCACGCGCGCGGTGGCCGCATAGATCCGCTGTCGCTCAGCAACATTCTCGATATGAAGCCGCCGCTGAAAGATCCGGTGGCCGTGATGACTGAGATCGCAGCCAGCTCTGCGCCGGACGCTTACTTGCGCGGCCTGCACCCCAAGCATTCTCAATTCGCTCTGTTGCGCGCGGCGCTAGAGAAAGCCCGCGGTCCGCAGGTTGAGGAAAAGATTGATGAAGCGCTGTTGGTCAAGTTGCCTGAGGGCAAACAGATCAAGACCATCAAGCCGGGCGAAACGCATGACGACATCGCGCTGTTGCGCAAGCGGCTGAAGGTCGAAGCGCAATCGGCTTCGAACGAAAAACTCTATGACGCGATCCTTGAGACGGCTGTCAAAGGCTATCAGGAAGCCAACGGCATTAAGGCCAATGGGCAGCTGACGGCAAAGACGCGGCAAGGGCTGAACAAAGAGGGCGAGCCGAAAAAGGCCGACCCCAAGCGCGATGTTGACCGTATCATCGCCAACATGGAGCGCTGGCGCTGGCTGCCGGAAGAATTGGGGCCATTCTATGTGATCAACAACGTGCCCGAGTTTGTCAGCCGCACCGTCAAGGGCGACCAGGAAATTCTCAAGCAAAAGATCATTGTCGGCCAGCCATCTTGGCCGACGCCGGTGCTGACTTCGAATATGCAGTTCGTGATCTTCAACCCGGAATGGGGCGTGCCGGACGGCATCAAGGTCAAGGAGTTGCTGCCGCGCTTGAAAAAGGCTGCGGCTCAAAGCAGTGGCGGGGCTGGCGGGTTCTTCGATCAGCTGTTCGGCGGCGGCACCACCAACAGCGGCGGATCGCGCGTCATGGCGGCCTATAAGCTCAACCCGACCATCAACGGCAAGCCGGTCAACGCTGACCAGATCGATTGGAACAAAGTCGATATCCGGCAGTTCAGTTTCGTGCAGCCGGCAGGTGCTGAAAATCCGCTTGGTGTCGTCAAGTTCCGCTTTCCGAACCGTCACGATGTTTACATGCACGATACGTCGCAGCGCAGTCTGTTCAACCAGTCCTACCGCGCGTTGAGCCACGGTTGCATGCGGGTCGATCAGCCTCGCAAGTTCGCAGAAATATTGCTCGCCGAAGATAAGGGCTGGAGCGCTGAAAAGGTCAGCACGCTGTATGCCGGTTCAACCAATGACATCTCCTTGTCGAAACCAGTTCCGGTGCACGTGACCTATTTTACCGCCCGCGTGAATGAAGACGGCAAGTTGCAGACGTTCGCTGATCTCTACGGGCACGACGAGCGGGTGAACTCAGCCCTGCAAGGTCGCGCGGTGAAGTACTACGCGCCCGATCCCAGCAAGGATGATGCAACAATTTCGGACGCGAGCGACGCTGCCCCGCAGGCCGCCACCAAAAAACATCAGCAAACCGCAGGTAATAAGAAGGTCAAGAAGAACACCGAGACGGCGGGCGATATCCTGTCGGACGCGTTGTCGGGATTGTTGGCGAATTAGGTCCGGAATCAACGAACGCCGGTATAAAAAAAGGCGGACCGTTCTGGGTCCGCCTTTTTCGTTGTCAGTGGATGCGCGGCGCAGCGTTACGCCGCCTTCTCCTGCTTGGCGTCCCACTTGCCGAGTGCGGCCAGCGAGTTCATCTTGGCACGGTGCGCGAATGCGAGTTGGCCGGCGGCGACGTTTTCGGTCTTGCCACCCCAGGCCGACAAGGCTGCGGCCTGCAGTGCGCGGCCGTACGAGAATGTCAGCGCCCACGGCAAACCGCCGATGGCGTTCATGCGCGAGAGATGCTCGGTTGCAAGTTCGTCCGATTGGCCGCCCGACAGGAAGGCGATGCCCGGCACCGACGATGGCACAGTCGCCTTCAAGCACTTGACGGTTTTCTCGGCAACTTCGGCAGCGCTCGGCTGCGTTTTGCACTTCTGGCCAGCAACGATCATGTTTGGCTTGAGGATGATGCCTTCGAGGTTGACGCGCGCATCATAGAGTTCGCGGAACACCGAACGCAGCGTCCACTCGGTGACGCGGTAGCACTCGTTGATGTCGTGACTGGAATGGTCGCCGTCCATCAGAATTTCCGGCTCGACGATCGGTACGATGCCGGCTTCCTGGCAGAGTGCTGCGTAACGGGCGAGTGCGTGGCTGTTGGCCTTGACGCAATTCCACGTCGGCAGGCCGTCGGCGATGGTGATGACCGCGCGCCATTTCGCAAAGCGTGCGCCGAGCTTGTGATATTCGGCGAGGCGTTCACGCAGACCGTCGAGGCCTTCGGTGACGGTTTCGATTGCGGCAGTCGGACCGGCCAGCGCCTTGGCGCCCATATCGACCTTGATCCCAGGGATCGAGCCGACGGCCTGCATAATCGAGACCAGCGTCGAGCCGTCCTTGGCCTTCTGGCGGATCGTTTCGTCGTACAGGATCACGCCCGAGACGTAGTTCTTCATGGCGTCGGTTGAGCGGAACAGCATTTCGCGATAATCGCGGCGGCTGTCTTCGGTCGAGACGGTATTGATCTTGTCGAAGCGCTTCTTGATCGTGCCGGAGCTTTCATCCGCCGCCAGAATGCCTTTCCCGGGCGCAACAAGTGCGCGGGCGATATCTTCGATCTTTTCGGTCATGTGTCCTCCGGACGGATTGCTTTGGATTGCTTGATTTGGCGCCTGATCTAGCGCCATTTGCCGGGCCGGACCAGTCCCCCAAGGTCGCAAGGCCGTGGACGGGGTAAATGGGCCCGGGAACGGGGCAGAATGCCCCGGTCCGCAGGGGTTTGTTGCGCCAAATCAAGACATCCGCACACTACCCGCGCTTGGCTTCGCTTTCGCTGTCGGTCATAACGATTGCGGTGGCCATGCCGGGGCTGGAGCCGTATTTGGCCGAGGCGTAGCGGATGATCAACACGGCCAGCGAAAGGATCAAAATTCCGCCGGCCAGGATGAGCACGCCCATATCGGGTTGCGCCTGATGATTGACCCAGCCGATCAAATGGCGCGTCAACGCGGTGATGCCGATGTAGATGAGGAAGCGCAGCGGCATATGGTTGGTCTTGAAGTAGATGCCGACCATCGAGCCGATTTCGAGATAGATGAACAGCAGCAGCAGGTCTTCGATCGAGGCGTGCGATTTGCCCATCAGCTCGATGAAGAACTTGGTCCCGGCCCACACAGTTGCTGCCCAGATTGCGAACAGTCCGATCAGGTGAAACGCGTCGGTCAGGAGATAGCCGATCGGTTGGGCGAACTTTTGCAGTGCCTTGTGGATTTTAAGGCTGTCGTTGTCATCGCCGCCGCTCATGGTCCGTGCTCCCTCGCCTGATCTGCGGCGAAGCTAAGCTGTCCGGGCGGGAAATCAAAGGGCCGCGCCCGCGGGCAGCGAATTTGGCGCGGGTGACGGGTTGTGGTAATATGCCATCATGATCAAAGCGCTTGAACAGGCCATCCTGAAAGTCCGCGCCCTGCCGGAGGATAAGCAGCGCCTTGCTGCCGAGCTGTTGGAACAGCTTGCCGAGAAGCCTTATGTGCTCTCGGAGGCGGAGCGTGCGGTACTAGAACCTGCCCTCGAGCGAGCAGATAAAAATCAGTTTGCGTCTGAGGCTGAAGTTGCTGCGCTTTGGAAAAAGTGTGGCCTGTGAAGCTGCGCTACGACCGCCGCGCTATTGCTGATCTAGCAGAAATTTTTGAATACATCGCCTAATACGATGACAGGGCGGCTAACAAAGTCATTGCTCGCATTCGGAGTGCAACAGAGCAATTGGAAGAACAACCGTACCTCGGTCGCGTCAGCGAAATGCCGCGCGTTCGTGTGCGTTCGATTGTGAACTTTCCACACTTAGTTTTTTATGCCGTTGGCGAAAATGAAGTTGTCATTCTGCACGTCCGGCACACCGCACGGCGCAGGCCGGAGCCGGGTGAGGTGATTTAACCGGCAACGAAAAACGCGGCCGGCACCAGTGCCAGCCGCGTCGATCATGTGATGCAATTTTTGGCGCGCCGCTTAAAGCAGTTTGCCCATCGCAACCGCGGTGTCGGCCATGCGGTTGGAGAAGCCCCACTCGTTATCGTACCACGACATCACACGCACCAGCTTGCCGTCCATGACCTTGGTCTGGTCGAGATGGAAGATTGACGAGTGCGGGTCGTGGTTGAAGTCGCTCGATACGTTGGGCTGATCGGTGGTGCCGAGCACGCCTTTCAATGGGCCGGACGCCGCGGCCTTCAGAATAGCAGCATTGATTTCGGCGACCGTGGTTTCGCGCTGAGACAGGAACTTGAAGTCTACAACAGAGACGTTCGGCGTCGGCACGCGGATCGAGGTGCCGTCGAGGCGGCCATTCAATTCCGGCAGCACCAGGCCGACGGCCTTGGCAGCACCGGTCGTGGTCGGGATCATCGACAAGGCAGCGGCGCGGCCGCGATACAGGTCCTTGTGCAGCGTGTCGAGCGTCGGCTGGTCGCCGGTGTAAGCGTGGATGGTGGTCATGAAGCCTTTGTCGATACCGACGAGGTCATGCAGAACCTTGGCGACGGGAGCGAGACAATTGGTGGTGCACGAGGCGTTCGAGACAACCAGGTGGTCCTTGGTCAGCTTGTCGTGGTTGACGCCGTAAACGACGGTCAGGTCTGCGCCGTCAGCAGGCGCCGAAACCAGCACGCGCTTAGCGCCCGCGTCGAGGTGCAGCTTGGCCTTGTCCTTGGACGTGAAGATGCCCGTGCATTCGAGAGCGATATCGACGCCCATTGCCTTGTGCGGCAACTCTGCCGGATTTTTGATCGCCGTCACTTTGATCGGGCCGCGGCCGGCGTCAATCGTGTCGCCCTTGACCGTGACGGTGTGCGGGAAGCGTCCGTGAACGCTGTCGAAGCGCAGCAAGTGGGCATTCGTTTCAACCGGGCCGAGATCGTTGATGGCAACCACCTCGATGTCGGTGCGCCCGCTTTCGATGATGGCGCGCAACACGTTGCGTCCAATGCGTCCGAAACCGTTGATCGCGACCTTCACTGTCATAGGGACGTTCCTCCGGGATGCTGTGAGTGCCGTTCGCTCGGGAGCGGCAAACGCCGCTTCGCTCGGTCCAGACACTCGGGGGGCAGAATTTGCGCGCCATTAACTTGACGCGGCAGGTGCCTGTCAATGCGGCATGCCCTCTGAGAGCACAACATGGTCAAAAGCCTTGCGGCAAATTCTGCGTGCACAACGGCCGGGTGTTTGTTGACGTGCTTTGCGTCTGCCACGTAACGTGTTTACCATGCAGCAGCGTTCGCGTTGGGAGGTATCGCCGTCAAAAGGCGAATTGAGGCTATGGCTGAACGCACAACGTCAAAGGTAACGTCAAAGGTAAAGCCAGCTGGGACGGCAAAGGCACCGGCCAAAGCTGCAGCCAAACCCGCCGCTGGCGGAGCTTTGGGCTTAGAGAACGCGCGCCTTAAATCCGACCTGGCCGAAGCTCTGGAACGCATCGCCGACCTTGAAATGAAGCAGGCCGACATCGTCAATCGCATTGACCGGGTGATCGATTCTCTTCAAAAATTGCCGGATTGACGATAGGGTCGGGCGTCTTGTGCAGTGAGTCGGACGTGAGGGACGGCGCAAAGCCGCAAACGGTTGGCCCAAGTCGCAATCAGCTTCAATAAACGGACCTACCGCTTTCAGTGCGGCGAGGAAGAGGCCGGGCGCCTCGAAGCTATCGCCAATTTTCTCAAAACCAAGCTCGACGGATTGATGCGGGAACACAGCGGTATCGCCGACGAAAGGCTTGTGCTCATGGCGGCGCTGATGATTGCTGACGAGTTGTTCGATGCCCGGGCCGATATTGATGATCTGCTCGGCGATCAGACGGGAAAGCTCAGGGCTATCGCCGACGAAGGGCGCGCTTCTCCATCATCGCCGCGGATCGCTGCTGAGCCCGCTCGCAAGCCGGCAAGCTAGGTCGTCATGATTCCCGTCAAATCCCGCACCCGCGAGCGCGGTGATGACGAAGCGTCAAGGATGACGGGACCTGCCAATGCTTGAAAAACTCAAAGGCTGGGCACGCGCCCTGAAAGCCGAAATCGCGATCCTGGCGGCGGCGGTGCGCGATCCTCGCACGCCGTGGTACGCCAAGGCGCTGGGCGTGATCGTCGTCGCCTATGCGGTGAGCCCGATTGATTTGATCCCGGATTTCATTCCGGTGCTCGGATTTCTCGACGACGTCATTTTGCTTCCGCTCGGCATCTGGGCGGTGCGCAAAATGATTCCGGCGGATGTCATGGCGGAACACCGGGCGAACGTTGCTTCGGGCGCACGTTTGCCGCCGAACCGCATCGCCGCGGCGGTGATTGTTGGTTTATGGATCATTGGCATCGCCGCATCGGCTTGGTGGATCTGGCAATGGTATGTGCGTTAGTGCCGCTCGCCCCTGGATTTCTGAGCCTTGAGCGCTTAGGTTCTCAGCGCTGCGGGGCCCGTTAGGGGCAAAATGACCCGGGGGCCTATAAGATCCGCAAGGGTGCTGTCCCTGACTGGAGCCGTGGCTCCGGATACACGGTGCCCACCTACAATTGTAGGGACCACGCGGGATCATGATCCCGACGGCCTTCGCGGCACTTTGTTGATGCGCCTTCCGACTCTCCTTGCGGAGAGCCGGCCGGAAGGCGCGGAAGTGGGCTGATGCGCTTTGCGACTCTCTCTCGTCGAGCCAGCCGCAAAGCGCGGGAACTTCGAACGCCGGATGGATGGTTGGCGCGTTGCGCAAACGGAGTGACGGGCGATGAGCGACGCTCCAGGTGTACTCGCTGAGAGCCGCACCGGTTTACGGACGGCGGCTAAGTCCGTGCGCAAGACTGCCGCCGCCCGCCACGGTTTTCTGGCTGGGCGGTCGGTCGCGATGACCGGGCTCGATTTTGCGTCCGTCCCTTTTGGTGCAACGATCGGCTGCTTCTCGCCGCGTCTCGATGAGTTCGATCCGCTGGCGCTAGTTCTCAAGCTTGACGCCGACGACTTTCCGTTGGCGCTGCCGGTAGTGCAGGGTGACGGACGTCCGCTGCTTTACCGGTCATGGAAGCCGGGTGACACGCTCAAGGCGAATGGGTTTGGCGTTAAAGAGCCGCTTGATACAGCGCTTCCAGCTGAGCCGCGCTGCATCCTCGTTCCGCTGTTGGCGTTCGATAGTGCCGGCTACCGGCTCGGCATGGGCGGCGGCTCATACGCGCGAACGATAGCGGCATTGAGATCCAAAAACAAAAAGCTGATTGTGATCGGCATCGCCTTCGACGAACAGAAGATTGACCACGTGCCGCATGAGGACGGCGACCAGCGCCTCGACTGGTTGCTGACCCCGTCGGGTGCCAAGAAATGCCGGACATGAATTCAACCTTCAGCGAGCGCCGGGTAAGATGCCGGAATTGAAAAAGGCGTTGCGGGAACAGGCCATGGCAGCACGCGCGGCAGCGTTTGCGCTGCACGGCAGTGATGCCAGCCGGCGTCTCGCGGCGCATGGCCTTGATTTTCTGCGCGTGCCCGCCGGAAAAATCGTCTCGGGCTTTGCGGCGATCCGCGACGAGATCAATCCTGCCGATCTGATGCTGTGGCTGCACGAAGAAGGCTTTCGCCTGGCGCTGCCGGTGATGGTTGGCAAGGGGAAAGCGCTGTTGATGCGCGCCTGGACGCCCGGCGACGTGATGGAGGCAGCAGCCTGGGGCATTGCCGAGCCGGTGGCTGATAAACCCGAAGTTGATCCTGACATTGTGCTGGTGCCGCTGCTGGCGTTTGACGCACGCGGCCACCGGCTCGGCTACGGCGGCGGATTTTATGACCGCACGCTCGCCCGTTTGCGCGCCAAAAAGCCGGTCATTGCGGTCGGCGTCGCTTACGACGAACAAAGGGTCGACGCGGTGCCGGTTGAGGCCTATGACCAGCCGCTGGAATGGGTGCTGACGCCGTCTGGCCCCATACGCTGCCAACACCATTGAACCCGCCGGGTTCTAGAAAGACGTTTGAATGCGATTTCTATTTCTCGGCGATATCGTCGGCCGCCCGGGCCGCACCGCCGTTTGCGAGCAATTGCCGGGACTGATTGCCAAGTACGCGCTCGATTTTGTTGTGATCAACGGCGAAAACGCAGCCGGCGGGTTTGGTATCACCGAAGCTATCCAGAACGAGCTGATCGACGCGGGTGCCGATTGCGTGACACTTGGCAACCACGCCTTCGATCAAAAGGACACGCTGGTCTACATCGACCGGCATGACCGGCTAATCCGTCCGTTAAATTATCCCAAGGGCACGCCGGGCAAGGGCGCGACGATGCTCAAAGCCCGGAACGGTGCCGACGTGCTGGTCATCAACGCGATGGGCCGCGTTTTCATGACCGAACTCGATTGCCCATTCCGCGCGATCGATAACGCGATCACGCCATGCGGATTGAAGTCCGGCGCCGATGTGATCTTCGTCGATTTCCATGCCGAGGCCACCAGTGAAAAGCAGGCCCTCGGCCACTTCCTCGATGGCCGCGTATCGGGCGTCGTCGGCACGCACACGCACACGCCAACCAGCGACCACCGCGTGCTGGCGGGCGGCACCGCGTACATGTCAGATGCTGGTATGTGCGGCGATTACAATTCCGTACTCGGCATGGACACCGACGAGCCGATCACGCGCTTTCTGACCAAGATACCGCGCGGGCGGTTCGAACCGGCGACCGGGCCCGGCACGCTGTCCGGCTTCGCGCTTGAAATTGACGACAAGACCGGGCTCGCCACCAAGTGCGCCGCTTTCCGGCAGGGGCCGCATTTGGAGCCGGCTCTTCCGGCGTTTTGGTTGGAAGCATAAAGGGCCGTCGTAACCGCCGTTCTATCGCCAAAGCCGATTATTTTATAAACTTCATCGCCGTCGCGGCTGGCAAACAAAGACGCATCGGGTGCTCGGGCAACGCTTCAAAGCCGTGATGCTTGTAGAACGTTTTGGCTTGTTCATTCTTGGCATCCACTAAGATCGCGAATATTCCGATATCGCTGGCGATGATGCGCGCGATGGCATCGGCCAGGAGTGCCGCGCCAAGTCCTTGCCGCTGAGCTGTCGATGTGATTGCGAGCCGTCCAATCAAGGCCGAAGGCACGACCGGATAGCGCGGCAGTTTTTTGGCCAGCACGGGCGCAAGGCTGTCGAGTGCAACGCCGGTTGCCGCGAGTGTGTAATATCCGGCGATAGTGCCGGTCGCAATCTCGACGGCCGCAAAGCATGTTGCGATCCGGCGCCGCACATCCTGTGCGGCTTGCTCTTTGAAGTAGCGGTCCAAGGCGTCAACGCCGCAATCGAACACAGCACGATTGTGGCTGGCGCTCAAAGCTTCAATGCGGAAGGCGGCCGACACCTAATCTCTCAACAGCTGGCGGCGGCGTTTGAAGGCTTTGCGTAATGCAGGTGCGGCCGGTGGCGGCGAGAGCAGCATATCCGCAAAGCGTTCCTGAGCTGCGCGCGACAACTGAATCACCTCAACGTCGGCGATCACCTTGCGCGCGGCTTCCTGTGCGGCGGTGACGACGAAGTCGCTAACCGACCGGCCCTGAATTTCGGCGGCGCGCTTTAAAAGCGCATGCGCGTCTGGGGCGAGGCGCGTTTCGAGCCTGGCGCTGCGAGGCATTTTACGGTGTCCTGCTGGGAGGAAAATTGTTGCAGTTAAACTGTACGGTAAATTGCCGTACGTAGCAAGAGGCAAGCATTCCGCAATTTGGCGTTACTCGGTCCTTGACCTAACCCCGCGAGCGCTTGCAAAAGACGGACTTCGGATTCCAACTCGCAATATCGGACACGCACCTATGGCCGGCCATTCAGCTTTTAAGAACATCATGCACAAGAAGGGCCGGGCGGATGCGGCCCGCGCCAAGGCGTTCGCGAAGTTCAGCCGCGAAATCACCGTTGCCGCCAAAATGGGCCTGCCCGATCCGGCCATGAATGCGCGCCTGCGCCTTGCGATCCAGGAAGCCCGCGCTGAAAACATGCCGAAGGATAACATCGAGCGGGCGATCAAGAAGGCCGCCGGCAACGACACCGCCAACTATGACTCTGTCCGCTATGAAGGCTATGGGCCGGGCGGCATTGCGATTATCGCCGAAGCCTTGACCGACAACCGCAACCGCACCGGGGGCAATGTGCGCGCAGTGTTCACGAAGTATGATGGCAATCTCGGCTCGACAGGATCGGTTAGCCACATGTTCAGCCACGTCGGCGAAATCGTCTACAAGGCCGACAAGGGCACGCCCGACACGATGTTTGAAGCGGCGATCGAAGCCGGCGCCGACGACGTCGTCTCGGATGAGCATGCGTTCACCATCGTTTGCGCGTTTGAAAGTCTGGGTACGGTCGCCGCCACGCTGGAAAAAAAGCTCGGCGAGCCGCAAAGCGTCAAAGCTATCTGGAAGCCGAACATCTCGACCCAGGTTGACGAAGAGACCGCTCAGACAATCATGAAAATGATTGCGGCGCTCGATGACGACGAAGACGTGCAAAACGTCTATGCCAACTTCGAAGTTTCCGAAGAGGTCATGAAGAAGCTGACCGCGGCGTAATCATCGCAAGTTGATCTGCCGGATTAACCCGCGTTTTACCACGCAACCAGATAACCAGCGCCTGCGTCATGGTGAGGACGCAACTTTCGTCTTGAATTGCAGTTGATAGGACGGCCGGGATCATCCGGCGAAGACGCGAGGCGTGTTGTGGCAGGTGCAGGATCAGCTGGGTTTATGCGGTTTGCGGAAAACCTGCGCCATGTGCTGGCTGTGGAAGCGGAAATTGCCCAGGAAAAAGCC
The DNA here is from genome assembly GCA_013141015.1 of Hyphomicrobium sp. Lineage (GTDB taxonomy): Bacteria > Pseudomonadota > Alphaproteobacteria > Rhizobiales > Hyphomicrobiaceae > Hyphomicrobium_B. Next base: position 96,786 of record JABFRT010000007.1, on the reverse strand, counting down.
GTGCAACGCTCAACGTTTCGCGCCTCTCTGGTTGACGAAGCTAAGCCGCAAAATGCCAATTTGTCAGCGGCCTTTGCCTATCACCGTGGCCGTGCGGCAGGCTGAGTTGAGTTTGACTTGAGGGTAGGCGGCGCCTGTTCGGCTTCGCGCGCTGGATTGCTCAGGTTAACGCATCACTAACGCAGTGTTTCAAAGTTTTTCCGCGATTCAGGCAATCTGTGAACGCAGCTTCGCTACGCTCGGCGGTACGATCTCTCCCAGAGGTTTACCGGCAGATGGCGACCCACGGCTCTCCCATGTTCGACAGCTACACGCGCAATTTGCGGCGCATTTATTGGGCTGAGTTCATTGACGTGCAGACGCAGATGCGGCGGGCGGCCTCGCAATCGGCGATGGCTGCTCCAACGGCGACCGTCGAAATGGAAAGCCTTGCGCCGACGTTTGAATACTTCCGCCACCGCACGCCGGTGTTAGGCGGCTAACACTGACCAGTCTTCGCGGCCACCCGGTCAGGGGTAAAACAGGCCGAGCACCACCAGCATCAAGCCGATGATCAGCGCGAAAAAACCGATCACGCCAAACAGCTGCGACATGGCATGGCGAATGCCGTAGCCGGCGATCTTTTTGGCTTTGCCGGTTGTGGACTGCTCCGCGCGCACCTCGTCGAGCCGGGCTTTGATGCCGGCTGGCACTTCGGGTGCGGCCCCGTGCCGTACCGCCTTGAACGCCGCGTCCGCCGTTGCGCCCGCTATTGCCGATGCCATGTTGTTGCGGTTGGCCCAGCGGATCAGCCAGATGCCAGCCGCGATCATGACAATCCCAAGCGCCAGCCAAGCCGGATGAAGTATCGAAATTCCGCCCATGATTATTCTCCCCCCGGGCCGCCGGGCGTTACTGCCCATCCTGCCTGCGGCTGTGGTAGCATTTTTCGATGCAAGAGCGAACGATTCGGATCATCGGACTTGACCCAGGTCTGCGCCGCACCGGCTGGGGTGTGGTCGACAGCGATGGCGTGCGCCTGATTTACGTGGCGTCGGGCGTCATTACACCGGCAACGGATGACGATTTAGCTTACCGGCTGCGCGCCCTTTATGAGGGCGTGTCGGGTGTCATCGCGTCGTTCAAACCGCGCGAGGCGGCGGTTGAAGAAACCTTCGTCAACGAAAACCCGCGCTCGACTTTGAAGCTTGGGCAAGCCCGCGGCACGGTGTTGCTGGCGCCTGCCATGTGCGGCTTGAAGGTGGCTGAATACACGCCGAACCTGATCAAGAAATCGGTGGTCGGGTCGGGACACGCAGACAAGATTCAGATCCAGGCAATGGTCAAATTCCTGATGCCCAAAGCGACGTTCGGCAGCGCCGACGAAGCCGACGCCTTGGCGATTGCAATCACGCATGCCAACCACCGCGCAAGCAATGCGATGCTGGCGGCGCACCAGTTGAAGGTTGCCAGATTATGATCGGTAAACTGCGCGGCAAGGTCGACGCGATCGGCGAGAGCTTTCTGATAATCGACGTCGGCGGCGTCGGCTACGAGGTGCAGGCGTCGAGCCGGACGCTGCGCAATTTGAAGGTGGGCGACGAAGTTTCGCTGACCATCGACACGCATGTGCGCGAAGACGCGATCCGCTTGTTCGGCTTCCAGAGCGAATTGGAGCGCAGCTGGTTCCGCACGCTTCAAACCATTCAGGGCGTCGGCTCGAAGGTCGCGCTCGCGGTGCTTGGCGTCATGGCGCCGCAGGATCTGGCCAACGCGATTGCACTTGGCAATTCAGCAGCGCTTGAAGAAACGCCGGGCGTCGGCAAAAAGCTGGCGCAGCGCATGGTGCTTGAGTTGAAAGACAAGGCGCCCGCGTTGTCGGTTGCGGGCCTGCATGTGCCGGTGGCGTCCGGGCCGGGCGGCGCGCCGTCTGGACCTATTCACGGTCATGCGGCGGCGGAGGCGATTTCAGCGCTGACCAATTTGGGATACAACCCGAGCCAAGCGTCGGGCGCGGTAGCGGTTGCGATGAAGGAATTGGGCTCCGACGCCGACACCGCCAAACTGATCCGGCGGGGCTTGAAGGAACTGGCGCGGTAGCAGACGCAGGAGCGTTGGCGTGCACATCTACATCGATGCCGATGCCTGCCCTGTGAAGGACGAAGCGCTGAAGGTTGCTGAGCGGCACGGTATCCCAATTACGTTCGTGTCGAATTCCTGGATGCGGCTGCCGGAAAGCGCGCTGGTCTCGCGCGTCGTGGTCCAGGAAGGGCCGGACGCGGCGGACAACTGGATCGCTGAGCGCATCGGACCAAAAGACATTTGCGTGACGCAGGATATTCCGCTCGCGTCGCGCTGCTTGAAAGCTGGCGCGCGGGCCATTGGCAACACGGGTAAGCCGTTTACGGATGCGTCGATTGGTATGGCGCTGGCGATGCGCGAACTTTCCCAACACTTGCGCGAAACCGGCGAGAGCCGCGGCTTCAACGCGGCTTTCACAAAACAAGACCGCTCGCGCTTTCTGGAAGCCATGGAACATGCCGTGCATGCGATTAAGCGGAGCGGGTGATGGTGGACTGCTGACAAGTATCAATTGTCATCCCGGCATTTATTGCCGGGATCCATCGGGCTACAAGTGCCGGGGCAAGTAGTTCAATGGATCCCGGGCACAAGGCCCGGGATGACAGACATGGTGGGGCAAGTTCAGGTCTGATGAATTGCCGCAATCATCAGTCAAGGAAATGCGCATGGCCAAAATCTCAAACAAGGTGCGGGCGGTTTGGAGCGTGCTGATCACGTCGCTGGCGGCACCGTTTTTGGCAGGGCTCGTCGCGGTCGCGGTGCGGATCACCGGCTTGCAATTTGGCGCTCCGTTGATTGCGGGGCCTGAGGCGCCGCTCGGCGACGTGGCGGTTGTTGCGTTCGCCTGGGCCATCATTCCGGCGCTGATCACAGCGCTGGCGCTTCTCCCCTACGTTCTGCAATCGGGCACGTATAGCTGGCTGAACGCGGCGGTGGCAGGTGTGATCGCGTTTGGCGCGAGTGCGATGCTGATGCCGTTCAACGGCGGACCGTTGATGCCGGTGCTGGCGTTCGCAGCTGGTCTGATCGCGATTGCCATGCGCTGGGTTTTGATCGGGGGAAAAATTATATTGCCATGACGGACAATGCCCGGTTGCCGTTCAAGGGACGCGGCTTGAAAGTTGCTCTGTTTATCGCGCTGATTGGGCCACTGACCGGCACACTCGTGTTCATGGCCATCCCTGCTGTGCGCTTGGCGATGAGCGCGACGAGCGCGGCGTTTAGCTTGTCAACGCTCGCTGACATGGGTGGCGTGCTGCTGTTCGTTCTACTGTACGGATATGTTTTTGGCGGCGTTCCGGCGCTGCTGTCGGCGTTGCTGCTCGGCTGGCTCACCGCGCGCGATGGCACATTTGGCTATGGCGCCAGTGCGCTTGCGGGCGCAGCCGGTGCAATCGTGGGTGGGGCCGGTCTTGCAGTCTTGATAAAGTCTGAAGATGCTCTCACTCCCGGGATGGCGGTATTCCTGCTGCCGTTCGCGCTGCTGTCAGCGCTAATTTGCCGGTGGCTGATCGGTAAAACCGGACTGCTGCGGGACGCGGCGCAGACTTCATTAGCGCGACATTAACGGTCGCTAGGGCAGACTGCGGGTCTATGTGTCTTGCAGCGTCAAGGAAAGTCTGAGCTATGGAAGGTGGATTTGGCCGTCGTACGGGAACCGTGAAATCCGCGGAAACCTTTGCCGCGCAAAAAGCCAATGGCGAGAACCGTTTCGCGCCGCGCCGCCCAAGCGCTATCCCGGCGCAGATCTATTTCGACGGCACCGTGACGTCCGTGCCGTGCCTGATCAAGGATATGTCGACCACCGGAGCAAAGCTTGAGTTGCGCACCGGCTGGGACAATCCGTTCAAATCCGATGCCAGCCAGATGGAGCGCATCCGTTTGGTCATCCGCATGGACCGCGTGATGTACGATTGCAAAATTGTGCGCCGCTCGGAAACCGAACTTGGCGTCAAGTTCACTGCCGCTCCAAAGCCGATGACCAAAGTGATCCGTTAAGCCGGTTAACGCTGATCTTCGTTGCAGCGTGACGCTGGTTGTGGTATTTTTTGTAGACTGGAAACCCTGCGGATTTGCGGGGTTTTTTTGTGCCCGCTTGACCTCGTGCGCGAATAGGGTCACGAACAAATCATGACCGACAGACTTGTCACCAGTGCCCGCAAGGAAGCGGATGCCTTCGAGGCGACCATACGCCCACAGTCGCTTGATGAGTTCATCGGGCAGGAGCAGGCGCGCGCAAATCTGCGGGTGTTCATCCAGGCCGCAAAAGCGCGCGGCGATGCGCTCGATCATGTGCTGTTTGCGGGCCCGCCCGGACTTGGCAAAACCACGCTGTCGCAAATCATGGCCAAGGAGCTGGGCGTTGGGTTCCGGGCAACCTCGGGGCCTGTGATTTCAAAGGCCGGCGATCTCGCGGCGCTGCTGACCAACCTTGAAGACCGCGACGTACTGTTCATCGACGAAATTCATCGCTTGAGCCCGGCGGTTGAAGAAATCCTTTATCCGGCGATGGAAGATTTCCAACTTGATTTGATGATCGGCGAGGGGCCGGCGGCGCGTTCGGTGCGCATCGATCTGCCGAAGTTTACCCTCGTCGGTGCGACGACGCGGGCCGGGCTTCTGACCAATCCACTGCGCGACCGGTTCGGCATTCCGGTGCGGCTGAATTTTTATACGACCGAAGAATTGGAACTGGTTGTCTCGCGCGGTGCGCGGGTGCTGGGCGCGGCGATGTCGGCCGATGGGTCGCGCGAGATTGCCAAACGCTCTCGCGGCACGCCGCGCATTGCAGGCCGCTTGCTGCGCCGCGTGCGCGACTTCGCGGCGGTGGATGGCGCGAGCATTATCAATGCGGCGGTCGCTGACAAAGCGCTGCGCATGCTGGAGGTCGATGCCGAAGGCTTGGACGCGCTCGATCATCGCTATTTGGGCTGCATTCTGCGCAACTACGACGGCGGGCCGGTCGGCATTGAGACGATGGCGGCAGCACTTTCTGAACCGCGCGACGCACTCGAAGAAATCGTCGAGCCGTATTTGCTGCAGCAAGGGTTTATCAGCCGGACACCGCGCGGGCGGGTGTTGACGCTCAAAGCCTACCGGCATCTGGGCGTGCCAGGTCCGGCGCGGGCGGCGGCGCCAGAGTTGCCGATTTTTGACGAAGACGGCGGCGAGACAGGTGCCGCTTAAAGCTAACAGCTTAGAGCCTAACGCGGTTTCAACCATTTTCTCGCCGGACTCTTTGGCCTAGTGACGGCCGCGTGGCAGGGTTCGTGCTTAAAAATTCCGGGTCGGACCAATTCAGCGCAATCAAGACTTGAGGGCAGGCATAGCCGTGATTTCCCGCCGTGATCTTTTGAAAGCGCTGGCTGTGCTCGGGTTCAGCGGAACGGCATTTGGCGGCTATGCGGTGGCCGAGAGTTTGCGCCAGCGCGTGACGCGGTATGCGATATCGCCGCCGGGATGGACGCCGGGCCTCAAGCTGCGTATCGCGGTTTTGGCGGACATGCACATTTGCGAGCCGTGGATGTCTCTGGAGCGTGTCGAGGCCATCGTTGCGCAAACCAATGCGCTTGGCGCCGACGCGATTTTACTGCTTGGCGATTACGTGGTTGGACATCGCTTGGGAAAGTTCTCGAGGCCGGTCGCGGTGCAAGATTGGGCCAAGCCGCTTGGCCGTTTGAAGGCGCCACTTGGCGTGCATGCGGTGCTTGGTAATCACGATTGGTGGGACGAGTACGAGGTGCAGGTGCGCCGCTCAGGGCCAACGCGGGCGGGGCTGGCACTCGAAGCCGTTGGTATTCCGGTTTATGAAAACAAAGCTGTGCGGTTGGTCAAAGATGGCCGGCCGTTTTGGATTGCCGGGCTGGGTGATCAATGGGCGTTCTGGCCGGATGCGGACGACTATGACAGCATGAAGCGGCGCACCCGCGTGCGCTACACGGGCGTTGATGATTTGCCGGCAACGCTCGCACAGGTGACCGACGATGCACCGGTGATTTTGATGGCGCATGAGCCTGATGTTTTTCCAGAAGTGCCCAAGCGGGTGGCGCTGACGTTGTCGGGGCATACGCATGGCGGCCAGTTGCGGATATTTGGATATTCGCCGGTGGTGCCGTCTCTGTTTGGCAATCGCTTCGCGTATGGGCATGTCGTTGAAGATGCGCGCCACCTGATCGTCTCCGGCGGGCTTGGCTGTTCGGCAATGCCCGTGCGGCTCGGGTCACCGCCTGAGATCGTGGTGGTCGAGTTTGGCGGGGAGGCGGTTGCGTGATTTCCCGTCGCGGATTTCTGAAAGGGGCAGCCGCGTTTGTTGCTGGCGGTGTGGGACTTGCGGGGTATGCTTTTGGCGTAGAGCCAATGCGCACGCTCGTCACGCGATACGCAATTCGTCCAGGCAATTGGCCAGAGGGATTGAAGCTCAAGATTGCGGTTCTTGCCGATATCCATGCTTGCAAACCGTGGATGACTGTTGAGCGCATTCGCGACCTTGCTCACCAGACAAACGCGCTTGGCGCCGATATCATCGTTTTGCTGGGTGACTATTGTGCTGGCCATCATTGGGTGACGGATTGGGTTCATTCGAGCGAATGGTCGGCAGCATTGGGTGAATTGAAAGCTCCCCTTGGTGTTCATGCCGTGCTCGGCAATCATGATTGGTGGGAAGACAAGACGGCACAGCGCCAGGGACATGGCCCGGTGTTCAGCCAAACGGCGCTCGAGAAATTTGGCATTCGCGTCTACGACAATGACGCTGTGCGGCTTTCAAAGGCAGACCAGCCATTCTGGATTGCAGGACTGGGCGATCAATTGGCTCTATTGCCCGGAAAGAAATACGGCCGCAAGCGCATGACAGGCGTCGATGATCTACCCGCGACGATGGCCAAAATTACCGATCACTCTCCGGTGATCCTTCTCGCCCACGAGCCCGACATTTTCCCCGTCGTGCCGGAGCGTGTTTCGCTGACGCTTTCAGGTCACACGCATGGAGGGCAAGTGCGCGTGTTCGGCTATTCGCCGGTCGTTCCGTCGAGATACCGCAACCGCTATGCCTATGGGCACATTGTTGAAGCAAGCATGATGGAAGTGGCTGCTCTACCGCGCCATTTGGTTGTATCTGGCGGCTTAGGGTGTGCAATCATGCCGGTTCGCTTCGGGATGCCGCCTGAGATCGTGGTGGTCGAGTTGGGCGGGGAGGGATTGGTTTGAGCGGTAATGTGTGGCCCGATCTGGCGGGCAAGATTTTGCGGGATGAGACGGGCCAGCACCATGTGCTGCCGGTGCGGGTGTACTTCGAAGATACGGACGCGGGCGGCGTTGTGTATCACGCCTCGTACGTGCGGTTTTGCGAACGCGGGCGCACCGATTTCCTGCGGCTGCTCGGCACGGACGCCCGCGGTATGATCGACGGGTCCGATAGCCGCGCGCCGGCGGCGTTCGTCGTCAGGCGGATGAATTGCGATTTTCTACGCCCCGCGCGCATGGACGATCTGCTGGAAGTTGAAACGCACGTGAAGGAACTCGGCGGCGCCAGCGTAACGCTGTTGCAGGCGGTGACGAGTGCGGGCCGCCGCATCTTTGAAGCGGAGGTTACGGTGGTGCTGGTGTCGATGGCCGGTAAGCCGCTGCGGCTCAGCGATGCGGTGCGGGAAGCGTTTCTGGCGCATGGGAAAGCGGGCGGGGGTAAAGCAGTTCACCGCTGAGGCCTATGGCCGATGCTCCATTTTTAGATATTTGATATAGAATTGATGCGGAAGCGGTGCGAACTGCCAATTGGTCAACCCATGTATCCCGCCATCAGCGCGAATGCCTGGATACTGAGCCAACATCTTATCAATCCAGGGCAAGCGCTTCGTGATGCCGGTCGTGGTCCGGTCAGAAGTCGGAACGATAGTGGTGCGCCGCAAGTAAATGCCGGGTCCGAACGCCTTGGTCATCGCCGTCCCGCCCGGTGACACATATTCGATGGACTGCGGGTCGGCTTCATTGGCAAAGCGGACCAACAGAGGATGCGCGTCGAACGGCAGTTCGACCGGCTTGCGGATCTTGGAAAGGGCCGTCTGCCGGCAAAATGGTATGCGGCCCCAACACCGCTTCTTCATCTCGGCCTCTGTTGGCAGCAAATCATTCCAGAGCCCGTAGAAGCCGTCCCACTTGTCGTCGATTCTGCCGGCCTTTTCATAACTCGACGCGTTTCCTGCCAGTGTAAAATAGACGGTTCCCGCTTTGCCAAGATCGACGGGGATAGCTTCACCAGCAAGGCTGTCGTGATACTCCCGGAAATCCCAAGACGGCCGGATCAAGCGGGATTCGATAACGCCCGAACCGGTTTTCGTCCCCTCCGGGGTTTCCACTTCCACCGCAATGCGATAGCGAACATCGCCACGCTGGTCGCCAAGGCTGGTGCATCGAAAAAGAAATGCCACGAACACAAGAGCGAGAATGATCGCGAAAGTTTTCACGGGGTTTGTCTATTCGAGAAAGTGACGAGGCTCATCAATGTCACCTGCGAATGAAGTTTCGAGCAGAAAGGGCGTTAGCCAACGTTGCTTTCGGTCCGTAAGGGTAGTGATCGATTGTACCGTCGAGGCCTGTTCTCAAACTCGTGATCCATGGCAAATGCTTTTCCAGCCCTGATGTCACATGAGCACTCGTCATCTCGATCCAAGCACGCCGCAGATATATGCCTGGACCGAACGCTGCTTCGAGGTTGGCCGGAAGGACCAACTCAACGCTTTTGGGATCGGTGGCATCCGCGAAGCGCACAAGCATTGGAAGTTCGTCAAACAGAACTTCGATCTTGCCTTTCAGCGATGCTACTTCGCGCGTGAAACTCGCCAGATTGCCGTATCGAGGTGGATCTGGGCGGCGACCATCGACAACCAATCCGGCGCGCGTCGTGACGATATTGGGCAATGATCCCACATAACTATGCTGGTATTCTCCGCCTTGGCCTTTTGTGAGCAGAGCGAACAACCGTCCCGATGGCCCAAGGTCGATGGAAATCGCCTCCCCTTTGACCGATCCGGCAGTCCCCCCAGGAGAGATCAAATTGGGTTTGCCGCTTGAGACGCTGACTTCGTAGACGCCGGTGCCCGTTTTGATGCCTGCAGGCGTCTCGACTTCAAGCGTCAAACGATAGCGATACGTGTGATAGTTTGCGCATCCAGCAACGATTAAACCGCACCCAGCGACAATGATGGTGGCGACCAAAAGAACACCCCTCATCCCGGCCTCGCTTCACTTGCCACCGCACGCGCAAGCACGGTGTGCAAGTCTTCGAGGTGGGGTTTTCCTTCGGAGTTCGGAATGACTATGTTCACCGGCTTGTCTTTGAGCGGCCCATGCGCGAGTTCTGCCAAGGCCCCTGCAAGTGCGCCACCGAGCGAGTGCCCTGTCAGAATGACGTTAGAAGCTGGCCCATTAAAAACTGACTGACCCGTCACATCAGCATAGAACTGGAGGGCTTGATCAACCTGAAGCGTCCGAGTGCCTAGAGCTGAGACCCATCCGTTGAAGATGTCACTACCGCCTGTGAATGGATCGCTGGCAAATGTATCAGTACCGCGGTACGAGATGACCGTCTTGCCGTTCCAATTATATGCAATGGCGTAAAAGCCAGCATCCTTCCAAGCCTGAGGCACCGTCGGCAATTCGAAAGTTGCATTGCCTATCGCGTTGCCGTCAACGACAACCCCCTGACCGTAGCCACGATTGTACGAATCCATCGCGAGAAGCGCCAAAAACAAGTCGTGACTTATGGTCATCGCTTCATTCCCATTTGAAAACCGACAGTGCTCATTTCCGAGGCCAGTCCCATTTCCTTCCCTCGCTGGCCGGGCCTGCGCCCATCGAGAGCCTTATCGTAATAGTCCGGAAGCCAACTCAATTTCTTCTCGATCCCCGTTGTCACCGGCTCATCCGTGATCTCGAGCGTGATTTTTTGCCAACCGAAGTCGCAACCCAGAGCTTTGCTTGGATCATTCGGACTGACTTCCTTCACCGTCGCGGGATCGGTGATATCTTCGAAGGTGACAAGATCGGGCAGGCGCTCAATTGGCAATGCGCGCGCACCACGCTGGCGAAGCAGCGCCTCCCCTCCATCAAGGCGTCGCGCCTTGTCGTTCCAATCTAGCTTATCAGTTCCGTAAAGATCATGCAGACAGCCGGGCCCATTCTCACCCCACTGACACGATGTATTCCGGGCACCGTTGCGCGGTCGCGCAGTTAACAGGGCAATCAAAGGACGGCAACTTGAGCCCAAATCCAAATACAGAGCCTCGCCCTTAACGGAGCCATGGCTTGAGTTGTCGATGTCCAACCAATAGGCAACCTCTGCGACACTCGACGCTTTCTTAACTTGCCCGTTGATGTTGGCTTCGATCGATAGCTTGTAACGGAATTTGAATAGCGGATCGCCACACGCGTTTGAAGCAACCGCACTGGCTGCGACCAAAAGAAAGGCGAAAATTTTGTTCCCCGACATAACGTCCCCAAATTCCGGCGGTCACGCTGATCATCCGGTCACGGAATCGATGCACGATAACATAAGTGGCGTGACTGCCGCAGTTGCGTCGTCCCTGCCATTTTTTTGGGCGGCAGCGTCCAAAGGCCTTCCTCACACGCCGGATGGCATACCAAGCCACGCACCTGGGAAACCGCCTTTCCGGTGGATAACGCGCAGCTGTGTCGCTGTGGGATGCGGACCTAAGCCCTTGTTTAGTCATATTGCAGGCTGAAAAGCTCGGGACTAGCACAGCGCGCACGCCGGGTGTGCACGAGGGACCGTGCCGGGGATCAACGAGTCGGATATGGATCTGTCCCGCACGTTCGCGAGATCGCAAGCCGCGCGCCTGCCGTGTTTCGGTGCTTGCATGGCACTGGTTGCCGGGTGGTGCGGTTCGTTGGGCCACGTTCTGCCGACTTGGGAAATTTTGGATATGCCGGGCAATCCGGCGCGACCTGGATGATGAGATGAACCCCGTAGACGTTGCTCAAGGTGTTGTGGCTCCCGTGCACGGCGCCGGCTTTTCGTTTTTCGAATTGTTTTTGCAGGCGTCGCTGGTCGTCAAGCTGGTGATGATCGGGCTTGGCCTCGCCTCCGTCTGGTCGTGGGCGATTATTGTCGAAAAGATTTTCGCATTCCGCAAAGCGCGCATCGAAAGCGACAAGTTCGAAGCCTTGTTCTGGTCGGGCCAGTCGCTGGACGAACTGTATGCGGGCCTCTCGCGCGGCAAGACGATTACAATGTCGGCACTTTTTGTCGCCGCGATGCGCGAATGGAAGCGCTCGGTTGAAGGTAATATCCGCGCGCTCGGCGGCATTCAGCTGCGTGTAGAAAAGGTCATGGACGTTACGATCGGCCGCGAGATGGAGCGCTTGGACCGGCGCTTGCTGTTCCTGGCAACCGTCGGCTCGACGGCGCCGTTCGTCGGATTGTTTGGCACGGTGTGGGGCATCATGACCTCGTTCCAGGCGATTGCGGTTTCCAAAAATACCAACCTGTCGGTGGTCGCGCCGGGCATTGCGGAGGCGTTGTTTGCAACCGCCCTCGGCCTGATGGCGGCTATTCCGGCGGTTGTTTTCTACAACAAGTTTTCAGCGGATAGTTCCGCGATTTCGCAGCGTTTATATGCCTTTTCTGATGAATTCGCGGCCATCGTCTCGCGCCAGATCGACGTGAGGAACTAGTCTCATGGGTATGAGTCTTGGCGGCGGCGGCGGCGGCGGCGTGGCCGCGGACGGCGCGGGCGCAAAGCGCCGATGAGCGAAATCAACGTGACCCCGATGGTCGACGTGATGCTGGTGCTGCTGATCATCTTCATGGTCGCCGCGCCGCTGCTGCAGACAGGCGTGCAGGTGGAATTGCCGGAAGCCAAAGGCACAACGCTGCCGCAACCGAAGTCCGATCCGCTGGCCGTCACCGTCAAAGCCAACGGCGACGCGTTCATTGGCGAGACGCAAATCAAACTTGAAGACATGGCCGCGAAACTCAAAGCGATTGCCAAGAACGGCTATGACGAACCGATCTATGTGCGTGGCGACAAGGGGGTGCCCTATGGCGTGGTGATGAAGGTGATGAGCCGCATCAACGCCGGCGGATTCAAAAAGCTGTCGTTCGTGCTCGACGAGGAAAAGGGAGGCTGAGGCGCGCGTGCCGTTCGGGCTTCTCGTATCGTTTGCGTGCCATGCCGCCCTCATTTTGTGGGCGATGTTTTCCATGCGCGCCGTGCAGCAATTACCGGCGCCCGATACGCCCGCGATTTCAGCTGAACTCATCACGCCGTCGGAGTTCCTGAGCCTCAAAAAAGGCAGCGAAGACGCGAAGAATCTAGAGACCAAGGCCAACGACAAGCCAACCGAAGACGACAGCAAAAACGATACCAAAAAGCCGGATAACGCGCCGCCACCCGCGCCGCCTCCGCCGCCCCAGGAAGTTGCCAAGGTTGAGCCGCCGCCGCCGCCCAAACCTCCAGAAGTTGAGCCGCCGAAGGTAGAGCCGCCAAAGCCTCCTGAACCTGACCCGATCGCCAAAAAGATCGACGAGCCGCCGCCACCACCTGAACCAACGCCGGGTCCGACACCCGACGAGCAGAAGGCGCTTGAGCAAAAAATCGAAGAGCAGCGCAAGGCGGACGAGGCCAAAAAGAAGGCTGAGGAAGAGGCGCGCAAGAAGAAGCTGGCTGAGGAATTGAAAAAGAAAAAGCTTGCCGAGGCGGCTAAGAAAAAAGCCGAGGAAGCCAAGAAATTCGACGCCAATAAGCTTGCGAGCCTGATCGACAAAGCGCCCGACGACGCCCAGCAAAAAGCGCTGCTCGATAAGGACCCGAAGAAGAAGGGTCAGCAGGCCGCCGGAACCAGTCAGTCCGCAACCGCGACCGGCAAGGAAGCCGGAACCGCGACGGGTACTGCGCCGGTGCTGTCGGCGCGCGAGCAGGATTTGCTGAAAGGCATGATCAAGAGCCAGCTCGAGCGATGCTGGCGCTTGCCGGGCGCGGGTGGCGGCTCGGAAATTCCAGCCGTCACATTGAGCTGGCATTTGCTGCAGGACGGCAGTCTCAACGGCGAGCCGTCGGTCAAATCAGCGCCCAACGATACGCTCGGGCACGCGGCGTCAGAAGCGGCGCTGCGCGCGGTGCGCAGCTGCCAGCCGTTCAAACTGCCGCCTGAAAGTTATGACGGCTGGAAAGACATCGAGTGGGTGTTCGACCCGCGGCAAATGATGTGAGGAGATTTTCCCCTTGCCCCGTCCTAGACGGGGAGAGGGAGCGCGGCGCCACTAACACCACGTCCCGCCTAACAGTTGCTTCATTCGACAGCGAAACGGGACCGGACTAAGACGTTGCGCGTTAAACCTTGCGCGAATCACCTGACGTGAAATGAGATCAAGCCCATGACGTTTCCCCGCCAGATCAATGAAGCCTTGCAGGCGTTTCGTGGGTCAGTGGTTGTGCCGTCCCTGTGCTGTCATCCTGGGCCTTGTGCCCAGGATCCATTCATCGACACGCTGAGGCCTGCGTTTGTGGCACGATGGATCCCAGGCACGAGGCCTGGGATGACAATGGGTGTGGCGACGCCATCCCTAAAACGCGTCACAGCCAATCACCGGGCACATGAGTTTGGATTTCTGATGAAGACGCTTGTCACTTTGCTGGTTGCCGCGACACTTGCGGCGACGATTGCGACGACGCCGGCCCACGCCCAGCTGCAGGGCACGCAGACGCAGGGCACAATCGCGCCGATCCCGATTGCGGTGCCGCTGATGCTCGGCGACGACCCGCAGCTGGCCAATGATATTTCCAACGTCGTGCAGGCCGACCTTGAGCGCTCAGGCCTGTTCCAGCCGCTCGACCGCGCGTCGTTTCTCGAACAAATCCGCGATGTGAACGCAGCACCGCGCTTTCCCGATTGGCGCTCGATCAAGGCCGACGCATTGGTCGTTGGCCGAATCGTCAAAGGCGGCGACGGCAAAGTTGGCGCGGAATTCCGGCTTTGGGATGTGGCGTCGGGTAAGCAGCTCGCGGGCCAGCGCTTCAACACGGCGGCGCAGAATTGGCGGCGCATCGGCCATCTGATCGCGGATCAGGTTTATGAGCGTTTGACAGGCGAAAAAGGCTATTTCGACACGCGCGTCGTCTATATCGACGAAACGGGGCCGAAGGAAAAGCGCATCAAGCGCCTGGCGATCATGGATCAGGACGGCGCCAACGTGCGCCTGCTCAGCCAGGGTCAGGAACTGGTGCTGACGCCGCGCTTCTCGCCTACAAACCAAGAAATCACCTACATGAGCTACACCAAAGACCAGCCCAAGGTTTTCATCATGAACCTTGAAACGGGCCGGCGTGAGCTGGTCGGCGATTTTCCGAACATGACGTTTGCGCCGCGATTCTCGCCCGATGGCCAGCGCGTGGTCATGAGCCTTGGCACGCCGGAAGGCTTGAGCAGCATCTATGAAATGGATTTGCGCACCCGCCAGTCGCGCCGTCTGACGCAGTCGAGCGGCATCGACACCGGCCCGAGCTATTCGCCGGATGGCCGGCAAGTGGTGTTTGAATCGGACCGTGAGGGGTCTCAGCAACTCTACGTCATGAACGCCGACGGTTCCGGCGTGCGCCGCATCTCGGGCACGGACGGGCGCTATTCAACGCCGGTCTGGTCGCCGCGCGGCGACTACATCGCCTTCACCAAGCAGACCAGCGGGCGGTTCCTGATCGGCGTGATGCGCCCGGACGGCACCGGCGAGCGGGTGCTGACCGAGGGCTACCATAACGAAGGCCCAACCTGGGCGCCGAACGGCCGGGTGGTGATGTTCTTCCGGGAATCACAAGGCGCGAATGCCGGCCCCAAGCTCTTTTCGGTCGATCTGACCGGTTACAACGAGCGCCAGGTGGCGACACCGTCGTTCGGCTCGGATCCGGCGTGGTCCCCTCTGCTCAATTAAGAGCTTATTCATAGGTTGCTGGGCGGGGTCTTCTCGCAGCTGCTCACAACTCTTGAAAAGGTGCTATTTTCCAACGCCTTACGGTGCGACTCAGGGTGCGCATTTTCAGCTGGATTGGGGTGTGTCATGCCGTTGCATTTTCGCACCTATGGGGTTGGAAAACTTGAGAAATGCCGCCTCGGTTCTTGATCGAAGCGGCGAGGGTAGTTACCCCAGAGTACGGCTTTAGCCGGAATCGTATCAGGAGATATGACCATGCAGGGTGTTAAGGGGCTGATCGTTTTGTCAGCAGTTATTGCTTCGGTGGCGCTTGCCGCTTGCCGTCGTGAAGAAGCACATACGCCGATGAAGCTCGGCGCGGATGTCCCGGCTACCGAGCAGGTCGCTCGCTAAGCCTTGAGCAATCTTGCTCAGGACAACCAAGGAGAAGATCTATGAAGGGCGCAATCGTTCTCGCCACCGTTATCGCTGCTGTTGCTCTCGGCGCATGCCGTAAAGAAGTTGAGCACACCCCGATGAAGCTCGGCGCAGACGTTTCGTCGGTTCAGGTTGCTCGCTAAGAGCTGTCTGGTTCGTCGAAGCTACTTTCGATCTACCATCAAGACCGAGTTGTTGGCGTCTCGTGCGCCATCATCTCGGTCTTGAACTTTTTTGGACGACCCGGCGCGCCTGCCGGATTTGGGCTGCCGCATCGGGCGCGTGATGGCGCTGCCGCGGCGCAATGCAGCGGCACATTTCTCCGCCCGCGCTTATGCGCCCGGCACAACGCTGACGCTCTCATCGCGATCCGCCACAGTGAAAATTGCGCGGCAGAATCACGGCCAGTCTTTGGCGGTCACGAGCCTCGGTCCGCATGCGGCTTTTTGCGCGTGAGGCCTGACAAGCCTCAGTTGCCGGGCATAAACCGCTCAAATTCCGCATTTATCCTCAGTTTGCGACATCGCGGATGTTCGGATTCGGGCGGATGGGGCGTAGAATAGAGCGCGTGCCGGATATGCCACTGAAACGGCCATATTTTCGGCGAATGGTATCACTAAACGTGATGGATCAAGCGGGTTCGTGGGTAGCCGTTGGAATTGCGCATCTGATGCGCCGGCCGCCTCAATGAAGGGATAGACAACAATGCTGGCCTTTACAGCGGGACGCCGTTGGCTTTGCATGGCCGTACTCGTGGCAGGATCACTGTCGCTCGGCGCGTGCGCTGCCAACAAAGAGCTGTCGCCGGATGGCGCGCTCAATGGCAGCGGTGGCAAGTACGGTTCGGCAACGCCCGGCTCGCAGCGCGACTTCACGCAGAATGTCGGCGACATCGTTTACTTCTCGACCGATCAGACCGATCTGACGCCGGAAGGCACGCAGATTTTGGCCAAGCAGGCGCAGTGGCTGCAGCAGTATCCGCAGTACACGATCACCATTGAAGGCCATGCCGACGAACGCGGCACGCGCGAATACAACATTGCGCTTGGTGCCAAGCGTGCCACCTCGGTGCGCAACTACCTGTCGGGCAACGGCATCAACGCCTCGCGTATCCGCACCATTTCATATGGCAAGGAACGCCCGGTGGCGGTCTGCAACGACATCTCGTGCTGGTCACAGAATCGCCGCGCGCAGACAGTGCTGAACACCGGTGGCGGTCAGGTTAGCCAGCGCTGAGCGGAGACTGTGACGTTCAAAATTCAAAGCGGCGGGCCAGATTGGTCCGCCGTTTTGCGTTAGGCCCACTTGCGTTGAGCCCGCGCCGCCGCGGAGTTCGCATGGTTACTCATGTGTTGCGCAACAACAGGCGTTGGCAAACGCACCGGGGCTCGCCCGAACGGCTAAGTTTGGCCCTATTGCGGGTTGACAAAAGAGGACCAGAGGAGCGGGTCCACTGGGTATTGTTGGCATGTCCGTGTTCATCACATTAAACTTCAAAGCTCAGCTTCGCCGGTCGTGGCTTGCGACCGGTCTTGCCGCGCTTGCTGTTCTGACGTCTGCCATCGCCTTGACGCCTCAGGCCCACGCCGAGCAGTCACAGCAAAGCGCTGCTGAAATGCTGCAAGACGGATTGGATGCGCTGCTCGACCGGCAAACGGATCTGGCCGGCCAGCTGTTTGAACAACTCATGCTTACTTTCCCAGGGTCGCCGGAATCAGCCCGCGCCGAACGCGAACTCGGTGTGCTCGGCACGGCGTCACGCGCAGAACGGCAACCGGAAGAGGCGGATGTGTTTGCACACCGCAACCCGCGTGATGAACCGGCGCTGCGCTTGAAGTTTGCGGCCGATGCGGGTGACCGGGTATTCTTCGCGGAAAACAGTGCGGTGATCGGCGGCCGCGCCCGCGCACTGCTTGAGCATCAGGCGCGCTGGCTCGCCGTCCGCAAGGATCTGAGTATTACCATTATCGGACGCGCTGACGACGGCGCATCGGCGGATGCCTCACGCGAACTCTCGGCCAAGCGTGCCGAAGCGGTGCGTGAAAAGTTGATTGCCAGCGGCATCGCCGCCGCGCGTATGCAAATCGATGCTCGCGGCACGCGCGATCCGGTCGCGACCTGCCGCACAGACTTGTGTCAGGCGCAGAACCGCCATGCGGAAACATTCATTACGCTTGCCGAACCCCGGAACGGCGCGTTCGATGCGGGCGAGGCAGGGGTGCCTGCCGCCGGCCGGTCGCAGGATTTGGGGCGTGCCCGTGCGACCACGCTTGGCGGGGCTGCGGGCGGCGGACTTGACCGCGATCTGACGGTCTCCCGTTGACAAGCGGATGCGATCCCTGGATGCCTTGGCGAATATTTGCTCCAATGCGCCGGGCTGGATTGCGCCGTTGGCTGTTTGGGCGTTGCGATGGTTTCGAAGACGCGGGCGCTGTGCGCTTTTACTGTGTGTGACGGTGAAGTGGGCTGCTGAGGTGGGTAACGGTATGATCGGTAACGGCATGGCCAAGCAAACTCTGACCAAATTGACTCTGCTGGCAGCCGCCGTGCTGGCGGTCAGCGCGGGCGCCGCACAGGCGCAGTCGCCGGATGGCGCAAAGCCCGCTCCCCCTGCCGCCAAGGCGGCTGCAAAGGCCGCAGCGGGCGCAGCCGCCACAGTTCCGGCCCCGGCCGCTGAAGGCGGACTTAAAGCCCGTGTCGAAAGTCTTGAAGAGCAACTGGTTGATATGCAGGTGGTGGTCGGCACGCTTGAAAGCATGGCCAAGCCGGGCGGCGCATCTTCGGCGCCGGCTTTCAAATCTGGCGTCAGCGGCGGCGCCGATGCGTCACGCGTCGAAGCGTTAGAAACCCAGGTGCGCTCGCTCGCAAGCCAGGTCCAGCAATTGACTGATCAGCTGCGCACCCAGGGCAGTGGGCAGGGCGGCGCGCAACGGCGCTCAGAGACGACGGGTGCCGCGCTTCCCGCCCAGGCCGCCGCTCAGCCGGCGTTTGGCTCAACGACGGTAACGCCAGGCGGTGACGCGATTGGCGGATTGATTGCGGGAGACGGGCCGCCCGCCACAGGCACGCTCGGCGCAACGCCGCCGCCCGTGCAGACAGCTGCCCTGCCGCCCGCGGGCGACGGCGGCGACCCTAAGCAGCAATATGAAACGGCCTACGGCTATCTGCTGCAGCGCGATTACGGCGCGGCGGAAGCGGCGTTTGATGATTTCCTGAAAAAGTTCCCATCCGATTCGCTGGCTGGAAATGCCCAATACTGGTTGGGTGAATCGCATTTCGTGCGCGGTCAGTACAAAGCGGCTGCGGGCGCATTTTTGAAGGGCTATCAGTCTTATGCGTCGGGCGCCAAGGCGCCTGATAGCTTGTTGAAACTGGCCATGTCGCTGGACCGTCTTGGTCAGAAGGATGCGGCCTGCTCGTCGTTCGCGGAACTTAACACCAAGTTCCCGGCGGCGCCGCAAAGCGTGAAGGCGCGCGCGCAGTCAGAGCGCCAGCGCGTCGGCTGCCCGTAAGCGTGCAGGCGTGACGGCGGGACAAGCGCATCAACCGGTCTCTGCTGAAGAAGCGGATCAGGCGTTTGCTTGTCTTGAACGGTTTGAGACGCTGCTGCTCGCCGTCTCAGGTGGGCCAGATAGCTTGGCGCTACTCTATCTCGTGGCCGAGTGGGCAAAACGCAAAGGCCTTCCTACAGAGAGACTGTTCGCGGCGACCGTCGATCATCAGTTGCGCAATTTCTCCGAAATGGAAGCGCGCTTTGTGGCCGAACGCTGTGCTGAACTCGGTCTCCTCCATTCAACGTTGCGGTGGATTGGGCCGAAACCATTTTCAGGTGTTGCAGAACTGGCGCGAACCAATCGCTACAGGCTTCTTTGTGAGAATGCGCGCGCTATCGGGGGCTCAGGCAGGACGGCTATCCTGACCGCACACACTCTCGATGATCAAGCTGAGACTGTGCTGATGCGCTTAAAGCGTGGATCGGGCGTTGAAGGGTTGGCGAGTATTCCAATGGAGCGGGCACTCGCTGATGCTTCAGACATTCGGCTCGTGCGTCCGTTGCTTGCAATTGAGAAGTCACGCTTGATTGCAACCCTCGAAGTGCGCGGCCAGACGTGGTGCGAAGATCCGACGAATTCAGATGTTTCCTACGAGCGCGTGCGCGTGCGCCGGTTAATGGAAAACTTGAAACAGTCCGGGGTAACGGCTGAGGCTTTGGCGCGCACTGCGCGGCGGATGAGCGATGCGCGTGACGGTTTGGCGTATGCGGTGGCGCAATTCAAAGCGTCGCTACAACTCAATTGGAATGGCGGTATCTACGCGTCGCTCGACCGGGCAGCGTACAACGCCGGTCCGCGTATCGTCCGGCAGATGGTGCTTGCAGATTTGATTGCAAAATCCGGTGGCGCATCGGCCGCGCCTGAACTTTTGGAAATCGAGAGCCTCGTTGGGCGGCTTGAGGCTGAAACGGAATCGGGCGCCACGCTTGGCGGCGCAATGATCCGCGCAAACGCGCGGTCCGTCCGGATTTGGCGCGAGGCCGGCCGGCTGGACGGTAGAGCGGTTGCTTTAACCCCGGGCACGCCGATCATTTGGGACGCGCGCTTTCGTGTCGGCTATACGGGGAATGCTGATTCAGCCATTACCGTTGCCCCGCTTGGGCGCACCCAATATGAGGCAATCGGCGGCGATTTTCCCGGCCGGCTGCGCCCCCCCGCCGGGGCTGCCTATGGTCTACCGGCGTTTTTTGCACGAGGCGCGCTGCTGGCGGTGCCGAGCCTTGGCATCGAACCCGTCACAAGCGCCGATTTTAAGGGATTACACTTCACCTGTGATCCAATTGATAGGTAACGCACGGATTACAATAGGCCCGGCACGTCCATTGCAGAACATTGGCGGGAAGTCGGCCGGTTCGCCGGCTCTCGTTGCGCCGGCGTCTGTTGCAGGCCAAACCAGAAGGTGATGTTCACGAAAAGGGTAAACTTGTGCTCCCTACCCTTGGCACCTATGTTACGCTCTACGACCACTGATCCTGGCGGTTAACCCCGCCTACCCTGGCGCGCCGCGTCCGCCCCCTGGCCGGCGACTTTAGGAACAAAGATGAACCCGAATTATCAGAAGCTCGCAATCTGGGCCGCCCTCTTCGTGTTGTTGCTGGCGCTCTACAACCTGGTCAGCAACCCGACGCAAGCGCGCCGCGGCAACGAGATCCAATACTCGGAATTCCTGGAAGCCGTTGAAAAGGGCCAAGTCGCCGACGCGACGTTGGCTGGCAACCGCATCTCCGGCAATCTCAAGGATGCAGGGCCGGCCGGCACCGGCTTCTCGACCTATGCACCGGAAGACCCAACCCTCGTTTCCAAGCTGCGCGACAAGGGCGTCAAGTTCAAAGCCCGGCCGGCGGATGACGAAGTGCAGTCGCTGGCCAGCATTCTGCTGTCGTGGTTCCCGATGCTGCTGCTGATCGGCGTGTGGATTTTCTTCATGCGTCAGATGCAGTCTGGCTCAGGCCGCGCGATGGGCTTTGGCAAATCGAAAGCCAAGCTGCTGACCGAGCGCTCTGGCCGCGTCACGTTTGACGACGTCGCGGGTGTCGATGAAGCCAAGTCCGATCTTGAAGAGATCGTCGAATTCCTTCGCGACCCGCAGAAGTATCAGCGGCTCGGCGGACGGATCCCGCGCGGTGCGCTGCTTGTTGGTCCTCCAGGCACCGGTAAGACGCTGATCGCGCGTGCGGTGGCGGGCGAAGCCAACGTGCCGTTCTTCACGATTTCCGGTTCCGACTTCGTTGAAATGTTCGTCGGCGTCGGCGCCAGCCGCGTGCGCGACATGTTCGAGCAGGCCAAGAAGAATGCGCCGTGCATCATCTTCATCGACGAAATCGATGCGGTCGGCCGTCATCGCGGCGCCGGACTTGGTGGTGGTAACGACGAGCGCGAGCAGACGCTCAACCAGTTGCTGGTTGAAATGGACGGCTTTGAAGCCAACGAAGGCATCATCATCATCGCGGCGACCAACCGCCCCGACGTGCTGGATCCCGCCTTGCTGCGCCCAGGCCGCTTCGACCGCCAGATCATGGTGCCGAACCCGGACGTGATCGGCCGCGAGAAGATCTTGCGCGTCCACATGAAGAAGGTGCCGCTGGCACCCGATATCGATCCGAAGATTATTGCGCGCGGTACGCCTGGGTTCTCCGGCGCCGATCTCGCCAACCTCGTCAACGAAGCAGCCTTGCTGGCCGCGCGCCGCAACAAGCGCATGGTCACGCAAGCCGAATTCGAAGACAGCAAAGACAAGGTCATGATGGGCGCTGAGCGCAAAACCATGGCCATGACGGAAGAAGAAAAGCTGGCGACCGCCTATCATGAGGCCGGCCACGCGATCGTCAACATCGTCGTTGAAGGCAACGATCCGCTGCACAAGGTGACGATCATTCCGCGCGGCCGCGCGCTGGGCGTGACCATGAGTTTGCCGGAGCGGGACCGCTTGAGCTACTCCAAGCAGTGGTGTGAAGCGAAAATTGCGATGGCGTTCGGCGGGCGCGTTGCCGAGCAGATCATCTATGGCCGCGAGCATTTGAACACAGGTGCTTCGAGCGACATCTCTCAGGCGACCAACATCGCCAAGCGGATGGTCAGCGAATGGGGCATGAGCGACGTGCTTGGCCCGCTGCTGTACTCGGAAAACCAGCAGGAAGTGTTCCTCGGCCATTCGGTTACGCAACGCCAGAACATGAGCGAGGAAACCGCCAAGCTGATCGACGGCGAAGTGCGCCGCATCGTGACCACCGGCGAGAAGAAAGCCTGGGAAGTTCTGACCGCGCACAAGGCGGAGCTTGAGGCGATGGCGCTGGCTTTGATGGAGCACGAGACGATTTCGGGCGATGAGTGCAACGGCATTATGCGTGGCGAGAAGATCGTGCGCCGCACCGATGACGATGGCTCAAAGGGCCAGCCGAGTTCGTCGGCAGTTCCGACCGCTGGCCGCCCGGCCCGCCCGCGCGGTGAGCCATCTGGTGGAATGGAGCCGCAGCCGCAGGGGTAGTGCGGGGCGTGTTTTGAGAGGAATACGCCAGAATGTCAAAGACGCAAAAGACCAAGATCCCAAAGGCAGCGAAGAAACCCAGTTTGGTTCAAGACGCGGCCATGAAGGAATTCATCCGAACCGTCGAGACTATGCGGCAGGCGAACACGGCCACTCCAGAAATCGCACGCTCAAAATTGAAAGAGCTTGGCATTCTTACGAGCGATGGGCGGTTGTCCGATAACTACAAATAATGCATCGGCTGAACAGCTCGTTCATACTTGGCTATCACGGTTGCTCCGCCCACGTGGCGGAGCAATTGTTATCTGGCGCAATGCAATTCAAAGCCAGCGATAATAACTATGATTGGCTTGGTCCTGGAATCTACTTCTGGCAGTCAAATCCACTTCGTGCGCTTCAGTTCGCCAGGGAAAAGCGCAAGCGCGAACGAGCGACTTGGAAGCCGGCGGTTGTCGGCGCGGCGATCGATCTTGGCAATTGCCTCGACTTGACGACGGAGGCCGGAATCGAGGAAGTCCGACTGTCGCATCAACTCCTCGTTGACATATACAAGGCAGCTGATCTGCAACTACCTTCAAATTCCGGAGGCGCAGAAGTGTTGCTACGTCCGCTATATTGCGCCGTAGTGCGTCAGCTGCATGATATCCGGGATAGCATGAGCCGCGATCCGGTCGATACCGTGAAGGGCATCTTCGTCGAAGGCGAGCCGATTTATGAGGGTTCGGGTTTCCGGAGCAAGACGCACGTTCAGATCGCCGTTTGTAATCCAGCGGTGATCAGAGGCATATTCCGCGTTCCCAAAGCAGACTTGGAAGCCATCAAGTGAAACGCTCAATCTACCTTCAGCCAACAGCCATCTATTACGACCGGGTCGCGGCGCGGGCGCTGGACGAGGCCGAGCAGCTGCTGTGGCGCGGGCTTCCGCTGGCCGGCGGGTGCATGTCGTTCGCGGCGATTGATATTCTGATGCGCAACGCGTCAGGAACCAAGCGCAAGACTGTGGTGCTGGGAGACGCCTTCAGTGGCGACTGGGGCCGCGACGCGCTCGCCGCCTCCGACCTGATGAAAAATTTGACTGAGCCGCGTCCGCGTTTTGCAGGTCTTGATCTCAATCGCCCGCGCATCATGGGCATTGTGAATGTGACGCCGGATAGCTTTTCGGACGGCGGCAAGCACGCCTCCACGCAAGCCGCCATCGATCATGGTTTGCGGCTGATCGAGGAGGGTGCCGATATTCTTGATATCGGCGGCGAGAGCACGCGGCCCGGGTCTGATGCCGTTGCGCTGGATGAAGAATTGCGTCGCGTCATCCCAGTCATTGAAGGCTTGCGCGCCAAGTCGGAAGTTGTGATTTCGGTTGATACGCGCAAATCGCAGGTCATGCGCGCCGCCAATCAAGCAGGAGCCGATATTATCAACGACGTGTCGGCGTTGACGCACGACCCGGACGCATTGCAGGCGGCTGCCGAAACCGGATTGCCGGTCATGCTGATGCACGCCCAAGGCGACCCGAAAACCATGAACGATGATCCGCAGTATTCCGATGTGGTGCTTGATGTGTTCGATTTTCTCGAAGGCCGGATCCGCGCTTGCGAGGCGGCCGGCATTCCGCGCGCCAAGATTGTCGCTGACCCCGGCATCGGCTTTGGCAAGCATTTGCATCACAACGTGGCGGTGATGGGCGGGCTGTCGCTCTATCACGCGCTCGGCGTGCCGCTGCTGCTGGGGGCCAGCCGCAAGAAGATGATCGGGCAGTTGTGCGATGTACCGGACGCGAAAGATCGCGTGCCGGGGTCTATTGCAGCAGCGCTTGCCGGCGTGCAGGCCGGTGTTCAGATCGTGCGCGTGCACGACGTCAAAGAGACCAAGCAGGCGCTCGAAGTCTGGCGCGCGAGCGTGGCCGGTACGGAAATGGGTTTGGGCTAGAGGGCCTACGGAAAAGTGGGAACCGGTTTTCCGGAAAGAAGCACGGCAAAACAATCAGCAAGGGTCCGGCGCTCAGTCCATCAAAACCAGACGGACCCCAGAAGGCTTGCGCAAAAGGCCTGTTCCCGCGTTCCGTCCCAACCGCTAGTTGCGCGGCACGGCTTCCAGCGGTTTGACGTCCAGAACGCGGCGGCCCGTATCCAGGTCGATAATCGCGATGCCGGTGCCAGCCGGGCTCTCATGGTGTAAGGCTAAGCGGTTGCCGGAGACCGAAACGGACACGACCTTGGCGCCCTTTGGCAATTCGACCGCGATCTCGCCGCCCGGCGTGCCGGAAATAGCCGTGACAGTCCCGCCCGTTCCGCGCGCCGCCGATCCGGCAATGATTTTGTAGGCAATGGCGCCAAGACCGGCCAACATCAGCAGCCCCATGCCAGCAATCGCGATCTTAAGGTTGCGCTGCAGGCGCTGTTCGCGCATGAGATCAGTCGCACTCATCGGCGTTCCGTCGGGCAGGGTTCTGGTGGCGGAGTCGGCCATGACGTTTGGTCCTTGTGCGTGCCTTTAAATTTCAAGAAAAGAGTTGCCAGTGCCAGCCACAGCCGCCTCACGCCAGACGCCAACGCCGGTTGCGCTAGATATAGATGCGCTCGATACCGATTTGTCTGAAACCCAATTGCTTGAAACACTGCGCTTCGAGGTGGACGCAAGCAACGCTGGCGAACGCCTCGACCGGTGGCTTGCAGGCCTGATCCCCGGTCTGTCGCGCGCGCGCATTCAGGCGTTGATCAAGGACGGGCAGGTGACCTCGGCGGGCGTGACCATAGGGGAGCCGAATACCCGGGTCAAATTGGCTGATATTTTCGATGTGGTGGTGCCGGACGCCGTGCCGTCGGACGTGACAGGCGAGGACATTGCCCTCACTGTCGTGTTTGAAGACACAAGCGTGATCGTGATCGACAAGCCGGCCGGCCTCGTGGTCCACCCGGCAGCGGGGCATGCCTCCGGTACACTGGTCAACGCGCTGGTCGCGCACTGCGGTGCAACCCTCTCGGGCGTCGGCGGCGTCAAGCGCCCGGGCATCGTTCACCGGCTTGATAAGGACACCTCTGGCCTGCTGGTTGTCGCCAAGACCGATGAGGCCCACCAGAGCCTCAGTGATCAGTTCCGCGCCCACGGCACCGACGGGCGCCTGCGCCGGGCCTATCTGGCACTGGTCTGGGGTGTGCCGGTACGCCCCAAGGGTACGATTGACGCGGCGCTGGCCCGGTCGACCGCCAATCGCACCAAGATCGCGGTGTCGCGCCATTCAACCGCCCGCCACGCCATCACCCACTATGAAGTGGTCGAGACGTTCCAGGGCGAGAAGCCCAATTCCACGGTTTCCCTGCTGCGGCTGGTGCTGGAGACCGGCCGGACCCATCAAATCCGTGTGCATCTGGCGCATATCAGCCATCCGGTTTTGGGGGATCCGCTGTACGGCGCTGGGTTCAAGAACCGCATCTCGGCGCTCGACCCGCACGTCGCGGCGCTGGTCGACGGTCTTGGCCGCCAGGCGCTGCACGCCGAAGAACTCGGCTTCGAGCACCCGAAGTCCGCCAAGCCGAAGCTTTTCAAAAGCCCATTACCTGCTGATATTGCTGATATAATCGAGGCTCTGCGAACGCCAGCCGCGCGCCCCACGGCTAAAACCGCGAGTGACGCGCGCCGCCGCGCAAGAGCCAAAACCACCAAAACTTAAGTCGCGCCCGCAACCCGCAGCAACCATTCCGGCCGCCCGGCGTTAAATATTTCGTGATGGCACATGACATCGGGCAACTAACGCCTATGTAACGTGCCGGGCGGGGGCATCGAATGTATGTTCCGCACTCGTTCGTCGGGCAATGGAGCGCTGGGCCGAACCGGAAACGGGGGAAGGCCAGCGGATACGTCGATGGCTGTACGCACACTTCCGACCATGGCAGGCGGCTCACTCGGGCTGTCGCGGTATCTCGAAGAGATCCGCAAATTTCCGATGCTGGAGCCGGGCGAGGAATACATGCTCGCCAAGCGCTGGAAAGAGCATGCCGATGCGGACGCCGCTGAAAAGCTGGTGACGTCGCATTTGCGTCTCGTCGCCAAGATCGCCATGGGTTATCGCGGCTACGGCTTGCCGATTGGCGAAGTCGTGTCCGAGGGCAACGTCGGCTTGATGCAGGCGGTCAAGCGCTTCGAACCGGACAAGGGCTTCCGCCTTGCGACCTACGCGATGTGGTGGATCCGCGCCTCGATCCAGGAATACATCCTGCGCTCGTGGAGCCTTGTTAAAATGGGCACCACGGCTGCGCAGAAGAAGCTGTTCTTTAACCTGCGGCGCACCAAGAGCCAGTTGCAGGCGCTGGAAGACGGCGACATGAAGCCGGAAACGGTGACCAAGATCGCAACCAAGCTCGGCGTCTCCGAAGACGACGTGATCAGCATGAACCGCCGCCTCGGCGGCGATAGCTCGCTGAACGCGCCGGTGCGTGCCGAAACGGAATCGGGCGAATGGCAGGACTGGCTGGTTGACGACACGCCGTCGCAAGAAACGCGCATGGTCGAAGACGAAGAAATGTCGATGCGCAAGTCGTATCTCAAATCGGCGATGTCGGTTTTGAATGATCGCGAACGCCGGGTGTTCGAAGCCCGGCGCTTGGCCGAAGAGCCGGCCACCTTGGAAGAGCTGTCGGAAGAGTTCGGCGTCAGCCGCGAACGCATCCGCCAGATCGAGGTGCGGGCGTTCGAAAAGGTCCAGAAGGCCGTTACAACGTCAGCAAAGCACAAAGAAGCCCCGCATTTGCGGTTGCAGTGAGTGTGTGCTGCGGGTTTCGGAGCTACGATCTCCCCCTCGCCGCAAGGTGAGGGGGAGATCACGTCAAGTGCAGTGAACAATTTCACGCGGTGGTATCGGTCCGCCCGGATTGTGCAATTTTCGGGTTCGTTCGAAAGCTGAGCAGGCTTCCCAAGACCATTGCGGCAAGACCAAGCACAACTATTGAAACGGCAGACGCTCCCGTTTCTTCGCGCGCTTCGATCTCCTTGCTTGCTTCGATAACGGGCCGCAGTGTGGGCTCCGTTTCACTTGCCAGAATATCAATACGCACTGGCTTTCCGCCACACACTTTCGCGAAAATATCGAGGTTCGGAATGCGATGTCCCGCGACCGAACGCACAACGCCATCTACGCCGGTCCAGCGATAGTCAGCGCTGTAGCGCCACTTGCTAATGCTATCGAATGTCGTGTGACAACCGAGAAGTTCTGCTGAGACGCGATGGGGGTGGCTCAAGACGCGCTTGACCGTCGGAGGATCGATGAAGACCGTGCGGATCGCGCTGACAAAGAGCGCTAGGCACACACATCCAAAAAGTGCAAAGATAAATATGGGCGTTTGTTTAGCCGACTCCGCTTGCTGGCGGCTCCATGAAAGTTCGCGATAGAACTCGTCGTCCATATTTGCACCTCAGGGCAGGGGCGCCTGCCATGCTCTGGATTTCCAAAGTCACAAGCACTCGAAGGGTATTCGGCGATACTACACATCAAAACGGGTGGCTTGGAGCCTTCGAAATTTCAATACTGTCAGATTGACTACATCTGCCTGCAGCCAAGATTGACGAATTGATGACATAGCATTAGCGACAAGGGCGGAACTTGCGTTCCGCCCTTTTTCGTTCGGCGATAGTCAGCCATCCACACCCGTCATCCCGTGCGCAGTGCAGCGCTTCTTCAGCGATGCACTGCAGACACGGGATCTTCCCTTTAGGGAGCTGCGAAGATCCCGGATCAGCGCCGCAACAATTTAGGATTGCTGCGTCGCGTCCGGGATGACGGGTGATCCTGAACATGCTCTTCCTTTGAGTGGTACTTCACGCATGCCCCGCAAAAAATTCGCACTCGTGTTCAACAACCGCGCCGGTATCGCGCGGCCGAAGCTGCTCGACGGCGTGATGGCCGGATTGAAGGCAGGCGGCGCGCATGTGTTTCCGTTGCCGGCGCGCTCGGCTGAAGAGGCGTCGCAACGTGTTGGCGAACTCGCACAACTTGGCGGTGCCGATGCGGTGATCGCGGCGGGCGGCGACGGCACATTCCGCGCGGTCGCGATTGGCGCGGCGGGTACAGCGCTCCCCGTTGGTTTCATCCCGCTCGGCACCGGCAACGTGCTGGCCTATGAAATCGGCGTCAAAAAGCGTGCAAGCGACTTGACCCGTGTTTTGCTGAGCGGCGAGATCATTCCCGTGCAAGGCGGGCTCGTCAACGGCGTGCCGTTCTTTCTGATGGTCGGCGCTGGCTATGACGCGCGTATCGTCAACGGCCTCAACTACAAGACCAAGCGCCTGCTGGCCCGCGCCGCCTACACCGCGCCAGTCTTGAAAACCTTGGCGCACGGCGCTGAGCGCTTCGACGTTGATGTCGATGGCCGCAGATTTGAAGCGAGCTGGGTGATCGTCACCCGCGCCAGCCACTATGGTGGATCGTTCACGCTGACGCGCGCCACGCAGATGGGCGCGGACCCTATGATCGCAATTGTGATCGATGCCAGATCGCGGCTGGCCCTGCTTCACGCGTCAACGGCGCTCGGGCTCGGCCGCCTCGGCGACCCGAAGACCTGTCCGCGCGGCGTGACGGTTCTGCCAGCGCAACGCGTGCAGATCGGCCGCATAAATTCTGTGCCAGTGCAGGTCGACGGTGATGAATCGGACAGCAGTCCTGCCGATGTTGTGGCTAATGGGCCATTGGTGCAGCTGATCGTGCCGCCTGCTTATGTTGCTGATCTCACGAACCGTCACACGAATCGCTTAGACTCTGTGGAGTGAGGCGTTGCGGGTTTGGCTTCTGGACACGGAAGCTGCACCAGCAACTTGTGCGAGCGTCAGAGCGGATACAAAGGGCGATGCCCTCGGCTACTCTGAACTTTGTCCCAAGGGACAAGCAGTTGGTTTCAAACGGCGCGCGGCAGCGATGGATAGGGCTGCCCGAGGGAGCGTCGTTTAAACTCCGGCTCAACAACCTTACGTGCCTGTCCGAAACTTTCCGCAGCTTCGATACGGCCAACGGCGCACCAACGCGAGCGCCAGCACACCCGCGTGCTGGATGGTCACGTTCCTCAGGTGCGGCGGCGAAGACCCCGCGTGATCAAGCGGGAATGCGGACCACTGGAAGATGGAGTGCCTCATGCAGACGCGCTATCACCGGCAAAATTACCATCCACGATCAGAGGGTGCGGATCACGTTACCGCGCACGAACGCAATTCACGCTGGTTGTTTCTGCTCTGGCGTTATCACCAACAACGTCCTCCGAGTAGGACGTGACTGACGCAGCGCCGTTGCCTCTTTGAAGTCATCGGCGACGTTCAATAGAAAAGGCCGGCATTGATGCCGGCCTTTTTCTTTTTTGCCGCCATGCGCAACGCCCCCCACCCGTCATCCCGTGCGCAGTGCAGCGCTTCTTTCAGCGGTGCACTGCAGACACGGGATCTTCTCCTTAGGGAGCAGCTAAGATCCCGGATCAGCGCCGCATCATGAAGGCATGCTGCGTCGCATCCGGGAAGACGGGTGAGTGCGTGAGAGCCCAACGCCTACATCGGCAGGCGTGCGAGCTGGTTGCCGAAGTAATTGTCGACGGCGGATGTGATGGAATCGGCGACGTTTTCGCGCCATTCGCGGGATTTCAGATTGTTGCTGTCCTGGCGGTTCGAAACGTAACCCAGCTCAATCAGAACCGCCGGGAACTGCGCGGTTTTCAAAACGCGGAACGCCGCCTGCTGATCAGGGTCGTGGCGCATCGGTGTACTTTCACCCATTTCCTCGATGACGGTTTTTGCAAAAACGCTGGTCCGCTCTTTCGTCAGTTTAACGTCGCGTTCTGCCAGATCGGTCAGAATATCGCGCACGGTATCGACGTCGCCCGACGACTGCTTGATGGTGTTGATGTCTTTTTCACTCATCACTTTGTCGCCGGCGTGGTTGGTGGCGCTGCGCTGCAGGTCCTTGGCAACGCCGTCTCGCAGCGAAAAGATGGTCGCGCCGCGGGCCTTTGTTCCGGCATAGTCGGCGTGGACGGCGATAAACAGATTGGCCTTGTTTCGCTCGCCAAACGCAAGGCGCTCATCCAGCTCGATGAAAATATCCTTGTCGCGCGTCATCAGAACTTTGTAGCGCCCCGTTGCTTCCAGCTGCTCGCGCAACACATGGGCGAATGCCAGCACGACATCTTTCTCAACCGTGCCGAATTTGGTGGCGCCGGAATCCATGCCGCCGTGGCCAGGGTCGAGCACGATGATGGGTTTGAACGCTTTGGCGGCCCGCTGCTTTGGGCTTTCGGCGCGCTTTGGCGTTGGCGGTTGCAGCCCGCTTGCGCCAAGGCCAAGTGGCGCGGGCGATAGCCCCTTTTTCGCCGCCCCTTTGATCGCAGCATCAACGGGCAGAATATCGAGCGCTAAGCGCCACGCGCCGGATTTGTCTTTTTCAAGCTTAGCGCTTTCGACGACCACGGGCTGGGTTACGTCAATCACAACGCGGGTTTTGCCGGGTGCCGCCATGCCGCCGCGGAATGATTTGACCAGCCCGACCGAGGCATCGCCCGACTGTTCCGGCAATTGCAGTTTGACGTCTGGCAATTCAACGACGACGCGATTTGGATTGGCGAGCGAGAAAACCTGGTACTCGGCCTTGCGATCAAGACCGACGATGAAGCGGGTGCGCGCCATCAACGCGGCAGTTGCGGGCTGTGGCGCCGGCACCGGTTTGGCGTCCGCCACCACCAGCAAATCAGAGCGCGTGGCTGCCTCTGCAACTTGATCATTCGACAGCGCCGGGACAGCCAAAATGATGGCCGCAACAGACGCCAAGACTCCGCGGGCAAAGCCTCGCGACAACCAAAAACGCATCACCCAAAAACCCCCGTCGGCAATGGACCCTGAACGCCCACGCGTGACATCAAAAGGTGTGCCCGCAGATGATGGCGTTTTAACGGAACGCCTCGAACGCACCACGGACCCTGGTATGGTTATCGGGCGGGGAGGGTTAAGGCCGCGTTACGGCCTGCGCGGATTCGAGAAAATTTATGAAACATCAGTAGGTTATATGACGCATCAGCGCCAGCGCCTCAGCGCCTCGTCATCGGATGACCGCGCGTCTACCCAGCTGCCCACGCCATCGCTGCCGGTTTCTTTTTTCCAGAACGGCGCTTGGGTTTTCAAATAGTCCATCAGGAAGTCGCAGGCGGCTATCGCATCATGGCGGTGTTGCGAGCAGGCGATGACGAGCACGATGTTGTCACCGGGCAGAAGTGTGCCGACACGGTGGATGATGCGGCTGGCGGTCAGGTGGAAGCGGGTGCGGGCTTCGTCTTCGATGCGCGTCAGTTCGGCTTCCGTCATGCCGGGATAATGTTCGAGCTGCATCGATATGAGCGGCTTGCCGTGGGCTTCGCCGCGCACCTTGCCGATGAACGTTGCGATTGCGCCTATCGAGGTGTCGCCGTCGCTCAGCCGGCCGATCTCGGTTGAGACGTCGAAATCAGCGGCGTGCACGGATACGGACATGCCCGCTTACCCTCCGGTGACGGGCGGGAAGAAGCCGATCTCGCGCGCTTGGCCAATCACTGCATCTGCCTTGACGTGGCGATGATCGAGCGCCGCACGGATGGCGTCCGGTTTGGCGAATGCGGCGGCGAACTCTGGCCCGCGCGTCTGCATCCACATGGCCAGATCGCCAACCGTCACCACGTTTGCCGGCACCGCGATGCGTTCTTCGCTGATGCCCGTTTTCTCGCGCACCCAGGCGAAATAGCGGACCGAAAGTGTGCGTGGCTCTGTGGGTGTACTCATCGCCTCAGCGCTCAATCGCGTGGCGGATACCCGCCTTCAGGTAATCGTAGCCGGTGAATAGCGTCAGGATCGCTGACATCCACAGTATCACGATGCCCGCATCCGTGATGCCTGGAATATAAGCCTCGGCCGCCGGGCCAACCAGGATCATGGCGAGAGCGATAAACTGGAACGCGGTTTTCCATTTGGCCAGCTGCGTCACGTGGATTTTGACGTTCAGCTCGGCCAGAAACTCGCGCAAGCCGGACACTAATATTTCGCGCGACAGTATGATCAGCGCTGCCCAAACCGACAACCCGTCGATCGAGCGTGTGTAAACCAGCATCAACAGCGTCGCGCCAACCAGCAGTTTGTCGGCAATCGGATCAAGCATCCGCCCGAGGTTGGATTGCTGCTCCCAGATGCGCGCCAGATAGCCGTCCAGCCAGTCTGTGATGCAGGCGGCAACAAAGATCGCGAAGGCCGCCCAGCGGGATGCCGGGCTGTCATAGAAGAACAGCAGCCCTGCCAGCACCGGCACGGCCGCGATACGGCCATACGTCAGGATGTTGGGCAGGCTGGTTAATATCGGCCGTCGTGCGATTTGGTCCATTGCCTCTTGCGTAACCACGCCCAATCGACCCCGTCAATGGGCCTGCCCGCAGCATCGATAAATCCCGCGTTATCCGGGCCCTTGCACCGGTATTTCCGGCCCCCAAAGCCTGTCCCCGTTAGGCCTGCGCCGCGACGGGCGTCACAGCGGCGCCCGCCACCGGCGCGTCGATGCCGGCACTGCGCAGCGCTTCGAAAATCGCGATCCTCAAATCCGACTGGACCTTCAACCCGCGATTGATATCGGGCAGCAGCACGCGCAGTGAATATTCGGTGGCGGACGCTGTAAAACCCTCGAATACCGCGAGCGGGGCTGGCTCGCGCAGAATGTCGGGGTGCTTGTTGGCGCAATCCGTCAGCACGTCGATGACGTGGCGCGGATCGGCGTTGGCACCAGCCGTAAATTTCAGCACGACCCGGCCAAGCGCATTGCGGTGCGTCCAGTTCAAGACGCGGCCCGTGATCAGTTCTGAGTTTGGCACGATGAGTGACGCGCGGTCGAAGGTCTCGATTTCGGTCGAGCGGACCGAGATGCGCTTGACGTTGCCTTGTTCATTGCCAACCACCACCCAGTCGCCGACCTTAATCGGGCGCTCGATGAGAAGAATAAGACCCGACACGAAGTTGTTGACGATCGACTGCAAGCCGAAGCCGATACCGACCGAGAGCGCGCCCGCGACGATCGCCAGGTTGGTGATGTCGAAGCCGGCATACGAAATCGCCACCATCGCCGCCAGAATGCTGCCGGCATAGCCGACCGCCGTATCAATCGAATTGGCGATGCCCGCGTCCATCTTGGGTGGCACCAGCACGCTGTCGCGCAGGCGGCGCTGGATCAGCCGCGTTGCAAACAGCAGGCCCATGAACAGCGCAATGCCGATGACGATGCGGACTAGCGAAATCTTGAACTGGCCAATCTCGAAGCCGAACAGGATCGACTTAATCCAATCGCGGATATCAGCGCCCGAGAAGCCCCATTGCAGCATCATCAGCGGCAGCGCGACCAGCGCCAGGCCAACTGTCAGCAGGCTTTCGACCAGCCATCCGAGCTGCTGGCGGCGCGTTGCGTCAAGCCCGATCTGTTCTTCGAGAAACAGGCTGACGGAGTTGCGGCCATTGCTGCTCTCGCGGGTAAACGCGCGGATGGCAAGAAACAGCAGCGTTGCAACGAGTGCAATCACGCCGGTCATCATAATCTGCTGCGACAGAAATCGCCCAAGCGCGACGTAGCCGAGCAGGCAGGCGAGAATGATGCCGCCCGCCGCCACCCACAACGGCAGCTTCAGCCAACGCGGATAGTCGCGCGGTTCCGGCGCCGATGTGTCGTCGCGTTCAAACGGCGTCAGCAGCAGGCCGATCAACACGCCCGCGAAGCCGAAGCTGGCAATCAGCGATTGAACAACGCTGATCGACAGCGGGAAGTACAAGATCTGGCCGACAGCTGTGAAAAACAGATCGGCGGCATAGATCGCGGCCAGAAGTTTCAGCAACCGGCAGATGCGCCGCGCCGCCCGGTTCGACAGCGAGACGAGGCGGCGCTCGGGCTGATGCGGCGCGAACACGGCATTAAGCAGCGCTGCAACAGCCACATAAATCAGCACAGCACGCAGCAGCGCCGTACTCGCGGGTGCCGCGGTTGGATAGTACAGCAAGCCGATATAATCGAACGCCGCATAGACGCCGAATGCGATTGCAACACCAGGAATCGCGCGCACCGGCGCAATCCATGCCGCAGACGCGGCGCGTTCAAAAAACGTCGGCTTGAAGCCCGGATGCGGCACGCGATACCGTGTCAAACGATACGCTACCGCCTTGAGCAAGAGATAAAGCAGCGCGGCGGCGCTCAGAATTCCAAGCACAGCTGGCCATTGCCGTCCAATCGACGTTGCCCAATCGGTCGCGTTATAATTCAATCGCCACATCACGGCCGGTGCATCGCGGACGATGTTGGTCCACAGCGCCGGAAACAGCGGGCTCG
Organism: Hyphomicrobium sp.; assembly: GCA_013141015.1. Classification (GTDB taxonomy): domain Bacteria; phylum Pseudomonadota; class Alphaproteobacteria; order Rhizobiales; family Hyphomicrobiaceae; genus Hyphomicrobium_B. The sequence continues at coordinate 61,993 of JABFRT010000007.1, read as the reverse complement.
ACATGCGTTCTGTGAGCGAGCGCACGAATAGCGATAAGCGCAGATCGGTGATCTTGTCGATCGCTTGGCGCGCGCGCCACCATGTGACTTCGAGTGTTTTGATAGCGCCCGATAACTCGGAATGTTCAGCGGCAAGCCGCGCGCGTTCGGTGGCGGTCGTCGGCGCTTCCGGCGGCGCATCCTTGGCGGGCGCTGGTCCCAGCCGGTCGATCTGGCTTTGGATATCGGCGAGGCGCGGGCGCAAGCCGTCGGCGGTTTGTGTTGTCTTCGAGATCACACCATCGATGTCGTCGCGCAGGCGGCCCAGATCGGTGTCGACGCCTTTGATGGCGGTCAGCGTTTTTTCCGCGCCTTCCATTGTGCCGACGACTTTGGAAATCGTATCATTGACCTCTGGTGGCAGAACCGGGGCGATGGGCGCTGCCGGTGCAAGTGCAGGAGCCGCTGCTGCAGGTGCCGCTGGCGCGGCGGCCGTTGCCTTGGCGGCATCCATCGATGGCGTCGCGTCGCCCGCGCGCACCGGCAGCGCACCCAAGACGAGGAGCACAGCCACCATCAGCGCGCCAAGCGCCCTCATTGATCTCAGCTTCGGCGTGTTAGCTACATACAAAGTCATGGCGTGGAATGTCTGCCTTTGGGTGTGATGCGGTGCGATTGGATGAGTGCCGCTTCGGCTCAAACTGGCGCGAAAATAGGGCGGAACGGTTCGAACGCGCCAGCCGTCATGTCGCCGCTTCTGCAAACGCGGTCTGCACTAAGGTCTGTCGTGGAAGAAATCGTAGATTTTCTGCGCCATTTCAGCTGAAATTCCAGCAACCGCCTTCAAATCCTCGATGCCCGCGCGTGACACGGCCTTCGCCGAGCCGAAGTGCGTCAGCAGTGCGCGTTTACGCGTCGGGCCAATGCCATCGACCTCATCGAGTCGATTGACGCCGAGCGCTTTTGAGCGTTTTGCCCGGTGGGTGCCGATTGCGAAGCGATGCGCTTCATCGCGCAGCCGCTGTACGAAATACAACACCGGGTCTTTGGCTTCGAGCATAATCGGGCGGTCGCGGCCGGGCATATGGAAATGCTCGCGGCCAGCATCACGATCCGGCCCTTTGGCGACACCGATCAATTGAATGTCAGTGATGCCGAGCGCCGCCATGACCTCGCGCGCAACGCTCAGCTGGCCCAGCCCGCCGTCAACGAACACGATATCGGGGCGCGACGGGAATTCCTCTGCGAGTTGCTGCGCGTCGTCGTCACCATCGTCTTCACAGCTCATTGTCATCCCGGACGAGCCCTCTTGCGGGAGCCGGGACCCGTGCCCTGCGGATTCTTCTTTTAGCGCTTCCAAGCCTTGCTCCCGGCTCGCGGAACCGGAAAGCGGTCCGGCGGCATCCCTCAAAGGCGCGGGCCGTTCCGCGTCCGGAATGACAACCGGTTCAATCTTCTTGAACCGCCGCGTCAGCACTTCGCGCATCATCGCGTAATCGTCGCCGGGTTCGGTGTCAGGGTCTTTGATGTTGAACTTGCGGTACTGACCTTTGACGAAACCTTCAGGCCCCGCAACGATCATCGCGCCAACGGCGTTGGTGCCTGAGATATGACTGTTGTCGAACACTTCGATGCGGCGCGGAACTTTTGATAATCCGAACCGTTCAGCAACGCCTTCGAGCAGGCGCGACTGCGATGAACTCTCAGCGAGCTTGCGGCCAAGGGCTTCACGGGCGTTGGTCAACGCATGTTCAACCAATCCCGATTTGGTGCCGCGCGACGGCACGCGGATATCGACCTTTCGTTCGGCGTTGATCGACAAGGCTTCGGCCAGCACGCCGAGGCTTGGCACATCGTGCGATAACAGGATCAAGCGCGGCACGGGTTTGTCGTCATAGAATTGCGCGATGAAGCTATCGAGCACCTCTTCAACCGGCAGCGCGCGGTCGGCTTTCGGATAATAGGCACGGTTGCCCCAATTCTGGCCGGTGCGGAAAAAGAATACCTGAATGCACGTTTGCCCGCCGTCCTGATAAGCAGCGAACACGTCGGCTTCTTCGACGCCTTCCGGATTGATCGCTTGATCGGCGGTGACATGCGCCAGCGCCCAAAGCCGATTGCGGAACTTGGCGGCTTCCTCGAATTCGAGTTTCTCGGCTGCGTCCGTCATCAACTGTTGATACATCTCGCGCACGCTCTGGCTTTCGCCGCGCAGAAACCGCACCGCCTCGTCAACTGTCTTGGCATAGTCGTCGAGCGCAATTTCGCCGGTGCAGGGCGCTGAGCAGCGTTTGATCTGATGCAACAGGCACGGGCGCGTGCGGGACTCATAGACGCTGTCCGTGCATGTGCGCAGCAAGAACGCGCGCTGCAGCATGGTAATCGTGCGGTTGACCGCGCCCGCCGACGCGAATGGCCCAAAGTAATCGCCCTTGCGCCCACGCGCACCGCGATGCTTCATCACTTGCGGTGCCGGCTGATCGCGCGCAATCAGAATATACGGAAACGACTTGTCGTCGCGCATCAGCACGTTGTAACGCGGGCGGAAGCGCTTGATCAGGTTGGCTTCGAGCAGCAGCGCTTCGGCTTCCGTGCGGACGGTCACGAATTCCATGGCTGCGGTTGAAGTGATCATCCGCACGATGTGGTTGGTGTGGCCGCCAATGCGCGCATAATTCGAGACCCGCGCTTTGAGCGAGCGGGCCTTGCCGACGTAAATCACGTCGCCTGCGCTATCAAGCATGCGATAGACGCCCGGCGATGATGGCAAGTGTTTGAGATATCCGGCGATCACGTCGACGCCCGCAATCGCCGCTGCTGCCGGCGCATCGGGTGCTGGGACGGGCGCGGGTGGCGCATCGCCGTTGGGATCTTCAATGCTCATGGCGCCAATATTGGCGGACCGCGCGCCGGGTCAAGCCATACTCGCGCGCGCGCGGTCACAAAATGGCCATTCGGGGGGCGCGTTTTGCCGCCTTGATCCAATAAATTTTGAGTTTGCGTAAGGGGGCCGTGATGCGTGGGGTTTGGATGAGCGCGATCATTGCGGTGATGTCTGCGGCTTTGCCCACCGCGTCGGCAAAGCCCATCAAAGATGCGGTGCCAACCCGGTTTGTCAAAAGCGAAAGCCTGCTCCAATGGATTAACGGCTACCGGCTCAACCCTGAGCCAAAGCGCTTTCCCGCCGCCATCAAAGCCATGCAAACATTTGGCGTCACCAAAGATATGGATCAGGCCGGCGTCTACATCGGGTTCGCCGCCGGTGTGCTTGGGTCAAATCCGGACGACGCAGAAAAATTGATTGCCGCGTGCTTCCCATTGCCACCAGAAGATCAAGTGCTGCTAATCAAAGCCATCGCCTATTCGGGGCTCTCAGATTGGAAAGCCCTGCTTACATCGTTTGTCGAGCGCATGCCGGCGCGCAAAGTTCTGATCGATAAATTTCTGTTCGCCAACAAACCGGTGCTTGCCGATTTGCCGATGGGGGACGACTCGACCGCTATTGACATCAACTGGGGCTATTATTTCGCAACCGGATCGGAGGCGCCTGTGCGGCGCATTGTTGGCGCACTCGCCTGGTCGCTTGATAAGAACGAGATCGAAAAGTTGACCATCGGCGCAATGGCCAAATGGACGCTGGCGCAGAATGCGTCGCGTGACAGCGATCTGTTGCTCATGTTGAAGACGATTGCGCCGGACGAAAAAAACGCCGTGCGCGTGCCGCTCATTGAAGTCATCGAGGCTGCTGAAACGTTGGAACTCGCCAAGATCCGCAAACAGGCGATGGCATCGATTGAAGAGTTGCGCGCCAAGGGGCCGGAGAAAGTCCGGACCTACAACTGGTGGGGCCAGGCTGGGCAAACCGTGTTGGCACTGGGGTGCGTTGCGGCTGGCGCGCTTGGGCAAGTGCAATTCGGCATCCCGTGCGTCGTGGGTGGTGCCGCGTCCACCGCCGCTTTGAAATATCTGGGCCCAAGCGGCGGACAGTAAACCGCATTCGCGTTGGCACCTCCCGGCAGGGCGTCTGCACAGGACATGACTCAACATGCCGGCACATGCTTCGATATTTCGGCGGCGCCGAATTCGCGGCGCAAATCGATGTCTTCGAGAACGGTCATGTAGCCGCTTGCTGCATCAAGTTTCAAATAGGTACTGGTGAGGATCGCGAGTTTTGGCAGCCCGCCGTTGTGGCAGGCGTCAATTGCGACGGCGATGGCACCAGAGCGGGTTTCGCCAGTGCTTTTGGCTGCACGCAATTCCTGCAGCAGCGCGCGCACCGCAATCACATCGCGATCCGGCAGGCGGAACGCGCGCACCGGATAGCCGTTGCGTTTGTAGGGTTCAAGTTCGCCAACATCGGCGGGCGAGGTCGCATCCTCGAGAATGAATTCGCGCACATCGGGCTTCAAAAGCGCACCGCCCGTCAAAGTTACGGTCAGCTTGGCACCACCTGCGCGCGGCATCAGGCTCGCTGGATACCGCACCGCCGCGCGGATCACCGCCGGGTCCGCCCGCAACACATCGAACGACCAAAGTTTGTAGATCGTGCTGACGGGAACATGCGCGCACCCGGCAAAGAGGGCCAGAAGTGCGGCGGCGGTGAGGGTGCGGGCAAGACGCATTGGAATCTCCATTGACAGGTATAAATTATCGCAATACAGTAATTAAACATCGCGTCAATAGGAGAGCCTCATGACCGCCGCCGTCCTCGACGACCCGCTTGGAAGCAAGAGCCCGCTGCCTCCACACGTCGCGATGCTCAGCCACGCCATCCGATGGATTGCGGTTGCCTGGATCGGCTGGGGGCTGGTGCAGGTGTGGACCCGTTGGAGCGATTTCGAAGCGATCAAGCGCGGCTGGGGCCACTATCTAAAGCAGGATCTGTCGGCGCTGCCGGTCGAGCACTATTGGGTCGCGTTCGCTGTCGTTCTGATCGACTGGGCCATCGCCGCTGTGATCGTGGTGTTCGTCTGGCGGTTGTTTGGCTGCTATCTCCGCGGCAAGATTTTCAGCGCCGTCGCGGTTCGCGAAATGCGGCTGCTTGGTTTTGCAGGCGTCGTTGCGGTCGGCGCCGACATCCTCGCGCGGCCGTTGATCCAAGCGATCTTTTCGCTGCATCTCGCAGGCGCCAAGCCTACGTCCGGTGTGTGGCCTCCGTCCGGCGTGTGGATCGAACCCAACGATTTGCTGCATCTGTTGATGGCTTTGGCGCTGGTGGCGCTGGCCGTGATTTTCAAATCGGGCGTTGAGATTGCCGAAGACCACCGGCAGATCGTGTGATGCGTGACAAAATTTCAGGAGTTACAGCGATGACAATTCCGGCCACGCTTGGAACCACTGCGACGGTGGACGGCGAACACGCGCACGCATTGCGCCGCCTTGGCGCGGGCATGTGCTGTGCGGTCGCCATTGGCGGTGCGCTTGCTGAAATCGCGCTCGCCTGGGTTTGGCTTTTCCCAGATTATGTGACCGCATATGTTGTGCCGCATCTCGGCCTTGGCGGTGCGAGCGTATCGATGGACGGCGTGACCCGCGCACTCGGCTTTGCAGTATCGATGCTGCCGCTATCGGTTTTGTTTTACGCGTTGCACCAGGCTTATGAGTTGTTTGACGGCTATCGCTTGGGCCGCATTCTCAACGCCAGCGCGCCGGTCCGTTTGCGGCGCATTGGTTTCGCCATGCTGGCATTGGCGCTGCTGCGGCCGCTTGCCAATACGCTGCTTGGACTTGTTCTCACCGCGTCCAATCCGGAAGGCCAGCGAATCCTGGCCATTCAACTGAGCATCGACGACTACATGATCGCGATTTTTGGCGGGCTGATCCTGGCGATTGGCCACGCGATGGCGGAAGCGGCGCGGATCGCCGACGATCACCGGCAGATAGTTTGAGCCAATTCTATTTGAGGGTGGCCATGACCATTGTCGTCAATCTCGATGTGATGCTGGCCAAGCGCAAGATGCGCTCGAAGGATCTTGCCGAACGCATCGGCATCACGGAGCAAAATGTTTCGCTGTTGAAGTCCGGCAAAGTGAAAGGCGTGCGCTTTGATACGCTGGAGAAGATTTGCGAAACGCTGCAATGCCAGCCGGGCGATATTTTGGAATACCGGCCAGATGGCGATGTGATCCGTGAGGCGGGTGAGTAAAATCTCCAGCGCGCCCTATCCCGGGCAGTTGGTGCGCGCGTCGGCCAAGGCCTGATCTTTGGTTTCATATTCGCCGACAATCTCGGCGCCGGGTGCAGACGCTTTGGTATAGGTGTCGAACATAGATTTTTCAAAACCATCGAGCACGGTCAGCGCCGTATAGCGTGTCTCGCCATCGACGCTGGCGCGCACCAGCAGCGTTTTGCGGCCGCCGTAACTTGCAGCCAGCACACGGCATGCGCCATTTGGTGACGGTGCGGATTCGAGACTTGGCTCTGTGATCACCTGTTTGAAACGCGCTACCGGTGCGGGGGCTGCAACCGGCAACACGTCAACCGGTCCGCCGAGACGCGAAGGGGCCGGCATCAGCGGCCCGATCTTGAAATGCGGAAGGTCTGGTGTGCCCGCCGTGTCCACGGGCGCGTCAGCCTGCGCCGACTGCTCCGCGGGTGCCGCGGCGCGCGGGGCATCGGCAGCAGCTGGCGTGACGTTACCGTCGCGAGACCAGATCGTGCGCACCGGCGGCACGCTGTGCGGCTTGTTCGTGGTGGCTGGCGCCTGTGGCGCGGTCTGGCGGGAAGGTGTTGGTGGCGGTTGTTGTCCGGCGTCTCCGGTCCACGGCAGCGTGTCGGGGCCGGCAAGCTTGAGAGGCTTTGGCCCGCCGAGACCGGACGGCGGCGCAAACGCACTCAGATTTCGCCGCGCCGCCGGCTGCGGCACGGGGGCTTGGCGAACCGGCGGCGCGTTGGCCGCAACGCCGGAGCAATAGCCGTCGCGGAACTGCTCCGCGACACCATCGATGGATTTGGCATAGGCGCGGTCCACGGCCCAACGGCGCGCCAGATCGCCGAATGTGACGGCGCGGCGCAACCGGCGCGATTGTTCGACGATGCTATCCTGCACCAGCTGCGTCCGCGGTGCGATCGGCTGGCTCAGCATTTCGCCGGAGTACGCAACCAGGTGCTGGATCTGAGCATGTACGCCGGTTTTGATATCCGGGAAACGGTCGCCGGGTGCGCCCCGGCCTGTCGCGCCGATGCCGGCAAAGTTGTTTTGCTTTTCGTGCACGTCGCCGCGGCTGCCGTCGCCACGCCGGTATTTGAGTGCATTCGTCTCAAGGATCATTTGGTAGAATGCGTAGTCCCAACGCACATTCCAGGCTTCGCCGTAATGCTTGTACCAGCGGGCGATGTCGCGGTAGCGCGGGTTGAGTTGCGGGTTGCGAGAGGTGAGAAATGCGGTCAGCCGTTCGGGCGTCGCGCACGCCGGAACCGGGTTGGCAGAACTTGTGCGAATGGCGGGCGCGGCATTGGACGCGGCCGATGCCAAGAGCATGGCCGCAAGGCCTGCGGCTGCCGGAACGCCCGACCTCTGAGCGAGACGCTCGCTGGCGGCTATGGTCGTATAACTGGAGACGCTCATCGGCGCTTCCCCTCTCAGCCAGTGCTCAACCGCTCAACCTGCACTCAGCCTGCGCTCAACCTTCCGGGCAAAGCTCAAAGGCTTTGTCGAGCGCTTGGGTTGGCGTGTTGAACTCGCCGACTTTCAGGCCGCCCTTGGCATAGGCTGAAATGTAGGCGTCGGCTTCGCGCTGTTCGGTGCCTTCATTGACGTCAAGAACGGTGTAGTTGTCCTGAGCGTCGGCGCTGGCTTTGATGATCACGGCGCGGTTGCCGCCATAGCTCGCCGTCCACACTTTGCATTTCGAGGTGTTCGCGGCAGCAGTCGCTGATGGCGCTTCGATCGTCACCGATTTGGTTCCGGCGCCGAGGGCTGCCGTTTGAACTTTGGCTTGTGGTTCGCTTGCAGCAGGCGCCTCAGCCAGCGGTTCAACCTTTGGCGCGTTGAGAATTTTGACAGAGGGCTGGGCTGCAGGAGCAGCGGGTGCTGTCGCTTCAGGGGGCGACATTGCGGCCAACATGCCGGCGCCAAGGCTTGAGCGGACGTAAGATCCATTGGCGCGGGCTTCGTCTGCGGCCTTCTTGGCGAGTTCTGCGCCAGACACCTTTGGCGGTGTGTAGGCCGTGTCAAAGGCGGCGGGCTTTTCAGCGCTGGCGATTTTCGCCTCAGCCGCCGGCTTTGCCAGCGCGGCATCGGGTTTCACGAGCGCCATCATTTCAGGTTTCGGATCGGCGCTCTTGCATGGGCCATCCATGAACGCTTCGGCGACGTTTTCAATATCGCGCGCATAGGACTTTGAGCCCGGCGCCCACTTCTTTGCGAGGTGGACGTAGGTCATCGGCCCATCGATGGTCTTCTGCCAAGCGGTGAGAACGCCCCACTCCTGCACTTTGCGGGTGCGCTCGGCGACAGGGTTGTCGAGCTTTTCACCCGAATACATCAGCAGGTGCTGGAGATGGGCTTTGACGCCGGTCGCGACGTCGGGGAATGTTTCGCCCGGTTCTTTTTTGCCGGTTGCGCCAAGGCCTGCGAAATTGTTCTGATCCGGCGAAACGTCACCGGTGAAAGTCAGGTTGCCGGTCTCAAGCAACATCTGGAAAAACGCCGTGTCCCAGCGGATCTGCAACTCGCCGCCCACCCGCGCGTAATCGGCGGCGATGGTCGCGAACTTGTTGTCGAGATTTTTGTTGCGCGCTTCCAGGAATGACATCAGCCGGCCGGGCGTGACACACGCGGGCACGGAATTCTTCGCCGTCTGTTTGATTGGGGGAAGGTCTGCGGCAAAAGCCGGAGCCGTCAACGCAACAACCGACACAGCGGTCGCCAATACGAACGCAGACTGCGCCCGAACGCGGCACATCATGGAAACACCCATTTTACGCGGCACCCCTCGTGAGAAGCACCCAACAAAACCAACGTGGTTTCTAGGCGCTTAACGTTAATAAATCGTTGCTATGAACCCCCGGGTTCGCTTTTGAAGGTCGGCTTTCAATGGGGCAGCAATAAGAACAGGGCGCGGAACCATTGCGGCAAATCGCTTTGATCGCGCACATTTTTTGCTTTTTGAACCCGCCGCGCGGTGGGCGTGGGTCAGGTCAGGTGCTGGCCGCCGTCGAGCGCTATCATTTGCCCGGTCATCGATGGCGATGACAAAATAAACCGGACGGCGGCGGCGATTTCGCCAGTCGAGGGGCCAGTGTGCAGCAGGGTCGAGCGCTGTTCGGCAGCGAAGTCAGCGTCTGTCTGATGCACGCTGCGCAATACAGGCCCTGGGCCAATGGCGTTGACGCGGATGCGGGGTGCAAGCCCCTGAGCAAGCGTGCGCGTCGCGGTCCACAGCCCGGCTTTCGATATGGTGTAGGAGAAGAAATCCGGCGTCAGTTTCCAGACCCGCTGATCGATGATGTTGATGATGTTGCCGTCCACGTCCGCGGGAAGATGCCGGGCCATCGCTTGCGCCAAAAACACAGGCGCTTTCAAATTGATATCGAGGTGCGTGTCCCACGTTTCCTGATCCGTGCTGTGGACCGTATCGAGCAGAAATTCAGACGCATTGTTGATCAGGCAGTGCGGTGCGCCGAGCGTCTCAGAGCAGCGCGCAACGAGCTGGCCGAGCCCTGGAAAATCTTGCAGGCCGGCATCGAAAATTGCGGCCGTTCCGCCGTCCTGTTCAATCTCCCGTTGGAGCGCCTCAGCCTCGCCTTTCGATTGGCGATAGTGAATCGCGACCGCCCAACCGTCGCGCGCCATATCAAGCGCAATGGCCCGGCCAATGCGGCGCGCAGCGCCCGTGATGAGTACGGTGCGCTGAGGCAGGGTGCGGGGCGGTGCTGTGGTCGGGGCGGCCATTTTTTATCCTCGCAGGCGCCCGGGTGAGTCGCCTTGCCGACGTTTCAGGCATGCCTTGAATACGCTGACAAGCCGGAACGTGATCATGCCCTTGCCGGGCTTTGATTAATCGCTGTGCAAGTGCGGCCGAAGTGCACGGTCTGGAGACCCTGCTGGTGCTCAATATCAGTGCAATTTCATGCCGATAACGGCTGTTTAGTTGTCAACGTTGCGAAACAGTTACTGCGTCGCTTCCGTGCCGCACAAACCGCGCCGAAATGATTGTAGAGGCGGGGCTTTTCCGGTCTTCTACGCTCACGACAGCGGTAAGTCTAAAGCAGATCAGCGAGCAGGCTCGCGTTTTTAACTGCCTCGACGATGCCATCAGACAAGACTTTGCCACCAAGACAGGGACGGGGGTTTCACATATGACGATGATCCGTAAAGTGCAGTATCTGGCGGTAGCGGCCGCCGCAGCGGTTTCGGGCTTTGCCGGTGCCGCACGCGCCGACGACGCACCAGCCTTCACCTACAGCTTCAACATCGGCGCGGTCTCGGACTACATGTTCCGCGGCTTCTCGCAGCGCGATGACAAGCCGGCCCTGCAGGGCGGCGCCGATATCGGTTACGGCATTTTTTATGCTGGCGTGTGGGCTTCGAACGTTGACGAGAACTTTGTCGCGACTAATACCGAAATCGACCTCTATGCTGGCATCAAGCCTGTGCTTGGCCCGGTCACTTTCGACTTCGGCGTCATCTACTACGGCTACCCGAGCCAAGCCTCAGCGATTGCGACGAACTTTATTTCGGGCGCAGTTGTTGACGTCGACTATTTTGAATTGAAGGCAGGCGCGAGCTTCAGCCCATTCACCAACGCGACACTCGGCACAAACTTCTATTATTCGCCGGATTACTCCTACGAGACCGGCGCGTCCTACACCATTGAAGGTAACGCATCGTACACGCTGCCGGTGATCGGTGTTTTCACACCAACGATCAGCGGTGTGGTCGGCTATCAAACTGTCGATGAAGTGTTTGCCTTTGAAAATGCTGCGGCGGCACCGGCCATCACCGATCCCCGCTTCTTTGACGACATCATTTACTGGAACGCGGGTCTGTCGCTGGCTGTCGAAAAGATCACCTTCGATATGCGCTACTGGGGTAGCAACCGCGACGTCGATGTCCCGGGTGTGACTTCGACCGATGACCGCTTCGTCTTCGGCGTCAAGGTTGCCCTGCCATAAGGCTGCCTTCGCAGACAGACTTCCCGTCACGACAGAGCCGGGGCCCTTAGGGGCCCCGGTTTTGTTTTGCGGCGCTATAGACCTCGAAGCGTCGTTTTTTCCCCAGGCGTGCGCCATGCGGTGCTTGCGGCGGCGCAGTGCGCAAGGGAAACAGGCGATCACAACGCTCAAGGGCAGCTGATTCGCTGATGACCGCGCTGATCCTTATCCTCACGGGCGCAACCGTCGCGCTCATTGCTTTGGTGCTTGCGCCACGGCTGGCGGAGAGACGCGTGGTTTTTGGCGAGACGCCGGACCAGCCCAAGCCGTTCGGCTATCGCATGTCGTGGCTGGCGGTAAAGTCAGCCGACACCGCGGGCGTGATCGATGCGCTGGGCATTGAAGGGGCAGCACCGGCCAATTGGAATTCCGGCATCGGCACGATCTACGATGACCGCTTGAGCGATACTTATGTGTTCGTCTCGCCGCCGGTCAAAGGGTGGACGTTTGTTGCCGGCGTACCGCTGCCGCATCCGGTTGGTCCGTCCTTCATCGACAAGCTGACGCCGCTGCTGCTGCGTCTCTCGGAGCGCTTTACCGACGTCCAATATTTTGCGTCGTTCCCGATAATAGATCTGTTCGGCTGGGCCCGCGTGCATAAGGGCAAGCTGGTGCGCGCGTTCGTGATTGGTGAAAGCGGCGTGATTTTAGATCGCGGCCGGCTGACGGCGGAAGAAAAAGAGCTCGGACTGAAGCTGTTTGACCTGCGTGGTATCAAAGGCCGCAAGGGCGACGCGGGTGGCGCGATCGTACTCTATCCGACGGAAGAACAAGTTCTGCGCTTGGCCAGCGGGTGGAGCATCAATCCGCTGCTGATCGACAAGATGAAGGCCGATGCGGCGGCTGGCTTTATTGGCAAGGCACCGGTTTCGTGGCGCGCGGAGCGGCAGCGGCAGGCGGCATAAAACTTTTACGGCCTTTATTGCGGCTCGACCCGCAAGCGCAAATCGAAATCTTGTTCCGCTGGCGGGGCGGCTTGCAGATCTTGCGCCGTCAGGGCGTTTTCAACGGGCGTTGCCGTTGTAGCTGAAGCCCAGACGGTTGGTTCCTGCAGGCGCGCTTCAGCACCTGGCATCCGGTCACCTTTGCGCCGCCGGCCCGCGTCGCGCATCGGCTGTTCGCCGACATCGCAAGTCCGCGCAACGGTCGCGCCTGTGGTGCGATCCACGGTCAATGCCATGCAGGCGCCGGGCAGCGGAACGAACGTCGGCAGTGATCCGGTTGTGATTTGACTGGTGCCGGTTTGGCTTGCGTTGGCTAGACTGCTGGAGACTTGCGCTGGCTGCAGCAACGTCTTCTCAGTGACCGTTGTCGGCTGCGCGGCGATCTGCGCTGGAGAGCGTCCGGGCCCGTTCAACACGCTTTGAGATACGAAGCCCCAGAATCCAACGGCGTGCCAGGATACCATTCCGGCGACGAAGCCCATCGACAACCATCCGGCGGCATGAACGTCGAACGACCTGAAAAACGCTTGAGCGGATCGCGCACGTTGCCGGACCGCAGCGCCGGCACCGGCAAGCGCAAAGGGCACGGCTTCCGTATCTGTATCCCTGTCTGCGCGTGGGGCAACTTCGTCATCTGCAATCTCGAGCGCATCGAAGGGGCCTTCAGGCGCACTGTCTGCCGCGAGATCAGCGGCCAGTTGCGCATCGGCATCGTCCGTTATGGCGGCTGTTTCGGCCCGTGCCACAGGCGTCGTCAATGCCGCAGCGACGGACTTAAGCCCGCTGCTCGGTAAAGGCCAGAATTGATCAAGATCCAACGTGCGCATTGCAGACTCAAAAGCGAATCACTAGGCCCGAGTTTGCGAAGTTCGCTCAATCCTGCAAGGCGATTCCGCACCCAACGGAGATTGCGGACGGGAGATGTAGACAGATGATTGCTTTGCGGCTGCGCTTTTGGGGCGAGGGGGCATCCAGGCCTTAAACCGCTTTCAAATGCCGCGCGGGCGCTCAATCATGCGCGGGCCGGGAAGCGGGTTCTGGTCGCGGTACTGGCCACTGCCGGGCGGCGATTTTGGCGTGCTGCCAAGCTGGTCGTCACGCGCAGTCGACCGCACAGGCGGTACGAACATCCGGTCGGATGAGCACATACGGCGCTGATTTTCGTTTTCGCCACAGCTTCGCGGCTTGCCGTCCTTGCTGAAGCAGAAGCGGATTTCTTTAAGCCGGTTTCCAGCGCCGCCACAGGCGACCGCCATCATGTCGGGCGTGATCTGGGGGTTGGCACGCGTGAAGTTGGCGATCACCTCAGACGGCGAGGTGAATTGCTGTTCAAATGGGTTTTTAAACCGCTCAGGAATGCGAATGCTGGAGTAAAGTTGGCGCGCGAGCGACAGATATCCGTCCGGCTGCAGGCCAGAGCATGTGCCATGTTTGCGGTATTCGTGAATGACCAGACGGGAGCTTGGCATGATATCGAGCATGCTATCGATCAACGGCTGCGGTACGAACGGGCGGCGCGCGGTGCGGCAGTCTTGCGGATAGCCCTTTTCGTATTGCGGCCACAGCCCATGCAAAACAAACGAGAAGCGCTTGCCATCGCTGCGGTTGCATTGTTGATCGTCGTTGTCACCAGCACCTGAACAATAGCTTGGGCTCCACGACAGAACGAGCGCGTAGTAATCGAATTGTCCGGCGGTGTTGGCTTGGGAATTGCGGCCCTGCTGCTGTGGGTCGAAGCGGTCGCTGGGCCACGGCGCGTTGCGTTGAGAATTGTAGGTATTGCCACGGTCGTTGGAGCGGCTGTCGCGATCATTATACCGGCTATCGCGGTCGTTGTAGCGCTGGTCGCCCCATGGTGCGCGCTGCTGGGCGTTCACGGCGGCTGAAATGCCGGCAATGCACAACGCGGCAATTGTAAAGTAGGTGCGGTTGGTCAGGCGCTTCATTGCGGATTGTCGTCCTCGATTGGTTGCCGCGGCGGGCGGCTCAGACAGCTGCATATAGTGCGAGATTGCGGCGGCGGATAGCGTTTCCCGGCTGAAATCAGATTTTCGGCCGGCCGGCATTCTCCGCCAACGCCGCAAGGATCCGGGCCCAGCTGCGCGCACCCTTTTCAAAGCTTGTGATGTTGTACTTTTCATTCGGCGAATGGATCCGGTCGTCGTCAAGGCCATAGCCGATCAACAAGCTGTCCATGCCAAGCGCATCTCGGAACGACGAGACGATCGGGATCGACGCACCGCAGCCCATCAACACGGCCGGGCGGCCCCATTCGTCGGCGAGCGCCTTGGCGGCGGCCTGCATCGACGGGCCGGCGGTGTCGAACATGATGGCGCCGGAGCCGCGGTTGCCAAGCCAGGTTGCGCTGCAGTCGGGCGGCACAAGCGTCGCCACATAGGCGCGAAGGTCCGCCATGACTTTGTCCGGGTCTTGGCCCGGCACCAAGCGGCAGGTGATTTTGACCGAGGCTTTGGCTGGAATAACCGTCTTCGAGCCGATGCCCTGATAGCCGCCGGTCACGCCGTTGAATTCGAGTGTTGGCCGCGACCACAGCTGTTCGATCAGCGTGCGGCCCTGTTCACCGGCGGGAGTTGACAGGCCAATTGAGCCGAGGAATGCGTCAGCGCGCAGACCGAGCGTTTGCCACTGTGCCAGTTGCTCAGGCGAGGGGTCTTTGACGCCGTCGTAGAAACCTGGGACCGCGATGCGCCCGTTATCGTCGTGGAGCGCCGCAATGACCTTAGCGAGTACACGGATCGGGTTTGAAACCGGCCCGCCATAGATGCCGGAATGCAGATCGCGGCTTGGGCCGCTGATCACCAGTTCGTCGCCAGCAAGGCCGCGCAGCATGGTGGTGATGGCTGGCGTATCTTTGTCCCATTGGCCGGTATCGCAGACCAGCACCAGATCAGCTTTCAGTTCATCGCCATGCATTTTCAGAAATTCTGGCAACGACGGGGAACCGCATTCTTCTTCGCCCTCAATCAACACCGAGACCGCAACCGGCAATTCGCCAGCCACCGCTTTCCAGGCACGGGCCGCTTCGAAAAAGGTCATTAGCTGGCCTTTGTTGTCTTCCGCGCCGCGCGCCACGATCACCGTGCCGTTGCCGGGTTCTTCGGCAAGCCGCGGCTCGAACGGCGGCGATGTCCAAAGCTCCAGCGGATCGGCGGGCTGAACATCGTAATGGCCGTAAAACAGCACATGCGGCATGCCTGCCGGCCGGTCGTGGCGGTCATGCGCCACAACCATCGGGTGTCCGCTTGTTTGGACAACTTTTGCCTCCGCAAAGCCGATGCCGGTCAGAGCCGCCGCGCACCACGCCGCAGCCTGCTGACAATTGCCCTTGAACGCCGGATCGGTTGAAACGCTTTCGATGCGCAGCAGTTCGAATAAGCGGTCCAGGCCTGCTTGTTTCGATTGGCCGAGGGTGTCGAGGACTTTGTTCAGTGGGCTCATAGTATGCTCGTCCAGATTTGAAGCGGATGGATTGCCGGGGCGGCGGCTTCCCGGGGGGATAATCGGCTCAGCCCTTCTACTCTATAGGCCGGGCTGCTATGCCACCGCTTGCGGACCGGCCTTTGGATGGTGTCCAACGCCGGTTGTAACGACGATTGAGATGGTGTGATGACACAGCCGGGAACCGACGGCAAAGAGAAATGGGTCTACAGCTTCGCCCCAGGACAGGCCGAAGGCAAAGCTGCCATGTCGGCTATGCTCGGCGGCAAGGGGGCAAACCTTGCTGAGATGGCCAATCTGGGGTTGCCCGTGCCGCCAGGCTTCACCATTCCGACTGAAGTCTGCGCCCTGTTTTTTGCCCTCGGCAAAAAGCTGCCGCCAGAGCTTCGCGATCAAGTTGAAGCGGGGCTGGCCAAAATCGGCGAAACCGTTGGCGCGAAATTCGGCGACGAGCAGCGGCCGTTGCTGGTCTCGGTACGGTCCGGCTCGCGCGCCTCGATGCCGGGTATGATGGACACCATTCTCAACCTCGGCCTCAACGACAAGACAGTTCAGGCGCTGGCGGCCTTGACGGGTGATGCGCGCTTTGCGTTCGATAGCTACCGGCGCTTTATCCAAATGTATGCCGATGTCGTGCTCGGCGTCGATCACGGCGTGTTCGAAGACATTTTGGAGAATTTCAAAAACCTCAACGGCTTTGGCGCTGACACGGAAATCGACGCTGAGGCGTGGCGCGAGATCATTGGCGATTACAATGCGGCCGTCGTGCGGGAGTCGGGGGCGCCGTTTCCCCAAGACACCAATGCGCAGCTGTGGGGCGCTATCGCCGCCGTGTTCGATTCCTGGCACAATCCGCGCGCCGCAACGTATCGCCGCTTGCATGATATTCCTGACGATTGGGGCACCGCCGTCAACGTGCAAGCCATGGTGTTTGGCAATCTGGGTGAAACGTCGGCAACCGGCGTCGCGTTCACGCGCAACCCATCGACCGGGGCCAACGAAATTTTCGGCGAGTATCTGCCGAATGCCCAAGGCGAAGATGTCGTCGCCGGCATCCGCACACCGCAACCGCTGACGCGCGCCGGATTGAGTATGGGCACGGGCTTGTCGCTCGAAGAGATGATGCCGGACGCCTTTGCCGAGCTGAAGGCGGTTTTCCGCCGCTTGGAGCAGCACTACCGCGATATGCAGGACGTGGAATTCACCATTCAAATCGGCAAGCTTTGGCTGCTGCAGACGCGCTCTGGCAAACGCACAACAGATGCCGCGCTTAAAATTTCTGTCGATATGGCAGCGGAAGGATTGATCACCCGCGATGAGGCGGTGTTGCGCGTCGAGCCATCCGCGCTCGATCAATTGCTGCATCCAACAATCGATTCTGCCGCGGAAAACGATCTGATCGGCAAAGGCCTGCCGGCGTCGCCTGGCGCTGCATCCGGCGAAATCGTATTTCATGCGGAAATGGCGGAAGCACTGCGTGCCAAGGGCCGCGATGTTATTTTGGTGCGCGCTGAAACCAGCCCCGAAGATGTTCACGGTATGCATGCAGCGGTCGGCGTTTTGACCGCACGCGGCGGCATGACCTCGCACGCAGCCGTCGTCGCGCGCGGCATGGGGCGGCCATGCGTATCCGGCGCAGGCACTCTCAGAATCGACGTCAATGCCGGCACGATGCGGGCTGGCGCGCGCACTTTCCGCGCCGGCGATATCATTACCATTGATGGCGGCAACGGCCGTGTCTATGCGGGCAAAGCCAAAATGCGCGCCCCGGAATTATCAGGCACATTCGCGACCATCATGGGTTGGGCCGATGAAACGCGGCGCATGCGTGTGCGCACCAACGCCGACACGCCGCGCGATGCCCGGCAGGCGCGCATGTTCGGAGCCGAGGGCATTGGTCTTTGCCGCACCGAGCACATGTTTTTTGAGGAGAGCCGTATTCTCGCGGTCCGCGAAATGATTTGCGCCGAGGACATCGAAGGCCGCCGCCAGGCACTCGACAAGTTGCTGCCGATGCAGCGCGCCGATTTCGAAGAGCTTTTTGAAATCATGGCCGGGCTTCCGGTCACCATCCGTCTGCTCGATCCGCCATTGCATGAGTTCCTGCCGCACGAAGACCGCGAGGCCGCGCAGGTCGCAGCCGCCCTTGGTATGGATCTGATGCGCCTCAAGGCCCGCGTGGCGGAGCTTGAGGAATTTAACCCCATGCTCGGCTTCCGCGGCTGCCGCCTTGGCATCAAGTTCCCGGAGATTACCGGCATGCAGGCCCGGGCAATTTTTGAAGCGGCGATTGCTGCTGGCCAAAAAACCGGCGCGCCGGTTCGTCCGGAAGTGATGATCCCGTTCGTGGCCTACCGGCAGGAATTCGATGTGCTGCGTGCGGTGATTGTCGATGTGGCGAAGGCGGTTGAAAAGGAAACCGGCGTGTCACTCGCGTACGATGTCGGCACCATGATCGAGTTGCCGCGCGCAGCGCTGCGTGCCGAAGATATCGCCAAGGGCGAGAAGGGCGCGGACTTCTTTTCGTTCGGCACAAATGATCTGACGCAGACCGCGCTCGGCCTGTCGCGCGATGACGCCGCGCCGATCCTGTCGAGTTACCTGGAGCACGAAATCATTGCTATCGATCCGTTTGTTTCGATCGATCAGACGGGCGTTGGTGAATTGGTGCGGATTGGTGTGGAGCGCGGACGCAAGGCCAAACCGGCTTTGAAGGCCGGCATCTGCGGCGAGCATGGCGGCGATCCAAAATCGATCGCGTTCTTCGAAAGTGCTGGGCTCGACTATGTGTCGTGTTCGCCGTACCGCGTGCCGGTCGCACGGTTGTCGGCTGCGCAAGCCGCCATCCGGGCGCGCATGGCATCGCCGCCCGAAGAGATTTCGTAACGCTCAGCTGCCGTCGCGGCGGTCGATTTCATCGAGTGTGGGTTTGCGCGGCCGCGGCCCCTTGTTCGATGGCATCAGCATCAGCCAGATGACGAGCGGCGGAAACACAAAGCACCACGCCACCCAGTGCGAGTAGTCGCGGTTTTTCTGGCCGGCAAAGACTGCCGCAAGCGCTGCGGCGGCAACCGCGCTAACGCCCCAGACGACGATCCACTTCATGATATCCACGTTCGTTATGTCGATCGCTGTGCACGCCGGTAACTTGCCGGCAAGCTTCAGTCACTCTCATAGACTGAGGTGATCGCTAAGTGTGGCAAAATCAAGCGTTAGCGCTGTGTTTGGTTGCCGGGCGGCGGGATTTGAAGTCCAGGCCGAGGTCGAGAACGGGCGCGGAATGGGTCAAAGCGCCAACAGAGATCATATCGACGCCGCATTTGGCGATGGCCGCGACCGTGTCGAGGTTAACGCCGCCTGAAGCTTCCGTCAGGCAGCGGCCGGCGACCCGCGTGACGGCATCCTTCAATTGAGCCGGTGTCATATTGTCGAGCAGAACCGCGTCGACCTTGTATTTCAACAGCACGTCGAGCTGGTCAAGGGTATCGACTTCGACTTCGATTTTGACCATATGGCCGGCACTGGCGCGGGCCGCTTCGATGGCCTTTTCGAGACCACCGGCGGCAACGATATGATTATCTTTGATCAGCACAGCGTCGAACAAGCCTGTGCGGTGGTTCTGGCCGCCGCCGCACCGCACGGCGTATTTTTCGAAGGCGCGCAGGCCCGGCGTGGTTTTGCGCGTATCAGCGATCCGGGCTTTGGTGCCAGCGGCGGCATCGGCATAGCGCCGCGTCAATGTCGCGATGCCCGACATGCGGCCCATGAAATTCAGGGCGACGCGTTCGGCGGTGAGGACGGCGCGGGCATTGCCGGTAATAACGGCAATCACGTCGCCGGGCGCAACCCGGTCACCGTCGTTATGTTTGATTGTGAACGACACGTCCGGGTCGAGCGCGCGAAATGCAGCTTCGGCCAATTGCAGACCGGAGACCACGCCAGGCTGCCGCGTGGCAATAACAGCGTCTGCAATCGCGTCAGCCGCGACCGTGGCGTTGGTGGTGATATCGCCAGCCAGGCCCAAGTCCTCCGCCAGCGCGGCGCGGATTGCAGCGTCGATCAATGGTGCGGGCAGAGGCGCGAGATTTAGAGCGCGCGGACTGTGAGCGAGCGTCATGTGCGGCATCCGGCGAGGGCTGGCGCCGTGGCTGCGATCCGGCCCGGCGCATCGATCCGGTCGAGATCGGCAAGCGTCATGAAGCTACGTTCCGCAAGCGCCGGATCGGTCTCGGGGAAGTCGCTGCGGAAATGTCCGCCGCGGCTTTCCTTGCGCTGCAACGCGGCGGCGGTGATCAGCCGCGCGACCAGCGTCATGTTGGCAAGCACCGTGTCACCTGTGGCTTGCTGGGCTATGGCCTTCAACGCCGCGAGCGCCGTTCGCAATCCCTTGGCGGTGCGCACGACGCCGACGTGGGTCGTCATGATGGACCGCAAAGCGCTGACGGCCTCGGCACGCAATTGTGGATCGGCTGGCCGGCTGCCGGGCACGCGCTTGGGCTCGACAAAATGGCCGACATGATCCAGCGGCAGAACCGATCGGATGTCGGCTGCGACGCGCGCGCCATAGACGGTTGCTTCCAGCAGTGAGTTCGATGCGAGCCGGTTCGCGCCATGCAGTCCTGTGGACGCCACTTCGCCGACGGCCCAAAGGCCGGAGATGCTTGAACGTCCGCGCTCGTCGGTCGCGATGCCGCCCATGTGATAGTGCTCGGCAGGCGCTACAGGAATCAATTCTGTGACCGGGTTGATGCCAGCGCGCTGGCAATGTTCAAAAACGGTTGGATACGCGGCGTCGAAACGCGCGCCAATCGCCTCGCGGCAATCAAGAAATACGCGGCGTCCAGCTTGAATTTCAGCAAACACACCGCGCGCCACCACATCGCGGGCGGCCAATTCGCCGCGCGGGTCGATCTTTGTCATGAAGCGTTCGCCAAGATTGTTGACCAGGATTGCGCCTTCGCCGCGCAACGCTTCTGTGGCCAGCGGCGCCGGGTCGATGCCGGCGTCGATGGCGGTCGGGTGGAACTGGACGAACTCAGCGTCAGCGATCACGGCGCCCGCACGTGCGGCCATGGCGATGGCTTCGCCCCGCGCATAAGCAGGGTTGGTCGTCAGTGCGAACAGCGCACCGACGCCGCCCGTTGCCAAGACGACGGCGGAGGCGGGGACGAATTCATAGGTGCCGTTGCCAAGCGCCGCAGGGCGGATCAGGCGGACGCCTTCAACGTGGCCGTCGTCCGCAATCAAATCGTCGGCGGCAAAGCCCTCGAGCACGCGGATCGATGGGCATGTGCGCACAGCCGCGATCAGCGCCTGCATGATGGCGGCACCGGCGCGGTCGCCGGAGACGCGGACCACGCGCTTTTCGGAATGTGCGGCTTCTTTGGAAAGCACATAGTGGCCTTCGAGATCTCGGTCGAATGGTACGCCGTAGCTCAGCAGATCGCGGATCCGCTCAGGCGCTTCGTCGGCGACCATGTGAGCGATTGTTTCGTCGACGATGCCGGCGCCTGCCGCAATCGTGTCGGCGGCGTGCTTATCCGTGCTGTCGCCTTCGCCAACGGCGGCGGCTATGCCGCCCTGCGCCCACATGCTGGACGCGCCTTCGCCAAGCGGCGCCGCAGCGATAACAGTCACCGGCAGCGGCGCCAGCTTCAGCGCCGTGAACAATCCGGCAAGGCCCGCGCCGATGATAACCACATCGCCTGGACCTTGTTTCGCGTCCGCCGGTTTGAACACCGGCTTGGCGGCAGGAGCGGCGCGTCGGGTGCGTTTGGCAACCATGAGGCTCAGCCCTTTTTGAGCGAAACGGAACTTTGTTTTCGTCGGGTCGGCTCAGTCCAGCTCAGTTGGTCAGATTGACCATGCGTTCTACGGCGCGGCGGGCGCGGACGGCAACGTCAGGATCAACGTGCACCTCATACTGCAAGTGCAGCAGGCTATCGTAAATGTTCTCGAGGCTGATACGTTTCATGTGCGGGCACAGATTGCACGGACGGATGAACTCGACATCGGGCGTTTCGACAGCGACGTTGGAAGCCATCGAGCATTCGGTGACGAGCATTACCTTTTTCGGCCGCTTGTCCTTGACCCAATTGATCATGCCGGAGGTCGAGCCGGTGAAATCAGCAGCCGCGATCACGTCGGGCGGGCATTCAGGATGGGCAATGATCTTCAAGCCCGGATCGTCGTCGCGCATGCGGGTCAACTCTTCGCCGGTGAAGCGTTCATGCACTTCGCACGCACCCTTCCAGGTGATCACCTGCACTTTGGTTTGCGATTGCACCCACTTCGCCAAATACTGATCGGGGATGCACAACACGCGCGGCGCGCCAAGGCTTTCGACGACCTTGACCGCGTTCGACGAGGTGCATGTGATATCGCATTCGGCTTTCACGGCAGCCGATGTGTTGACATAAGTGACGATCGGCACGCCCGGATAGGCTTCACGCAACATGCGCACGTCTTCGGCTGTGATCGAAGCGGCGAGTGAGCACCCGGCCCGCATATCGGGAATGAGCACGGTTTTATCGGGCGAGAGCAGCTTCGAGGTTTCGGCCATAAAGTGCACGCCGGCCTGGACGATGATTTTGGCGTCAACGCGTGCGGCTTCTTTGGCGAGCTGTAAGCTATCGCCGCGGAAATCAGCGACGCAGTGGAAGATCTCCGGCGTCATATAGTTGTGCGCCAGGATGACGGCGTTGCGCTCTTTTTTCAGCTCATTGATCGACTTGATCAGGGCTGCATAGTGCGGCCACTCCATCGGCGTGATGACGTGCTTGACGCGCTCGTACATCGGCGCCATTTCGGCTTGAAGCGCCGCCGACCACGCATACTTCAACTGCCGCTGCGGCGCAGCTTTGCCAGAGATTGCCGATGATTTTGTACCCGCGACCGGCGCAACCATGCGTCGTCCTCCGCAATGACCCTTGAACCACATATGCTCGAATCGAGCATATCAAGTGCGTACCAAACGCCGGCGCACTTGCCGGGTAGCCTCACCCAGAAATGCTCTGACTGAGCATTCCTGGGTGACAATTATGTTAGTGTATCTGCGGCGAAAATTCCAGAGGCATCCTGTGAGTGCTCAACAGAACTGCGGGCCAGTGCATTTGGTTGCGGCCCGTCAGTTACGCCTATCTCAATTGCGTACGGGCGGTGCCGAGACGCGCACGCCGGGAGCCGGACGTTCAAGCAGCACCTCGCGCCGGAAGCGGAACAGCTTTGCTGGCCGCCCGCCTGTGCGGGTTTTGACATCACCCGTTGGCTCGACGAGACCCGCACCTTCGACGAGGCGGCGGAAGTTCTGCTTATGCAGATGCGGCCCGAGGATTGCTTCGACCGTTTTCTGCAATTCATAGAGCGTGAAATCCGGCGGCATCAATTCAAACACCACGGGCCGGTATTTAATTTTGGCGCGCGTCCGCCCGATTGCCGTCGCAAGAATGCGGCGGTGGTCCGACTGCATGGGAAGGCCGAGCTTCGGCCGGTCTGTCCAAGCTTGCGCGGCGCTGCGCCCATCACGAAGCGCTTCTTCGATCAAGCCTGCTTCGTAGAGCAGCTCGTAGCGCTCGAGCACTTTTTCTTCGTCCCAGGCGGCACCATCAAGGCCAAAGCACATGCGGGCGCGGTCGCTGCGGGAAACCGGACGCTGAGGCGTTGCCGCTGGCGACGGACGCTCAGCCCAAAGTTTCAAGCGTGGCTCGATTTCATTGGCGATGATATCGGGGCGCGAACGGCGCCAGTCTTCCCAAGGAAAATACTGATACCAGCTGCGCCAGACGCCGTGCGTCAAGCCGTGATCGGCGCTGGCTTCGGTCAACGCCAGATAGCCAATCGATACGACGTGCGGTGCCACGTCACCGGGTTCCGGCAAGCGGCCGCGATCGGCAAATGTATAGAGTTGTTCGGCGTAGCCGAGATCAAGGCCAGTTTGATCGCGCACCCACGCGCGCAACCCGCCTTCGAGCGTTCTATGCTCGCGCGGGCTGAATGGCCCGAACGGAAGCATATCGGTAGCACCTGCGCTATCGGGATCCTTGCGGACAACGAGCGCTACTGGTTCATTGTCGAGCACCGCAACAATTGCTGCATTGAGACCGATGCCGACGGAGTCGTGATCTGTTTTATCGCGTGTGAGTACGCGGTGCGATTTATCTGGCGACGGTTTGCCTCTGCCTGACAGTTCCATGTTCATTGCATGTCATCCCCGTGCTCCCCAGGTAGCTGGCTAAGGTCAGATCATGGCGATTTTCGGAATAACAGTTGCACAGAATGAACGGATTTTGCCGCATTTATGCCGGAATTCTAAATGCGCGCGAGAGCGTCAAAGCGTGCGATGAAGTGGCGGTGTGCGTCTTTCGCCGGAAGAGGTTCGATGGTTTGAAGCGTGTCGCGCAGCGAACCGTTAACGTCAGCGCGCCCAAAAAATGCGCGCCCCTCCTCGATAGAAAACCCAGCAAGACATGTCGCTTCAAAGAAAGCGGCGATGCGGTCGGCGTCTTTGATGGCGTTCGTGATGACCGGGGAAAGCGTCTCTGGAATATCAAAACGGCGATGGATGGCGGCCAGCAAGCGTCGCTCGAATGCCTTGTAGTCGAGGCCAATCGCGGCTTTGAATGGGCTGATGAGATCGCCGATCACATATTCGGGAGCATCGTGCAAAAGAGCCGCCCGGCGCTCGGCATTCGATGTCGTCGGATTGAGGTTTTCAAAAATATCGGTGACGATCAGGGAATGCTGGGCAACCGAAAAGGCGTGCGCGCCTGTGGTCTGGCCGTTCCAGCGGGCGACGCGGGCGAGGCCGTGGGCGATATCCTCGATCTCTATGTCGTCAGGTGAGGGCTGAAGCAGATCAAGCCGCCGGCCTGATAACATGCGTTGCCAGGCGCGCACCGGTTTGCTGTGCAAAGGCTCGTTCATCGTCCTGGGACCTTGAGTTTGGCTTGAAGTTTGGCGCACGCCGCATGACGCGGGCAACTGACCAGATGGTCGTTGACCATGCCGCTCGATTGCATGAACGCATAGATCGTGGTTGGCCCGGTGAAGCGGAAGCCTTCCTTTTTCAGCGCCTTGCTCAT
The DNA here is from genome assembly GCA_013141015.1 of Hyphomicrobium sp. GTDB lineage: Bacteria > Pseudomonadota > Alphaproteobacteria > Rhizobiales > Hyphomicrobiaceae > Hyphomicrobium_B. The sequence goes on along the minus strand of JABFRT010000007.1, from coordinate 37,374 downwards.
GCGCTTTGAAACGTCCGTTTGTCCCGGTGCGTCCTTCAACGAGGTCAGTTTGTTTTGCTGCGGCTGGCCTTCGATGAAGCTCCAAACAAAATGCGCAAACGGCGTGTGCTTTGAGAGCGCGAGGTAGGCTTTCGCATTGTCGATGGTGGATTCGATCTTCAGGCGATTGCGCACGATACCGGCGTCGTTCATCAGGCGATCAAAATCACGCTTGCCGTAGCGGGCGATTTTTGCCGGTTCAAAATCGTCGAAAGCCTGCCTGAAATTTTCGCGCTTTTTCAGAATTGTCAGCCACGACAGGCCCGATTGAAATCCTTCGAGGATCATTTTTTCAAACAGCAATTTATCGTCGAGCAGCGGCACGCCCCACTCGGTGTCGTGGTAGCGCGCATAGAGCGGATCATCGATGCCGGTCCATGGGCAGCGGGCAATCGGTGTGTCCGTCATGGCTTAGAGCCCCGGTTGGAATGGACGGTGTGCGGCGGAGACGCGATAGCGGGCCAGCGCTTCCGTGTCCGGCGTGATGACGATGCCGCCTGAGGTGAGCGGCATGCCTTGATCGATCGCCTCTATCGCGCGGTCGAGGCGAAGCATCGCGAGGCCGGTATTGCCATCCCCCGAGCCGGTGCGGCCAATCGCAATTTCGCCGAGCAGGATGTCCGTGCCGGGGGTGAGCGGGGCCGCGCCCGCGATTTTGACGATGCGCTTGCGCACCACGGTTTTGTTCTGCATGCGCGCCACCACTTCCTGGCCGACGTAACAGCCCTTTGTGAAAGACACGCCGTGAAACAGATCGAAGTTGGCTTCATGCGGATAGGCGTCGCCCAAGGCGTAGTCTTTGCCGCCCTCGGGCACGCCGAGCGCAATCCGGTGGGCGTGGTAGGCGTCGTCGCTCACCAATTGGCCGTTGGTCGCGGATGCGATGTCGGTTGCAAAACGGGCTTCCGCCAATATGCGCTTGCCCAGACGGCTGTCGCGCGGATCATCGAACGCAATCGTACCCTTGGTTGGTCCCGATGAAATTGCACTTGGCCCCCAGAGCGCCAGCGCTGCATAATTTTCCGGGACATCGGTGATCGTGACATCCGCCCGCAGCTTGTACATTGTCAGCCGCTTGGAGAGCGCCGCCGCCTGATCGCGCGCCACGTCGAGCACAAAACCGTCGAGCGTGCGTACAACAAAAAAATCGAACAGGATCTTGCCTTGCGGAGACAATAGCCCCGCATGGGCGGCGCTTGCCGCAAAGGCAAGGTCGTCAGGCTTGGTCTCAAGGGCCGCGATGTCGTTGGTCACCAAGCCTTGCAGCAGTTTTGCCGCATCCGCGCCCGTGACGCTGACCACGCCGCGGTCGGGCAACCGGCTGATTTTTGCAGCGCTCATGACATCTCTCAATCATTGCCAAGCCGTCGCGAGTTACGTATGCGGGACTGACGCTGAACGCAAGCTGCCGGAGACACCTGCCCATGGCCGAGACCTATGACCTGATCATCACCGGCGCAACCGTTGTCAATCACGATGGGCGGGGCTTGCGCGATCTGGCGATCCGCAATGGGCGCATCGCCGCAATCGGCGATTTAAAGAGCGCAAAGGCGGCCGAGTTGTTGGATGCAACCGGGCTGCATATCCTGCCGGGCGTGATCGACAGCCAAGTGCATTTCCGCGAGCCGGGGCTGGAGCACAAGGAAGATCTGGAGACGGGCAGCCGCGCGGCGGTGGCTGGCGGCGTGACGGCGGTGTTTGAGATGCCGAACACCAAGCCACTTACCACAAATGCCGAGACGCTGGCCGACAAGGTGCGCCGCGCCCGTCACCGCATGTTCTGCGATTTCGCGTTCTTCGCCGGCGGCACGCGCGACAACGTCGGCGATATTCCAAGCCTCGAAAAGCTCGAAGGCTCGGCTGGCATGAAAGTGTTCATGGGGTCGTCGACCAGCAGATCTGCCGGTCGACGATGGTGAGACGCTGGACAAAATAATCGCCAAAATATCGCGCCGCGCGTCCTTCCACGCCGAGGATGAGAGCCGGCTTAAGGCGCGCATGGGATTGCGCCGCACGGGCGAGCCGGTCTCGCACTATGAATGGCGTGACGCGGAAGCGGCGCTGATTGCCACCAAGCGGCTTGTCGGTCTCGCTGAGAAACACAAAAAACGCGTGCAGGTGCTGCATGTATCGACAGCTGAAGAAATGGACTTCCTCAAAGACCACAAGGATTACGCCAGCGTTGAAGTAACACCGCATCACCTGACGCTTGAAGGTCCGGAATGCTATGAGCGGCTTGGCGCTTACGTGCAAATGAACCCGCCGGTGCGCGATGCGCGCCATCGCCAGGCGATCTGGGCTGCGTTGCAATCCGGCGTTGTCGATGTGCTCGGCTCCGATCACGCGCCCCACACGCGCGAGGAAAAGGACCACGTCTACCCTGACACCCATTCCGGCATGACCGGTGTGCAAACGCTGGTGCCGGTCATGCTCGACCATGTCAACGCCGGTCGCCTGACCCTGCAACGCTTTGTCGATCTGACCAGCCACGGTCCGCAGCGGCTATTCGGTTTGCGGGGCAAGGGCCGGATTGCGGTTGGCTATGACGCCGACTTGACGATTGTCGATTTGAAGCGCCGCCAAACGATCCGCAACGATTGGATTGAGAGCCGGTGTGGATGGACACCCTATGATGGCGTAACCGTCACCGGCTGGCCGGCCGGCACGTTCGTTCGCGGCCGCAAAGTGATGTGGGAAGGCCAGATTCTGGGCGCGGCCGCGGGAGAACCTGTGGGTTTCCTTGAGGGCTATTGACCTCTTAACGTCCCGTTAATAGATGTGGCACCGGCCTTGCTTCAGGCCGAATGTCTTTAGCGGGATGTCTCAAGTTATGCTGCCGGTTGCCTTTCAAAAAGCAATCGCCCCGTCCGAGCCGATGAGCTGGGGCGAGGCGATGATCGTGTCGGGTGCGGCGTTGGCCGCCGCCTTGCCAGTATTGGCTGGCCTATATCTGGTAAAGTCGGCGCTGGGCATCAACCTGATGGACGGCCCATCGCCGCTACACGATCTTCTCTACAGTCTCGTGCTCTAGCCCGTCTCAGCCGTCACTGTTCGACTTGGCGGCCTTGGCGATGTTTTTCGGCAGCTTGTGCAAAACGCGCACGGTTGTGCCGACGCTGGCGATGCTTGAGAGATGCATCACGTGACCGTTGGTCATGCGGATGCAACCCGACGACGCAGCCTGACCAATGGTCTTGGCGTCGTTGGTGCCGTGGATGCGGTACAGCGAATTTCCAAGATAAAGCGCCATGGCACCAAGCGGGTTGCGAACGCCGCCGGTCATATATTCCGGAAGCTCCGGCTTACGCTCCAGCATTTCCGCCGGCGGGCGCCAGTCGGGCCAGGCGACCTTCTTCGAGATCGGCTGCGTGCCGGACCACGTGAACCCTTCACGGCCAACCGCGATTGGATACTGATAGGCACGCGACGACGAGAGCACGTAGTACAGGCGTCGCCCCGCGGTATCGACGACCACAGTGCCTGAGCCGTAATTGTTGGGGAACGAAACGGTAGGTGGTGCGACCGGCGAAATATTTGGCTTACCGCCGCCATCCATTTGCGATGGGCCCTTCTTGGCCACCTTCTTTTGCGGCTTTGAATCTTCGTCGTTGTCGTTGTTTTTGATCTTGGCCTTGGCTGCTGGCTTCACTTTGAAGCCGAATGCGGGCGCGGCTTCGGATTTTTCCGATTTGTTGTTCCGCTTGAATTTCTGCGGCATCACATAGCCGTAGGTGTCATCGAACGGATGAAAGGCGCTGGCCGGTGTTGCAATCCCGAACACCGCGAGTGCGGCGGCGGCAATTGATAGTCTCATCATGACGCTATACCCTGCTGTTAACGTAGCTTGTGAAGCGTAATTAACCAGAGACGGCCTCCAAGACCAACCCCCTTGTGGCTTATGGTTACCGGCCCGCCTGCCCGTTTTTCAGACCCAAGCCTCACGGCATCTTTTTGAACAGCAGGAGAGAGCCATCCGCTCCAATTGCCAGCCGCCACCAGATCCAGCGCTTTTTTTCTCGCATTTCCGCGACCTTGGCTGCCGGCATCAGGCGATAGAGTTCGATTTCGTCGGCGCTGCTCAGCGTATCGAGGGGCTTTTCTGCGAGATAAGGCCACACGTAGACGAGGTTGTTTTCCAGGTCTTTGCCGAGCGGCAATGTCGCAGGTGCGACGTCAAGGACGTCCCGCAGTGCCGCCAATATTTCAAGTCCGCGTCCGTCCGCCGACAATGCCTTCAAGCCGGCAATCGGATTATCACCGCTTGCCAGTCCGAAATCCGGCTTGACCGCACTGGCGTCAATGACAGCCGCAAGGTCTTCGAGTGACGCGGCGCGAACCGCCGCTAAAATCATCTCGCGTGTCTCGGCGACGTGTGCCGGTAACGGCTGCTCGCCAGCTATCGCGCCGGGCACGCACCAGCCATAGACAAGGCTGCAAAGCGCAACTACCACTAACAACGACGATGTCGTTTTGACTCGCTGACCGTCGGCCTTCGGCGCGGTTCCTGACAATTCCGTTGCTGTCACGGCGACACGAGCTTGAGGATGGCCTCGCATGGTCTTCGTGATCTCTGATGTCTGTGCAGTGATGGCCACGTGGTGTCGCCGGACGGATGGCCGGGCCGGTTGTCTGGTTCACCAGCGCAGGGGATGATGGACTACTTTCCCAACCCAATTATCATTCCCGTCGGGATTCTGATAGGCATTCTGATCGCGGCCCCCGTTGGTCCGGTGAACGTGCTTTGCATTCAGCGCGCCGTTGAACGCGGCTTCTGGGGCGGAATTGCAGCTGGTATCGGATCTGTTCTGGGGGACGGGCTGATTGCATTGTTCGCCGGGCTCGGCGTTGGCGCGATCTCAGGCGCCGTGCAATCCAACCGCGCAATCATACAGGTGATCGGCGGACTGGCGCTGATCGGGTTCGGCTTGAAGCTTTACGTCACGCTGCCACGCATCCGCATTGAAAACGATGCCGATGGTGCGAATGCCAGCCTCAAAGACTTCGCCTGGGACATTCCGCAGACATTCTTCCTGACCATCACAAATCCAGGCGCGGTGCTAGGGCTTTTCACGGTGTTCGGCGGCGTCAGTACCTATGTCGAAGTTCATTCGATGATCGATGTGCTGTTCATGGTTGCCGCCATTATGGCTGGCAGCATGATCTGGTGGATCAGCCTATCGCGGCTGATCTCGCGCTACCGCCACTTGCTCGACGGCAACCGCCTGCAATTGATCAACCGGATCGCCGGCATTCTGCTGGCGGGCTTTGGCGGATTGCTGATTTTGGAAGTCATCACCAAGGGCGGCCAGCTGTAACGGCAGGCAATGGCTGGCGCCGCAAGGCGCGGCGAACCGGACCTTATTGGTCGCGGCGCGCCAGCGTGAATTCACCTTCACCGATGCGCTTTTCGAGACCGCGCGTCAGATGCACGACCGCATCTTCGCCATAGATCGACACCAGATCGGTCAGCGCCGTGAACAGCGCAGCGTAGGCCATCTGCTGTGGTTGAACGCCGGTATCAACGCCTTCATCCCAGGCGGCCAGAATGAGGTCCAGGGCTTTGAGATTGGGGTTGTCGGTATCAAACTCTTCAAAGCACCGCATAGATCCCCGTCCTCTCATGACGCCGTCGTGAAAATATCTGCCGGCGCTTATCCCGCCGCGCCCCCCTTGTGACGTAGCACAGGAAAAAACAAAAGGTCGCCGCTGCAACAATTCACAGTAAATCGGCGCGGTGATCAGCAGGGTTCAGGGAAAGCTTTTGACGAGGCCTTCGGAAAGTTGCGTGCCCTCAGCCAGAAACCGGGTGATGACCGTCTGCGCAGAGGGGCTGCACGTATTATAGGTGCGGCTGTAGCTGCGATAGCCCTGGTTGAAGGCGCGGGCCAGTTTGGCGCGGCGCAGAGCGGAAGTGCCCTCGGCATCTGTCAATTCGCGCATCCTGTCGCGCCAGTACTGGCCTTCGTTGGCGCTGCAAAGTTCGCGCAGATAGTGGACCGCGCCGAGTATTTCCGCAAGCCGGAGCAGCTTATCGTCATAGGGTTTGATATCGGGCGCGGCATGCGCCGGAAGCGCAGCCAGCAGCAGCGTTGCGGCGGCAAAGGCGCGGAGTGCGCGCTCAGCCCGGAAGCGCCGTCGCGCGGAACAAATTTTGTCGGTTGGGGTTGCCATAGCTGCCCGTTTACCATCGATTCTTGGCGTCCGCACGGCGGCTCACGGTATGGTCCTATGAATTCTCACTCACGGAGGTGCCAATGTGCTCGCGCTATAGTCTGACATCACCTCCGCAAGCCGTGCGCAAGATGTTTCAATGCGAGGGGGCAGAGGATTTCCCGCCGCGCTACAATATTGCCCCGACCGACCCGGCTTTGATCGTCCGCCACAGCCTGCGCCACGCCCGCGAGTTGGTGCTGGTACGCTGGGGGCTGATCCCGCCGTGGGTCAAGGACCCGCGCGAATTTGCAACGCTGATCAATGCGCGGTCCGAGACGGTGGCGGAAAAGCCATCATTCCGTGGGGCAATCCGCCATCGCCGCTGCATTGTGCCGACGGACGGGTTCTATGAGTGGACCGGCCGGCCAGGCGCCAAACAGCCACATCTTATCCGCCTCAAGCGCGGCACGCCGTTCGCTCTGGCGGGTTTGTGGGAGCATTGGCTCGGCGCCGACGGCAGCGAACTCGAGACAATGGCGATCCTGACGACCGCCGCCAATCACGATATGGCCGCCATTCACGACCGGATGCCGGTGATCCTCAACCCACCCGACTATGACCGCTGGCTCGATTGCCGCCCGGGCACCGCCGATCACATCGGCGACCTGCTTAAGCCCCTGCCGGACGGTGAAATTACCACCCTGGCGGTCAATCCAAAGCTCAACAATCCGCGGGCGGAGGGCCCCGAATTGGTCGAACCCGCCCCATCGACACTTCCTTAACGGCTTGGGCGTATCGCCGGAATAGAGCGCCGCGCTGACTGATTCGCCGCGGCCTGTCTTTCGCCTGTCCGTTGCGGGCGTAGCGTTGTGCGTTGACCAAGATCGCATCCCTGATGGGCCGGACGACTCGCGGCCAGCCGGAATTGACGTTATTCTTGGAAAGTCAAGAGGCCGCCGTGATCTGCCGCTAAACCGGTGGCTGCGACGGCCTGAAATCCGAACCTGAGCGGAGCTTTAGGTGCGCGGGTTCGTGTGAGATTCAACCTAGCCCTTTGACGGGCGGACGTGACGAGGAGTGCAGGCGCTATGGGTTACAGGGGTGAAGATCTTGATCTGCGGACGCCGCAGACCTGGAGTGCAACGCCGGCCGACCTGGCGGTCTCATCCGACGCGGGCGTGATCAAGAACGGCCAGCGCACGCCATCCCGCGCTGGCCCGATCTGGGTCGACGATACCGTGCTCGCCTGTGCCAACCACGCCTACGATGTGGCGCTTGCCCACCGTGCAGGAGATGTCCGGCTTGAACATTTTCTGCACGCGTTGACACGTATTGATGCCGCGGCCGAAGCGCTTGAAGCGCGCGGTGTAAGGGTTGCGGCATTACGCCGGGAAAGTGCAACGATCATCGCCAGCGAAATTCCGGTGGGGCTTGCCAACGGCAAAGGCACGCCGCGCCGCTCGGAAGAATTGGCTGACGTTCTGCAGCTGGCGGCCTCAATCGCCGCCCGCCGTAACGGACCGGCGACAATCGACGATGTGCTCAACGTTCTCTTTGAGCAGCGCACCGATGTTCAAGGTCTTGCACTCCTGGCCCGCCACACGATGCGGGTGACACAGCGCGAAAGTCTCGAACAGTTCCCGCCGCTATCGCGATACGCCACCGAAGTGCCGCGTTATGCGCAAGTGGAGCGTCCGGTCGAGCGCTATGTGCGCGTATCGGCGCCCGAACCGGTGCGCACAGAACCGGTCCGCGTCGAACAAGTGCGCTACGTCACGGAAACGCCGCGCACCTTCCGCTCTGAGTACGCTGGAACGGCAACAGACAACATTCAGAACACCCGCATTGAAGCGCTGGAACAGATGGTTCGCGCGCTCAGTAACGATCTGGCCAACGAACGGCAAGCCGTCTCCGGGTTGCTCAAGGATTTGTCGCGCGATACGCAGGCACACCGCGACGATCAGGGCCGCGCGCACTCGGGGCTGTACGAACGGATCGATATGCTGGAGCAGGTCATGACGGAAGCCCGCACGCCTGTGTCCAACGATGGCCTCGCCGATCAATTGCTCAATCTTGAAGTCACGCTGGACCAGCGGCTGAAAGAGTTGAGCCAGGGTTGGTCTGCATTGACTGGCCGCCTGCAGGATCTTGAAACCTCGCTGCGCCAATCCGGCAACGACACGGGCGTATCTACCCAGGCTTTAGAACGATTGGCCCGCTCGTTCGACATGTCGCCGGTGATGAACCGTCTCGATGTAATCGAAGAAGCGATGCTATCGCGCGATGCCAACAGAAATGAAAACGCCGTCGCCGACCGGTTGAAATCGCTGGAAGGCGAAATTGCCAGAGCGCTTGCGGCAAACACCGCCAGCACCGGGCGGATGGAGACGCTGATCTCCGGGTTCGAGCGCAAAACACCGGACTTTGCAGCGCCCGTTGTCGAGCGCCTCAATGTGCTGACCAACGCAGTCAGTGGCCAGCAATCGGCAGCGAATGACGCGGCTGAGCGGCTTGCCGAACGTTTGAGCGCCGTTGAACGCGCACTTGCCGGTGAAATCGAAACCGCAGTTGCCAAGCATCAGGCCTATGCCAACGATCTCGGCGAAGTTCATGATGCGCTGATGAAGCTCAATCAGAACCAGCATACGCTTGCAGGCTCCATCGATCAGTGGCGTACGGATGCGGCTGGTGATGTTGCGACGATTGCCAACCGCTTGGCCAATCTCGATCGCGACAATGAGCGGCCCATCGAAACCTTGAATGCGCTGTCGACGCATATGGACACGATGAACCGCATGATGATCGAGCGCTATCACCGCCGTAACCGGTTCTGGTATTGGCTGTTTGGCACAGACGATTGGATCGGCACCAGCTGGCCGTCTCAGGCGGAAGCCATCGAAGCCGAGCGGCAAAGGTTAAAGCTGCAACGCCCGGTTTGAGCGGGCGCGCGGCCCAAATGACAGAGTTGGCATAAATGATGCTCAGTCTCCGGAGGGCTATGCGCCCTTTGGAGCCCGAGATGTTGAATTCCGCCCCCCGCACACCCGCAATCGCCCCGCGACTTGGGCAAATCATGGCGCCAGAGCACAATAGCTTTGGGGTGCTGCGGCTTTTGATGGCCTTGCTCGTCCTAATTTCGCACAGTTACTTGTACGCGTTTGGAACGGATCAGGCCGAACCGCTGACCGCACTGACCGGCCATTCGCTTGGTGAACATGCGGTGCAGGGGTTCTTTATCTTGAGCGGCATCCTGGTCGCTCAGAGCTTTGATCGCAGCCGGTCGCTGATCGATTTCGCGGCCGCGCGCATGTTGCGGATTTTTCCGGGCCTCGTCGTTTGCGTATTGCTGACGGCGCTTGTGTTGGGGCCGGTGGTCTCGCTGCTGCCATTGGCTGAGTATTTCACCGGTGCTGAACTGCCGGCGTATCTGATCAAGACGCTGTCGCTCTCCACCGGCAACGCGCCACTGCCCGGCGTATTCACCGGTTTGCCGGTGGCCGGCAGTGTCAATACATCGCTTTGGACTTTGAAATATGAGGTGCTGTGCTATGCGGGTCTTGCTGCAGCAGGGCTTGCAGGACTGTTCAAGCCGCGCTTCAGGCTGATTGCCGCTGGGCTGCTGGCCGCATATCTGGCCGCCGTCTTTTCAACGGAGCCAAAGCCCGCGGAGACGTATTCTTTCACCGACAATGCCCGCTATTTCTCACTGTATTTTGGCACAGGTATGCTCGCCTACCTAATCCGCGATCAGCTGGTGATCCGCGGCGGTCTGCTGCTTCCACTGTTTGCTATTTTCGCCGCGGCACTTGGTACGCGCTTTGGCGAGTTGGCGACGGCGCTCTTGCTCGGCTACGCAATTGTATGGTCGGCGAGTCTTTCTTTTGGGCCATTGCGTGGGTTCTGCAACCGGGTCGATCTTTCGTTTGGCGTTTACATTTATGCAGGCCCCATTCAACAGGCACTGCTCGACGTCGCGCCCGCTCTTCACCCGCTGATCATTGCAGTTCTTGCGGCGGCGGTTGTGTTGCCGCTGGCCTTGCTGTCGTGGATCTTCATCGAACACCCGGCGTTGCGCTTGAGGTCGCGGATGCGGCCTGCAAAGGTTAACGCGGTGCCCGCCCGGCGGATGGCCAGCGTGCTGGCTTAACGCTGCCTCACATACACAGCGCAAGTTTTTCAATTGTGCCCGCAAAAGGCTTGAGCCTTGGCACGCGTCGTGCTTTGATTAAAAAAGTATGAACGTGTGTGTCGGGGGTTCTATGTTGCGCCGGTATTTGATCGTCAACGGATTAACAACGGCGCTGATGTATGGCGCGGTTTGGGCGCTCGTTCCGTCCCCGTCATCCGTTACGCAGGCTTTAAGCAGCACGTTTGAATCCTACGTTTCAGAGAATGCTCTGCTGGGCCCGGTCGTCTACCGCATGATCACGGTTGGCGCCTACATCGCTGGCCAGGAATAGGCCAGCGGGCGTCGTGCGGGGGCACCTTTTCCAATGACGGATTGCAATGGCTGAATTTTTGACCGCGTATGGCGTTGCCTTGCGGTTGATGATCGCGCCGCTTGTTTTTGCGCTGTTGATGAGTGCAGCTGGTGCTGCGCCGCAAATCTCGCGCTCAACTCCGTCCGCCCCAATCCTCCACCAGGCCGCGCAGGTCTCGCCCTATCAGTGCGGCGTCACGTCTTCAAAATTCGCGCGCATATGCCGGCCGCAGGCCGTGGCATCGTGCCGGTCAGCGGTTGTGCGCGGCGCTAAGGGATATTCGCAGCAATTCTGTGCCGCGCGCCGCGTTGCTTGCGTGTCGTGCCTTGCCATGCTGCGGCGCTGCATATCGCGGATTGGCCACGGACCGCGCAACGAATTCAGCTGCGAGGAATGCACCGGCAAATTCTCGCGCTGCATCGGCAAGCGCTATCCGGCATTACGCCGTTGAACGCTTAAGCGCGTGGCGCGGCAGCGCGCGCTAAGCGGTCGTTGATCGCTTCGCCGAGACCCTCATTCGGAATGGGCATGACGGCGATGGCGGCGGCGCCGGAGGCGTCCAGCGTGCGCAAGGCGCTGAACAGGTTGATGGCCGCTTCGATCAGATCGCCACGTCGACTGAGGTTGAATGACGGTCCTGTCGCGGCCAGCGGCGCCGGCCCGAAAGCCAGCAAAGCCTCACCCATTTCAACGCTTGCCGCATTGAGGCGGATCGCGGCGCGCGGCGCATAGTGGCTTTCCAGTTGGCCCGGTGCCGTTGGCTGAGACGCATGACCTTTCGCCCGCGCAATCGTTGTGCCGGTGATGCTTTCGAGCGCTTCGATGGGGATGGCGCCGGGCCGCAGCAGAACAATGGTGTCACCGGTCGCATCGACAATTGCCGATTCAAGACCGTGTGTGGTCGCGCCATCGTCGAGGATCATGGCAACCGAGTCCGCCAGATCGGCTGCAACGTGTTCGGCGCGTGTGGCGCTGACGTGGCCCGAGCGATTGGCTGACGGCGCGGCGAGCGGCCGGTCCGCCGCCCGCAACAGCGCCTGAGCGATGGGGTTGCTGGTCACGCGCAGTGCCAGCGTCGGCAGGCCTGCCGAGACAAGATCCGAGATTGGTGAACCGGCAACGCGCGTCACAACCAGCGTCAAGGGACCCGGCCAGAACGCGGCCGCGAGATGCTTGGCCATGGGTGAAAATACGCCCAGCTTTTGCGCCGCCGCCAGATCCGGCACGTGCACGATCAGCGGATTGAAGCGCGGCCGGCCCTTGGCCGCGAAAATACCGGCAACGGCCATGCTGTTGGTGGCGTCGGCGCCGAGCCCATAGACAGTCTCGGTTGGAAACGCCACAAGTTGCCCGTCGCGGATCAGCTGGCCCGCCGCGGCCAAGGTCTCAGGGCCCGGCCTGTGAATATTGCTGCCCATTGGCGGTCCGGGTGGTTTGCTATCGCCGGTATTCGGCATAGTCTTGCGATCCAACTCTAATGAAGCGAGCATCTGACCGCCCATGACCTATTCCGCTCCAGTAGACGACATCGTCACAGCTCTCAAGACTGTTGCTGATCTCGATAGCCGCTTGGCTAACGGGCTTTACCCTGGACTGGACGGCGAGACGATCCGGGCTGTGCTGGATGAGGCCGGAAAGTTTGCCGGCGACGTGCTGGCCCCGCTGAACTGGAGCGGCGACCGGACGGGCGCCAAATGGAGCGGCGGCCACGTGACCACGCCGGCCGGGTTCCGTGATGCCTACAAGCAATTCACCGCCGGCGGATGGAGCGCGTTGCCGTGCCCTGAAGAATTCGGCGGCCAGGGCTTGCCGGAAATCGTGTCGGTATCGGTCTGTGAAATCTGGAACTCGGCCAATCTGGCGTTTGGGCTCTGCCCGCTGCTTACCCAAGGCGCCATCCACGCCATCGAGACCGGCGGCAGTGACACGTTGAAAGCAACCTACTTGCCGAAAATGGTGTCGGGCGAATGGACCGGCACCATGAACCTGACAGAGCCGCATGCAGGCTCTGATTTATCGGAACTCAAAACGCGCGCCGAGCGCCACGCTGACGGCAGCTATCGCATAACCGGCACAAAAATCTTCATCACCTGCGGCGAGCACGATATGGCGGATAATATTATCCACCTAGTGCTGGCGCGTCTGCCGGATGCGCCGGGTGGCACGCGCGGAATATCGCTGTTCCTGGTGCCGAAGTTCCTGTTGAAGGACGATGGATCGGTTGGCGCGCGCAACGACGTGATCTGCGCCGGGATCGAGCACAAGCTTGGCATTATGGCCAGCCCAACGTGCGTGATGAAGTTTGGCGAGAATGGCGGCGCGACCGGGTATCTGGTCGGGGAAGAGAACCGCGGCTTGCAGAATATGTTCGTGATGATGAACTCGGCCCGCCTTGCGGTCGGCATGCAGGGCGTGGCGATTGCCGAACGCGCCACGCAACGCGCCATCGCCTTTGCCAAAGAGCGCACGCAAGGCAAAGCCTTGGGCAACACCGTGCCCGGCATGAGCCCGATCATCGCCCATGCCGATGTGCGGCGGACGTTGTTGACGATGAAAGCCATGACGCAAGCGTCTCGCATGATCTGCTTGGCAACGGCTGGCGCGTTGGATGTGGCGGCGCTGTCGGCGGATGAAGATCAGGCGCGGGCCGCGCGCAATCTGGCTGCGCTCCTGACGCCAGTCGCGAAGGCTTTCTCGACCGACATCGGCTGCGAGGTTGCGTCGCTCGGCATTCAAGTGCACGGCGGCATGGGCTTCGTCGAAGAAACGGGCGCCGCCCAATATCTGCGCGATGCCCGCATTCTGCCGATTTACGAAGGCACCAACGGCATTCAGGCGATTGACCTTGTGATGCGCAAGCTGCCACTTGAAGGCGGCGCGGTGATGAAAGCCTATCTCGCCAGCGTAAGCGATATCGCCAGCAAGGTGCAGGCGTCGAACCGGCCGGACTTCGGCCAAATGGGCGCGAAGCTGCAGAAGGGGCTGATGGCGTTAGTGGCGGCCAGCAAGTGGATGGGCGGCGCGTTGCAAAGCGACCCCGAAGCGGCACTCGCCGGCGCGACACCGTATCTGCGGCTGTTCGGGTTGGTCGCGGGGGCGAGCTATCTGGCCAAGGGCGCGCTTGCTGAGGATGCCAGTCCGCATGCCGTCACCACCGCGCGCTTCTTTGCCGAGAATTGCCTGACGGCGGCTGAGGGTCTTGCTGATACGGCGATGCATGGCGCAGCCGCTATCGCAGCCAACGAAGGAGTGTTCGCATGAGCGCCGAAGTTACCGCCACCAGCGCCAGCGGCGTGCAGGTCCTTCGCTTGATGCGGCCCGATAAGAAGAACGCGTTGACCCGGCCGATGTACAAGGCGCTGTGTGACGCGCTTGAAGCGGGCGACGCTGATGCGGCAATTGCGGCGCACGTGCTGACCGGTTCGGGCGGCATGTTCACGGCCGGCAACGACATCAATGATTTTTTAGCCGCAGGAATGGGCGCAGCGGGTGGCGTCAATGAAGTGCTGCGCTTCATCCGGCTGTTGCCGCTGATCAAAAAGCCTGTCATCGCTGCAGTTGAAGGGATCGCTATTGGCATCGGCACGACGCTGCTGTTTCACTGCGATCTCGTCTACGCGACACCCGACGCGACGTTTGCCACGCCGTTCCTTGATCTCGGGCTGGTGCCCGAAGCCGGATCGAGCCTGTTGATGCCGCGCATGATGGGCTCGCATCGCAGTTTCGAAATGCTGGTGATGGGCGACACGTTCTCAGCCGAGCGGGCGCGCGAAGCCGGTTTCGTCAATGCGGTTGTGCCTGCCGATCAGCTGGAAAAGACCGCAATGCGCGCGGCCAAGCGCCTTGCCGCCAAGCCGCCCGAAGCACTGGCCATCGCCCGGGCAATGTTGCGCGGATCACCAGCTGAAATCTCAGCGCGCGTTGACGAAGAGGCGATTGCCTTCGAGCGGCGCTTGAAATCACCGGAAGCGCGCGAAGCGTTCCAGGCATTCCTTGAAAAGCGTCCACCGGAATTCGCGAAACCAACATAATGCCGTGCGGTGGGTGCACGGCGGATAATCCGGTCACATCGGGCGCCGCATTGAGTGCGCCCATTTGATCAAGGAGAGAAACATGCGCCGCTTAACGGTTCTTGCAGTGCTGACGGCAGCCATTGCGAGCGCACTCCTTGCAAGCGCACCGGCGCGCGCCAACATTTTTACGAGCATTCTGCGCGAAGCGGGCGAGGCGGGCGGCAAGGCGGCCAGCCATTCCGGCTCGCATTTGGGCGCGGTTGGAAAGGCAGCAAGTCACCTCAAGGGGCTTGCAGGCGCACCGAAGGGCGCGCTGGCGGCGCACGCCACACCCGAAGGCCACTGGCAATTCGTCAATCGCGAGGGGCAGGTTTTCACGGCCGGCACGGCCGATGAAATGAAGCGCGTGCTGCCGGCGCTGTCGCCCGATATCGCAGCTGGCGAAAGCAAGCTGACGCTCTACCTTTCCGAAGACAGCGTGTTCCAGAACCGTGCCGCGCTTGATCAGTTGCCGAAAGATGCGAACCTGCACGTGGTGACGGACAGCGGAACGTACGGGGTCACGCGCAGCGGATCCGGCAGCAGCGCGGCGCTTAAAGCCCAAATCAAGCCCAATGTGGTGGTTGAGCTTGCTGACCGGGCGATGTTCGATGAGACAGTATCGTATCTTGGCCGCTCGCTGAACAAGGCCAACATTCGCACGATTTCCTTGCAGCCGGGCGCGTCCAATCGCTTGCCGTCCGCGCCGAAGCTGGATGGCGCCAGCAAATTGCCGCAGGTCGATGAGCTGGATCCGGTGCATCTGGCGGCGGCCTTCCGCTCGATCCGCGGCCAGACTGCGCTGGTGGCCGGGCGGGTGGAGAATGGCAAAATCTATTTTACGCCATCCAAGGGCGGCGAAGTCAGCCGCGATCTTGATGAGCTTGTCAGTGCGGCGAGCCAGAACGACGTCAATCTGGTGATCCTGCACACCGATGCGGCGCGCCAGCCCGGCGGGCGCAACTGGTTGTGGCAATCGATTGAGGTCAGCGGTTTGAAGGATGCAGCGAAAGCCGCAAACTTCGGAGATTTTATTGAGGCGCTGGGCGCGCGGCGCGGCGGCTTTCAGGTTACCGCATCGCGCGAAGGATCGAGCCGTGTGCAACTCGCTGCATCACCGGCTGAAACGGGCGCGGGGCTGGCTGGCGAAGCGTCAAGCCTGTTGGAAGAGACGGTCAGCCACCTGACCGGAGAAATCGTCACCAAAGCCGTCGAAATGCACGGCCGGGACGAAAGCTCCCAACGGGAAGCTAACGCCCAGCTCATTCCCGGCATTCCAACCTATGTGCAAATTCCATATCTCGTCGGAATCATCTCGGGGGTGTTCAGTTGGGGCACGGCGCGGGGCTGGTGGTCCAGAATTTGGCCGAGCGGCGGGGGGCGACCGGCGGACGGACCGGGGCCCGCCGGCCGCATACGCGCTTGGCTGAATAGAACGCCGCGGGAAGCCACGTTTTTGCTGGTGTTTTTACCGGTCGTCGGCTTCCCCGCCCTGATGTGGCAGCTGGCGGTTCAAACCTGGGAGACCGTGACCGCTCCGTTTCGCTGGGTCTACCGGCGTTTTTTGCGCCGCGAAATCTAACCCTGATTGGAGGCCTGGACTTAACTAGTCCGACCGGACACTCTAAGCTCTGCCCAACGACTGCAAAAAAAGGATGCCCGCATGGCTTCTCTCAAGGACAAGACGCTTTTCATTACCGGTGGCAGCCGGGGCATCGGCTTAGCAATCGCCAAGCGCGCGGCCCGCGACGGTGCCCGCCTGGCGATTGCCGCCAAGACAGCGGAACCCCACCCCAAACTCGAAGGCACGATCCATTCGGCGGCCAAAGAAATCCAGGATGCGGGCGGCATCGCTTTGCCCATCGTCTGCGATATCCGCGATGAAGAGCAAGTGCAGCGCGCCGTGGATCTGACCGTCGCAACGTTCGGCGGCATCGATATCTGCGTCAACAACGCGAGCGCGATATCGCTGACCAACACCGACAAGACCGATATGAAGCGCTTCGATCTGATGATGGGCATCAACACGCGCGGCACGTTCCTCGTGTCGAAGACGTGCCTGCCGCATCTGCGCCGCTCGGCCAATCCGCACATTCTGATGATGTCGCCGCCGCTCGACATGCACCCGCGCTGGTTCGGCGGACACGTCGCCTATTCGATTGCCAAGTATGGCATGAGCTTGTGTGTGCTTGGCATGGCGGAAGAGCTGAAGAAGGACGGTATCGCGGTCAACGCGCTGTGGCCGCGCACAACGATTGCGACGGCTGCGATCAAGAACGTGCTTGGTGGCGATAAGCTGATGCGTATGAGCCGCACGCCGGACATCCTGTCGGATGCCGCTCATCTCATATTTGCGCAGCCGTCAAAATCGTTCACCGGAAATTTCCTGATCGACGATACGTTCCTGCACGCAACCGGTGGTGTGACTGATTTCGAGCATTACCGCGTTGATCCGTCGATCCCCTTGGCGCCCGATTTCTTTGTGCCGGCCGACAGCAAACCGCCGCCGGGTGTGAAAATCGCCCGGGTTTCAGAGCTGGCGTGAGTGGGACCGGTTCATTGACATGACAACGGCGCTGATCACGCATTCTGCATTTGTTGGCCATGATACCGGGGCACATCACCCGGAGCGGTCTGATCGCATGCGGGCCATCGACAAGGTTCTGGAGCATGAGGTCTACAAGGATCTGGTGCGCCACGAAGCGCCGCTGCGTGATGACGACGCCGAATACATCGTGATGGCGCATCGTCCATCGCATTTGCAGCGCATGCGCGATGCGGTTGAGGGCGTGAAAGAGGGTGGGCGCCATATCGACGGTGATACGGTCGTGTCGCCCGGCTCGTGGGAGGCAGCGCGGCGCGCGGTTGGCGCGGGGCTTGACGCTGTTGACATGGTCATGGCGCGGGAAGCCGCCAACGTGTTTTGCCAGGTGCGCCCGCCCGGTCACCACGCCGAAAGCCACAAGGCGATGGGCTTCTGCCTGTTCAACAACATTGCGATTGCCGCGCATTATGCGCGCGCTAAGCATGGTGCTGAACGTGTCGCGGTTGTAGATTTCGATGTGCATCACGGCAACGGAACACAACAGATCTTTTGGTCCGACAAGGATCTGTTCTACGGCTCGACCCATCAGATGCCGTTGTTTCCCGGCACCGGCGACGTCAGCGAAACGGGCGCAGGCAATATCTTCAACGCGCCGCTGCGCGAAGGCGACGGCCGGGCAACATTTGAAGACGCGTTTCGCGAACGCATCCTTGCGCCGCTGCATAATTTCGCGCCCGATGTCGTTTTCATTTCCGCCGGCTTCGACGCGCACCGGGATGATCCGCTCGGCGGGCTGCAATTGGTCGAGGCCGACTTTCTTTGGGCGACCGAGCAACTGACCGGCATCGCGCGCCGCCACGCCAACGGCCGGGTGGTATCGATGCTCGAAGGCGGTTACAACTTGACGGGGCTCGCCAGATCAGTAGCGGTGCATGTCAAAACCCTGATGGAGACGGGGCGCTAAGCCCTGCCTGTCTCCGCATCCCGATTTAGAGAGCAAGCCGCATGACGACCAGAGCACCCTCAAAGAGCCACGCCGATATCAAGGAGATGACGTTTGAGCGCGCCTTGAAGGAGCTGGAAAGCATCGTCGGGCGGCTGGAGCGCGGCGATGTTGAGCTTGAAGAAAGTATCGCCATCTATGAGCGCGGGGAAGCGCTCAGGAGCCATTGCGATCAGCTGTTGAAGCAGGCTGAAGCCAAGGTCGAAAAGCTAACCTTTGGAGCGGACGGCCGCCCCAAGGGCAGCGAGCCGCTGGACCCGGAGGGCTGAGCCGCCACGGGGCCAGTTAGCGGCCCCAAATAGCGACCCCAGTTAGCGGCCATTCCCGGCAACTGGCGGCTTGAGGCGGTCTTGTGTGGCCGGCGCCTGAAACATGCGAACATTGGCCGCTTGCGGGGGCCGCCCACTGTGACATAACCAAGACACTGGTCTCGGCAAAGGGTTCGCACGGTGAGCAAAACGCCGCTTCTCGACACGGTCAAAACGCCCGCTGATCTGCGCAAACTGGCAGAGAGCGATCTGCCTCAGTTTGCGAGCGAGCTGCGCCACGAGACGATTGACGCGGTGTCGGTGACGGGCGGGCATCTTGGCGCCGGTCTGGGCGTCGTTGAACTGACGGTTGCCCTGCATTGGGTGTTCGATACGCCGCGAGACCGCTTGATCTGGGATGTCGGCCACCAGGCCTATCCGCACAAAATCATCACCGGCCGCCGCGACCGCATCCGCACGCTGCGCCAGCCGGGCGGGTTGTCCGGCTTCACCAAGCGCGACGAGAGCGAATACGATCCATTCGGCGCGGCCCATTCCTCAACCTCGATTTCAGCGGCGCTCGGCATGGCTGTGGCCCGCGATCTGACGGGCGGCGACAACAACGTGATCGCGGTGATCGGTGACGGCGCGATGAGTGCCGGCATGGCGTACGAAGCGATCAATAATGCCGGCGCACGCGATGAGCGGCTGATTGTGATCCTCAACGACAATGACATGTCAATTGCGCCGCCCACCGGTGCGCTGTCGGCTTATCTGGCGCGGGGCACGTCGAGCGGCACCTATCTGCAGATTCGCGACTTCGCCAAGCAGCTGGCGCAAAAGCTGCCGAAGAAGTGGGAACGCCGCGCCGCGCGTATGGAAGAATATACGCGCCACCTGTGGCAGGGCGGCCAGTGGTTTGAGGAACTCGGCTTTTATTACGTCGGTCCGATCGATGGCCACGATTTCAATCAGCTATTGCCGGTTTTGAAAAATATCCGCGACGCCAAGCAAGGGCCGATCCTGGTTCACGTCGTGACCAAGAAGGGCAAAGGTTACGCGCCGGCTGAAGCGTCCGACGACAAATATCACGGTGTCAGCAAGTTCAACGTCGTCACCGGCGCGCAGGTGAAGCCCAAGGCCAACGCGCCCAGCTTCACGCGCGTGTTCGCCGACAGTCTGGTTCAGGCCGCCGGGACCGACGACAAGATTGTAGCGATCACCGCGGCGATGCCCGACGGCACCGGCCTCGACGTGTTCGGCAAGCGCTTTCCCGAGCGCACGTTCGATGTCGGAATAGCTGAGCAGCACGCCGTGACGTTTGCTGCCGGCTTGGCAACGGAAGGCTTCAAGCCGTTCGTGGCGATTTATTCGACCTTCCTGCAGCGTGCTTACGATCAAGTCGTGCATGATGTTGCAATTCAGAAATTGCCGGTGCGGTTTGCGCTTGATCGGGCCGGGCTGGTTGGAGCTGACGGCGCAACGCACGCAGGCTCGTTCGACGTCGCCTATCTCGGCTGCTTGCCGGATATGGTGATCATGGCGGCGGCGGATGAAGCCGAGCTGATGCACATGGTGGCGACGCAGGTAGCGATTGACGACCGGCCAAGCGCGCTGCGCTATCCGCGTGGCGAGGGCACCGGTGTTGAGATGCCGCAAGAAGGCGTTGCGCTTGAAATCGGCAAAGGCCGCGTGTTGCGGCAAGGATCGAAGGTGGCGCTGCTGTCGCTTGGAACGCGCCTCGCCGAATGCCTGCGCGCGGCCGATCAACTGGCGGGTTTCGGCCTCTCAACGACGGTTGCGGATGCGCGCTTTGCCAAGCCGCTCGACAAGGATCTGATCAAGCTGCTGGCGCAAAATCATGAAGTGCTGGTGACGGTCGAGGAAGGATCCATTGGCGGTTTTGGCAGCTATGTGCTGCACTATCTGTCGGATGAAGGCCTGCTGGATCATGGCTTGAAGGTGCGCAGCAAAGTATTGCCGGACGTGTTCATTGACCACGGCAAGCCGGAAGCGATGTACGACGCAGCCGGTCTCTCCGCCGATGGGATTGTTGCCACGGTGTTCAAGGCGCTCGGCCGCGAGAAGTTGGTCAGCGAGCTTGGTGGCCGGGCATAGGTCTGCTGCCGGCGCATGCAAAACGAACGCTCGTTTTGACAAGCTTTTTGGCGCTAACCATAGAAATTTCTGGCGAGCGCAACGCTGGTGTGGTAGTGTTTTTGTATGGTCGGAAAAGCAGGCAGATGAGGGTTAAACCTCCTCTGCCTTTTTTATTGCCTTCCGTTTTTATTGCCTTCCGTTTTTCCGCGGACGCGTAATCTGCGCCGCTACTTGACGGTGATGGTTATCACCTCGGACACGACCGGCGGCGTGTGCGGAACGTGGTTCTTGTCGCCGAGCACAAGTTGCAGCGTGTGCTGGCCGGGCTTCAGATCGATCTTCGTTTCTGTCTGCCCTTTGCCGAAGTGGATGTGATTGGCGTCGGCTGGAATTGCAGCCTTAGGGTCGGCAAGCTTGGTGTCGATGATCAGGTGATGGTGGCCGGAATTCGGCTTATCAGTTCCGGCGGGGGCAACTTCCATGCCTTCAATACCAAATTTTACCGTAACGGGGCTTGTGACCTCAGCACCCGCTTTCGGTTCGACGAACAACACTTTGGCGCCCGCAGGCGACGGCGTTGCAGTCATCCCGGCAAAGGCCGTGGCGGGAAGAAGTAAGGCGAAGAGAGCAGCTGCAATTGCGGTTTTCATCGAACGTCTCCATGGTACATGTGAGCGCCAACCCTTGAGGTGGCGTGCCGATACGCGATTGGCAATGGCAGCTTACTGCAAATTTGACCGGGACTTGAAAGATATGGCCGTTGAAAGCTGCTGGCGATGACGAATACGCGTGAGCTTGTGATTGCCCGTGTCGGTGCGCAGGGCGATGGGGTGGTGGACGGGCCCGATGGCCCGGTGTTCGTGCCCTTCACGCTGGCTGGCGAACGGGTGCGCGCATCGTTCGAAGCAGGCCGGGCAACTCTTGCCGAAGTGCTCGAACCGAGCGCACACCGGACGGCGCCGGTCTGCCGGCACTTCGGAACCTGCGGCGGTTGCGCGTTGCAGCATATGGCGGCAGAAACGTATGCGATATGGAAGCGTGAGACAGTTGTGGCGGCGTTCCGCGCGCGCGGCATCAATGCGGAGGTGGCGCCGCTGGTGCGGCCTCATGGCAAACGCCGCCGGGCTGTGTTGACGGCGCGCGGCACTGACACCGGCATGCATATCGGATTCCATGAGGGCGGATCGCATGATCTCGTCGACATGGTAGAATGCCCCGTGCTTGAGCCGCGCATCGTTGCGGTTCTGCCGGGTTTGAAAAAACTTCTGCATCCGCTGATGTCAAAGCGAGGCGAAGCCCGCGTGTCTGTGACCATGTCGGCGGCAGGTCTCGACATCGCCGTCAATGGAATTGAAAAGACGCTAACGCCAGCGATGCGTGCGGCGATTGCCAAAGACGCAAGTGCTCTCGGGCTGGCGCGCATCAACGTTGAAGACGATCAGATCTATGAAGCGATTGCGCCGTTCCTGATGTTCGGTGCGGCCGAGGTGCCGCTTGCGCCGGGCATTTTTATCCAGGCGATGGCGGCGGCTGAACAGGCGATGGCAGATCTTGTCGTGCAAGGGATCGGCAAGGTCAAAAGCGTGGTTGATCTTTTTGCAGGCGCCGGCGCATTCACGTTTCCGGTTGCGGCGCGGGCCAAAGTGTTTGCTGTAGACAGCGATAAGACGGCGATTGCCGCGCTTGCGCAAGGCGTGCGCAAGGCCAAAGGCATCAAGCCGGTAACGACGCTGGTGCGTGATCTGTTTCGTGAGCCACTCTCGGCTTTGGAATTAAACGAGCATGATGCGGCGGTGTTTGATCCGCCGCGGGCGGGCGCCGAAGCACAAGCCAAAATGCTGGCGAAATCGAAGCTGAAGACGATTGTTGCCGTGTCGTGCAACCCAGCGACACTGGCGCGGGATGCGCGCATTCTGATCGATGGTGGTTACAAAATGCAAGCCGTCACGCCGATTGATCAGTTCCAGTATTCGCCGCACGTCGAAGCCGTCACGGTGTTCCGGCGCTAAGCGCCGTTGATCAGGCGATCAACGTATGCGGGTACGACCGCGGTGGCGGGCCCGTAGATCGCTTTGGCAAACAGGCTGGCACCTTGCGACGGCTCAAGATTGAGTTCGACGGTGTGCGCGCCTGATTTGCGGGAGGCGGCAACGAAGCCCGCAGCCGGATAGACGTTGCCGCTGGTGCCGATGGAGATGAACAGATCGCAGTTGGAGAGCAGGCGCGTGATGCGCTCCATGTGGTAGGGCATTTCGCCGAACCACACGACGTCGGGGCGCACGCCGCCTGGTTTTGTGCACGACGGGCAAGGCGTTGATGTTGAAAGGTCATCGCGCCAAGCGTGGCGTGCGTCGCAGGCGATGCACCAGACCTTTAAAGCTTCGCCGTGCATGTGAATAAGATTGCGGCTGCCGGCGGCTTCATGAAGGGCATCGACGTTTTGCGTGACGATTACGGTGCCGGGAATGTGCTGCTCCAGCCGGGCGAGCGCTGCATGCGCGGCGTTCGGCGTGACGCCTGCGTGGGCGCGGCGGCGCATGTTGTAGAATTCGTGAACGAGCTGCGGGTTGCGCGCGAAACCTTCAGGTGTCGCGACATCTTCTACGTCGTACTTTGCCCAGATGCCGTTGGGATCACGAAACGTCGCGAGCCCGCTTTCAGCGGAAAGCCCGGCGCCGGTCAGGACAACAATATTGCGGAATGCGCTCATGATTTCGGGGTTTCCCTGAACGGCGGAACCAGCTAGGCGAGAGGCAATCTATAGCGCGGGAGCGGATGAATTGAAAACGTTGCTGAGTTGGTCGAGTGGCAAGGACAGCGCGTGGGCGCTGCATGTGTTGCGGGCTGATCCAAGCGTTGAGGTTGTGGGTCTTGTGACAACGGTCAACGCCGCGTTCGACCGGGTTGCCATGCATGGCGTCAGGCGGAATATTCTGGAAGCGCAGGCGGCCGCGGCGGGACTGCCGTTGCATGTCATCGATCTGCCGTGGCCATGTTCGAATGAGGTCTATGCCAAGCTGATGGGCGATTTCGTGGCAGCGCAAGTCGCCGGTGGAATTGAGGCGATGGCGTTTGGCGATTTATTCCTGGAAGATATCCGCGCCTATCGCGAGGAGAAGCTTGCGGGAACGGGTTTAAAACCGCTGTTTCCGCTTTGGCAAATTCCGACGGCTCAATTGGCCCGCGATATGATCGCGGGAGGGCTTCGGACATACATTGCAACGCTTGATCCGCGCCATCTCGACAAATCATTCGCGGGGCGCGTGTTCGATGACCGCTTCCTCGCGGACTTGCCGCCGGGCGTTGATCCGTGCGGCGAGAATGGCGAGTTCCACACCTGCGTGGCGGCGGGCCCGATGTTTTCGCGCGCGCTGTCAATTGAAACCGGCGAAGTGGTCGAGCGCGACGGTTTCGTGTTCGCGGATTTGCTTTTGAAGGCTTAGTCGGCAAGGCCGAACACGATCACCGCGCCGCCCTGGCGGAAGCCCCAGATCTGGCTGCCGCCGGCGGCCACTGCAACGTATTGCTTGCCGTCGATAGCGTACGATATGGGTGGCGCATTGACGCCCGCGCCGCACGCAAAGCGCCACAGCTTCTCGCCGGTTTTGCTGTCAAATGCGGCAACGTCGCCGCTGCCTTCGCCGTTGAACACTAGGCCGCCCGCGGTAGCGAGCACGCCGCCGACCAGCGGGTCTTTGGTTTTGTGCTGCCAAATGATCTTACCCTTCGCCGCGAGATCGATGGCCGTCAGTGTGCCCCACTTTTCCGGAGGCGAGGTGTCGAGAACGTTGTAGCGGATGGCCGGTTTGCCGCCGGCTGCCGGTAGTTCCGCTGTCCGATAGATGGTCGGCGCGTGCATGGCGGCGACGTAAACGATGGCATTCTTCGTGTCGAGTGAAACCGGCGACCAGTTGGCGCCGCCGCCGACGCCGGGCGAAATCTTGGTGCCCTCGGGCGTCGGCAAGCCGAACAGATTTTCCTGCGGCACGAACGCCTCCGACTTGAACAGCAGTTTGCCGGTGGCGCGGTCGTGCACGTAGTACCAGCCGAGCTTGGAGGCGTGGCCGACGGCTGCAACCGGTTTGCCGTCAACGCTGGCGTCGAACAGCACGGGTGGGCTGGCGACGTCGTAGCCCCAGATATCATGGGGAATCTGTTGGTAGTGCCAGACGAGTTTGCCGGATTTCAAATCAAGCGCGACCAGCGAAGAGGTGTAAAGGTTGTCGCCTGGGCGGCCCTCGCCAGCGGCTTGCGGCGACGGATTGCCGATGCCGAGGAAGATCATGCCGCGTTCGAGATCGACAGCGGGTGTGTGCCAGATCGAGCCGCCGCCGAAGCGCCAGGCGTCCTTGTTGCTCGCGGCTGCTGCCTTTTCAGCGGCGATGTCGCGATGCATCGGCACGCCGTCGGGCGTCGCGTTGCGGAATTCGCCTTCCCAGCCTTCCTGCGTGGTGTCGAAGTTCCAGACGCGTTTTCCCGTTGCCGCGTCGTAGGCCGCTAAGAACCCCGGACGTCCATAGCGGCCGGCAATGCCGACAACCGCGCCGAGCGGTGCGCCCGGGCGGTCGCTGTCGATGTGCAAGCCGTAGCCGACGCCGGTGATGCCGGTAATCACGAGGCCATTGACAACAAGAGGTGCCGCGACTGCGCCGACGCCGGTCGAGCCGGTGACCTTCTGGTCTTTGAGTGCATCGCCCGCAAGCACGCCGGCGTCTTCCGTCGGGCCGCCGTCGGGCGCGACGATGGCGATGTCCCAAAGAACCTTGCCGGACTTTTGATCGAGCGCGACGAGGTGCGCGTCAACGGTTGCGACGTAGACCTTGCCGTAGCCGAGCGCAACGCCGCGATTGGCCGGACCGCAGCATAATTTCTTGGCCGTGCTCTTATGTTCGTAGCGCCAGAGTTCAGCGCCCGTTGCTGCATTGACCGCCATGACATGCGAAAATGGTGCCGACAGATACATCACGCCATCAGCAACCAGCGGTGTTGTTTGAAATGTGGACGCGGTGCCGGTTTGATAGATCCACTTCGGCACTAAGCGCTTGACGGTTGTGCTGTTGATCTGAGAGAGCGGCGAGAAGCGCTGGTTGGTATAGTCGCGGCCATGAAGCAGCCAGTTGCCAGAATCGTTGCCAACGTCGCTGCCCGCAGCCTTCATGCGGGCGTCGTCGATATCGGCTGCAAAGGACAAGCTGACGCTTGCAATCAGAGCTAAAACGGCCACGGCAGACGAACGCAACACTCGCATGGAATCCTCGTTACTCTACAAATGAAGCGTCGCGTTTTTTACACGCCGCACTGGCCGCGGTGGCGCAGAAAGTGATCGGCAAGCACAATCGCCATCATGGCTTCGCCAACCGGCACCGCGCGGATGCCAACACACGGATCGTGGCGGCCTTTGGTGACGATGTCGGTTTCGTGGCCCTGGCTATCGATGGTTTTGCGCGGCGTCAGGATGGACGAGGTTGGTTTGACCGCGAACCGGCAGACGACAGGCTGGCCCGAGGAGATGCCGCCCAGAATGCCGCCAGCGTGGTTCGACAAGAACGCCGGTTTGCCGCTGACGCCTGCGCGCATTTCATCGGCATTGTCTTCACCCGTCAGAAGAGCGGCTGCCATGCCGTCGCCGATCTCGACACCCTTGACGGCGTTGATCGACATCATGGCGCTGGCGAGATCGGAATCGAGTTTGCCGTAGAGAGGCGCGCCCCATCCGGCCGGAACGCCGTCTGCGACAACTTCAATGATCGCGCCGATGGAGGNGCCAGATTTGCGGATGCCGTCGAGGTAGCCGGCCCACAGGGCGGCGGCTTTCGCGTCAGGACAGAAAAACGGGTTGTTGTTGACTTCGTTCCAATCAAACCGCGCGCGGTCGATTTTATGCGGGCCCATTTGCACGAGCGCGCCGCGAATGGTGACTCCGGGTATGACTTTGCGTGCAACCGCACCAGCGGCCACGCGGCACGCTGTTTCGCGCGCCGACGAGCGTCCGCCACCGCGATAATCGCGAATGGAGTATTTGGCATCGTAGGTGTAGTCGGCGTGTCCGGGCCGGTACGATTGGGCGATGGTGCCATAGTCCTTGGAGCGCTGGTCGGTATTTTGAATTTCAAGCGCAATCGGCGTGCCGGTGGTGATTTGGCGGCCCGATTCGTCATTGAAAACGCCGGAGAGGATTTTGACCTCATCGGCTTCCTGGCGCTGCGTGGTGAAGCGCGATTGGCCGGGTTTGCGCTTATCCAGGAACGACTGGATCTCCGGCGCGTCGAGGGGAAGGCCGGGCGGGCATCCGTCGACGATACAACCAATGGCGGGGCCGTGGCTTTCACCCCAGGTGGTCACGCGGAACAGATGGCCGAAGGTATTATGGGACATTCCGGGCTCGAGAATTGGATGGCGCGCCATGCCGGACGCGAGACGGGCGCGCGTGCTGCTGCAAGGAGGAGTGTTGCAGTCCTGCGTCACCTGCTTTCTTAGGTGCGCGATGGCGGCGCGGCAAGCCCACATGTTGGGCAAATCGCGTGACAAGCCCGGGCGACGCAGATTAACTCCGGCTCAGTTCTGCGTTCGCCGAAGGTTCCACCCAGCGTGAGAACCCGCAAACGGCGCGAGTAATCGTTGTGAATTTGAGTCCGCATAGCACCAGCAACCCGGCCGAGCACGCATTGCCTGCATAACCGCAGCCCGCGTCGCATCGCGAGACCGTCCGTTGTGAAGAGCAAATGCGGTTCGCTGTCTATTGGTCCCAGGCCAAGTCCGGCAGCGTGTTCTCAAATGCTAAGCGTTTTGATTGCCAGTGGGCTTTCCACTGGATGGGCTTCCAAAGGCCAATCCTTGAGGGTCTGAGCAACCCTCGTCGAAAGGTCGCCAAAACCTCACCGGGTCAACGGTGAGAGAAGAGCCGGAGAGCCGCACTCTCCGGCTCTTTTTTGTGGGCGATGCTCCGTTAGCGGATGAGTGAATTCAGACACGGATTTCGGGCATTGACCAAAAGCGCGGCGGGCGGGATGCGGGGCTGGCTGAGTGTGATATCGTCTGGGTGCTGTGGTTCGGAATATGGGTTGCGAGGCGTGCGGGTTTTGAAGATGGGATGCGGATTTCGCTTGTGCGTTGGTGTGGCGGCCCTGATGTGCGCGGTATATCCGGCCTGCGCGGAGCCGGCGGCTGCTGCCGGTGCGGCGGCGCCGCCTGCAAAAGTCGACGCGATGGTCGCGCCCGTCAAACGCCAAGCGCCGCCGGTGCCGGTGATTAAGGTGGAGGTCAAGGCGAAGGCTGATGAGAAATCTGCTGGCGCAAAATCATCATCCAAAACCGACGGGAAAGCGGTCACGAAATCTGCGGGCAGGACGGCTGACAGAACAGTGGCAAAGAAGAAGTAGCGTAGGCGACGCACAACAAACAACTTTCGCGAGTGCTGCAATGCAATCGCTTTGGGGCAACGTGATGATCAAATGGACCAAGATTAGACGGTTCCTTTACTATTTGGCGCCGTTCCCCGGTATAGCGCGTTGCTCAGTGTGTGGCTGTAAAAGCATCAATCATCCAAGGAAAGTGTGTCCGCGAAATCGCGACGTTTATCCAGAATGTCTCTACACGCGCAAAATGCCGAATTGCCATGCCGGCAATGCCCCGATACCGTTATTGATCGTGAGTATCGCTTGGGAATGTATTATGATTTTATTTTTCTATTCCTTGGTCATCAAACCGCTCTTTTTAAATTGAAAACCGCAATCACACGGACATGGCCTGCGTAGCACGCATCAATAACAGCGAAGCTATGGTGGTTGGAATAGGCGCGCATCTCTCCCCGCTTGCGTTCCCGGGCGAGCAAAATGCGCGAGCGCGTTTTGCGGAGACCCGGGATCACGTCTCATCGATATCGAAGAAAATTTCGCCCCACGCGATCCCGGCTCTGCGATGTGCTCTTTGATTGCGCTGGCGACTCTCCTTCGTCGCGCCGGCCGCCAGCGCACCCGCACATCTTCGGCCGGGAATGCAAGTGGAGAGGGTGGCGCACATGCGCTGGGTCTACGAAAAGTTAGAAGCAACAAACGTCATCCCCCGGGCGAGCAAAATGCGCGAGCGCTTTTTGCGAAGACCCGGGATCACGTTCCAAGGGCTTCGCGGAGAATTTCAGCTGACGTGATCCCGGCTCTTTGCGCGTGCCCTGCGGCCACCCGCTCGGCCGGGAATGCAAGTGGAGGGAGCGGTGCTCATGCGCTGGGTCTACGAAAAGTTAGAAGCACAAACGTCATCCCCGCGAAGGCGGCGGGGAAGAGTGCGAAGCCGAAGATCGCGGATAACAAGACGCCGACGGTGAAGGCGGCAGCGAAGACCGCTGAGAAAGCGGATGGGAAGAAGAAGCGGTAGGGGGCGCGGACCTCGCCGAATCAGTGGCGAGAAATGCAGCAGAGTTCAACATCGACGCTGCAAGGAGACGAGACCGTGGCAGAACAAGCAAAATATTATCTTGCTCGAGAAAAACAAACCGGTCGGGACCATATCCATTGAGTCACTTAGATAGCCGGATATGCGGAGCCTTTTTCATTCCGGTAACGAATGGCCTTCCTCTCACAGCAGACGTGTTAGCTGCAAAGCCGGACCCGTATATCGTTCAATCCACAGTCAAAAAAGATCAGTCATTGCCTGCCGTTTTTGGGGGGGGCGGGTTTTGTTCCTTGGCATTTCAATCTTGAGGCTAAAACTATTCTGGAGACGCTTGACCCAGGCATACACGATTTTATTCCGGTGAACGTACGGCGCGAAGGGGCACTCGAAGACGAGGCTATCTATTATCTGCTTCATGAAACGAGCGCGATTGAAGCCCTCATCATAGAAGAAACGGATTTCGCCGATGGCCGAGGTCAAAAAGCGTGCGACAGAAGCTCATCAATTAATGTCCTAGGTCAGATTGTTCTAGATCATTCAAAAATTCACGGCCGGCACTTTTGGAAAGCCAGCATGCCAGATCGGAAATTCGGGCCAATCAATATGCTTGTCTGCACATATTTTTGCTCCGAGGAGTTTCGAAAGGGGATGCGCGCGTTGAAAAACGCAAGGTTCGAATTCATCCAATGCATCGTGAAGTGATGGCAGCCCGCGTAGCCCGCACCAAAATGGGCACTTGTAGGGTGCAATAGACCGGCCCTAAGACTCTATCGGTTTGCCGCCTTCGCGGCGGGCCGGTCGTATTGCACCGTGAACTTGCGCCGGTGTTGGCGGCTAAGCCGGCGCAATACGCTTCGGCCAAGTGCAGAGGCCTAAGCTATTGCGCCCTACGGCTCCGAGCTTGCCCTCACATCCAGCGCATCGCGCCGTTGCGAAGGATGAGGATTTGTCTTGGGGGACTTCGAGGGTCGGCACAGTCTTCGTGTCGAGGCTTAATATCGCGCCGCGGGCGACTCGGCTGACGCCGCCGTGGGTGATGGCAACCGTGTCGCGCTCCAAGGCTGCGATCCAAGGCGTGATGCGGTCCGTCAAATCGGCATAACTTTCGCCGTTGCGAGGACGCCAGCCGAAGGGGTCGAGGGCCTTGGCTGCGACGCCTTCGGGATCGGTGCCGGCGAGTTCGCTTTGCAGGTGGCCTTCCCAATGACCATAATGCAGTTCGCGGATCAGCGTCTCGTGCCTGTAGGCTTTGGGGTCGAGCCCCATTTCGGCGCGCAGGAGTTCCATGGTCTCGACCGCGCGCGACAGCGGGCTTGAGACGAAATCGAGCGCGGCGATCTCCGGCAGCATGCCTTTGAGCACCGCGCCGTTGCGGCGGGCTTGCGCACGCCCCGTGTCGTTCAACGGAATATCGCGCTGGCCTTGATAGCGCTGGGCGCGATTCCAGTCGGTCTCACCGTGGCGGATCAGATAAAGCGTGATGCCGGGTTTCAGCACGGCGGTGTCTTGGGTTTGTCCGCTCAAGCTCCGTCGCTCTTGGCGACGGAGATGTCGGGCGCGTCTTCGTTTTTCATGCCTTGGACATGATAGCCGCTATCGACGTGGTGGATTTCGCCGGTCACGCCGCGCGACAGGTCGGACAGCAGATAAAGGCCGGCGCCGCCGACGTCTTCGATGGTGACCGTGCGCCGCAACGGCGAATTGTATTCGTTCCAGCGCAGAATGTAGCGGAAGTCTGAAATACCGGACGCGGCCAGCGTCTTGATCGGGCCGGCCGAGATGGCGTTGACGCGGATGTTGTTCTTGCCGAGGTCGGCCGCGAGATAGCGCACGCTGGCTTCAAGCGCTGCCTTTGCGACGCCCATGACGTTGTAGTGCGGCATGACCTTTTCGGCGCCGTAGTACGTCAGCGTAACAAGCGCTCCGCCGTCCGTCATCAGCTTTTCAGCGCGCTGGGCGAGGGCTGTGAACGAGTAGCAGGAGATCAGCAGGCTCTGGGTGAAGTTCTTTTCCGACGTGTCGACATAGCGGCCGTCGAGTTCGGCCTTGTCGGCGAAGGCGATGGCGTGAACCATAAAGTCCAATTTGCCCCACTTTTCAGCGAGCGTCGCGAAAACCGCGTCCATCGAGGCCGTATCGGTGACATCGCACGGCAGCACCAGGCCAGAGCCGAGTTCGGCGGCCAGCGGCTCAACCCGCTTTTTCAGCGCATCGCCCTGATAGGTCAGCGCAATTTCAGCGCCTTGGGCCGCGCATGCCTTGGCAATGCCCCAGGCAATCGACCGGTTGTTGGCGACGCCCATGATCAGGCCGCGTTTTCCGGCCATAAGGGTGCCCGTTGGCACGCCCACGCCCGCTCCTGGTTCAGCCATGAGCCCGAAATTCCTTCTCTATCCGTGTTTGGCGGGCATCCTACACAAAAGGAACCCCCGGTCCAGATGGCCGGGGGCTGGAAATGGTGGGGCGAATTGGCAGGGTGGGCCGCTGGCCGGCAGCCGAACGGTGCGCGAAGGCGGCGCTTTGCCGGTTTAGCCGTCCAATTGCCAGACGCCGGTCGGCAACCGGCAGGCGATGGCCTCGGTCTTTTTGGTTGCGTCGGAGCTGTTGAAAACAACCAGAACGTGGCGGCAAACGCTACCGCTGGCGTCCTTGAACGAATTCATCGGTTTGATGACGCCCGACAGGCGGCCATGACTGCGGTGCCAGACATAGCTGGAGCCGTCGGCAACTTCGGTCAGGGCAAACTGCACGCTTTCGAGCGCCGCGATCTCGTCGCTTTCATCGAGCGGAAGGGTCAGCTCGGCGAGTTTCGGTTTGCTGGATTTTTGTGAGCCGCTATTGGGGCAGCTGCAACTTGCCGAGGGCCCCGAAGGGGTCGCTTCAGCGGCAGCGGCAAATTCGGTGGAAACAAATACGGCAGCGGCCAGCGTGAATGCAGTGACCCCTCCCGCGGCAAGCGGAAATATAGATTGTTCTGGACGCATGACGCTACACTCTACTCAACTGAACGCTACAACTCCGCAACAGGCGGATGAGCCAAGTGTGACGGGACATGGTTAAGGACGGCTAAACGTCTGGATCATGCGTAAGAGAAAAGATCATCACACTAGGATCCGTTAAATCGCGGACCTGGCATTTGCAGAGCGAGCGCGCATGACCGACACGGCACCTGACCCATCAAACGCAGACTTCACGAACGCCGGCGAGCCGTTCGAGCTGTTCAGCTCGTGGCTGGCGGAGGCTGAAAAATCCGAGCCGAACGACCCCAACGCGATGGCGCTGGCGACCGTTGATGCGGATGGCCTGCCGAATGTGCGCATGGTTCTGTTGAAGGGGCTTGATGATACGAGCGCGGAAAACCGTGGCTTCGTATTTTACACCAATTTCGAAGGCACTAAGGGCCGCGAACTGCTGGCCCATCCTAAGGCCGCGGCTCTGTTCCACTGGAAAAGTTTGCGCCGCCAAATCCGCGTCCGTGGCACTGTCACGGTTGTCCCGGACGCCGAGGCCGACGCGTATTTTGCGTCGCGCCCGCGCCTCAGCCGCATTGGAGCGTGGGCATCTGCCCAATCCCGGCCGCTCGAGGGCCGCTTCGCGCTTGAAGCCGCGGTTGCCAAGTACACAGCGAAATACGCGATTGGTGATATACCGCGCCCGCCCCACTGGTCTGGGTTCCGGATCACGCCGGTAGAGATTGAATTTTGGAAGGACGGTGCGTTCCGTTTGCATGACCGCGTCGTCTTCCGGCGCGAGGACGCGGGGGCTTTATGGACAAAGACCCGGCTTTTCCCCTAACCGCCACCGCTTGCCCTCTCGTTTTTGCCGGAATCCTCACTATGCTCGGGGGAACCCGCCACACAGGATTAGTTTCGTGAGCGCCTCGACGTGCAACACCCATCCGCGCAGACACTCGTCATGAAGGCAAACCTGAAGCCGGGTCTGATGACGCGCACGATCTATGCGCCCGGCCAACCGCCGTCGTTCCTGGCGCGCTGGGCCAGCCGGCTTGCGTTGTTTTTTGCGTTCGTGCTGCCGATTACGTTCCTGCTGCATCGCTTGTTTGGCTTGCCGACACAGGTCGCTTTGAACATCGCTGCGGCGTGTTTTGCGGGCGCAGCTCTCGTGCTGGTGATGGCGCTTGTTGCCGGTCTCGATATCTGGGTGACGGGGCGGCAGGGCGCGGCCCGCATCGTGGTCGCGACCACGGTTGCCTCAGTTCTCTTGGCCATTCCGCTGGGACTGCTGGTGCTGAGCCGCAAGTGGCCGATGCTCAATGATGTGACGACCGACGTCAAAAATCCGCCGCTTCTTGCTGGCGCTGAAAAAGCCCGCGGCCCTGGCAGCAATCCCGTGGTCTATCCTGCGACCCGCTTTGCGAGCCTGCAACAGGCGAGCTATCCCGATATCAAAACCCTTGAGATTCCCCGCTCCTCCGAAGAGACCTTCGAACTGGTGCTCCAAGCGATTGGCAAACTGAAAATGCGCTCGGCCTATGAAGCGCCGCCGGATGAAGAGCCCGGTGCTCCTGGTATTGTGGAAATTGCCGACCGGACGCTGGTGTTCGGTTTTACCGATGACGTGGCGATCCGCATTTCTGGTGATGAAACAAAGTCGCGTGTCGATGTGCGCTCATCGTCACGCTATGGCCGAAGCGATTTTGGCCGCAATGCCGAGCGGGTGCGCGCAATCCTCAAAGAAATCGTTGGCCGTCTTGAAGCGTCGGTTCCAAACGCCGATGCCGCCGCGCGCGCGCTACGCAAAAAAGAAGCGAAGGCCGAGGCTAAAGCGCTTCGAGAGGGCTCTCCAGCGTCAACGGAGCGGCGGCCGAAGCGAGACCCCTCTCGATCAGGTGCTCGACGTGAGCCTGCACGGAAAGCATCGCCGCAGGAATAAGCGGCGTGGCGATCCCTTGATAAACTTCAGGCACGATTTTGCGGATCGACGTGGCCCCGTCTTTCAGCGCTTTGAGCACGGCTTGCTCGCGCCAGCGCCGGTGCAATAGATAGGCTTTGACGGTCCGTTGCGGGTCTTCAAGGCGGCCGCCGTGCCCCGGCAGAAATACGCTATCGTTACGGTCGAGAAGGATTTCGAGTGAAGCGATGTAGTCCGCCATCCGGCCTTCGGGCGGTGCGACCACCGACGTGTTCCAGGCCATAACGTGATCGCCGGAGAACACGACATTGCGGCCTTCAAGCGCATAACACAAGTGATCGGGCGCGTGGCCCGGCGTGTGGATGGCCGTCAGCGCCCAATCACCGCCTTCAATGGTTTCGCCGCCCATCACAACGCGGTCAGGGGCGAAATCGTAGTCGACGAAATAACTGCCTGACGGCGAATTCTCGAGTGCGATGCGCGAGGCGCTGGCGTCGCGGGCATAGCCGCAAACGGTGGCGCCGGTTTCGGCTTTCAGGCGCGCAACACCATCGACGTGATCGCGGTGGGCATGGGTTGAAAGGATGTGGGTGATCGGGCGCGATCCGGCGGCTTTCAGGATGGCTGCAAGATGGCCGTCGTCATCGGGCCCTGGATCAATGACGGCGAGCGATGTAGATCCGGCCAGATACGTGTTAGTGCCCTTGAACGTGAACGGACCGGCGTTCGGCGCAACAACTCTGACAATGCCAGGGCCCATCGGCGCGGGCTCGCCGTAGTCGAAGGTCATGCCGGTCTTGAACTTGAGGTGGTCCATCGCTGGGGGATGCTCTGCCGGCTCGTGCCGTACCGGTTGGGGCGGAGACGCACAAATGCCGCTGTTCAAGGCTGCCGCCCCTCAGGGCCAGCCCGCTCAACAATGAGCTTGCCGCATATTCAGTAATATTGGAATGACTGGTCGGAGCGAGAGGATTCGAACCTCCGACCCCTTGCTCCCGAAGCAAGTGCGCTACCAGGCTGCGCTACGCTCCGCCCGACCGTCAATCAGCCTGTGTTTAAGGCTATCCATCTGGCAAGTGTGTGTGAGCACAAAGGCCGGAAGAGGCGCGTTATAGCGACATGTTCGGTGGCCTGCAAGCGCTCGTATCAAGGCTTAACATCAGGGCTCGCATCAGGGCTTGTACTGGCTCAAACTCAGGTCTCCGTTTCTTATGCAACCCCCAAATTCGGGCTTTGC
This sequence comes from Hyphomicrobium sp., assembly GCA_013141015.1. GTDB lineage: Bacteria > Pseudomonadota > Alphaproteobacteria > Rhizobiales > Hyphomicrobiaceae > Hyphomicrobium_B. Next base: position 2,256 of record JABFRT010000007.1, on the reverse strand, counting down.
CGGGCTGAGAACTGAGAGGGCGACACTTTTGCCAGGGGAGAGGGACGCGTCTTTCCGTTGCCCCAACCGGCTTCCTATGACTATGGTGCGCCGCGCTGGACGAGAATGGCCTGTTTGTTTGCCGGTCCGAAGTCTGGTCGACAATCGTCCGCCCGTTGGTTAAGAGCGGAGCGCACGTGTTGGGATGTAGCCAAGTGGTAAGGCAGCGGATTTTGATTCCGCCATTCCTAGGTTCGAACCCTAGCATCCCAGCCACTCTTCCTTGCGCATCCGACTCTCCTTCGTCGAGCCGGCGGGATGCGCGGAACAGCCCGTATTTCCGCGCCTTTCGTGGGTTGATCTTTTGGCTCTGTTCTCCAGAGACCAAGTTGCCGGCCGTTTACCGCCGTCGAGGCCGGGATATCTCTACTGGCGACTTTTCGGGTGGGCGGTCGCGCTTCGTTCCGGAGAATTACTGGCGGTCGATGCCGAGGAAGGTGCGCTGGTCCAACCAGTTTTGGGGCAGGTCTTTGGAAAGACCAATCAGTCGTTTGGCCCCGAGGCTCAACGGTTGTCTGCCTTCTAAAATGTCCTGAATGATTGCAGGCGAGAGATAGGACAGACGCATGAGTGAGGTCATGCGCCCCTTGCTCGTCCGCAAACGGGCCTCGATGGCGTTCACGCTTTCATCGGTGTCCGCGAGAAGCATCTCGCGCGCGCGGAAGGCTTCTTGAATCAGACGGACGAGGCCGGGATTGAGCTCAGTTGGCGCGCCATTGTGGATCGGCGATGAGGGTTGCATCTTCCAGTTCGCCCGTGACTTGAGCGAAGGCCTTCCGCGCCAACTCGACCAGATTCGGCTTAGTCATTGGAGCGCCTCGCTATCAGGCCGAAGAACCGAGGTCCCGACCAGTGCGCACCGGAAATCTCACGCGCAACGATCGAAAGGGACCGGTACTTCCGGCCCTGCCATTCGACTCCGCTTTTTAAAATTACGACCGTGTGTGTCTTTCCGTGCCATTCGCGAACAAGGCGTGTGCCCGGTTTTAGCGACATGGAAGCACGCCGCGGTGCGTTCGACTGGGATTCGAATGTCTCCGATGCGTTGAGCTTTCGAAGTGTTGACTTTGAAAGGCCTCCGAAGGCGCGCTCCTGATAGCGATACGAAATCCCACGAAGCAGAATGTCGTGACTGAGACGTTTGGGTGGCGGCGTCTGATGAAGACGCCGCCATTCATCACGCAGTTCGTCGATCGTGAGGTGTTCAAGACGCAGCATTTCCGCCGCGATATCGAGGACTGTTTTGGCCATGTCAGCGGCCCCGGCGCGTCGCAATCCTATAACGGCGGATGTCGCCATCTGCCTTAGATGAGGTCAGCGCGAGGCCGAGCTTCTTCTTTACCGTTCCTGCTAGAAAGCCCCGCGTTCTGCGAGGCGAGCCCTTCATCAGGCGGCGACGATACTGCCGCCGTCCATGACCACACCAATGCTTCCTGTGCCGTCGAAGTCCAGTGGAAAGAGAGGCACTCTTGACGAAGCGGTGGTTCGGTAAATTCGGTTCAGCCCCGCGTGTGCGGGGAACAGAGTTGCGCCGAGACTGCCCGCATTTGTTCGCGCGGTTCAGCCCCCGCGTGTGCGGGGAACAGACGAACAAGGCGGCGACCGGTGCATGCGAACGGTTCAGCCCCGCCAGCGGGGAACAGCGCATGAAATCGGCGACGCGGTCAACGGCTCTGGCGGCGGTTCAGCCCGCGTGTGCGGGGAACAGGAAGTCATCGTCGTCGAGGCCAACGGCGGGACCGGTTCAGCCCCGCGTGTGCGGGGAACAGCAGCTTGGCGACAATGCCGTCGCCGTCAAAATCGGTTCAGCCCCGCGTGTGCGGGGAACAGATTGACCGACCGTATTTATCAATCCAGCGGCCCGGTTCAGCCCCGCGTGTGCGGGGAACAGCCGAGCGGCGGCAAGCCTGCGACATGCGCAACCGGTTCAGCCCCGCGTGTGCGGGGAACAGCGATCAACGCGCCGCCAATGGAGCCTCAAGACCGGTTCAGCCCCGCGTGTGCGGGGAACAGATGTTCAACTGGCCTTCGATTTCCCGCCAGCGCGGTTCAGCCCCGCGTGTGCGGGGAACAGATCAAAAGCTCAACGACACCGCCACCGGCATTCGGTTCAGCCCCGCGTGTGCGGGGGAACAGACGAGATCCGGCAATCGTCCCCGCCGGGTTGCGGTTCAGCCCCGCGTGTGCGGGGAACAGCTTTCCAGAGCCTACGATGGT